>NZ_JAVLFP010000091.1:0-13693 GCF_046052825.1 Limnohabitans sp.
GTCTCGCGACGCGCGGGCTTGCCACACACGGGGCAGGCCACCCCTGCGTGGAAGCCTTCGTGTGTGTGCAAGGGGTTGCCAGAACCGTCAGGAATGCAATCTTGCGGCAACACCACCGGCAGGTCTTTCTCGGGCACGGGCACCGCACCGTGTTCGTCGCAATGACTGATGGGGATGGGCGTGCCCCAGTAGCGCTGGCGGCTCACGCCCCAGTCGCGCAGACGCCAAGTGGTCTTTTTCTCGCCCAGGCCTTGGGTGGCCAACAACTCGGCGACTTGGTTCACCGCGTCTTTGAACCGCAGGCCGTCAAGCGCCCCAGAGTTCACGCACACACCGGCTTTGGTGGCATACCACTCTTGCCAAGTGTTGGCATCGAACGCCGCGGCATCGGCGGGTGCGTCGGGCGACGATTTTGAGCTGGCGTATGAGGAGCCTGGCGTACCCGTCGAGGGCGCTGCGGCTGCGTCAAGGCCCACCACCTGCCGAATGGGCAAGTTGTATTTCAAGGCAAATTCAAAATCGCGCTCGTCATGCGCAGGCACGCCCATCACGGCGCCGTCGCCATACGACATCAGCACATAGTTGCCCACCCACACCTCGACTTGCGCACCTGTCAAAGGGTGCGTGACAAACAAGCCTGTGGCCATGCCCTTCTTTTCTTGGGTGGCGAGTTCGGCTTCGGTGGTGCCCCCGGATTTGCAGGATTCAAGGAACGCGGCCAAAGCGGGGTTGGAAACCGCGGCATGCAAAGCGAGTGGGTGTTCGGCCGCCACCGCGCAGAAGGTCACGCCCATGAGGGTGTCGGCACGCGTGGTGAACACGTACATGCGGCCATCGCCAATCAAGGCGCCGTCAGCACCCTGGATGCTGTGGGGAAAGGCAAAGCGCACACCTTCGGATTTGCCAATCCAGTTTTCTTGCATCAAGCGCACTTTGTCGGGCCAGCCGTTGAGGGTGGCTTTGTCGTTGCCAATTTGCACATGCGCCAGCAGCTCGGGCGCGTACTGGGTGATGTTGAGGTAGTAGCCCGGGATTTCGCGCTTCTCGACCACCGCACCGGTGCGCCAGCCTTTGCCGTCAATGACCTGTTCGTTGGCCAGCACAGTTTGGTCCACCGGGTCCCAGTTGACGACTTGGGTTTTGCGGTAGGCGATGCCTTTTTCCAGCATCTTCAAAAACAGCCACTGGTTCCACTTGTAATAAGTGGGGTCGCAGGTGGCCACTTCGCGCGACCAGTCAATCGCCAAGCCCATGGCCTGCATTTGCTGCTTCATGTAGGCGATGTTTTCATAGGTCCACTTGGCCGGTGGCACGCCATTTTTCAAAGCGGCGTTTTCAGCAGGCAGGCCAAACGCATCCCAGCCCATGGGCATCAAAACATTCCAGCCCTTCATGCGCAGGCTGCGCGTGAGCATGTCGTTGATGGTGTAGTTGCGCACGTGGCCCATGTGCAGCTTGCCACTGGGGTAGGGCAGCATGGAGCAAGCGTAGAACTTCTTTTTTAGCTGGCCTTGCGCGTCGCGTGCGTTTTCGGTCACACGGTAGGCGTCGCTTTGGGTCCAAGCGGTCTGAACAGCGCGTTCGACCTCGGTGTGGTTGTATTTGTCTTGCATGGAGTCGGTCATAAAACCCTGCGCGGACACAGGGTACGTCGCCAGTCTCACCGGCGGGAATGACTCGATTTTAGGGCTTGGGCGTGTCCGGCTTGCGCTGCGTGACAAAGCCCATCCGATTCAGCCCCGCCAATTGCGCCAAGTCCATCACCTCGACCACGCGGCCGTAGGGCACTTGGGTGTCCGCCTGGAGTTGCACCTCAGGCAACTCGGCCTGTCCTGCGGCAATCGCCTGCGCGGCACGTGACTTCAAGGCCTGCGCCAAGGCATCCAGTGCCATGGGCTGATCATCCAAGAACACTTGGCCCTGTGCGTCCACACTCAGACGCACCGCCTGCGCCGCAGCGCTTGCGGACGCACCCTGCGCTTGCGGCAAATCCAACTTCAAAGCACTGCCCAGCAGAGGCGCTGTGAGGATGAAGATGACCAACAAGACCATCATCACGTCGACCAATGGCGTGACGTTGATCTCACTCATGGGCGTTTGCCCGGGTGTGCGTTCAAAACGACCGAAGGCCATTCACAGGGTCCGTAAGTCGTAGGCAAAGCCTTCCAGCTCTTGCTCCACGCGGTTGATCACGCGGCCCATGACGTTGAAGGCCAACACCGCAGGCAGCGCCACCGCCAGACCCGCCGCAGTCATGATGAGGGCCTCGCCCACGGGGCCCGCCACGCGCTCCATGGTGAGCTGGGTGGCCACCGCCATGCCAGCCAACGCAAGGTAAATGCCCCATACGGTGCCAAGCAGCCCCACAAAGGGCGCCGTCGCCCCCACGCTGGCCAGCAGCACTTGTCCAGTTTGCAGGCGGTGCAGCACCTGGTGCAAGGCATCGCGCAACACGCGGGTGCGTTGCGCCGCCCTATCGCCCTGATCGCCTAAGGTACCCGGCATGAGGTGCTGATGGGCCTGCGCCAAAGGCAACAACACGCGCTGGCGGTCCAAGCCGGCCAGCACCGCCAGCGCTTGGGAAAAATCAGGGGCTTGCCAAAAAGCAGCTTTGGCGATGGGTAGGTCAGCATGTACGCGACGCAACAGCCAGGTTTTGTAAACAATGACGCTCCAACTGGCAACAGACATGGCCAACAGCAGCAGGGTCAACGTGACACTCAAGACATCTTGGCCCAAGGTCAACGACATGCCACTCACCGCAAGTTCAAAACGTCGAACATGTCAAACAGGCCATGGCTCTGGCCCGCCAAAAAGCGCGCCGCACGCAAACTGCCTTGGGCATAAGTGGCACGACTGGATGACTTGTGGGTTACCTCGATGCGCTCGCCCGTACCGGCAAACAAGACCGTGTGGTCGCCCACGATGTCACCGCCCCGAATGGTGGCAAAGCCGATGGTGGAGGGGTCACGTTCACCCGTGTGGCCATAGCGCTCGTAGACCGCACAGTCTTTCAAGTCACGTCCCAGAGCTTCGGCGATCACTTCGCCCATCTTCAATGCGGTGCCCGAAGGTGCGTCGACTTTGTGGCGGTGGTGGGCTTCGATGATCTCGATGTCATAGCCCGTGGGCATGGCCTGTGCCGCCATTTGCAACAGCTTCAAGGTCACGTTCACACCCACGCTCATGTTGGGCGCCATCACGATGGCAATGTCTTGTGCGGCAGCGGTAATTTCTGCTTTTTGTGCGTCGGTGAATCCGGTGGTGCCGATGACCAACTTCACACCCAGTTCTCGGCAAATGGCCAAGTGGGCCAAGGTGCCCTCGGGGCGGGTGAAGTCGATCAAGACCTGGCTGTGTTGCAAGCCCGCACGCACGTCAGCTTGAATGTTGATGCCACTGGCTTGCCCCAAAAATCCGGTGGCGTCGTTGCCAATGCCTGGGCTGGACGGCACATCCAAAGCACCGCTCAGGCGCAAGCCATCCGCTTGGCGCACAGCTTCAATCAGCATTTGGCCCATGCGGCCGCTGGCGCCAGCAATGGCGATGTTCAAAGGCGGGGTGGAATGAGCCATGGTTCACTGACTTTCAAGCGGAGGGTAGTTGCCTTCGCCTTTAGCCGGTGCACCGACGTTGGCAGGCACAGCCTTGGATGGAAACTTCGCCAGCGCATCTTCGCTGGCCACCAGATTGGGGGTTCTCGGCGCGGGCCGACGGGTGTCAACCTTGGCTGCAAACTCTGCCTCGGTCGGCAAGGGGTCGCCCTCCATGCGATCGAGCACCCCATTGATGAAAAACACACTCAGGTGACGCTGCTGTGGCTCGGCACCTTGGCGTCGGATGGTGAAGGCGTAGTCCCAGCGGTCGGCATGGAAAAGGCTGGTGACCAAAGGGGTGCCCAAAATATCGCGCACGGCTTGGCGCGGCATGCCGATGCGCAGCGCTTGCACCTGCTCTCGGGACACAAAATTACCTTGAACCACCTCGGAGCGGTAGGGGGTGACCCAACTTGAACAGGCTGACACACCAAGCCCTGCGACCATCACAAGAATGATGCCAGTGAGCCGCAAAACTGAGCGCTGATTGAAGGCTTTTCGACAGGATTCAAACATGGTGTGAAAGGCCGAAATGGGCGGTAAGGATATGATCAGTTCATTGTAGCGGGCAGCTATTGAACTCGACTTGGAAACCCATCATGGCACACGCTGACGACCTCAAAAGCATTGGCCTCAAGGCCACCTTACCGCGGCTGAAAATTCTGGAGCTGTTTCAGCGCGGCACCCAGCGCCACATGACGGCCGAAGATGTGTACCGTCACATGCTGACGCAAAACATCGACATTGGTTTAGCCACGGTGTACCGGGTGTTGATGCAGTTTGAACAGGCTGACATTCTCAAACGCAGTCACTTTGAGAGCGAACGGGCGGTGTACGAGCTCAACGAAGGCGAGCATCACGACCATTTGGTGTGCCTCGATTGCGGCCGCGTGGAGGAGTTTCATGACCCCGAGATTGAGGCCCTTCAAATCAAAGTGGCCAAAAAACAAGGCTTTGAAATTGCCGATCACGCGCTGAGTTTGTATGCGCATTGCCGTAAAAAAGTGTGCCCGCACCGCACCGTCAAGCCCTCAGCCGCGAAAAACGCGTGACTTAGGATTCCATGGCACGGCGATGCCGCGCGATGAATTCTTGGTAGGTGTCAACCCCACGCAATTGCAAGATAGAGTTGCGCACCGCCGCCTCGACCAACACAGCAATGTTGCGTCCAGCGACCACCTGAATCACCACTTTGCGCACCGGCACACCCAACACGTCTTGGGTCAATGGCTCGTGGGGTAAGCGCTCGTAATCGCGCTCCAAGGTTTCTTTGCGAACCAGGTGAACGATGAGTTTGAGTCGCATTTTGCGACGCACCGCTGTTTCGCCAAAAATGGCACGGATGTCGAGCAAGCCGATGCCGCGCACTTCGAGCAAGTTTTGCAACAACTCGGGGCAACGCCCCTCGATGGTGGCTTGGTTGATGCGAAACAAATCGACCGCATCATCTGCCACCAAACCATTGCCACGGGAGATGAGTTCCAAGCCGAGTTCACTTTTGCCCAAACCGGACTCGCCAGTGATCATCACGCCCAAGCCCAGAATGTCCATGAACACGCCATGCATCGAGGTGCGGTCCGCAAAGTGTTTGGACAAATAGGCTCTGAGCACGTCAATCACAAAAGCGGCCGACTCATGGGTTGCAAACATGGGCAATTGCGCCCGTTCACACATGGCGAGCAACTCATCGGGCGCATGCTGCCCATCGGCCAACACCAAAAATGGCGGTTCTAGGGTGACGATGCGCGCCACGCGGCGTGCGCAGTCGGCCGCGTTGCCTTTGGTGATGTAGGCAATTTCGCGCTCGCCCAAAATTTGCACGCGGTAGGGGTGGATGTAATTGAGATACCCCACCAAATCAGCCCCAGAGCGCGCAGCACGCACAGCCACTTCATCGAATGGCCGCTCGGAAGCGCTCAAACCGGCCACCCACTCCCAGCGCAGCTTGCCGCGAAACTCTTCAAACAAAACGTCAGCGCTGATGACGGTAGGTTTCAAAACGACACCGCGTTCCAGGTTGAAATGATGCGGTGCAATTCGACCGCATCGTTGCACGACTTGATGGTTTCTCGCAAAGCTGTGTCACTCAACAACTCGGCGATCTCCGACAAAATTTCAAGGTGCTTTTGGGTGGAGGCTTCAGGCACCAACAAAAAGATCAGCAAGTTCACCGGTTGCTCATCGGGGGCGTCAAACCCAATCGGCTGCTCCAGTTGAAACACAGCGGCCATGGGGGACTTGAGGCCCTTGATACGTCCATGCGGAATGGCCACGCCATGACCCAATCCGGTCGAGCCCAGCCGCTCTCGGGCGAACAAGCTGTCAGCCACCAAGGCACGATTCAAGCCATGCAGGCTCTCAAACAAAAGCCCGGCTTCTTCAAAAGCGCGCTTTTTGCTGGTGACCTCCATGTTCACAAGGACTTGTGTCGGAGGCAGGATGGTGGCGAGTCGGTTCATGGTGGTGCGGCAGATTATGCACCTGCTGAAAACCCTATTCCAAAACGCAAAAACCGCCTGCGACAGGCGGTTTTTGAAACGTTTTGAATTAACTCACGTCACATCAGCCGCTTAGGGCTTTCATGGTGATGACTTTGCAAGCGGTCTTTGTGGCGGACCACTTGCCGGTCCAATTTGTCCACCAAGTCATCGACTGCGGCATACAGATCTTCGTGTGCAGACTCAGCAAACATGTCGCTGCCCTTGACGTGAATGTTGCACTCGGCTTTTTGGCGGCCCTCTTTCTCTTTTTGGTTTTCAATGCTCAACAGCACCTTCACATCCACCACTTGGTCGAAATGTCGGGTGATGCGATCCAACTTACCCGTCACGTAACTGCGCAACGCTGGGGTGATTTCCAGATGGTGACCGCTGATCGTCAAATTCATGAGAGGCTCCTTTGGTGAATTGGCAGTTTCACTATGCGCCTTGCGCTACAAAAAGGCAATGGGCTTAACTCAAAGAATGCCAAAAAAGATGCCCCGGAAAAACCCCTAAGCCACCCCGTGAAATGCCATAATTGGTGTTCTCAAACAGCGGAGCAATCTCCTTGGAAACCTACCCTAGTTGGTAGCTTTCGAGTCTTTGATGGCCACGGGTGCCGCCCTGATTCGAAAGCTGCTGTATTTCACACCTTCGAACTCCGGTGCACACACACCACGCTTGCCATGCTCAATATTTTCACGCTGGCCAACGGCCGTCTCTTTCAAGAAGAGATCGAGTCGCTGGAAGAACTCTCCAAATTCCAACCGATATGGGTTGACCTTGAAGCTCCCACGCTGGAAGAAAAGCGTTGGATCAAACAGTACTACGGACTGTCCATTCCTGAAGACGCGATGGACGAGGACATTGAAGAGTCCGCACGTTTCTATGAAGAAGACAACGGTGAGTTGCACATTCGCAGTGACTTTTTGATCGCAGACGAAGACGAACCCCGCACCGTGCGTGTGGCGTTCATCTTGAATCAAAACAACAACGCTCTCAAAAGCCGTGGCGTGTTGTTCTCCATCCACGACGAAGACGTCCCCGTGTTTCGCTTGCTGCGCATGCGCGCACGCCGTGCACCGGGCCTGATTGAGGATGCCAAAGAGGTGTTGCTCAAATTGTTTGACGCCGATGCCGAGTACTCTGCCGACACCCTGGAAGGCATTTACGACCAGCTAGAAAAAGCAGGCAAGCTGGTGCTGGCAGAAGACGTGACCGACGTGTTGGCCGGTGAAGTTCTGGGTGCCATTGCACGCCAAGAAGACTTGAATGGTCGCATTCGCCGCAACGTGATGGACACCCGGCGCGCAGTGAGCTTCATGATGCGCTCGCGCATGCTCAATGCCGAGCAGTTTGAAGAAGCCCGTCAAATTTTGCGCGACATCGAGTCGCTGGACAACCACACCGCGTTTTTGTTCGACAAGATCAACTTCCTGATGGACGCCACGGTGGGTTTCATCAACATCAACCAGAACAAGATCATCAAAATCTTCTCGGTGGCCAGTGTGGCGCTGCTGCCTCCCACTTTGATTGCCAGCATCTATGGCATGAACTTTCAGTACATGCCAGAGCTTGACAAGGCCTGGGGCTATCCCTTCGCACTGGCCCTGATGATCGGCAGCGCCGTGGTGCCGATGTGGTATTTCCGCAAGCGCGGTTGGCTCAAATGAGCCCTCAACTCGGCAAATGTTGCAACAAGCGGTCCAGCACCGACGCGCTGTAGCTGCTGGCAATGCTTTGGATGAATTGCGGAAAGTCGACATGGGCTGCATCGTCGGCACGGTCTGAAATGGTCCGCACCGCAGCCATCGGTATGCCGTAGTCATGGCAAACCTGCGCCATGGCCGCGCACTCCATCTCCACCGCCAAAGCATCCGGCAAGCGCCGTTGCAGTTCAGCGCTGTCCGCGCTTTGAGAGATAAAGCGGTCTCCACTGATCACCAAGCCTTGGTGCACGCGCGCTTGCGCCAAGTCGAGCTTGAGCCAGTCTTGCCGCGGCAAGCTGCGCACCACATCTTTGAGCGCCAACAGAGCGGCCTCTAACAAAGCATCGCGCAATGTGGCATCCGCTGCAAAGCGGGTCACGCCCGTGAGGGGAACTTCATGACGCGCAAACAAAGGGGAAGCATCCATGTCGTGTTGCATGAACTCATGGGCAACCACCACATCGCCCACGTTCACTTGGGGCGCCAAGCCGCCAGCCACGCCGGTGAACACCACGCGATTGACGCCAAAGCGTTCAATCAGCACAGCCGTGGTGGTGGCCGCAGCCACTTTGCCAATGCGCGACAGCACCGCAACCACCTCGTGACCATGCCAGTGACCGACCCAAAACTCCCGCCCAGCCACCACGGTTTTGTGCTCATCGGGCATGCGCGCCAACACAGCCGCCAGCTCTTCGTGCATGGCGCTGACGAGGGCCAGACGGCTCATGAAGGTTCGCGCAGTTCGCGACGCAAGACTTTGCCCACGGGCGTCTTGGGCAACTCGGTGCGGAACTCCACCAAGCGAGGGTGCTTGTAGTTGGTGAGGTTTTGTTTGCAATGCTCGCGCACCATCGCCTCGGTCAACTCAGGGTCGCTCTTGACCACCACCAACTTGACCGCCTCACCCGTGCGCTCGTCAGGCACGCCAATCACGGCACACTCCAGCACACCGGGCAGACTGGCCACCACCTCTTCCACTTCGTTGGGATAGACGTTGAAGCCACTCACCAAGATCATGTCTTTCTTGCGGTCAACGATGCGGAAGAACCCGTGTTCGTCCATCACACCGATGTCACCCGACTTGAAGAAACCATCCGCCGTCATGACGCGGGCTGTTTCGTCGGGCCGTTGCCAGTAACCAGCCATGACCTGCGGGCCGCGGATCGCAATTTCACCGGGCTGCCCGGGGGGCAGTTCGTGTCCCTCGTCGTCGATGATTTTCATTTCTGTGCCAGGGATCGGCACCCCAATGCTGCCCGTGAATGTTTGGCTGGTCACGAGGTTGCAGCTGGCCGAAGGACTGGTTTCCGACAAGCCGTAGCCCTCACAGATGGGGCAGCCTGTTTTCTCCAGCCACAACTTGGCGACGGCACTTTGTACCGCTGTGCCGCCCCCCAAAGACACCACCAAATGCGACCAATCCACCTTGCCAAAGTCAGGGTGGTGGGCCAAAGCATTGAACAAGGTGTTGACCGCCGGAAACATGTGAAACCGTTGCTTAGAAAGCTCTTTGATCACCGCCGGTAAATCACGCGGGTTGGGAATCAAGATCGATCGCCCGCCCATGCGCATGGTCAACATCATGTTGATGGTGAAAGCAAAGATGTGATAAAGCGGCAGGGCACACACAAACGTGAGTTGCTCGTTGGCCGGCACCCGTGTCAACGCTGGCGCATTCCACGCGTGCGACTGCAACACATTGGCCACCAAGTTGCGATGCAGCAACTCTGCGCCTTTGGACACGCCGGTGGTCCCGCCTGTGTACTGCAACACGGCCAAATCCTCGCCATCGGTGGCAGGCAAGGTCAGGGTACATGACTCGCCCTGGGTCAACGCAGCATTGAAACGCACCGCCTTGGGCAGGCTGAATGCGGGCACCATTTTTTTCACCCGGCGCACCACGTGGTTGACCACCAGGCCCTTGAGCCATCCCAGTCGATCACCCATGGCGCACAGCACCACGTGCTGGATGGGTGTTTTTGCCAAGCACTTTTCCAAGGTCGCCGCAAAATTCTCCAAAATCACAATGACTTTGGCATCTGCATCTTTGAGCTGAACTTCCAACTCACGCGCCGTATAAAGTGGATTGATGTTGACCACCACATAGCCCGCGCGAAGAATGGCGGCAACCGCCACGGGGTACTGCAACACGTTGGGCAACATGATGGCCACGCGGTCACCGGCCAAAAGCCCCAAGCTCTGCAAATAAGCCCCAAACACTTGGCTGAGCCGATCCAGTTCGGCATAACTCATGTCATGCCCCATGAAGCTGAAAGCCGTGCGGTCAGCGTATTTCTCAAAGCTGTCTTGCATCAACTCCACCAGCGACACATAGGCGCTGGTGTCGATGTCAGCAGGGACACCTTCAGGGTAAGAGCTCAGCCAAGGACGGTGTTCCATCGGGCTCATGCCTCCACGGCCTTGACCATGTCTTCCACCACTTTCTTGGCGTCACCAAACACCATCATGGTTTTGTCCATGTAGAACAGCTCGTTGTCCAAGCCCGCATAGCCAGAGGCCATGGAACGCTTGTTGACGATGATGGTTTTGGCTTTGAAGGCTTCCAGAATTGGCATGCCGTAAATGGGCGAACCCTTGGTCATGGCTGCGGGGTTGACCACGTCATTGGCCCCCAAAATGATGGCCACATCCGCCTGCCCAAATTCGCCATTGATGTCTTCCATCTCAAACACCTGGTCATATGGCACCTCGGCCTCGGCCAGCAACACGTTCATGTGCCCTGGCATGCGCCCGGCCACCGGGTGAATGGCGTACTTCACGCTGATGCCTTTGTGCATCAACTTCTCGGCCAATTCGTTCACCGCGTGCTGGGCACGTGCGACGGCCAAGCCGTATCCCGGCACGATGATCACACTTTCGGCGTTCGCCAAGATGTAGGCCGCATCGTCCGCGCTGCCGCTCTTGACGGGACGCTGCTCGGTACTGCCTGCCGCTGCGGTGCCCGCCTCGCCACCAAAGCCACCCAAGATCACGTTGAAGAACGAACGGTTCATCGCCTTGCACATGATGTAGCTCAGGATCGCCCCCGAACTGCCGACCAAGGAGCCGGCAATGATCAACATGCTGTTGTTGAGTGAGAAGCCAATGCCTGCTGCGGCCCAGCCCGAATAACTGTTGAGCATGGACACCACCACCGGCATGTCTGCACCACCAATGGGGATGATGATCAACACCCCCAACACAAACGACAACGCGAGCATCAACAAAAACGCGTCCCAGTTGCCGCTGAGCATGAAGACCACGCCCAGCCCCAACGTACCCAAACCCACCGCGAGGTTGAGCATGTGCTGTCCGGCGAATACCACCGGCGCACCTTGGAACAAACGAAATTTGTACTTGCCCGAGAGCTTGCCAAAGGCAATGACCGAGCCGCTGAAGGTGATGGCACCGATCGCGGCACCCAAGAACAACTCCAATCGGTTGCCATTGGGGATGTCCAGGGTACCTTGGCCTTTTGTCACGATGCCAAATGCCGCCGGCTCCACCACCGCAGCGATCGCGATGAACACCGCAGCCAAACCGATCATGCTGTGCATGAAGGCCACCAACTCTGGCATCTTGGTCATCTCGACACGCTGCGCCATCAGAGTTCCAGCTCCACCACCGATCACCAAACCCAGCAAGACCCAGGACATTCCCACGCCAGAACCCGACAACTTGACGATCAAGGCCGCTGTCGTCAAGACGGCAATCGTCATGCCGGTCATGCCAAAGACATTGCCTCGGATCGAGGTGGTGGGGTGGCTCAAGCCTTTGAGTGCTTGAATGAAACAGACACTGGCCACCAAATACATCATGGTGACCAAATTCATGCTGACGAAATCCATGTTCAACAAACCGCCGTTCATTTCGAGGCTCCTTCAGCAGCCGGTGCCTTTTTGTCTTTTTTCTTGAACATCTCCAACATGCGACGCGTCACCATGAAGCCGCCAAACACATTGACTGCGGCCAAGACCACCGCCAGCACACCCATGGTTTTGCCGAGTGTGGTTTCGGTCATCGCGGCGGCCAGCATCGCCCCCACGATGACGATGGCCGAGATGGCGTTGGTCACCGCCATCAGCGGCGTGTGCAAGGCGGGCGTGACCGTCCACACCACGTGGTAGCCCACATAGATGGCCAGCACAAAGATGATGAGGTTCAGGAGGGTGGGAGAAACTGCGTCCATTTTTAGATCCTCACGTTCATTTCTTGACCACTGCACCATCGCGGGTCATCAAACATGCCGCCACGATGTCGTCTTCCAAGTCGATGTGCAGCACACCTTCCTTGTTGATGATCAACTTCAAAAAGTCCAGTACGTTGCGGGCATACAGCGCACTCGAGTCCGCCGCCACCAAGGCGGGCAAATTGGTTTCCCCGACCAGGGTCACGCCGTGCTTGACCACGGTTTTTCCGGCCTCGGTCAGCGGGCAGTTGCCATCTGTGCCTGTGGCACCTTTGCCAGCGGCGATGTCAATGATCACAGAGCCTGGCTTCATGGCTTTGACCATGTCTTCGGTCACCAAGACCGGTGCTGCGCGCCCAGGGATCAAGGCCGTGGTGATCACCACATCGGCTTGCGCCACACGCTTAGCCACTTCGATCTTTTGACGATCCAGCCAACTCTGGGGCATCGGCCGGGCATAACCGCCAACCCCTTCCGCCGCATCTTTTTCTTCTTGGGTTTCGAACGGCACGTCGATGAATTTAGCCCCCAGTGATTCGACTTGTTCTTTCACGCTCGGGCGCACATCGGTGGCTTCAATCACCGCGCCCAAACGTTTGGCCGTCGCAATCGCTTGCAACCCCGCCACACCCACGCCCAGGATGACCACGCGCGCAGCCTTCACGGTGCCCGCCGCGGTCATCAGCATCGGGAAAAACCGTTGGTATTTGTCAGCGGCCAGCATCACGGCTTTGTAACCAGCAATGTTGGCTTGTGAGGACAACACATCCATGCTTTGGGCGCGCGTGGTGCGCGGTGCGGCTTCTAGCGCAAACCCCGTGGCTCCGGCAGTGGCCAAGCGCTGCAGGCCTTCGGCATTGAAGGGCTCCAGCATGCCGACCACGGTGCTGCCAGCCACCACATGCGCGGCCTCAGCTTGCGAAGGGCCTCGCACTTTGAGCACCAAATCGCAGCCCCAAGCCGTTGACACATCGACCACTTCAGCACCCGCTGCCGCATAGGCCGCATCGGTGACGCTGGCCGCCACACCGGCGCCCGATTGAATGCGCACAGTGTGTCCCTGCGCGATCAGTTTTTTAGCCGTCTCGGGCGTTATCGCCACACGGGTTTCACCTGCCGTCGTTTCGACGGGCACGCCTATCAGCATGAAGAACTCCTAAAGGCTGGGGTTGTTGTCAGACTCCCGAAAGGTTACACCAGAAACACCCCTGCTCTGGCGTGGGCTTACCCGAAAGATAATGGGGGAATGACTATTCGTTGGAAACCCAGTGTCACCGTGGCCGCCATCATTGAGCGCGATGGTCGCTACCTCTTGATTGAAGAACACACGCCAGAAGGCTTGCGCTTGAACAACCCGGCGGGCCACCTCGACCCGGGTGAATCACCCGAAGCCGGCTGTGCACGCGAGGCGTTCGAAGAAACCACACACGCTTTCACGCCGACCGCCTTGGTCGGTATCTACATGTCGCGCTTTCAGCGCCCAGCGCGCGAGGCACATGCCGCCGAGGACATCACCTACCTGCGCTTTGCCTACTGTGGTGACCTCGGCGACGTGGTGGAAGGCGCCCGGCTCGACAAAGGCATCGAGCGGACCCTGTGGATGAGCGCCGACGAAGTACGTGCCAATGCACACCGGTTGCGCAGTCCGTTGGTGCTGCGCTGCATCGAAGACCACGCTCGGGGCCAGCGCTTTCCAATGGCCATGGTCTACACCTGTCT
>NZ_JAVLFP010000092.1:0-13363 GCF_046052825.1 Limnohabitans sp.
CGGCCCAATGGGACCAAGTGGTGGCTGTGGTCAAGGCAAAAAACCTGACCGCGTTCTTGGACATGGCCTACCAAGGCTTTGGCCACGGCATTGCCGAAGATGGCGCTGTGATTCAAAAGTTTGTCGCCGCCGGTCTGTGCTTTTTTGTCTCCACCTCGTTCTCCAAGAGCTTCAGCTTGTATGGTGAGCGCGTGGGCGCTTTGAGCGTACTGTGCGCCGACAAAGAAGAAGCCAGCCGCGTGCTGAGCCAACTCAAGATCGTCATTCGCACCAACTACTCCAATCCACCCATCCACGGCGGTGCCGTGGTGGCCGCCGTATTGGGCAACCCTGAGCTGCGCGCCTTGTGGGAAAAAGAACTGGGCGAGATGCGCGTGCGCATCAAAGCCATGCGCCAAAGGTTGGTGGATGGTTTGAAAGCCGCTGGCGTCAAGCAAGACATGGGCTTCATCACCACCCAAATCGGCATGTTCAGCTACTCCGGACTGAACAAAGACCAAATGGTGCGCCTGCGCAACGAGTTTGGGGTTTACGGCACCGACACCGGCCGCATGTGCGTGGCCGCGCTCAACAGCAAGAACATCGACTACGTCTGCGCCTGCATTGCCAAGGTGATCTGAGCCTTAAGCGCTCAGTCCCAAATGACGGAGCGCATGGCAATGGAGGCCAGCTGGTACCCCTCGTTGAAAAACGTCACGCTGTCCCCGGGTTCTGCTGCGCCTGCCGCATAAAGCAAAGGCAAGAAATGGTCGTAGCTGGGGTGCGACATCTGCGCGGTTTGACCTTGCGCTTGAAAATCCACCAAGGCCTGGTTGTGGCCGGCGCTGATTTGCGCTGCCACCCATTGGTCAAAGGCAACCACCCAATCGTAGGCTTGGTCGTCTGCCGCTGAGCGTTGCATGGTGCGCAAGTTGTGCACCGTGTTGCCACTGGCCATCACCAACACACCCTGATGTCTGAGGCTGCGCAACTGCTGGCCCAAGGCATAGTGCTCCGCCATGGGACGGCTGTAGTCCATGCTCAGTTGCACCACCGGAATGTCTGCCGCAGGAAACATGGGTTTCAGCACGCTCCAGCAGCCATGGTCTAAGCCCCATTGGGTCAAGTCCACGCCCAAGGGCTCGCCGTTGGCAGGTTGACGCCATTGCTGTGCCTTCTGCGCCGCCCATTCGGGCGCACCCGGCGCAGGGTATTGCTGTTCAAACAGTTCCTGAGGGAACCCACCAAAGTCGTGGATGGTTTTGGGTTGCGCCATGCCCGTGAGCTGCCAGCCCTGGGTGATCCAGTGGGCAGAAATGCACAAAATCAGCTGGGGCTTGGGCCATTGGCTGCCAAACAACCTGCCGATACGCTGCCATTCACGGCGAAATGGGCTGTCTTCAATCGCGTTCATGGGGCTGCCGTGTCCGACAAATAAAACCGGCATGCGGGCCGTGGTTGTGGTGTTCGATGGGGAGGTGGTCATGGGGCGCTGAAGACAAGCAAGTTCAATTGGGGGACAGACTCCATTTTCACCCCAGTCGCTGCTGTTATATTGCACTGCAACATCATCTTCCAAAGACACATGCTTTACCAAATCTTCGAAACTCAGCGCACCTTGATGGAGCCGTTCGCAGACTTTGCGCAGGCCGCATCCAAGCTCTACAGCAACCCGCTCTCCCCCTTGGGCCAAAACCAACTCGGACAACGCATTTCTGCGGGCTACGACTTGCTCTACCGCTTGGGCAAAGACTACGAAAAGCCACAATTTGGCATCCAATCGGTCGAGGTCAACGGTGTGGACGTGGCCATCCACGAACGCATCGAACTCGACAAACCTTTTTGCGAATTGCGCCGCTTCAAACGCTACACCGATGATTCCAACACGCTGACCAGCCTCAAGGGCCAGCCCGTGGTGCTGATCGTGGCCCCCTTGTCAGGTCACTACGCCACCTTGCTGCGCGACACCGTCAAGACCATGCTCAAAGACCACAAGGTCTACATCACCGACTGGAAAAACGCCCGTCTGGTGCCCTTGAGTGATGGCGAGTTCCACCTCGACGACTACGTGAACTACGTGCAAGAGTTCATCCGCTACTTGCAAAATCACTACGGCAACTGCCACATCATGAGTGTGTGTCAACCCACGGTGCCGGTGTTGGCGGCAGTCTCCCTGATGGCCAGCCGCGGCGAAAAAACGCCTCTGAGCATGACCATGATGGGTGGGCCCATTGACGCCACCAAATCGCCCACCGCGGTCAACAACCTGGCCATGAACAAGAGCTTCAGCTGGTTTGAAAACAATGTGATTTACCGCGTGCCCGACAACTTCCCAGGTGCAGGCCGTCGCGTCTACCCAGGCTTTTTGCAGCACACCGGCTTTGTGGCCATGAACCCGGATCGCCACTTGAAGAGCCATTACGACTACTTCAAAGACCTGATCAAAGGCGACAACTCCAGCGCCGAGTCACACCGCCAGTTCTACGACGAGTACAACGCAGTGCTCGACATGGATGCCGATTACTACCTGGAGACCATCAACACGGTGTTCCAAGAGTTCAAGCTGGTGCGAGGCACTTGGTACGTCAAGTCTGAACAAGGGCAACTGGAATTGGTTCGCCCGCAAGACATCCGTGGCACTGCACTGCTGACGGTCGAAGGCGAACTCGACGACATCTCGGGCTCAGGCCAAACCGTGGCTGCGCACGACCTGTGCACAGGCATCGTGCGCCAAGAGCAGCACCACTTGGAAGTGCCCGGCGCAGGCCACTACGGTATTTTCAGTGGTCGCCGATGGCGCGACGTGGTGTATCCGCATGTCAAGAGCTTCATCTTGGCGCATCAAAAAGCAGCTCCCCCCAAACAGGGCGTCAAGGCCCCTGCTGTCGCCAAGCCCAAAGTTGTGCGCCCTGCTGCCAAAAAAGCAGCGGCCAAGGTCAGCTCAACCGCGCCGGTGGTGGTGAAAAAAGTGTCTGCCCGCGCTGCCCCTCCGTCTGTTGCAGCCAAGCCCGCAGCCAAGAAAGCTGTGCGCGCGAACAAGTGAGTCTGGTTGAGCGTCTCAACGACGCTTTGCCACAAACACAGTGCACGCGCTGCGGCTACCCCGACTGCCACAGTTACGCCCAGGCCATGGCCCAGGGCGATGCTGGCACCAACCAATGCCCGCCTGGAGGACAAGCAGGCGTTGAACGCTTGTCATCGCTCATGGGCCAAGCAGCGCTCCCACTGAGTGCTGAACACGGCATGGAAGGCCCCCGCCAAATGGCCATCATCGACGAGGACTGGTGCATTGGGTGCACGCTGTGCATTGCCGCCTGCCCGACAGACGCCATCTTGGGTGCCAACAAACGCATGCACACCGTCATCGAAGCTTATTGCACTGGCTGCGAGTTGTGCATTCCGGTGTGTCCCGTCGACTGCATTCAACTCGAACCCGTTGACCCTGCCCTCACGGGCTGGGCCGCTTGGTCAGCCGAGCAAGCAAGCCAAGCCCGCGAACGCTTCCGCTGGCACCAGCAACGCAGTGCCCGTGAGGCACAAGACACCACGCAGCGGCTGCAAGCCAAAGCGCTCAAAAAATTGGCCGATTTGCCCGCCCATACCCATGGTGCAGAGGGTGCTGGCAGCGCGCCTGAAGTTGACCGCAAGCGCGCCATCATCGAAGCCGCTTTGGCGAAAGCCAAAGCTCGCGCACAAAGCTGAACGGCCCCAGGTGGGGCCGTTTCAAACGCTGGCACAGGCGCTTGAGGCCTGCTCGCCTCACTCGATGCGTGCGCCCGAGGCCTTCACAATTTGCCCGGCCGTGTCCCAGTCCGCGCGCAACAAGCGCTGAAACTCATCCGACGACATGGCACCCGGCTCAACCCCCAGCTTGGTGAACCGCTCTTGCACCACCGGATCTGCCAACACCTTGGCCATGGCCGCGTTGATGCGGTCCACCTCGGCCTTGGGCGTCGAAGCCGGTGCCAACAAGCCAAACCAGGAGTCGAACTTGAAGCCCGGCAAACCGGCCTCGGCCACAGTGGGCAACTCCGGCATGAACTTGGAGCGCTGGCTACCGGTGTAAGCCAGCAGCTTGATGCGCGGGTCTTGGCGGAACCCCGCCACACCGATGGTGGCCGAGGTCACACCTTGCACGCGCCCGGCCAGCACTTCGTTGACTGCGTCGCCGGTGGACTTCATCGGAATGTGCTGCATGCTGGCACCCGCTTTGGCCAGAAACGACGCCATGCCCAAATGTGTGGCGCTGCCGTTGCCCGCCGACGCGTAGTTGAGTTGACCGGGCTTGGCCTTCAAGGCGCGCACATACTCGGCCAGGTTGTTCACGCCCATGTTGGCAGGCGCCGCCACCACGTAGCCCGAATAGCCCAACAAGGCCACGCCCACAAAGTCCTTCACCGGGTCGTAGGGCAACTTGGCATACAAATGCCCTGCCAGGTTATGGCTGGCAGCGGCCAGCACCAGGGTGTTGCCGTCAGCCGCTGCGTGGGCCACTTGGGCGGTGCCCACCGTGCCGCCTGCACCCGCACGGTTCTCCACCAACACCGTCGCGCCCAGGGCTTGGCCCAATTCGTTGTTGAAGGTGCGCGCCAGCGTGTCTTGCACCGCACCGGGTCCAAAAGGCACCACCAAGTGCACCACGCGTTGCGCCCAAGCAGAACCCAAGGTGCATGCGCTCAAGGCCAGCATCAAGCTCAGGCCGCGAAGTGTGTAGGGAGAAGTCATGGACATCCTTGTTGAATCAATGAGGAAAACAGATCTCGGTTGTGTCGGATGTCCTCACACGCAGTGCAACACCCCACATCAAGTCTCTCAGGGGCGTGCCAGCCAACGCTCCACCAAGCGCACAAAATAGCTTGCACCCACCGGGATGATGGCGTCGTTGAAGTCAAACGAGGTGTTGTGGATCACGCAAGCACCGGGCCCATGGTCGGGCATGCGGTGGCCGCCATCGCCGTTGCCAATGAAGGCATAGCAACCGGGCTTGGCGCGCAGCATGTGGGCAAAGTCTTCGGCGGTCAGCACGGGCTCGAAGGCGTCGTTCACGTCCTGCACACCCACGATCTCGCGCATCACCTCGGCGGCAAACTGGGCTTCAAACGCATGGTTCACCACGGGGGGCGAGGCCCGCACAAAGCTCACCTCGGCCTGGCAGCCATGGGCCAGCGCCGTGTGTTCTGCGGTGCGGCGCAGCGCCGCTTCCAACAGGTCCAGGGCGTGGTCTGAAAAGGTGCGCACCGTGCCGCCCACCCAAGCCACATCAGGAATCACATTCGGCGCGCCAGAGCCCTGGATTTGCGTGACCGCCAGCAGCACCCGCTCACGCGAGTCGATCACGCGAGGCACCAAGGTTTGCAACTGCTGCGCCAAGTTGATGGTGGCGGCCACCGGGTCGGTGCCGGTGTGCGGCATGGAGGCGTGGGTGCCACGCCCGCGCAGCGTGACGCGCCAGGTGTTGCTCGACGCCATCAGGGCTCCGTGGTTCAGTGCAAACGATCCAGCCTTGGCACCCAAAGAGAAGTTGTGCAAGGCAAACACCGCCTCACAAGGAAAGCGCTCAAACAAGCCTTCGTCAATCATCTTCTTGGCGCCCGCCTTGCCCATTTCTTCGGCAGGCTGAAAGATGAAGTTCACCGTGCCAGCAAAGTCACGGCGTTGCGACAGCTGCCAGGCGGCCGCCAGCAGCATGGTGGTGTGGCCGTCGTGTCCGCACGCGTGCATGCGCCCGTCGTGTTGCGAGCGGTGGGGGAAATGGTTGTCTTCTTGCAGCGGCAGCGCGTCCAAGTCGGCGCGCAAGCCAATGCTGTGTGCCCCCTCGCGCCCGTGTAAGACGCCCACGACCCCGGTGTGGGCGATGCCGGTGTGAACCTCCAGACCCCAAGCGCGCAAACGCTCAGCCACGATGGCACTGGTGCGGTGTTCGTCGTACCCCAACTCGGGGTGGGCATGGATGTCACGCCTGAGTTTTACAAAATCTGAACAATCGTCAAAACACGTCAACACCGCCATGCAGGCCCCTTGGGGGTTTAGGAAGCAGCCAGTTTACTGAAGGCGCTCACCACCTCTGGGGGCGCTTGCACCAGCTCAATCAGCACACCCTCCCCGCCAATGGGAAATTCGTCGCTGGCTTTGGGGTGAAGAAAGGTGATGTCAAACCCTGCTGCGCCTTGGCGGATGCCGCCCGGCGCAAACCGCACGCCTTGCGCACTCAACCATGCCACCGCCTCAGGCAGCTTGTCGATCCACAAGCCCACATGGTTCAAAGGGGTGGTGTGCACCGCTGGCTTTTTGTCGGGGTCCAAGGGCTGCATCAAATCCACCTCGACCTTGAATGGTCCCACGCCCATGGCGCAAATGTCTTCGTCCACGTTTTCACGTTCGCTCTTGAAGGTGCCCGTCACCTCCAAGCCAAACATGTCAACCCAGAGTTTTTGCAAGCGCCCTTTGTCTGGGCCACCGATGGCGATTTGCTGGATGCCCAGCACTTTGAAGGGGCGTGTAGTTGCAGACATCACTCAAACTCCACAATCATCTGGTCCACCGTGAGAGACTCGCCCTTGCTGGCCACCACGCTCTTGACCACGCCGTCTTGGGTGGCAAACAACACGTTCTCCATCTTCATGGCTTCGATCACGGCCACGCGTTCACCGGCTTGAACTTTCTGACCCGGTTTGACCGGCACATCCACCAGCAGGCCCGGCATGGGCGACAGCACAAAGCGGCTCAAGTCAGGCGGTGCTTTGTACGGCATGAGTTGGTGCAACTCGGCCATGCGGGGCGACATCACCAAGGCGTCGATGCGGGTGCCGTTGTGTTGCACTTGCAGCACCAAGGGGTTTTTCACCGTGCCTCGCTCGACTTGCGCTGTGAAGGGCTGGCCGTTGACCGTGCCCGAGATGCGCACATCGTTCAAGCGCGAGTGGCTTTCGATGGCGTAGGTCTTGTCACCCACTTGAATATTGGCCAAGCCGCTTTGACCACGGAACTCGTCCACATGCACTGGCTTATGGCTGTTGTGGCCTTGTGCGCCCAACACCACCACGGTGTAGTCCTGGCCAATCTTGACGTCGTAGCCAGGCAACTGCCCGCTGAGGTTGGCCGCGCGCTCGCGCGATTTGCGGCGCACAAAAGCGGCCAGCGCCACCAAGAAGTCGGGATCGTCATGCGGCACGTCTTCGGCGCGGAAACCATGGGCGTACTGCTCGGCAATGAAGCCCGTGTTGAAGTCACCCGAAACAAACTTTGGGTGCGCCAGCAAAGCCGCTTGGAACGGAATGTTGGAGCTGATGCCACGGATGACAAAGCCGTTCAAGGCTTCACGCATCTTGGCAATCGCTTCGTTGCGGTCTTTGCCGTGCACGATGAGCTTGGCGATCATCGAGTCATAAAACATCGGAATCTCGCCACCGTCTTGCACACCGGTGTCCACGCGCACGCCGAACAAATGGTCGGTGTTGCCTTGGAACATGGTTTGTGCGGGCGTTTGAAAACGCACCAAGCGCCCGGTCGATGGCAAGAAATTACGGAACGGGTCTTCGGCGTTGATACGGCATTCAATGGCCCAGCCATTGCGTTTGACATCGGCTTGCGTGATGGGCAGCTTCTCGCCCGCAGCCACCCGAATCATCAACTCCACCAAGTCCAAGCCGGTGATGGCTTCGGTCACGGGGTGCTCCACCTGCAAACGGGTGTTCATTTCGAGGAAGTAAAAACTCTGGTCTTTGCCGACCACAAACTCCACCGTGCCCGCGCTTTGGTACTTCACCGCCTTGGCCAACTGCACGGCCTGCTCGCCCATGGCTTGGCGGGTGGCCTCGCTGATGAAAGGCGAAGGCGCCTCCTCGATCACTTTTTGGTGACGGCGCTGGATCGAGCACTCGCGCTCGTTCAAATACACCACGTTGCCGTGGCTGTCGCCCAACACTTGAATTTCGATGTGGCGCGGCTCTTCGACAAATTTCTCAATGAACACACGGTCGTCGCCAAAGCTGTTGCGTGCTTCGTTGCGGCAAGAGGTGAAGCCCTCCAAAGCTTCTTTGTCGTTGAAGGCCACGCGCAGCCCCTTGCCACCACCGCCAGCGGAGGCTTTGATCATCACGGGGTAGCCAATGCCTTGGGCAATTTGCACCGCTTTTTCGGGGGTTTCGATGGCATCGTTGACACCGGGGATGCAGTTCACGCCCGCAGAGCCCGCCAATTTTTTCGACTCGATCTTGTCACCCATCGCGGCAATGGAGAAGTGGCGCGGACCAATGAAGGCAATGCCCTCGTCTTCGCAGCGTTTGGAGAACTCGGCGTTTTCGCTCAGGAAACCATAACCGGGGTGAATGGCCTGTGCACCCGTGGCTTTGGCAGCGGCGATGATTTTGTCGGCCACCAGGTACGACTCACGCGAGGCCGCCGGTCCAATCAACACCGCTTCATCGGCCAGTTGCACGTGACGTGCTTCTTTGTCGGCTTCGGAGTAAACGGCCACGGTTTGGATGCCCATTTTGTGGGCGGTGGCGATGACACGGCAGGCGATTTCGCCGCGGTTGGCAATCAGAATTTTGGTAAACATGGTCTTTCCTTATTAGGGTATCTGTTCAATGCTTTGCGGTGCTCGCCTTGGGCGTGTTGTGCGTTGGTGTGCTCGCCATGGGCATGCCGTGAGTTGCTGTGCTCGCCATGGGCGCGGCGTATCCGCCTCCGCTCATGTCCCCCGCCCTTCGGGCTCCCCCTTCACTTCGCTGCGGCGGACACACCGCACCCATGGCTGCGAAGTGCATCAAAGAATTCGGGTTGTCCGCTTCCCCTGCCGCAATAAAAAGTGCTGCATCAAGCGGGTAGCCTGAGCGCTTTGCGCAGGTAAAGGGGGAGGCCGAAGGCCGGAGGACACGGAGCAAAGCGCTCAGGCTACCCGCCCTCCCCAACCGACGTTTCAACTCAGTGTTCCGCATAAGCCAACTCAAAGCGGAATGTTGCCGTGCTTGCGCCACGGGTTGTCGATCTGCTTGTCTTTGAGCATCACCAACGAGCGGCAAATGCGCTTGCGGGTTTCATGCGGTTGAATCACATCGTCAATGAAGCCACGCGCACCCGCCACAAACGGGTTGGCAAAACGGGCCTTGTACTCGGCTTCTTTCGCGGCCAGTTTTTCTGGGTCACCCTTGTCTTCGCGGAAGATGATTTCCACCGCGCCCTTGGCCCCCATCACCGCAATCTCGGCATTGGGCCAGGCAAAGTTCACGTCACCGCGCAGGTGCTTAGACGCCATCACGTCGTACGCACCGCCATAGGCCTTGCGCGTGATCACCGTGATCTTGGGCACCGTGCACTCGGCATAGGCGTAGAGCAACTTGGCACCGTGTTTGATGATGCCGCCAAACTCTTGGCTGGTGCCGGGCATGAAACCGGGCACGTCGACAAAGGTGATCACGGGAATGTTGAAGGCATCGCAAAAGCGCACAAAGCGCGCGGCTTTGATGGAGCTCTTGATGTCCAAGCAACCCGCCAACACCAGAGGTTGGTTCGCCGCGATGCCAACCGTTTGACCGGCCATGCGGGCAAAGCCAATCAAAATGTTTTTCGCGTAGTCGGGTTGCAGCTCAAAGAAGTCGCCATCGTCCACGGTTTTGACGATCAGCTCTTTCATGTCATAGGGCTTGTTGGGGTTCTCGGGCACCAAGGTGTCCAAGCTCACATCCATGCGTTCGGTCGGGTCCCCGTTGTGGCGCACCGGCGCTTTCTCTTTGTTGTTGAGCGGCAGGTAGTTGTAGAGACGGCGCAACATCAGCAAAGCTTCGACGTCGTTTTCAAACGCCATGTCGGCCACACCGCTCTTGGTGGTGTGGGTCAATGCGCCGCCCAGCTCTTCGGCGGTCACCTCTTCGTGCGTGACCGTTTTGACCACTTCAGGGCCGGTGACAAACATGTACGAGCTGTCTTTGACCATGAAGATGAAATCGGTCAAGGCCGGCGAATACACCGCCCCACCGGCAGACGGCCCCATGATCATGCTGATCTGTGGCACCACACCGCTGGCCATCACGTTGCGCTGGAACACATCGGCATAACCGCCCAAGCTGGCCACACCTTCTTGAATGCGGGCACCCCCTGAATCGTTCAAGCCAATCACCGGCGCGCCCACCTTCATGGCCTGGTCCATGATCTTGCAAATCTTTTCGGCATGGGTTTCCGACAAAGCGCCGCCATACACCGTGAAGTCTTGGCTGAACACAAACACCAAACGACCGTTGATCATGCCGTAGCCTGTGACCACCCCATCACCCGGAATTTTGTTGGCTTCCATGCCAAAGTCGGTGCAGCGGTGCTCGACAAACATGTCCCACTCTTCGAAGGTGCCTTCGTCGAGCAACACCTCAATGCGCTCACGCGCCGTCAACTTGCCTTTGGCGTGTTGCGCGTCGATGCGCTTTTGGCCTCCGCCCAAGCGCGCCGCGGCACGTTTTTGTTCCAGTTGTTCAAGGATGTCTTGCATGGTTGCACTCTCTTTTATGGAAGATAGGTTTCAGCTCTGCGCTTGGTAAGCGCTGAGCAGTTGTCTGGCAGCGGTCGAAGCAGCCAACTGCCCCGCCGCCACTTGTTGGCTGAGTTCGGGCAGCAGCGATTGCACGCGTGGCTGCGACCGAAAGGTGTGCTTCAAACCGGCGTCGATGCGCTCCCACATCCACGACAGGGCTTGGTTTTGGCGCCGCGTCTCAAAGCGGCCATTGTTGACTTGCAGGCCTTTGAATTCGCTCACAGCAGCCCAAAACGCATCCACACCCTGGTTGAGCAAAGCGCTGATTTGCAGCACCTTGGGGTGCCACACGCTGTCGTCGCCATGCGGGTGGCCCGACGAGGCATGCATGCCCAGCAGCTGCAAGGCACTGGTGATTTGCAGCTGTGCCCGTGTCGCGGCAATGGTGTCGATGTCGGCCTTGTTGATGGCCACCAAATCCGCGATCTCCATCACACCTTTTTTGATGGCTTGCAAATCGTCGCCCGCGTTGGGCAATTGCAGCAAACAAAACATGTCGGTCATGTTGGCCACGGCGGTCTCGCTTTGACCCACGCCCACGGTTTCTACCAGCACCACGTCGTAGCCAGCGGCTTCGCACACCAGCATCGACTCACGGGTTTTCTCAGCCACGCCGCCCAAGGTCCCGCTCGATGGGCTGGGGCGGATGTAGGCCTGTGGATGCACGCTCAAATGCTCCATGCGGGTTTTGTCCCCCAAGATCGAGCCGCCCGACACGCTGGACGATGGGTCCACCGCCAGCACAGCCACCCGGTGGCCCTGGCCAATCAAATACAAACCCAAGGCTTCGATGAAGGTGGACTTGCCCACCCCCGGCACGCCGCTGATGCCCAGACGAAACGACTGGCCGGTGTGCGGCAGCATGGCAGTCAACAAGGCATCGGCCAACACACGGTGGTCGGTGCGGGTCGATTCAAGCAGGGTGATGGCCTTGGCCATGGCGCGGCGCTGCACCGCTGCGTTGCCGTGCAGCAGTCCGTCGAGCAATTGCTCAGGTGTCATGCCTTGTGCCTAGGTGTGGGTTGAAGAGGTTTAACCCAAGGCCTTCTTAATTTGCGCCAACACATCTTTGGCGCTCACAGGGATGGGCGTGCCCGGACCGTAAATGCCTTTGACGCCTTGCGCATACAAGAGCTCGTAGTCTTGGCGTGGAATCACGCCACCCACAAACACGATGATGTCGTCAGCCCCTTGCTTTTTGAGCTCGGCAATGATGGCAGGCACCAAAGTCTTGTGACCCGCCGCCAAGGTGGACACACCCACGGCATGCACATCGTTTTCAATCGCTTGGCGGGCACACTCTTCGGGGGTTTGAAACAGCGGTCCCATGTCCACATCAAAGCCCAAATCGGCATACGCAGTGGCCACCACTTTGGCACCCCGGTCGTGGCCGTCTTGGCCGAGTTTGGCAATCATCACGCGCGGGCGGCGACCCTGTTGGTCGGCGAACTCGGCAATCTCAGCCTTGAGCGCATTCCAGTAGTCCATGGTGTCTCCTTCGCCCGAGGCTGAGTCGTAGGCAGCCGCGTACACACCGGTCACCTTTTGGGTGTCGGCGCGGTGGCGGCCAAACACCTTCTCCAGCGCATCGCTCACCTCCCCCACCGTGGCACGCAAGCGCATGGCTTGGATGGTCAGGTCCAGCAAGTTGCCTTGGCCTGACTCGGCCGCCGCCGTGAGCGCGTCGAGCGCGGCTTGCACGCGGGCGCTGTCACGTGTGGCTTTGATGTGCTTGAGGCGTTCAATCTGGCCATCGCGCACGCGCACGTTGTCGATGTCCAAGGTGTCGATCGGGTCTTCTTTGGCCAGCCTGTATTTGTTGACGCCCACGATGACGTCTTTGCCCGAGTCGATGCGGGCTTGTTTTTCAGCCGCTGCCGCTTCGATCTTGAGCTTGGCCCAGCCGCTGTCCACGGCTTTGGTCATGCCGCCCATGGTTTCAACTTCCTGGATGATGGCCCAGGCTTTGTCGGCCATCTCTTGGGTCAAGGACTCCATCATGTAACTGCCCGCCCAAGGATCGATCACGCTGGTGATGTGGGTCTCTTCTTGGATGATCAACTGGGTGTTGCGGGCAATGCGCGACGAAAACTCGGTGGGCAAAGCGATGGCCTCGTCAAAGCTGTTGGTGTGCAAGCTTTGCGTGCCACCAAACACGGCGGCCATGGCCTCGATGGTGGTGCGCACCACGTTGTTGTAGGGGTCTTGCTCGGTCAGCGACCAGCCCGAGGTCTGGCAGTGGGTGCGCAGCATCAGGCTCTTGGGGTTCTTGGCGTCAAAACCGCTCATGATGCGGTGCCACAGCAGGCGCGCCGCGCGCATCTTGGCCACTTCGAGGTAGAAGTTCATGCCGATGGCCCAGAAGAAGCTCAGGCGGCCGGCAAACTCGTCCACATCCATGCCCTTGGCGATGGCGGTCTTCACATACTCCTTGCCATCGGCCAGGGTGAAGGCCAGCTCAAGCGCCTGGTTGGCGCCGGCCTCTTGCATGTGGTAGCCCGAGATGCTGATCGAGTTGAACTTCGGCATGTTCTTGGCCGTGTACTCGATGATGTCGCCGATGATCTTCATCGACGGCTGCGGCGGGTAGATGTAGGTGTTGCGCACCATGAACTCTTTCAGAATGTCGTTCTGAATGGTTCCGGACAGCTTGTCCTGGCTCACGCCCTGCTCTTCGGCGGCCACCACATAGCCGGCCAGCACCGGCGGCACCGCGCCGTTCATGGTCATGGAGACCGACACCTTGTCGAGCGGGATCTGGTTGAACAAGATCTTCAGGTCTTCAACCGAGTCAATGGCCACGCCGGCCTTGCCGACATCACCGGTCACTCTCGGGTGATCGCTGTCATAGCCGCGGTGGGT
>NZ_JAVLFP010000093.1:0-2445 GCF_046052825.1 Limnohabitans sp.
GCGGCGGCGGCGGTGGTTCAACCTCCACCAATTTGGGCGCTGCGGCTTGGGGCACGGCTGACCAGAGTTCGGCTTCGGCCGACAAGGGCAGGTCTTGGTTCCACTGAATGCCAGCTGTCAGCGCCACCAACAGCAAGCCGTGCACAAACAAGGCGAGCGTCAACGAACGACCCGTGCCAGGCGCTGGCGGGGGTGCAAATTCAAGATGCTTGGCTTGGGCGCTCATGGCGGCAGGGGCTCACACTCAATCGACCAATTGCACGGCCAAGCCCACGCGTTGCACCCCGGCGCGTTGCAAGGTGTCCATGGCTTTGACCACCGACTCGTACTTGATGCTGCGGTCAGCCGTGATCACCACCGGCCCTTGCGCTGCTTCGCCTTGCAGTTGGCGCACATCGCGCGCCAGCATGTCCATTGAACTGCTGCGGGTGGACACCGTGGTGCCGGTGCTCTTGACGGTGATCTTGTCGTCTTTGCTGATCTCGATGTGGATCACTTGGTCGGGCACCGTGGCCGCTTTGCCCACGGTGGGCAAGTCGATCACGCTGGGCGAGATGAGTGGCGCGGTGACCATGAAGATGATCAGCAGCACCAGCATGACGTCGATGAAAGGCACCATGTTGATCTCGTTCATGGTGCGACGACCACGGCCGGAGCGGGGAGCGATGGAAGCCATAGGGGCCTTTGGACTCAGTGGGCCAGCGTGGTGGCGCTGACGTTGCGCTGCAAAATGTTGGAGAACTCTTCGATGAACGTCTCCAGCTTGATCGACACGCGGTCGATGTCACGCGAAAAGCGGTTGTAGGCCAGCACCGCCGGAATGGCAGCAAACAAGCCAATGGCGGTGGCCACCAAGGCCTCGGCAATGCCAGGGGCCACTTTGGCCAAGGTCACTTGCTGCATGCCGGCCAAGCCAGTGAAGGCGTGCATGATGCCCCACACCGTGCCAAACAAACCCACATAAGGTGAGACTGAACCGACCGAGGCGAGCATGGAGAGGTTGGATTCAATCGCATCCATCTCGCGTTGGTAGCTCGCACGCATGGCGCGGCGAGCGCCGTCCATCAACGCGCTGCTGTCGTTGATGCGACGCTCGCGAAGTTTTTGGTATTCGCGCATGCCACTGGCAAAGATGCGCTCCATCGGGCCCGAGGTTTTGGCGTTGTGAGCGGCCGCTGCGAACAACTCGTTCAAACTGGTGCCTGACCAGAAGTCGCGCTCGAATGCTTCGTTGAGTTCTTGGATGCGTTTGATCGAACCAATCTTGCGAAAGATCGCGGCCCAACTCACGATAGAAACTGTCATGAGCATCAGCACCACAACTTGCACAACCCAACTCGCGTTGAGCAATAAATGAATGATGGAAAAGTCTTGTGTCATGTCAGGCGTTCCAATACAGAAGAGGGGATTCTCGCAGGCTTCATGGTGGTGGCATCGACCCAGCCAATGCGAATCGTGCCTTCGCACAACAGTGTGTCGCCCAGCCAGGCTTGCTGCGCAATGACGAGGCTGGCGCGGCCACTTTCAGCCAAGGTGGCGGTGACGCGCAGACAGTCATCGAGCTTGGCGGGGCGGTGGTATTTGACGGTGGTTTCACTCACCACAAACATGCCACCTGTTGTTTCGCGCAAGGCGTGTTGGCCAATCCCAAGCGAGCGCAGCCATTCAGTGCGCGCACGCTCAAAAAATTTCAGGTAGTTGGCATAAAACACGATGCCCCCTGCATCGGTGTCTTCCCAGTAAACCCGAATGGGGTGTTCAAAAATAGCGCCCATGGCTTAGCCCAGCAAAGTGTGTAAACGGGCCACCGCCGTTTGCAACTCGGGCAAAGAGCGGGCAGTGGAAAAGCGCACAAAGCGTGAGGTGTCCGCATGGCCAAAGTCTCGGCCTGGGGTGATGGCCAGATTTGCTTGGTTCAGCACTTCAAATGCAAAGTCCCAGCTGCCTTGCACGCCCAGCTTTTGGGCGGCAGCCGAGCAATCGGCCCATGCGTAAAACGCGCCATCGGGCATGACAGGCACAGTCAGCCCCAAGGCATTCAGGGCGGGCACAAAGTAGTCGCGGCGGGCTTGAAACTCGGCACGTCGGTGCTCGTAGACGGCCAGGCTCTGGTCTTCAAAGCAAGCGAGCGCCGCATGCTGCGCCACGGTGCTGGCACAGATGAAGAGGTTTTGCGCCAAACGCTCCACCACTGGCACCAGCGCGTCAGGCACCACCAACCAGCCCAAACGCCAACCCGTCATGTTGAAGTACTTGCTAAAACTGTTGATGCTGATGATGCTGTCGTCTAGCCCCAAGGCCGATTGACCATACTGCGCGTCGTAGCTCAGGCTCAAATAAATTTCGTCAATCAAAGTGAAGCCACCGCGCTGCGACACCTCTTTGTGGATGGCGTGCAAGGCGTCGGGGTGAATCGAGGTGCCAGTGGGGTTGGATGGGGAGGCC
>NZ_JAVLFP010000094.1:0-14668 GCF_046052825.1 Limnohabitans sp.
CCTTATCGTCGGCAGCGTCAGATGTGTATAAGAGACAGCACCACCCCCGAAGCCGCCCCCGTTGACGAAAACCAACTCATTGCCGAGCGCCGAGACAAGCTCAAGGCGATCCGCGAGCGACAGGCCCAGGGCCTCGGCGTGGCCTTTCCCAACGACTTCAAGCCCGCGCACCACGCCGCCACTTTGCATGAGTTGCATGGCGACAAGACCGCTGAGGTGTTGACACAAGAAGGCCAGTTGGCCAAGGTGGCAGGTCGCATGATGCTCAAACGCGTGATGGGCAAGGCCAGTTTTGCCACGCTGCAAGACAGCACAGGACGCATTCAAATTTATGTCACCCGCGACGATGTGGGCGAAGACATCTACGCCGACTTCAAACACTGGGACCTGGGCGACATCGTGGCCTGCGAAGGCAAGTTGTTCAAAACCCGCACGGGCGAGTTGTCGATCCACGCCAGCAGCATTCGCATGCTCACCAAAAGCTTGCGCCCGATGCCCGACAAGTTTCACGGCGTGCACGACCAAGAGATCAAGTACCGCCAGCGCTACATCGATTTGATGACCGACGAGACAGCGCGCAAGCGTTTTGTGGCCCGCAGCAAAGCGGTGAGTGGCATTCGCGAATTCATGGTGCACCACAACTTCCTAGAAGTTGAAACGCCCATGCTGCACCCCATCCCAGGGGGTGCCAATGCCAAACCGTTCACCACGCACCACAACGCGCTGGACCAAGAAATGTTTTTGCGCATCGCGCCTGAGCTCTACCTCAAGCGCTTGATCGTGGGTGGGTTTGAGCGCGTGTTCGAGATCAACCGCAACTTCCGCAACGAAGGCATTTCGGTGCGCCACAACCCAGAATTCACCATGATGGAGTTCTATGCAGCGTATTGGAATTACCAAGACCTGATGGGCTTCACCGAAGAGTTGGTGCGCGACGCCGCCATGAAAGCCGCAGGCACGTTGCTGCTGACCTACAGTGGCAAGCCGGTGGATTTGAGCCAGCCGTTTGAGCGCTTGACCATTCCTGAAGCGATTCTGAAATACACCGATGCGGGCGACAACGTGGGCAACGCCGACTGGTTGATCGATGCGCTGAAAAAATTGGGCTTCAAAGAAGACAAAGACAAGCTCAGCACACGCAGCTTGGCCAGCCTGCAAGTGATGTACTTTGAAGAGACGGTGGAAGAAAAGCTGTGGCAACCCACCTTCATTTGCGAGCACCCAGTGGAAATTTCGCCCCTGGCACGCGCCAGCGATGTGCGCCCCGAAGTGACCGAGCGCTTTGAGCTCTACATCACGGGCCGCGAGTTCGGCAATGGCTTCAGCGAATTGAACGATGCCGAAGATCAGGCCGCCCGCTTTCAAGCCCAAGTGGCGGCCAAAGACAGCGGCGACGACGAAGCCATGTTCTTTGACCACGACTTTGTGCGTGCGCTCGAGTACGGCATGCCCCCCACGGGCGGATGCGGCATTGGCATTGACCGCCTGATGATGTTGCTGACCGACAGCCCCAGCATTCGGGATGTGATTTTGTTTCCGGCCTTACGACGCGAGAGCTAAGCCCTGTGCGTGCCCACAAAAAAAGCGAGGCCAAGGCCTCGCTTTTTTGATGGATCGGTCAAGATTTACTGCGGCTGAAAGCCACTGTCTTTGATCAACTTGGCCCACACCTGGGTGTAAGCACGCTCGCGCTGCGCCAGCTGCTGCGCGCTCATGAAGCCCACGGTCAAACCCATCTTGGTGAGGTGGTCGTTGACATCGGGCATGGCTAAAACTTTGGCCAACGCTTGACCGACGTGGTCAATGGTGGCCTTGGGTGTGCCCGCAGGGGCGAAGATGCCGTAGTAGGGCAAATCATCCACCCCCCCCAAGCCCAGCTCGGTGAAGGTGGGCACATCGGGCAAGGCCGATTGGCGCTTGGCACCCAGCACTGCCACGATGCGGACTTTGCCTGCTTTGTGGTTTTCAATGAAGTCGGGCACCGAGCCGACACCCGCCGCAATTTGGTTGCCCAACATGTCGGCCATCATGGGCGCGCTGCCACGGTAGGGGGCAGAAACCAAGTCGAGTTTGTATTTCTCACCCACCACTTTGACCAGAAACTCTGGGGTGGAGGCCGGTGCGGGGATGCCCACAGCGCCTTTGCCTGCCGCTTGCGATTTGACCCAAGCCACGTACTCGTTGAATGACTTGGCGGGTGTGCCACCCGAGACCGCGAATGCGTTGACGAAGGTGGCAAAGCCGGCCACGGGCACAAAGTCTTGGGCCGAGTCATAGCCAGGGTTTTTCACGACCAGGGGCAAGATGGAAATGGTGTGGTCGTGCGAGAGGAAAAGCACCGTGCCATCGGCAGGCGATGCTTTGAGCGCTTGGGCCGCCAGTTGTCCGCCTGCGCCAGGTTTGTTCTCGACCACCACAGACACGCCCAATTCGTCTTTGAGTTTTTCTGCCAGGGTACGCGCCACGGCATCGGTGCCGCCGCCCGGCGGAAAACCGACCATGAGCTTGATGGGCTTGTTGGCCTGCGCCGCAGCCAAGCCGCACGACACAACAAATGCCAACGCAGCCAGAGGCCGAAAAACTTGGGTGAAGACCGATCGACGAGACGCAAACATGTGACAACTCCTCAGAAGCAATGACAGTGAGTGGAAATGAAGATGACGCGACACGAGATTACACGATAGGCGGCTCTTGCGGCGTCGGGCCATCTGGGCTTTGCGCATGATCAGGATCTTGGCCGAACTCGCCTTCAGGCGAGTTTTTACGCGCTTCGCGGTCCTTGAGCTTTTCTTCTTTCTTCTTTTTCTTGGCCAGTTCGCGCTGACGTTTCTCGTAGTTGTAGTTGGGGGTGGCCATGGTTATTTTTTCTCCAGAGGCGGTTTGCAGTCAAAACAAAAGAAGGCCAGTGCGCCCGCAAAGCGACGTTGACTGCCCAGACGACGCGGCTTGTGCACACCGCACTTCATGCAAGACATGGTTTCACCCACCTTGCCCATGCCAACGAAGGGCGATCCGTTCTCGCGGCTGGTGAAGCGCAGACCGCTGTCGTCGACTTGGTTTTTTCCATTTTTGGTCGCCATCTGCTTCCTAGGGGGTTGGGGAGAAACTGGCTGCGGTTCAAGGCAACAAGTCCAATGCCCGCACGTAGGCGGGGTGGGTCATCAGCGCGTCCCAGGCTAGCGGCGAATGGGTGGGTAGCAGCGATTGTCGGCGTTGTTCGCTGGCGTCGCTGGCTTGCCAGCGGTTTTTCAGCAAACCTTCGGTCAGTTCATCGAGCGTGTCGTCCAAGGACCGGCCCTGGTCTGGCGTGTTCGCCAGACTTTGGTTGCACAACAGCACCAAGTCACAACCGGCGTTGAGCGCAGCCATGGCGGCTTGAGCGAAGCTGACCTCATGGCCTTGGATTCGTCGTGCGCCGGCCATGGACAAGTCGTCGCTGAAGATGGCACCGTTGAAGTGCAATTGCCCCCGCAAGATGTCTTGCAACCAGCGCGGTGAGAAACCAGCAGGCAAGGCATCCACCTTGGGATAGATCACATGGGCCGGCATCACACTGCTGAGCGTCGTGGTGAGCCAGCTGTAGGGCAAGGCGCAGTCGTTGAGCACGGCTTTGAGGCTGCGTTTGTCGACCGGAATGTCCACATGTGAATCGGCTTTGACAAAGCCATGCCCAGGAAAGTGTTTGCCGCAATTGCCCATACCGGCCAACAACAGACCGTGCATCAGACTTTTGGCCAAGGCGGTGACCACACGTGGGTCACGGTGGAACGCCCGGTCGCCAATGACGCCACTCTCGCCGTGGTCAAGGTCCAGCACGGGGGTGAAGCTGAAGTCAACCCCACAAGCGCGCAATTCACTGGCCAGCACAAAGCCACAGGCGGTGGCAGCGTCCATGGCAGCCAAGGCACCGCTGCCGCGATGGAATTCACCGCTGACGGCTTTGGCATCTTTCATCCAACGTTCGCCCAACGCACGCATGGGCGGGAGGTGGGTGAAGCCGTCGGTGCGAAAGCGCTGCACGCGCCCGCCTTCGTGATCCACGCTTATCAACAGGTCTTGTCGCACCGCCTTGATGTCAGCGCACAAGGCCGTGAGCTGAGCGCGGCTGTGCCGGTTGCGGCCAAACAAGATGATGCCGCCTGTCAGCGGGTGCGCCAGGCGCTGGCGATCCACCGCGGTGAGCTCGGTGCCGGCGATGTCAAGAATGAGGGGGGCGTGGTGGGACATGGACAACTTATTCTTTTTCAACAATGACAAAGCTGGTGGCGTAGTCGGACTCGTCGCTCACGCTGACCTGGGCTTTCAGGCCACGCGCTTCACACCACTCTTTGAGCACGCCATGGAGCACGATCACGGGTTGGCCGCTGGGCAGTTTGGCGACTTCGCATAAACGCCAGGTCATGGGCATGCGCATGCCCAATCCGATGGCTTTGCTGAAGGCCTCTTTGGCTGAAAAACGGGTGGCCACGTAGCGCACACCCCGATCTGGCCAACGCTGGCTGCGGCTGCGCCAAGTGGCCAACTCGTGGTCGGTCAACACTTTCTGGGCGAAGCGCTCACCGTGTTTGTCCAAGGACGCACGGATACGCCGAATGTCGCAAATGTCGGTGCCAATGCCGTAGATCATGCGGGCATGCACGCGAGGTAAGCGCGCACGGTGTCGGTGTAACCCATCTCCAAGGCATCGGCCACCAAGGCGTGGCCAATGGAGACCTCTTGCACGCCTGGCACAGAACGCAAAAAGGTACCTAAGTTGTCACGGTTCAAGTCGTGCCCGGCATTGATGCCCAACCCCACCGCGAGAGCGGCTTGTGCGGTGGCTTCAAAAGCAGCCAAGGCGCTCGCTTGGCTGGGCGTGCCAAAGGCACTGGCATAGGTTTCTGTGTAGAGCTCCACCCGGTCGGCACCCACGGCCTTGGCTGCAGCCATGGCGTCAGGCACAGGGTCCATGAACAGGCTCACGCGCGCACCCCAGGCTTTGGCTTGGGCAATCAAGGGTTTCAAACGCACAGCGTCTTGTGGGAAATTCCATCCGTGATCGCTGGTGAATTGACCTTCGCTGTCGGGCACAAAGGTCACCTGATGCGGGCGCACGTGCTGCACAAAGTCCATCAGGTTGTGGAAGGGGTTGCCTTCGATGTTGAACTCGCGATCTGGCCAAGCTTTGAGCAGTTGAGCCAAGGCCTGCACGTCATCGGCACGAATGTGGCGCGCATCCGGGCGCGGGTGCACGGTGATGCCCGCAGCGCCCGCTTTCAAGCACAGGGTGGCCGCACGGGTGACGCTGGGTATGCCCAGATGGCGCGTGTTGCGCACCAAGGCCACTTTGTTGAGGTTGACCGACAAGGCGGTGCGGGTGTGAGGCTGGGACATGGGATCAGAAACCTTGAAGGTCCACCATCATCTGCCGGGTGCGCAGGGTGTGGACCCCGCAATGGTAGTGCAGCAAGGCGCGCAGTTGGCCCTGCAAAGCATTGCGCTGGTCGGAAGGTAATTCAGCACAGACACGCAAGGTGGCGCTCATGGGGCTGTCGGCGTCCAGGCTGGCTTCGAGCAGCAGCCACACCGAGCCCGCCAGGCCCACACGGTCTTGCGGACCGTGGCTGCGTAAGCCCCCTTCGGCCACCAAGCTGTAAGCGGCATGGTCTTGCAGAGGGGCCAAGGTGAGGGTTTGGGCGTTGAGTTGGGGCAACAAGCCGATGTCTCGCAACACCAGCAGCTCAAAGGCCCGCAAGGCAGGCGCCATGGTGCCTTCGTGGCCCGAGGCCAAGACTTGCACCACTTGGGCGTACAGGTCAAACAAGCGAGGGTGAGGATCGTCACGCGCAAGCAAGCGCAGCAGCAGTTCGTTGAGGTAGTAGCCAGACAGCAAAGCCTCGCCCTGGGGCATGATGTGGCCACCCACCCATTCAGCGCCTTTGAGGGTGCGAATTTCAGCGTCGCCGGTGTAGGTGATGTGCAGGGGTTGCAAGGGCAGCAACACCGGGCGGAAATTGGAGGTGGGCCGCTTGGCGCCTTTGGCCACCAAGGCCACCCGGCCATGGTGGCGGGTGAAGGTTTCCAGAATCAAACTGGATTCGCTCCAGTCGTAGCGGTGCAAGACGAACGCGGGTTCTTCTTGGATGCGGGGGATCCCACGCTTAGAGATGACGGTGCTAGACTTACTCGTAGCCAAAGCTGCGCACCCGCGCTTCGTCATCGGCCCAGCCGGAGCGCACTTTGACCCACAATTCCAAGAACACTTTGGCGTCAAAGAGTCTTTCCAACTCGGTACGGGCCTCGGTGCCCATGCGCTTGAGGCGCTCGCCTTTGTCACCAATCACCATGGCTTTGTGGCCATCACGCTCGACCACGATGGTGGCGGCAATGCGGACCAGGCGTTTGACGGCCTTGGTTTTGCCAGGTTCTTCTTCGAACTTGTCGATGATCACGGTCGAGGTGTAGGGCAGCTCGTCACCGGTCAGGCGAAACAGCTTTTCGCGCACCATCTCGGCAGCCATGAATTTTTCGCTGCGGTCGGTCAACTCGTCAGCGGCGTACATCCAGCCTTGTTGCGGCAGGTACTTTTCGCAAATGCCCATCAAACGTTCCACGTCTTTGGCGTTCTTGGCCGACATGGGCACAAATTCAGCAAAGGCGTGGCGGGTTTGCATCTCTTGCAACCAAGGGGCCACATCGGCGCGGCTCTTGACCGAGTCGAGCTTGTTGGCTACCAAGAGTGTGGGAATGCCAGGTGCCAGCAAGGCCAGCACACGGGCGTCCGCAGGCGTGAAGCTGCCCGCCTCGACCACCAACAAGACCAGGTCCACATCGCCCACCGCACCCTGCACGGTTTTGTTAAGGGACTTGTTGAGGGCATTGCCATGGATGGTTTGAAAACCCGGGGTGTCGACAAACACAAACTGCGCAGCACCCTCGGTGCGCATGCCGGTGATGCGATGGCGCGTGGTTTGGGCCTTGCGCGAGGTGATGCTGATTTTTTGACCCACCAAGGCGTTGAGCAAGGTGGACTTGCCCACGTTGGGTTTGCCCACGATGGCAATCAGACCGCAGCGCTGCTCAGCAGGCGGCACGGCCACGGGGCTGGCTACCACACGGTGGCCTTTGCTGGCGGCCAGCATGGCGTCAATGTCTTGTGAACTTTGTTCAGGGTTGCCGTCTTGGGGTGCTTGGGGTGTCGTCATGTCGACTCTTTTAAAACATCAAGCATGGCTGCTGCGGCGGCCTGCTCTCCTGCACGGCGCGATGCGCCAATGCCACGCTCGCAGCGGGCCAGTTCGGGTATTTCGCACTCGACATCAAAGGTCTGGCGGTGCGCGGCCCCCAAGGTGCCGACCACGCGGTAGATGGGCAGCTTGAGTTTGCGTGCTTGCAACCATTCTTGCAATTCGGTTTTGGGGTCTTTGCCAACCGCTTGCATGTCGGGGTTGATTTCAACGCCTGAGAAGATGCGTTGCACCAGGGCGTGAGCAGCGTCATAACCTGCGTCGAGATAGACCGCACCGAGCACCGCTTCGAGTGCATCGGCCAAGATGGAGGCCCGTTTTTGACCGCCAGAGCGCATCTCGCCTTCGCCCAAGCGCAAGATGCCCGACAAGCCCAGCTCCACAGCCAAGTGGTGCAAGGTGTCTTGTTTGACCAGGTTGGCGCGCACACGCGAAAGATCGCCCTCGGGCAAGGTGCTCAGGCGCTGGTACAGCATATGGGCCACGCCCAGGTTGAGGACCGAATCACCCAAAAACTCAAGGCGCTCGTTGTGGTCGGAACTGAAGCTGCGGTGCGTCAGCGCCTGCACCAACAGTGCAGGGTTGCGAAAGCTGTACTGCAAGCGTTGTTGCAGGGTTTCAAGGATTTGTTGCTGGGTCAGCGAGGCTTGGGCCATGGGGGTGCGTGAGGTCATTCAAAAGCGCCAATGCGCTTGAGATTGCCAAAGTTCATCCACACAAAGAAGGCTTTGCCCACAATGTTTTTGTCAGGCACAAAGCCCCAGTAGCGCGAGTCGAGGGAGTTGTCGCGGTTGTCACCCATCATGAAGTAGTGACCCGCAGGCACTTTGCAAGTCACGCCTTCTACGCTGTAGCGGCAATTTTCTTTGAACACAAAGTCATCGGCACCTGGGACGAAGGCGGGACGATCCACATCGTTGAGCAGGTTGTGCGTACGCAAGCCCGTCATTTCTGAAGCCTTGGAGCCCATCGGCAACTTCTCTTCGAATTGCTTGATGTAGCGCATGCTGTCTTCTTCAAAGAAGTCTGCGCGTACATCTTTCGACACGGACTGGCCATTGATGGTGAGCTGTTTGTTCAAGTAAGCCACTTCGTCACCGGGCACACCGACCACGCGTTTGATGTAGTCCAGGCTGGGCTTGGGTGGGTAGCGAAAGACCATGACGTCGCCGCGCTGCACCGGATTGCCCTCGGTGACTTTGAGGTTCAACACCGGCAAACGCACGCCGTAGTGGAATTTGTTCACCAAAATCAGGTCACCCACCCACAGGGTTGGGATCATGGAGCCGGATGGGATTTTGAAGGGCTCAAACAAAAATGAGCGCAAAACAAACACCACGGCGATCACTGGAAACAAGCCCGCCGTCCAATCGAGCCACCAAGGCTGCATGATGAGACGAACTTTGGCTTCAGACACATCCACATCGGTTTGGGCAATGCCCAATTTGGAGAGTTCAGTGCGGCGTTTGTCGGCCTCTCGCTCCAATGCGGCCGCAGCAGCTTCGCGCTGGGGTAAAAAGTAAAAGTGTTCTGCGAGCCAGTAAATGCCCGTGACCACGGTGGCCATGAACATCAACAGGGCGAAGTTGCCTTCAATCAGTCCGAGGTACCAAGACCCGGCGTAGCTCACGAAGGCTGCGAGCACAAATGCGGTCAACGTTGCCATCAATCCTCCACCTGCAGAATGGCCAAGAAGGCCTCTTGGGGCACTTCCACAGAACCAATTTGTTTCATGCGTTTCTTACCTGCTTTTTGTTTCTCTAGGAGCTTGCGCTTGCGGCTGATGTCACCACCGTAGCATTTTGCCAGCACGTTTTTGCGCAAGGCCTTGATGGTCTCGCGCGCAATGATGTTGGCGCCAATGGCCGCTTGGATGGCCACGTCGAACATTTGGCGGCTGATGATTTCACGCATCTTGGCCACCACGGCACGACCCCGGTATTGCGCTTGGGTGCGGTGCACGATGATGGACAGCGCATCGACCTTCTCGCCGTTGAGCAAGATGTCGACCTTGACCACGTCGGACGTGCGGAACTCTTTGAACTCGTAGTCCATCGACGCATAGCCACGGCTGACCGATTTGAGCTTGTCAAAGAAGTCGAGCACGATTTCGCCCAGTGGCATGTCGTAGGTGAGCATGACTTGGCGACCGTGATAAGCCATGTTGAGCTGTACACCACGTTTTTGATTGGCCAAGGTCATGACAGCACCCACATAGTCTTGTGGCATGTACAGGTGCACCGTGACGATGGGTTCGCGAATTTCTTGCATCTTGCCCTGGTCGGGCATCTTGGCGGGGTTCTCCACCAAAACCACTTCGCCGTCGGGCTTGACGACTTGGTAGACCACGCTGGGTGCGGTGGTGATCAAGTCTTGGTCAAACTCGCGCTCTAAGCGTTCTTGCACGATCTCCATGTGCAAGAGGCCCAAGAAACCACAACGGAAACCAAAGCCCAAAGCTTGCGACACCTCGGGCTCGTAATGCAGTGAGGAGTCATTGAGCTTGAGCTTTTCCAAGGCATCACGCAAGGCGTCGTATTGGTTGGCTTCGGTCGGGTAGAGGCCTGCAAACACTTGAGGCTGAATTTCTTTGAAACCAGGCAAAGCTTGTTCGGCAGGCCCTAAGTTGTTGGGCAACTTCTTTTCTAAGGTGATGGTGTCGCCCACCTTGGCCGCTTGCAATTCTTTGATGCCCGCGATGATGTAGCCCACCTGGCCCGCCTCAAGCGATTCACGCGACTCGTTGGCGGGGGTGAACACGCCCAAGTTGTCGGCGTTGTAAACAGCGTGGGTCGCCATCATCTTGAAGCGTTCACCTTTGCCCAAGCGACCATCGACCACGCGAACCAGCATCACCACACCCACATACGTGTCGAACCAACTGTCCACGATCATGGCGCGCAACGGCGCGTTGGGATTGCCTTTGGGCGCTGGAATTTTGGCCACGACGGCTTCGAGGATCTCTTCAATGCCCATGCCCGTTTTGGCTGAGCAAGGAATGGCGTCGGTGGCATCAATGCCGATCACATCTTCGATTTCAGCTTTGGCATTGTCAGGGTCCGCCTGCGGCAAATCCATTTTGTTGAGTACCGGCACCACCTCTACGCCGAGGTCGAGAGCGGTGTAGCAATTCGCCACGGTTTGCGCTTCAACACCTTGGCTGGCATCGACCACCAAGAGCGCGCCTTCGCATGCAGACAATGAGCGCGACACCTCATATGAGAAGTCAACGTGGCCCGGTGTGTCGATCAAATTCAGGTTGTAGATCTGTCCGTCTTTGGCTTTGTAGTGGAGCGCAGCTGTCTGCGCTTTGATGGTTATCCCACGCTCTTTTTCAATGTCCATCGAGTCCAGGACTTGCGCTTCCATGTCACGCTCCTCGAGTCCACCGCAGCGCTGAATCAGCCGATCTGCGAGAGTAGATTTGCCATGATCGATGTGAGCAATGATCGAAAAGTTTCTGATGTGGTTCATCAAGGGGTGCACTTAAGTGATTGAATTCAAAGGGCGGAAGACATGAAAAAAGGGCGCGTCAGATGCTGACGCGCCCAGAACCAACAAGCAATGGCAACTGCGATAGTTGGGACTTCATTGTAGGCAAAAACCCGCAAACGCACAGCGTCTCGAACACCGTCACAGACACGTTGCAGGCTAACAACATCAACTTATTCACAGCTTATCAACATTTCGATTGTGGGGTTTATGGGACAACTTGTGGGCGATCTGTGGAGCACCTGTGGAGCTTGTCATCGGATCCCATATCGTGGATTCTTAAGGTCGCGATATATCGCAAAAGAACTTTCGACCCCCTAATTCTATACAAAAAGGGCTTGAACCCAGTCAGACATAAGTTAGCAAGCGCAAACAAACAAGGGGTTTAAAATATTTTTTAATCGGGCTTGAGGTTGGAAAACACCCCCAAATCCGACTGTGACTTAGGGATTTAACGCTGTGGACGAATGACCGTGTACTGCGCCCACTCACCTCTGCGAAACAACAAGCTCACTGGTTTGCTACGGTCAAGCTTAGCCACCAAGCTCTCAAATACCGACACAGAAGGTGTTTCTGAGTTGGACAAAGCCAAAATCACGTCGCCCTCCTGAATTCCGGCGCGTGTAGCGACTTCGGTGGCTGTGTCCACACGCACACCGCCACGTAATTTGAGCTCTTTTTTCTGCGCGTCACTCAGGTCACTCACCGTCAAGCCAAGCACCTTGGCTGCCAAAGATGCAGCTGGTTTGTCAGCTGGTGCGGCCGGCGCTTTCTTGGTCACTTTCTCCGCTTCCACTTCACCCACAGTGATCGACAGGTCACGGCTGCTGCCTCGACGCCAGATTTGCAGCACGCTGCTAGTGCCCGGCTTGGTGTTGCCCACCATGCGGGGCAAATCGGTCGATTTTTCAATCGACTTGCCATCAAAGCGCAAGATGATGTCGCCCGCTTCCAATCCGGCCTTTTCAGCAGGAGAACCGGGCTCGACACCACGCACCAATGCACCCTGTGCTTTGGCAAGCCCCAGGGACTCTGCCACTTCTTTGCTCACCTGGTCAATTTGGACACCCAAGCGGCCACGCTGCACCCGCCCGGTGGCACGGAGTTGCTCGCTGACGCGTATCGCCTCGTCAATGGGAATTGCAAACGAGATACCCATGAAGCCACCCGAACGGGAATAGATCTGGCTGTTGATGCCCACCACTTCCCCTCGCATATTGATCAAAGGTCCGCCTGAGTTACCTGGATTGATGGCGACATCGGTCTGGATGAAGGGCAAGTAATCCCCGGTGTCACGTTGCTTCGCACTGACGATGCCTGCAGTCACCGTATTTTCAAGACCGAAGGGTGACCCAATGGCCATCACCCACTCACCCACTTTGAGTCGGCTCACATCACCTATCTTCACCGCAGGCAAGCCATTGCCTTCGATTTTGACCACCGCCACGTCACTGCGCTTGTCAACGCCAACCAGTCGCGCTTTGAATTCACGCTTGTCTGGCAGCGTCACCAGCACTTGGTCGGCGCCTTCAACCACGTGTGCGTTGGTCATGATGAAGCCATCGCTCGACAGAATAAATCCCGAACCTACGCCGCGGGGCTGCTCTTCATCGGGTTGCTGAGGTTTGTTAGGGCGCTGCTGGCGTGGCGCATTGGGGCTGGGCATGGGCACGCCAAAAAAACGCCGGAAAAATTCTTGCATTTCCTCGTCTTGGGGGCCGTTCTGCGCGTCTCTCACTGCCGCTTTTTCAAGCGTTCGGATGTTCACCACCGAAGGGCCCACCTGTTCGACCAAGTCCGTGAAGTCGGGCAAGGTGCGCAGGCTTTGCGCAGTCGCGAGTTGCGGTGCACCTAAACCCATGCCAAATGCACAGATACCGCCAATGACCAAGACCTTGGACAGATAACGTTTCAAAGCCATACAAACTCTCTTTCACGACAATGGCCCGCAGGCATAGATTGCAAGGCGGATAGCGTGCCAGCACGACGGATCGTCTTGGCGGCACAACCACAACCAGCGAGACTTCAAAATATCCGAATCAGATAAGGGCCTCAAGCGCAAAAGCAAGACCCATTGAAAATCCAATGAGACGCGAGGATGCTCTAACCGAATCATCTCCGGGCGCTCCAGGGGTTGAAGCAAGCACCAACCATTGCCATCCCAATTCAAAGTTCCGCGCTTCTGTGACACCGCCGCGTAGCCCATCGCCGAAGCGCTGACCAGGCAGACCGCCCCCATCACCATCCATACACTCATAGGTTGAACGATAGCCCAAGTTACCCAAACACAAGTTGTCACTGAGACAAAGCCAAGGTAAAGCCAGTGGGCAAAAGAACAACGCCCCACCGGAAAAGCGACCGATGGGGCGTTATGCATCACACGCAGCTGCGTTAAACGCGCTTGAAAACAAGCGCGCCGTTGGTGCCACCAAACCCAAAGTTGTTTTTCAAAGCAACATCGATGCGCATATCGCGAGCGACATTGGCGCAGTAGTCCAAATCGCAGTCTGGATCTTGGTTAAAGATGTTGATGGTGGGAGGGCTCTTTTGGTGATGAACGGCCAGCACGGTGAAAACGCTTTCAACCCCGCCTGCGCCACCCAGCAGATGCCCTGTCATTGACTTGGTCGAATTGACCACCACCTTTTGAGCGTGGTCTCCCAAAGCCGCTTTGATGGCATTGGTTTCGTTGATATCGCCCAATGGCGTGGATGTCCCATGCGCATTCAAGTAGTCGACTTGGTCAGCCGTCACACCGGCATTGCTCAATGCACTGAGCATGGCGCGACGAGGACCATCCATGTTGGGCGCCGTCATGTGGCCTGCATCGGCACTCAAGCCGTAGCCACCTAACTCTGCATAAATCTTGGCGCCGCGTTTTTTGGCGTGTTCGTACTCTTCAAGGACCAGAACGCCAGCGCCTTCGCCCAGAACAAAACCATCGCGATCACGATCCCAGGGCCGCGAGGCGGTGGTGGGATCGTCGTTGCGGGTCGACAACGCACGCATGGAGGCAAAGCCGCCCACACCCAAGGGCGAAATGCAACCTTCAGAACCACCTGCGATCATCACGTCGGCATCGCCATACTCAATATGACGACCTGCTTCCCCGATGCTGTGCAAGCCCGTGGTGCATGCTGTGACCACGGCCAAGTTTGGACCCTTGAAGCCAAAACGCATCGACACATGTCCAGAGATCATGTTGATGATGGAAGCAGGGACAAAGAATGGCGAAATACGGCGTGGACCTTTGGCCAGCAGTTCGTTGTGCATGTCTTCAATCAGTGGCAAGCCACCGATGCCAGAGCCAATCACAACCCCAATTCGGGTCGCTTCTTCTTCACCTAAGGCGTCGCCCGTTGGCAAGCCTGAGTCTTGAACCGCCTGGATCGCAGCCGCAACGCCGTAATGGATGAACTTGTCCATGGCACGCGCCTCCTTGGGGGCGATGTACTGGTCAAGGTCTAAGTCTTTCACTTCACCGGCGAAATGGCAATTGATCCCAGACGCATCAAAGCGTGTGATGGTGCCAATGCCGGATTTGCCAGCCAAAAGATTGGCCCAGGCCACATCCACCGTGTTTCCCACGGGGCTGATGCATCCCAGACCGGTCACGACGACGCGACGACGGCTCATGCGGAGATTCCTATGAATTAGGCTTTTTTGTGCGTCAACGCGTAATCAATCGCGTTTTGCACTGTTGTGATTTTTTCGGCATCTTCGTCTGGGATTTCGATTCCAAACTCATCTTCCAAAGCCATCACCAATTCCACGGTGTCCAGGGAGTCAGCACCCAAATCAGCCACAAAGGCTTTTTCACTGGTGACTTGTGACTCTTCCACGCCAAGTTGTTCGGCAATGATTTTTTTGACACGTGCTTCGATATCGCTCATGGGGTCCCTCAGAGGGTTGTGAATAAGTCCGCAATTTTAACCGGGCGGACACACCGT
>NZ_JAVLFP010000095.1:0-7320 GCF_046052825.1 Limnohabitans sp.
TTGGTCGCCAGTGCTGTGAGCACCAAGGTGATAGACATCAATGATCCAACCACGGGCACCTTGACCGTGAGCGGCACACTCAAAGATGGCAGCACACTGACCGCCGTGACATCTGGGTTGTCCGATCTCGACGGCATGGGCACATTCACCTACAAGTGGCAAGCTCTCAACGGTGACCAGTGGCAAGACTTAGCGGGTAAAACCGAGGCGACCTTGGCACTGGCACAAGCGAATGTAGGCCAAACCCTGCGCTTGGGTGTTGTGCACACAGACAAGTCAGGCAACACCGCCGAAATGTTCAGCCGTGCCGCCACGATTGAGAACAACAACGATGCCCCCACAGGCGCACTTGAAACCACTGGGACTCAAGTTGCAGGAAACCAATTGACTGTCAGTGCCGCCAATGTCAAGGACATCGATGGCTTAGGCACCTTGCATTACCAATGGCAAACCCAAAGCCAAGGTGGCGCCTGGTCCAACATGGCAGGAGAGACCGCAGCAACACTCTCCTTGACCAATAACTTGGCTGCCTCCAAAGTACGCGCATTGGTCAACTACACCGATGCATTTGGCACCGCCGAACAGGTGGTGGGTACTGCAAGCGGCCCCATCAAAAACACCAACTGGGCAGACCACCAAGCCACCGGCCAAGTGTCGGTTGACGGTCGGTATGCGGTTGGTCAAAAACTGGCAGCTTCCAATGCCATTGTTGATGCCGATTGGTTGACCCAAGTCGCCTACCAATGGCAAGTCTCCAGCTCTGGTGCGGGGGGGTGGAAAAATATCAGCGGCGCAGCGCAAGCTGAGTTGGCCTTGGGCACAACCCTGCAAGGTAAATATGTTCGTGTGGTCGCCACCACCACCGACGAGTTGGGCGGTCACACCACGGTGTATGGCGATGCCAGCCAAAAAATTGCCAAAGCCAATGTGGCCCCTAAATTTGCCAAATCTGCACTGACCCTCAAAGTGAACGAAGGCATTGACAGCGTCATGACGCCTGGCGCCTCAGACCCCGGCGACACCATCGCTTACTCCCTCAGCGGTGTGGATGCCGCCCTGTTTGAAATCCAATCGGGCACTGTTCGTTTCAAGGCGACTTCTGACTACGAAAAGCCCACAGACGCAAACAAAGACAGTGTTTACAACTTCACCTTGAAGGCCACAGACTCTTATGGCGTCAGCGCCAACCAAGATGTGACGGTGAAAATTGCAAACATCAATGAGCGACCAGATTTGCTGCAAGTCTCGCGCACTTTGACGGTCAAAGCTGGCACGCGCTATGTGGATGACTTCATGGGCAATCAAGTCACTGACCAGGACACTTACTTCCCGTTCGGAATCAGCAAAAACTTTGCTGTCAGTGGTGATGATGCCGCGCATTTCAGCGCACAAATGGGCAGACTTTATCTGGACCCTGGTTTGCAAAAAGGCACCTATCACATCGAGATCACCGCCAAAGACAAAGGCGGACTCAACAGTGACTTGCAAAACGTCACCATCGAAGTGGTGGACCAAATCCAAACGACAGCAACAACTGGCAACGACCACTTGGTGGGCACCAACGGGGCTGATGTGATCAATGGTCTTGCTGGCAATGACACCGTGATGGGCGGCTTTGGCGTGGACACCTTCATTGTCAACGCCGGTACCGACACCATTTACGACCTAGGCTACGGCGGGCAAGACATCTTGCAAGTGGGTGCAGGAGCTACCGCTGTGGCTGATGTGACCAGCAATTGGATGGCCACCACAGCCACCGTGAACCGCGGCTTGGCCACCCTGAACTCAACCGGTGCTGACATCGATTTGTCAGCCGTTCAAAGCGGCAACGGCTACACGATCAAGGCTGTGTCTGGTCAAGGGCATTTGACAGGCTCTGGCTTGGCTGATGTGTTGTTTGCCTCGGATGAGGGTAACTTGCTGCGCGGTGGTGGTGGCAACGACACGCTGCACGGCGGCGCCGGCGCCGACCAGTTTGTCATCGAAGGCCTTGGCCTAGACACCTTGCTGGACTTCCAAAGTGGCAAAGACGTGATCGTGTTGACCAACCTAGGCCTGTCTGCAGGCGCCCTGTCTGCCGACGCTTTTGCCAAAGGCGCTGACTTGCAAACAGCAAGCAACAACGCACAACACCTGTTGTTTGACACCACATCAGGCAAGCTTTGGTTTGATGCCGATGGTTCGGGTGCTCAGCAAGCTGTTTTGTTGGCTGAGCTTCCTAGCTTGCCAAACCTCAAGAACACAGATTTTGTGTTGATCTGATGACTTGATTCGCGGAGAGGCGCATTCGCGTCTCTTCGCACAACCGCAGGACAGCGATGTCGGCGTCGATTACCACCGAATAGTTCAGGAGCGTAGTTATGGATACCACCCACTTGGTTGATTGGAAGAAGACTTACTATTCTGGAGATGTCAGCCCCTGGTTCTCAATCTGTGCAAGTGGCAATGTGTATGTGCTGGGTACCCTGAATGATGACCCTTTCAATTCACCCGATGGGTTAGCGCCATTTACCAATTGGAATGGCAAAAGCTACCGATTTGACGTAGTCAACTACCAACCACCTTTCGTTGTTTCAAGCATCGATTCACTTGGCAATGCAGCCTGGACACACATTGCTGGGGACTCTCGGGTCAACATGGTCGATCTGTCGCCGACGATCAACGCGAATGGACAAGGTCCGATATCTGGAAATGATGGATCAATCTTTCAACTTGGGCTTGTCAGCATTGCCGGAAGTGTTGACTATTCATCGTTCGAGATTTTTCACTTCAGCAAAGATGGTAGCCACAATTGGATCAAAACCATCAACGCCAGCCCAGATCAGATTGAAGTGACCGCGGGGTTGGATGGCTCGCTGTACACCAACCAGTTGGGGGAGATAACAAAATACAACAACGCCGGAATCTTTGCATGGAAAATTAAGCTCCCCGACACAGTTTTCAATGACGGCGTTCACACCTACGCAACCGCTAACGGGGGTTTGTATTGCACTTCACCCAATGGGTTCGCCGATTCGATTCAACCGAATATCTTGTTGCTCAATTCAAATGGAACCATTGCCTGGGGAAAACATGTAGACCAAGAAATTGAGACCTCTGCAATCGGAAAGGGCGGTGAATTTTATTTTTCATATCATGCACAAGAAGATAGCGGCTTAGTCATCAGTCGGCTTAATTTGAACGGCGCACAAGCTTGGAGCACTTGTGTAGAAAAACCGCACACACCCACCGAAACTTATGCCTTGGAGTCCGGAATTTACGTGACATCCATCACTGGAGAAGTTTCTTTTGTAGAGTCATTGACTGATTACTCAACCTACACAATTAACTCACGTGGCTTTGGGTCTTACGCCAAAGAGGCTTGGTTGACGCACTTGAATGCGGATGGCACCAAGGCTTGGTCTGATTCAATTGCCTCTGTTCCATTGCAAGTGCTCAATGCAGGTGATGGTGCTGTGTACTTGGTTGCCCAAGACAGTTCATCGAAAGTTATTTCTAGGTACAACCAAGATGGCAGCGAGGCTTGGGTCACGCACGTAGCAAGCGGTGCCACGGTTTCAACCGACGAGAGTGGTTCTATTTATGTGGTTGATGATGGGGGACAAGGGTTCTCTGTGTCAAAACTGAAAGACCCATGGTTTTCGAACGTTCCCCCAACCGGCAGCGTTGCCATTTACGGTACAGCGGAGCAGGGCAAAACCCTCACCGCTCAAGAGAGTTTGTCGGGCCTTGGTGGCACGGGATCTATTGGCTACCAGTGGTTGGCCGATGGCAACGCCATCAGTGGGGCTACTGAAAACATACTCACCCTCTCACAAGCAGAAGTTGGCAAATCTATCAGTGTCAAAGCCCTGTTCAGCAGTTCAGGCAATGTCAATAGCGTGACCAGCACAGGGACTGATTCTGTGGCCAATGTCAACGACGCGCCAACGGGCGAGGTCAATATTCAAGGCGACGCCATCCAGGGCCAGGTGCTCACTGCAAATAACACCCTCGCTGACATCGATGGCCTGGGCACGATCAGCTTTCAATGGTTGGCCGATGGGTCCCCCATCAGGGGGGCTACCACCAGTACTCTCACGCTGACCCAAGCGCAAGTTGGCAAGGTCATCAGCGTGAAGGCCAGCTACATCGATTTGCAGGGTACTGCTGAAAGCATGACCAGTTCCACCACTGCTTCAGTGGCAGATGTCAACGATGCCCCTACCGGAGGCGTCAACATCCGCGGCATACCTACCCCTGGAAAGACACTCACAGCAGTCAACACCTTGGCAGACATTGACGGTATGGGCACCATCAGTTACCAGTGGCTTTTGGATGGGGTCAACATCAACGGGGCCAACAGCAACGCCCTTACCCTTACTCAAGCCCAAGTGGGTAAGGCCATCAGCGTGAAAGCCAGCTACACAGATGGAGGAGGGTGGTTTGAGTCAGTGTCCAGCGACAGCTTGTTGGTCGCTAAAAATTACACCAACTCAGCTCCTGAAAATACCAAAAACTTTCTCACAACATTCACTGTTTCAGACCTAAATTTATTCGACCCTGCAAACTCTAAGTTTCCTTTGAGACCTGCCTTGATAGGGGCAGACGCCAAGTTTTTCAAACTCGTTACTCAGGGCAGCGAAGGGAGCAAATTAAAGTTTGGGTTGATTCTTGCTGCAGCCTTAGATTTTGAACAGCCCGTTGACAGCAATCATGATGGCATCTACGAAGTTTCGGTGGTCATGACCAATGCCAAGACAGGTTACAAAGTGGTCAAAGACCTGACGGTAGGTGTCGAGTTTGCGCCCATCCTCGGTACAGCAAAGAATGACAATTTAAAAGGTACCCCAGGCTTTGACACCCTAGACGGTTTGGCTGGTGACGATACTCTCGCCGGTGGTCTGGGCCTGGATACCTTCTTGGTCAGCAGCGGGCATGACACGATTTTGGACTTCAATTGTTTGACCAAAGGAGCAAATGGCAGCGAAGTCCTACAAGTCTCCGCAGGCGCAGTGGCAGACGTTCGAGCTTTTGCGGCTTGGACAGCGACGGCCGACTCGTTCAACGACGGTATCGCCAATTTAACTACCAAGTTCAGCGTGGACTTGTCTGCCATCAACCACGGTCTCGGGTGGAATGTGACCAACATGGGCACAGGCACCACCATCCAGGGCAGTCAATTTGACGATGTGTTGGTTGCAGGTAAAGGCAATGTCAATTTGATGGGTGGCGCTGGCAACGATGTGCTTTATTTCGGTACGGGTAAAAACAACCTGACCGGTGGCTCAGGCGCAGATACTTTTCGCATGAGCATGCCTTATTTCAAGCAGGGCGCTTTGAACCACATCTCCGACTTTTTGTCGGGAACAGACCGCATTGAAATTGACCATACCTTGTTTAGATTCCAGTCTACAGGCCAGCTTGACGCTAACCAATTTTCACAAGGTACAGTCTCACCCGCCACCGCACAAGGCATTGTTTATGACAATTCAACTGGCAACCTTTTTTACAAAATCGGTGGTTCGGCAAAGGCCGTGTTGATAGGCGTCTTGGATAACCATGCGCAATTAGCACACACGGATTTGTGGATTGTTTAAGCAACTGACCTTTATCCGCAGTGTTGAAATAACCGACTCAGTCGTCTCAGAGTATGAGCATGGCTAAATCACCTGGAACGCTTTGGACTCGGCTCTCAGGTGGTGCAGGCTGGGACACCGCAAATGGCTTGAGCATTGCGGCAGATGGTGCCATCTACATGACAGGCACACAACAAATCAATGAAGACGACACGAATGTTTTTGTGACTCGATACAACAGCGATGGCACCATCGCCTGGACGCAGGCGACAGGTGGCACCTTGACCGGGTTAAGCTGCGTTACCACTGGAGCAGATGGCGCTATTTTCGTTGCTGGTCATTTCTCACAGACCATGAGCGAACCTCCAATGGGGTGTGTCAAGCGCTACAGCACCGACGGCATCGAGCAATGGACCCAGTCAGTAGGCGACATCTGGAGCGGGGTTAGTGGCATTACAACTGGCCGCAATGGCTTAATTTTTGCAGCGGGCTCTACCGCTAGCACCCTCTTGGATGGACAGTTGAACAATGGAAGTTCGGATGGTTTCATCACCTGCTTCGACAGCAACGGATCCAAAGTATGGACTCGTCTAGTGGGTGGCAAGGACAGTGACTGGATCAACAGTGTCACCACTGGTTCAGATGGTTCTATTTATGTGGTGGGGGTAACGCAAAAAAATAGCCCCGTCTTGGATGGCAACTACAACCTCAATTACAGCGCATTCATAAGTCGCTTCGCCAGCGACGGCACAAAGATATGGACCCAACCAGTGGGTAGCCATGCTAAGGGCGGCGCGATAAGCGTTGCCGCTGCTACCGATGGGTCCATTTATGTGGTGGGTTATACCGGTGGAGTCATGATGGATGGCCAGCCCGTTGAGAGCGGTAGCACTGGTTTCATTACCCGTTACAACAGCAATGGGACCAAAGTTTGGACACGATACGTTGAAGGAGAGGGTGCCGTGGGCGTCGCCACGGGGTTGGATGGCGGAATTTTCGTGATTGCCTATAAGTACATCAACGATTATTTTCAGTATCAAATTACCCGCTATGACAGCGACGGAACCATGGTGTGGAATCGGTTGGTTCCTAGCTTATTTGGTGACCTACCCCTCATCAGCATAGGCTTAGACGGCGCCTTATATGTCGCAGGTTGTGCAGCTTTTACCGCCTTGGATGGCCAAACCATCAACGGTGAGTCGGATGCATGCCTGCTCAAGTTGGAACCCCACAACTACACGATCTCTGCTGCAGAAAATTCAAAAACTGTCACTGCGATTGCCTTGAGCGATGCTTTGGTCGGATCTACCCCCAAATACACCCTCACCGGTGAAGATGCTTCGCTGTTCAAAATCTCCAACAAAGGCGTGTTGACCTTTGCCACCGCCAAAGACTATGAACAACCTGTAGATGCAAACCACGACGGCGTCTACGCAGTGTCTGTGGTCATGACCAACACCAAGACCCACTACACCGTCACCAAAGACCTGACTGTAGGCGTTGAGTTTGTTCCCATCCTCGGCACGACAGGTAATGACACCCTCAAAGGCACTGCGGGCTACGACACCCTGGACGGCTTGGCCGGTGACGACAAGCTCACGGGCGGGGATGGTTTGGACACCTTCTTGGTCACCAGCGGACACGACACCATCTTGGATTTCAATGCCTTGTCCAAGGGAGCAACTGGATCAGAGATCTTGCAAGTCTCAGCAGGCGCAACAGCAGATGCCACGCTCAAAGCAGCCTGGGCTGCGACCAGCGA
>NZ_JAVLFP010000096.1:0-18632 GCF_046052825.1 Limnohabitans sp.
ATCGGCAAACGGCATGAAGCGCGTGCCATAAGCCGTCAGCCAGCGAGGGACCGGGATGTGCAGTTTCATGCGCGTGTCCACTCCCAAGCCTGGGAGGTGTAAAAGCCCCGCGCCACACGCTGCATGCGCGCGTCTGTCCAGGGCCGCAAATGACTTTGCGACTGCATACGCCGCAGCAGGTCGGCATGCGCGACGGGAGAGAGCGAGGGCGAGCGGTCGCTGCGCGGAAACAAGCGGCCCGCGCTGTGCATCAAGGCCAGCAGTGGCGTGCGTGGCGCGAAGGTGAAGGCCATCGAGGTGCGTGTGCGTTGTGCCAAGCCGGCCAGCGCTTGGGCAATGTGCTCGCTGTCGTAGTGGATGAGCGAGTCCATGCACACCACATGGTCAAACTCGCCCAAGTCAGGACTGAGCATGTCGCCCGACAAAAACTGCACCGAACCAGGCAGGCGAGGGTGCTCTGCGGCCATGCGTTCGGCGGCCAGTTTGACCAGCGTGGGCGACAGGTCAATCGCCACCACCTCGGCACCGCGCAGCGCGGCTTGCAAGGCCAGTGCCCCAGTGCCGCAACCGGCATCGAGCACACGCAGGCCGTGCATGTCTTGCGGCAACCACGACAGCAGCGTTTCGCGCATGGTGTCGCGCCCGGCGCGCACGGTGGCGCGGATGCGCCCCACCGGCTCATTCGAGGTCAGGCGGGCCCAGGCGTCGGCGGCTGTGCGGTCGAAGTAGTGTTCGATTTGGCTGCGGCGTTGTTCGTAGGCGGTGGTGTTCATGGCTTGGTTCTCAGGTTTGAAGATCAATCAAAACCCAGCAGGTCAAAAATGTCGCGGTCTTTCATGGGCACCGAGGGCAGGGGGTCTGAACCCAGCCACAGCGAGGCGGCCAAGCGCATGTACTCGTCTTGCACCGCTTGAACGGCAGGGCTGGACTCAAGCTCGAACAGCGTGCACTTTTTGAGACGGCTTTTGCGGATTTCGTCGAGCATGGGAAAGTGCGCCATGGTTTTGAGGCCCACCACGGCGTTGTATTTGTCGATTTGGTCGGTGGCGTCGCTGCGGTTGGCGATCACACCGCCCAAGCGCACGTTGTAGTTTTTGGCTTTGGCACCAATGGCTTGGACGATGCGGTTCATGGCGAAGATCGAGTCAAAGTCGTTGGCGGTCACGATCAAGGCGCGGTCGGCGTGTTGCAGCGGTGCGGCAAAGCCGCCGCAGACCACATCGCCCAACACGTCAAAGATCACCACATCGGTGTCTTCGAGCAGGTGGTGTTCTTTGAGCAGCTTGACGGTTTGGCCCACCACATAGCCGCCACAGCCGGTGCCTGCGGGCGGGCCACCGGCTTCGACACACATGACGCCGTTGTAGCCCTTGAAGACGAAGTCATCGAGGCGCAACTCTTCGGCATGGAAGTCCACAGTTTCGAGCGCATCGATCACCGTGGGCATGAGCTTTTTGGTCAGCGTGAACGTGGAGTCGTGCTTGGGGTCGCAGCCGATTTGCAGCACCCGCTTGCCCAATTTGCTGAACGCCACCGACAGGTTGGACGAGGTGGTGCTTTTGCCAATGCCCCCCTTGCCATAAATGGCGAAGACCTTGGCGTTGCCAATCTTGACGGACGGGTCCATTTGGACCTGTACGCTGCCTTCACCGTCGGCTCCTCGGCTGCGCTGGATGCTCTGCACCGGAATGCTGGTGGTTTCGATCATGCTGGGAGTCCTTCATGTATGCCTTCAAGGCGGTCTTCAAGTTCTTCACCCGCCCGCAGCAAGGCGGACAAGGTTTCGGCGTCGGGTTGCCAGTACTGGCGGCGGGTGGCTTCCACCAAGCGGTTGGCCAATTTGACCGAGGCGGTGGGGTTGAGCTGGGCCATGCGTTCGCGCATGGCCGGGTCGAGCACAAAGGTTTGGGCCAGTTGTTGGTAGACCCAAGGCTGAACCTGTCCGGTGGTGGCGGACCAACCCATGGTGTTGGTGAGGTGGGCTTCGATTTGGCGAACGCCTTCGTAGCCGTGTTGCAACATGCTTTCGTGCCACTTGGGGTTGAGCATGCGGCTGCGGGTTTCGAGGGCCACTTGTTCGGTCAGGCTGCGCACCACGCCCTCGCCTTGGGTTTGGTCGCCAATGAAGACCGGTGGGGCTTCGGCAGCGTTGCCGTCACGCTGGTGTTTGGCTTGCAGCACTGCGCGGCTGATGCCACCCAGGGTGTCAAAGTAGGTGTCGATGCTGGTCACGCCCAGCTCCACCGAGTCCAGGTTTTGGTAGGTCAGCGACACGCTGGCCAAGGCGCTTTGCAGCACGGCGGTGTTGCGCACCGGACGGCCTTCACGGCCGTAGGCAAAGCCTTTGCGTTGGGTGAAGGCGTCGCCCAGTTCGTTTTCGTTGTCCCAGCAACTGCTGTCGATCAGGTGGTTGATGTTGGTGCCATAGGCCCCTTCAGTGTTGCCGAACACGCGCAGCGAGGCACATTCCAGCGTGCTGCTTTCGTGCTCAGCCATGAAGGCCAGCGCATGCTTGCGGATGAAGTTTTGCTCAGCAGGTTCGTCAGCACTGGCGGCGAGAAAAGAGGCTTCGGCCAGCAGGCGGATTTGCATGGGCAGCAGGTCGCGGAAGATGCCCGAGAGGGTGATGACCACGTCAATGCGGGGGCGTCCGAGCTGGGCCAGCGGTACCAGGCTGGCCCCGGCCAAACGACCGTAGCTGTCAAAGCGCGGTGCTGCGCCCATCAAGGCCAAGGCTTGGGCCAATGGGCCGCCTTCGGTCTTGAGGTTGTCGGTGCCCCACAGCACCATGGCCACGGTCTCTGGCAGGGCTTGGTGGTCTTGTGCATAGCGGGCCAGCAGTTTGTCGGCCTGACGCTGGCCGTCGAGCACAGCAAAGGCCGAGGGCATGCGAAACGGGTCCAGGCCATGGAGGTTGCGTCCGGTGGGCAACACATCGGGGTTGCGAATCAGGTCGCCGCCGGGTGCAGGCTGCAAGTAGCGGCCGTCCAGCGCACGCATGAGGCCTTGCATTTCGTGGTCTTCGCCCAGCAGTCGGTTGGTGCGCACCAGTTGGCGCAATGACTCGGCTTGCGCGGTGTCATGGGTGGACAGGCGGGCGCTGAGCTCGGCTTCGCTGGCCCCGTCGACCAAAGCCTCCATCAAGTCGCTGTGGCTGTCGTGTTGTGTCAAGCCCATGGCGTCTGCCATGACCTTGAGGGTTTGCAGCCGCTGGGTGCGGGTGGGCGCTTGGCCCATGACGTGCAGTCCCTCGGGGATGAGGGCGTATTCAAGCTCCAGCAATTGGTGTTGCAGCGACTCAATCCAGTGGGCGTTGTCAGTGTCTGATGCTGGGTTGAAGTCGGCGGGTACAGCCAGGTCGATGCCCTGGGCTTGTGCATGGATCAGCTCGACGAGGCTGCTGCGGTCTTGGGCCTGATCGGGGCCCATTTGTTGCCAACGCTCGATGGACTGTTGCAGGTTGACGAGTTCTTTGTACAGGCCTGAATGGGTCAGCGACGGTGTGAGGTAGCTGACCAAGGTGGCGGCGCCCCGGCGCTTGGCCAGTGCGCCCTCAGACGGGTTGTTGGCGGCATACAGGTACACATTGGGCAGGGCGCCAATCAGGCGGTCGGGCCAGCATTGGGCCGACAAGCCAGTTTGTTTGCCGGGCATGAATTCGAGGGCACCGTGGGTGCCAAAGTGCAGCACCGCATCGGCGGCATAGTCGTCGCGCAGGTAGCGGTAAAACGCGCTGAAGGCATGGGTCGGGGCGCAGCCGGTTTCAAACAACAAGCGCATCGGGTCGCCTTCATAGCCAAAGCCCGGTTGCACGGTGACCACCACTTGACCAAAGGCCGCGCCCAAGATGAACAGCGACTGCCCGTTGGTCAGGTGCTTGCCGGGCGCCGGGCCCCACTGGGCTTCGATCTCTGACAGCCAGCGTTCGTGGCGCACATGCTGAGCGGTGTCCATGGCATGCAGCACATTGGCTTGGGTGCCGTATTGGCTGGCGTTGCCTTGCAGCAAGCGCTCGCGCAAGTCGTCCACGCTGTCGGGCAAGTCGACCTGGTAGCCTTCGACCGACAGGCGCTGCAAGGTGTTGAAGAGCGACTGGAACACCGACAAATACGCGGCTGTGCCCACGCTGCCCGCATTGGGCGGGAAGTTGAACAGCACGATGGCCAGTTTGCGCTCTGCACGCGGCTTGTTGCGCAGGCCCACCAAGCGCGCCACGCGTGAACTGAGCATGTCGGTGCGCTCGGTGCAGGTGAACATGTCTTGGCTGCGTGGGCCGCTGGGGAAGGTGCAGTGTTTGTCGCAGCCGGTGCAGGTTTGTCCGGCAGGGCCCGGGCGTCCGCCGTAGACCATGGGCAAGATGGAGCCGTCGAGTTCAGGAATGGCCACCATGATGGTGTTTTCCACGGGCAGCAGGCCGCGTGTGGAGCCGCCCCATTGTTCGATGGACTGGAACTCCAGCGGGTGTGCGGCGATGTAGGGCACATCGAGTTCGCTCAAAGCCACTTCGGCGGCGCTGGCGTCGTTGTAGGCAGGGCCTCCGACCAATGAGAAGCCTGTGAGTGAGACGAGCGACTGGATATTGGAGTGACCGCTTTGCTTGAAAAAGCGGTCCATGGCGGGGCGCGCATCCAAACCACTGGCAAAGGCAGGAATCACGCGCAGACCACGTGCTTGGAGCGAGGTGATGACGGCGTCGTAATGCGCGGTGTTGCCGGCCAGCAGGTAAGAGCGCAACAACAACAGGCCCACGGCAGGCTGGTCTTTGCGACCATGGCCGGGCAAGTCGCTCAGGTGCTCGCTGATGCGATTTTTCATCTGAGGGTGGTACAGGCCCACCTCGGGGTATTCGATCGGGTCTTCGGGCAGGGCCAGAGCGCGCAAAGGCTCGCGTGGTCCTTGGGCATACCGGTGCACCAGGGTTTTGACCAGGTTTTCAATGTTGTGTTCAGAGCCCGCCAGCCAATAGCGCATGGTCAAAAAGAACAGGCGTAAATCCTGTGCTGTGCCCGGGATGAAGCGCAGCAGCTTGGGCAGGCGGCGCAGCATGGCCATTTGCTTGGCCCCTGCGTTCGAGGGCGCGCCTTTGTCTTCGCCCGTGTCTGGGTTTTTGGCGCTGGGGCGCAGTTTTTTGAGCAAGGCCATCAGACCGCTGGACTCGCGGCCCATGATCAGTTTGCCCATGCGTGTGAGTTGCGTGACCTGCGGTGCCGACATGATGCAGACCATCGCATCGCAAGCGGCGCGGCGCGCCTGCAGGGCGTCGAGCACAGGCAGGAAATGGTCTTCCATGAACAACATGGTGACGATGACGATGTCGGCTTGCGCAATGGCGCTCAGGCACGCGGCCAGGGCGTTGTCACTGTCCCGCCAGGCCGATGCGCTGTGCATTTGCAGCTGCAGGCCCGGCACGTCTGTGGCCAGCCGCTCTGCGGCATGTTGGGCGGCGCTGGCCAAATGGTTGTCCATGGTCAACAACACCACGTTCATGCGTGGTGTGTTGGCTGGGGCCTGTTTAGCGGCTGTAATGGGCTTTGGCATCGTAGAGCGTCTCCACGGTGATGGTTGCAACACCCAGGTCTTGGGCAAATCGTTCGGTGTTGCGACGTGCTTTGCCGCGCACAAAGAACGGAATCTTGCCGAGTTCCTTCTCAGCTTCAATGCTCCAAGTGGCTTGGTTCGAAGCCGCTTGGGTGGTGAGAAGATTTGCAGACGTGCCGGACAGAGGGGGCGCGCTGGATGGGATCGGTGTCACCGCCGTGTGAGCCTGTGGTGGCGCGGGGAGGGGTGGACTGATGTCCGCTGCAGGTCGGGTGCTGCCAAGGTGAGAAGGGGCGGCGCCAGCGTGGAACTCAAAGTCTTCGCGGAACATGCCGATCAGGTGTTCTTCCAGGCCCATCATCAGCGGATGCACCCAGGTGTCAAACAGCACATTGGCACCTTCGAAACCCATTTGCGGGGCGTAGCGGGCCGGGAAGTCTTGCACATGAACAGGCGCTGAAATCACCGCACACGGAATGCCCTGGCGTTTGGCGATGTGGCGTTCCATTTGCGTGCCCAAAATCAACTCGGGTTGCAGCGCCTGGATTTGGTCTTCCACTTCAAGGTAGTCGTCGGTGATCAGCGCTTCGATGCCCAGACCTTTGGCGCAGTCGCGCACCTCGCGGGCGAATTCGCGGCTGTAGGTGCCCAAACCCACCACCTCAAAGCCCATTTCTTGGCTGGCGATGCGCGCTGCTGCCACCGCATGCGTGGCGTCGCCGAAGATGTACACGCGCTTGCCGGTCAGATAAGTCGAATCGACCGACTTGGCGTACCACGTGGCATGTGCGTTGTCGGGGTCTTGTGCAGGCTGAGTCAAGCCGGTGAGCGCGCAGACCTCGGCGATGAAGTCGCGGGTGGCACGGCTGCCCAAGGGCACGGTTTTGGTGAAGGGCTGGTCAAACTGGCGCTGCAACCACTGCGCGGCACTCAAGCCGATTTCGGGGTAGAGGACCACGTTGAAATCGGCGTCAGCCAGCTTTTGGATGTCGGCCACGCAGGCATTGAGCGGCGCCACCACGGCCACGTCAACGCCCAGTTGGTTCAACAGTTGGGTGATTTCTTTGACATCGTCGCGGTGGCGAAATCCCAGAGCGCTGGGGCCCAGGATGTTGCAAGTCGGGCGGGCCTTGGGCTGACGCTCGGTGGGCTTGTGCACCAAGTGTCGGCAGAGCTGGTAAAAAGTCTCGCTGGCGCCCCAGTTCTCTTTGCGTTGGTAAGACGGCAGCTCCAGTGCCACCACGGGGATGGGCAGTTGCAGCGCTTGGGCCAAGCCACCCGGGTCGTCTTGAATCAGCTCGGCGGTGCACGATGAACCGACCAGCATGGCGGCGGGCTTGAAACGTGCCACGGCCTGCCGTGCTGCGTCTTTGAAGAGCTCGGCGGTGTCACCCCCAAGATCGCGCGCTTGAAAGGTGGTGTAGGTCACGGGTGGGCGACGTGGCAGCCGCTCAATCATGGTGAACAACAAGTCGGCGTAGGTGTCGCCCTGCGGCGCGTGCAGCACGTAGTGCACATCGCGCATGGCAGTGGCCACGCGCATGGCGCCAACGTGGGGCGGTCCTTCGTAAGTCCAGAGCGTCAATTGCATGGTGTGTTCCTGCGCTTTCAGGCGGCCAGCTTCATGCGGCGTTTGAGTGGGCGGCTGAACAGGCCGGCCAGATCGGCGGCTTGTTCGTAACCCTGAATGGGCGTGAAGACCAATTCGATGGCCCACTTGGTGGTGATGCCCTCGGCTTCCAAGGGGTTGGCCAGTCCTAAGCCGCACACCACCAGATCGGGCGCGTCGGCCAGGCAGCGTTCGAGTTGGCGGTCCACATCTTGGCCTTCGCTGATGCGGGTGCCTTGGGGGAGCCAAGCCAACTCAGGCGCCATGTGTTGGCGGTGCAAATAAGGCGTGCCGACTTCGACCAAGTCCATGCCCAGTTCGCGGTGCACGAAGCGCGCCAGTGGAATTTCGAGTTGTGAGTCGGGAAAGAAAAAGATGCGTTGTCCTTGCAACATTTGGCGTTGAACAGCCAAGGCTTTTTCGGCCCGTTGGCGCGGCGCGGCAGTGGCACTTTCAAACACCTCAGGGGCGACGCCAAATGCACTGGCTGCGGCTTGCAGCCAAGCCGTGGTGCCTTCGACGCCGAGCGGGAAAGGGGCTGGCAGGTGTTGCGCGCCGCGGGATTGCAAAGCCCGCGCGGTGTCAGCCAAAAAGGGCTGGGCCAACAAGAAACGGGTGTTGGCCCCCACCGCTGGCATGGCTTGGCTGTTGCGTGGCGGGAAAAAGTTGACTTGCAAGCCCATGCGCTCGATCAGGCTGCGCAGTTGGTCTTCGACCACATCGGCCAGGGTGCCAACCACCATCAGCGCAGGCGCTGTGGCGCTGGAGACGGGCAAGCCGGGCACCATGGCGGCCAGGCAAGCGTCTTCGCCTTGGGTGAAGGTGGTTTCGATGCCACTGCCCGAGTAGTTCAGCACACGCACTGCGGGATGGTGGATTTGATTTTGCCGTTCAGCGGCACGCGACAGGTCGAGCTTGATCACCTCCGACGGGCAAGAACCCACCAGAAACAACAAGCGGATGTCAGGGCGGCGTGCCAGCAGTTGGCTGACCACCCGGTCGAGTTCATCGTGCACATCGGCCAGGCCTGCGAGGTCACGCTCATCGATGATGGCTGTGCCAAAGCGCGGTTCAGCAAAAATCATCACACCCGCAGCCGACTGAATCAGATGTGCGCAGGTGCGCGAGCCGACCACCAAGAAGAAAGCATCTTGGATTTTTCGATGCAACCAAATGATGCCAGTGAGACCGCAAAAGACTTCACGCTGACCGCGTTCCACAAGTGGGATGACGTCGGCACAGCCAGAGGTTTCGGCTCGAATTGGAATGACACTGCTCATGTGTTCACCTGTGCACCCGTCAAGGATGAAATGGGGTTGGTTTTTTGCAGCCGCGCCATGCGCAACTTGCGGATGTATTGCGCGGCGTTGGTGCCATAGGTCAGGTAGGCGGCCAGTGCCAGCAACAATTGGTCGTTGGGGCTCCACAGTCCTTGCCACCAGACCCACAGGTACGCGGTGTGAAGTGCCAAGACGACCATGCTGACCACGTCTTCCCAGAAAAAAGCAGGGGCAAACAGGTATTGGCCAAAGACCACTTTTTCCCAAATGGCGCCGGTGATCATGATGGCGTAGAGCACCAAGGTCTTGATCACCACCGAACCCAACGCCCAATCGGTGTGTTCGCCGGTTTGCAGGCTTTGCACTACCAAGTAAAGGCTGATGAGAAAAACCAAAAATTGCACGGGTGCCAACACGCCCTGCACCCAGGTCCAAGCTGTCGCATCACGCCGAGCGCGCTGCGCTGGCGTGTACAAAAGCTGGGTGTCGGGTGAGAGCATGTAGAACCTTCTCGAGGGGTTATGTTTTGAATGAATGTAAGTCCAGAGTTGCGATGTGTCAACATCAATTGACATTAATTGTGTTATCTAGGGTTTACACTTAAGAAAAGTCACGGGAATCTCATCACACTCTGTTCTGTGTTGTGCTGTGGCGTGTGTGCCGCCGTTCGATGCAGCTCTTGCGTCAAGCGCGCTGATGTGTGGCGCGTGCTGCCGTTGGTGTTTCAATTTGATGATGGGTAGGTGCGATGGCGCAATTCAATACGGACAAAATCCAAACCCCGTCTCAGGCGGTTGGCCAGGCCACCCTGATGCCGCAGGCTTTGCGGCTGGGGCAACCTGTGGGCCCACGCCTCGTCGGGGGCACAACATTCATCGGTAAGTCTGGCTTGGACTCGGTGCAGGTTCAGATCCTGGCGCAGGCTTGCTTACAAGGGCTAGATGCTGCGAGGCAGGTGGTTTTTGGTTGGCAAAGGCAGGGGCAGTCGCTGGCCGATATCTATGTGCGTGGCATTGCGCCTTGTGCACGTTTGGTCGGCGAGTGGTGGAGTGCGGATCGGTTGGATTTCGGCATGACCACCATCGTGTCAACGCATTTGCAGCAGCTTTTGTATGACTTCAGCGCGGAGTTTTTGCAGGAGGCCCCACAGCCACGCAATGGGTGGAGCTTGCTGTTGATGACTGAGCCAGCTGCCCAGCACAGCATGGGGCTGTTCATGCTCAGCGAGTTTTTCAAACAAGCTGGCTGGGCGGTGACCCTAGGCGTGCCTCAGGACGTGGCTGAGTTCAAGCGACTGTGGCAGGCAGATTGGTTTGACGCGGTGGGGGTGTCGGTCAGTTCCGACCGACATATCGAAACCCTTGGGACGGTGCTGACGCAACTCAAGGGAAGTTCGGTCAATTTGAATGTGCGTCTTTTTGTGGGTGGCCCCATGGCACTGCTGGATCCTTCAAAGCTGGCAGGTATACCCGCCGAGGTGGTGGCACTCGATGCCATTGCAACGGTTCAAAGGATCACACAAAGCATGTCAGCCAAGCCCGTTCAGACCGATGGTGTCAGGGCCGAGTGAATGCACGACACACACTTGACAGAATTTGTCGCTAAGTTGATCTTGATGAGTCGTATACTGACATGACAAATTTAAGTGTCAACTTTTTGATTCTTAAACACCCTTGGTTTACAACATGAAGCTTCCGACTTTGGACTCGTCCACCTTCTCCCAATTGCTGGGGGTTGTGTCAGATGTCACCTTGGTGATGGATGCTCAGGGGGTGATTGAAGACGTCTCCACAGGGCAAGACAAGTTGGCTTCGCTGGGGTGTCAGACTTGGATCGGTCGGCGCTGGATGGACACCGTCACCAGCGAAAGCAGGATCAAAATTCAAGACATGCTCAAGTCGCAAGGGGCCCCCGACCTGATGCGCTGGCGCCATGTCAACCACCTCACACCCTTGGGCAGCGAAGTGGCCTTGCAGTACGTGGTGTTGCCATTGGGCGCGGGCAAATTGCTGGCCATGGGCCGTGACTTGGAGAGCTTGGCTGAGTTACAGCGCCGCTTGGTGGAAACGCAACAGTCGATGGAGAGGGACTATTTGCGCTTGCGCCACATTGAGGCCCGCTACCGCGTTTTGTTTGACACCTCGCCTGAAGCGGTGTTGGTGGTCGACGCCAGCACACAGCGGGTGTTGGAAGCCAACCTGGGTGCCCAATCGCTGCTCAAAGATGCGGGCAAGCGTTTGGTGGGGCGCGATGTGCGCGAATGTTTTGATGGCGAAAGTCAGTCTGACGTGCAGTCTCTGCTGCGCATGGCTTTGGCCACGGGGCGTATCGAGATGTGCGCTGCCCGCGTGGCAGGTTTGAGCGCGCCTTGGACGGTTTCTGCCACGGTGTTCAGGCAAGAGGGCGGAGCGCAGTTTCTGGTGCGCTTGGTCAGTCGCGAGGCTGTGGTGGAGCCGCGTCATGACCCTCATTCATCGATTGCACTCAGTGAAGCGATGGCGCATTTTCCAGACGGTTGGCTGCTGACCGACAACACAGGTGCGATCAAAAGCGTCAATGAAGAAGGCATGGCCTTGCTTGGTTTGACGGCATCTTCTCAGGTGGTGGGTCAGAACATGGAGCGCTGGCTGTTGCGTGGGGCGGTCGATTGGGGTGTGCTCCAAACCAGCTTGCGTCAGCAACTGCCCGTGCGTAATTTCGCCACCGAGGTGCGAACCCTCTCCGGCATGACGTTGCCCGTCGAGGTCTCGGCCATCAGCCTCGCGCAGCCCGAGCCGATGTACGTCTTCTTTGTGCGCGACATGCACCGCAGGCTGCAAGCAACTGCGTCAACGTCGCAAAATCAGGCCCATCCGTTTGCCGACTTGTCACAGTTGGTGGGGCGTCGCCCCATCAAAGACATCGTCGGTGAAACCGTGGATACGATTGAGCGCATGTGCATTGAAACGGCGCTGGAGTTGACCCACAACAACCGGGCTTCTGCGGCAGAAATGCTGGGCTTGTCGCGTCAAAGTCTTTATGTCAAGCTGCGCCGGTTTGGCATGGTTGCTGAGGCTGAAGTTGACAATTCCTGAATGGTGTCAATTTAAATTTATATTTGGTGTCAACCCTAGTTGACATTTGAGGGCGCTTCATCACAATGCGGGTATGAACACCCCGCCCATCGCTTTGAACCCGCCTCGCAAACGTCCTGCGCTGGGCACGGTGGCCGAGCTCCTCAAACCCATCACCTGGTTTCCGCCCATGTGGGCTTTTGCCTGCGGTGTGGTGGCGTCGGGTCAGGACATCGGTGCGCATTGGGGGCTGTTGCTTCTTGGGTTGGTTCTCACGGGCCCTTTGGTGTGTGCCAGCAGTCAAGCCGTCAACGACTGGTTTGACCGCCACGTCGACGCCATCAATGAGCCCCATCGCCCCATACCGTCGGGTCGCATGCCCGGTCGCTGGGGCTTGGGGATTGCGGTGGGTTGGACTTTGCTGTCCTTGCTCTGGGCCACGCTCATGGGGCCATGGGGCTTTGCGGCTTGCGGGCTGGCGATCGCTTTGTCCTGGGCCTACAGCGCGCCTCCCCTTCGATTGAAAAAAAATGGCTGGTGGGGCAATGCTGCCTGTGGGCTGAGCTACGAAGGGTTGGCTTGGTTGACGGGGACGGCTGTGATGCTGGGGGGGGCTTGGCCAGGGCCGCATTCTTTGGCGCTGGCGTTGCTTTACAGCGTGGGGGCGCACGGCATCATGACGCTCAATGATTTCAAGGCCATTGAAGGTGATCTGCGCATGGGCATTGCTTCACTGCCTGCACAGCTGGGCGCCAAGGGCGCCGCACGGGTGGCCTGTTGGCTGATGGTGATGGCGCAGTTGGCTGTGGTGATGCTGTTGGCTTTTTGGCAATTGCCTTGGCACGCCACCGCAGTGCTGGTGCTGACCCTGGCGCAGTGGCCACTGATGGTGAAATTTTTACAACACCCCGTTGAGCGGGCCTTGCATGTCAGCGCCTTTGGCGTGCCGATGTTTGTCACCGGAATGATGGTCAGCGCTTGGGGTCTGCGGCAATTACAGCCCTTGCAACAACTCTTGGAGGCCACATGAGCACTTCTGGTTTTGGTTGGTTCCAGATCGTCCGCTTGGGTCTGATTCAGGCCTGCTTGGGTGCGGTGGTGGTGGTGACCACGTCCACGCTGAACCGCATCATGGTGGTGGAGTTGGCGCTTCCCGCTGTGTTGCCTGGTTTTTTGGTGGCTTGGCATTACGCCGTTCAAATGGTGCGTCCGCGCATGGGCTTTGGGGCCGACAAAGGCCGGCGCTGCACCCCCTGGATGATGGGCGGCATGCTGGTGCTGGGTGTGGGCGGCGTGATGGCTGCTGCGGCCACGGTCTGGATGGCCAAGCAACCTGTGTATGGCACCTTGCTGGCCTTGCTGTCGTTCAGCCTGATCGGTCTGGGCGTCAGTGCTTGTGGCACGTCCCTGCTGGCGTTGATGGCCAAGCAAGTGCCCGAAGATCGGCGTGCACCCGCTGCGACCGCGGTCTGGATGATGATGATTTTGGGCTTTGCCGTCACGGCCGGTGTGGTGGGCAAGTTGATCGATCCCTACAGTCCGCAGGTGTTGTTGCAAGTCTCCGCAGCTCTGAGTGGTTTGACCGCTGTGATCACTGCGCTGTGTTTGTGGGGCCTAGAGAAAACGCCAGCGCTCGGCCTGTCGGTGCCTGTGCCTGAGGCAAGTGTGCAAGGGCCACAACAAAATTTCAAACAAGCCTTGCAAGAGGTCTGGCGCGAGCCGGTAGCCCGCACCTTCACGGTCTTTGTCTTCATGTCCATGCTGGCCTACAGCGCGCAAGATTTGATTCTTGAGCCGTTTGCTGGCGCGGTACATGGGTTCTCTCCGGGGCAGACCACGCAGCTCTCCGGTTGGCACCACATGGGTGTGTTGATCGGCATGCTGGCTGTGGCGGGTGCTGGCTCACGTTGGGTGGCCGGACGACTTGGCACGGTGCCTGCCTGGATGGTGGGGGGGTGCCTGATGTCGGCCTTGGCCACCGTGGGCCTGTGCAGTGCGGCGATGGCAGAAGGCTGGCCGCTTCAAGCCAATGTGGTGTTTTTGGGTGTGGCCAACGGCGCGTTTTCAATCGCCGCCATTGCCACCATGATGCGCTTAGCGGGTGAGGGCGGGCCTGGGCGTGAAGGCACGCGCATGGGCTTGTGGGGTGCTGCCCAAGCCGCAGCCTTTGGCCTGGGTGGTTTGCTGGGCACGGCGGCCAGCGACTTGGCCCACGTCCTCCTGGGCGAACAACGCATGGCTTATGCGGCTGTGTTTGGCATGCAAGCGCTCATGTTTGCTGCGTCGGCTGCACTGGCTTTGCGCTTGCGCGACGGTGCGGCAAAACGTGAACACTTGCAATTTGATACGGTTTTATTGCTGAAAGGCGGGTCTCGCACATGAACTACACCAATTACGATTTCGTTGTGGTGGGCGGTGGCCCATCGGGTGCGACGGCGGCTCACGACTTGGTGCGTGAAGGTTGGCGGGTTTTGTTGATAGACCGCCAAGGTCGAACCAAGCCTTGCGGGGGGGCGATTCCGCCGCGCCTGATCCAAGACTTTGACATTCCAGACCATTTGCTGGTGGCCAAGGTGCGCTGCGCCCGCATGATTTCGCCCGCTGACAACAAGGTGGATATCCCCATCGACAACGGCTTTGTGGGCATGGTGGACCGCGATGAGTTCGATGAGTTCTTGCGCGCGCGCGCTGCGCAATCGGGCGTGGTGCGCTGCCAGGCGATTTTTGACAAGATCGAGCACGATGAAAACGGTCAGTTGTGGGTTTACTACACACCTGTCACGGCCAAAGAGCATGCAGCCAGCCAACCTGCCAAGCCTTTCAAAGTCAGCACGCGCATGGTGGTGGGGGCCGATGGTGCCCGCTCGGAAGTGGCGCGCCAAGCCATTCCCAATGCGCACAAAACCAAATATGTGTTCGCGTACCACGAGATCATCGAGTCGCCGGTGGGTCAACCTGGTTATGACGCCGCGCGCTGTGATGTCTACTACCAAGGCGAGGTCTCGCCCGACTTTTACGGTTGGGTGTTCCCGCACGGCAAGACCATGAGTGTGGGCATGGGCAGTGCCGACAAAGGGTATTCGCTGCGCAGTGCCACCGCGCGGCTGCGAGAAATTGCCGGACTGACCCAAGCGCCCACCTTGCGACGTGAGGGCGCACCGATCCCACTCAAACCTTTGCCTCAATGGGACAACGGTCGCGATGTGGTGGTCGTAGGCGATGCCGCCGGTGTGGTGGCCCCCTCATCGGGTGAAGGCATTTACTACGCGATGGATTGCGCCAGGCGCGTGGCCCAAGCAGCACACCAGGCCTTGAAAACAGGCAACAGCGCCCACCTCAAGCAAGGCCGCAAAAGCTTCATGAAGCAGCACGGGCGTGTGTTTTGGATTTTGGGGGTGATGCAGTACTTCTGGTACCAGAGCGACCGTCGTCGTGAAAAGTTCGTCAAGATCTGTGAGGACCGCGATGTGCAGCGCTTGACCTTCGAGTCGTACATGAACAAGGAACTTGCGCGCAAGGATCCGATGGCGCATGTACGCATCTTCTTCAAGGACATGGCCCACTTGTTAGGGCTGGCGCGAACCTGATGCCCTGCACTGCGCAGGTCCAGGCCCAGGCCCGATCGGGATGGCGCAAATCCCGATCAAAATACCGCAGATGAACCGGCAAGCTTTTATTTCTCTGACGTTCGCTGTGGCTTTGAGCTATGCCACGGCCGGCGTGGGTGCAGCCTTGACAGATTTGGGGCCTTGGTACTTTGCGCTGCGGCAACCCGATTGGAAACCGCCAGACCCTGTCTTTGGGGTGATTTGGACCACCATCTTCACTTTGTGTGCCATCAGTGCTTGGTTGGCTTGGCAACGGGCTGACACGGTCACTTTGAAACGTCGTGTGGTGGGCTTATTTGTTGCCAATGCCCTGCTCAACATGGTCTGGAGTGCGTTGTATTTCAAGCTACAACGCCCGGATTGGGCGCTGGTGGAAGTGGTTTTTCTTTGGCTATCCATCTTGGCATTGATGGTGGGGCTGTGGCGGATTGCGCGCTTGGCCAGTCTGTTGGTGCTCCCTTACTGGGTCTGGGTCTCCATCGCAGCTGTCTTGAACCTTGAAACGGTTCGCCTCAATGGACCTTTTGCGGGCATTGCCTGAGTTTTTACCTGCTGCGGCATCAGGGTTACCACCTGGTTTGAGGGGCGTAAACACCTGTTCTCAGGGCCGATGGGCGCATTGCGGAGACACGGATGGGACAGGTCTAGGGTTTGCCATGCTTGAAAGATGAGGACAAAAAAATTACAAATGGGCCTGCAGCTGCGGATCGGAATGCTATGTCGCTGGCGGATTGACGCCCCGGTTTTCACCTTCCCCAGGGTGACGCGCAGTTGCTGCTAGGGACATATATGTCTGATTTCAATGGTTTGGGTGGTCAATCGAATGATTTCAAACCTGCTCGAAATCTGGAAGATGATTGCAAAGAATCTCTTCGGGCGGTGATCGAAAAGCAGATCATTCCGCGGTTGCTGAATGTTCAGCAATTCTTCATTGGCCAATCTAAATCTTTGGATGAGTCAGAGTTTGCGACGGAGCAACCTGCCTACGAAGAGTTCACGCAGTCTTGCTTGAACGGCGACTCGCTCAAGGCCAACGGCATCGTTGACGCCTTGATGGCCCATGGTTTGTCTCAGGAGCGGATTTTTCTGGAACTGATCACACCGGCTGCCCGGCAGTTGGGTGTTTTGTGGGAGCAAGACCTGTGTGACTTCACCCAAGTCACCTGCGGTCTAGCGATCATGCACCAGACGATTTATCGGTTGGGGTACGAGTCGCCATCCAGGCCCCGAGAAGAGGGAGACGCAGAGCGGATCATGCTGGTTTGTGCCCCGGGGTCCCAGCACTTTTTGGGTCTCACCATCGTGGCTGACTTTTTCAGAAAAGCCGGTGCCGAGGTGGTGCTGGAGATTTCATCCACCGAATCTGAATTGCTACGTGCGGTATCCAATGAGTGGTTCGATGTGGTGGGCATTTCGGTTGCGCTTGAAGCGCAATTGCAAGCGTTGCCCTCATTGATTCAACACCTGAAAGAAAACTCGGGCAATCCCAAAATCCGGGTGGTGCTTGGAGGCCCGATTTTTTTGCTCAAAGAGTTCAGTCCTCAGACCTTGGGGGCCGATGCCATCTTCACGGATGCCAGAGAAGCCGTGGGCGCTGTCAAGCGTTTGGTTCGTAGCAGTTGACGGGAGTGCTGACCTTCAAGCCCTCAACTTGAAAGACTCCAACGCGCAATCCATTGCGCTGTCCCCACTGGGTCTTGTTCGTGCGCCAAATGGCCGAGCTCGTTTTGAATGATTTTTTGTGCGTGAGGCATGCGTTGGCATGCGTCGTCGGCAAGGCTGGGTGGCACGGTCTGGTCGTTGCCTGCGATGGCCATGTAGACCGGATTTCGCAAGTCCTGCAAACGTGCAGCCAGGGGCTTGAGACGCCAAGCCGCCATCATCGACAACACCCCATGGACATGACCAGAGTTCCTGAGCACGCTGCTGTAAAGGTCAATGCCTTGCGCATCCAGTGTGGAGCCGGTGCGCTCAATCCAGCGTGACACGGCACCGGGTTGGGCTGCCATTTTGGCGGTGGCCCAGGCCGACAGCGGGTTGAGTTGGGCCAGTTTGGCGGCAGGACCAAACAACCACGAGGACACACCATGCAGTGGCAACCAGGCGGGGTTGAGCCCGATCAAGGTGCTGTGTGCCATGCTGTCGATGTTGAGCGCCATGTGCGCCGCAATGGCGGCCCCGGCAGAGTGGCCCACGATCACTTGTGGGGTGAGGTCGAGTTGTCGCATCAAGGCCCGCAGGCCCTCGCTCATGCCAGGCAGCGACAGGGTGCCTTCAGGTCCACGACCCGAGAAAGCGTGTCCGGGCAAATCGGGCGCAATCACCGTGAAATGTTCGGCCAACAAGGGCAGCAGGCCACGCCAGCTGAAGTTGCCGGAGCCGGTGCCGTGCAGCAGCAGCATGCAAGGGCCTTGCCCTAGTATTTGCACATGCCAGTCGATGGCACCTGCTTGCACAAAGCGGCTGTGTTGTGCGTGTGGCCACGTGTCCTTGTGTGCTGCCCACGACATGCCAGGGTAGAAGCTTTCATACATGTTGAAAACGGGAGGATGGACGGGGGGTGAAGGATCAGCTTGTCACCGATCGCAAGCGATCCATGCTCTGGGCCATGCGCTGCGCTTGTACGTGAGGCATGGGCAGGTAGTCCGCCCCCAAGGTGGCGGCGAGTTGCTGAGCTTGCGCGTCAGGTTGCATGCTGGTGTCGATCCACAAGGCGCGGTGGCCGCTGAGTTGCCATTGCTGGGCCCATATGTGCGCATCTGCCAGTGCCTGGGGGCGGCCACCCAGGCCTTGCAAGGTGACATTGGCGCGGCCATCACTGAGGACAACCAGAATGGGCGTGACACCTTGACGCTGCAGTTGCAAGCCCTGTTCATGGGCCATCTTGAGTGCCAGTGCCAGCGGTGTGCCCCCGCCGCCAGGCAAACCCGTCATGGCCCGCTTGGCGCGCACCAAGGAGCGCGTGGCAGGCAGCAGCAGTTGCGCCTGAGCGCCCCGAAAAGCCACGATGCACACACTGTCTCGGCGCGCGTAAGACTGTTGCAGCAGCAGCTCAACCGCGCCCTTGGCTTCGGCCAGGCGCTGCAGCGCCGCGGAGCCCGAGGCGTCAAGCGCCAAGATCAAACAACTCGATGAACGTTGTTGGTAACGCTGAATGTGAAAGTCCTCAGCCCGGATGAGCACGCCTCGTTTTGTGGGCGCGGCCGCCCCGCTGTGGTCCGCAGCAACGTGCCCAGCTTGGCGCAAACGTTGTCGGGGCGCAGCGGCTCGCAAGGTGGCCAGCACATGCAAGCGCGCGTGTCCCCCTGGTCGTCCGGGGCGCGGGGGCAGGGGTCTGCCGCGCTGTTGGCCTGCGCGTGCTTGGCCGCTGCGGCCCGAGGTGTTGCTTTGCCTTGAGCCTGCCTGCGTGACCAACGCGTCCAGCATGTGCGGCGGCAAACTGGCCAGGGCGGCAGCCACCATCATCTCTTGCAGGTCTTCTGCGCTGGGTTCAGGCGGCGAAGCCTCAGACCTGTCTCTTATACACATCTGACGCTGCCGACGA
>NZ_JAVLFP010000097.1:0-13103 GCF_046052825.1 Limnohabitans sp.
GACTTCCTGCGCGCCAGCGGCGACTTTGCCTTCCACCGCAGCAGCTCAGCCGTCACCGTCAAGCTCGCCGCAGACACCGCAGGCACGGCGGCCGATGAAACCACCACCGGCGTGCAAGTCAACGTCATGACTTTGGGCGCCACCGGCTTGAACGCTGTCTTGGGCGGCGCCACAGGCCCGGCCTTGGGCGTGACCGGGCTGGAGTTTGGCCTGGCCCTGATGGCTTCAACCGCCACACCGTCGCGCCGCTGGACCTCTTTGCAAGCCAGCGCCACATCGGTCGCCCTTAGCGGGGTCAGTGGCGTCACCTTGAGCGGCAACAACCTCGCCTTTGCCTTGAACAGCGCCGACGCCGTGGCCGATGCCGTGGTCGACTACAGCGCAGGCAAAACCTCGCTGTCGGTGGCCACAGGCGTGGGCACCAGCCTGGCCTTGGGCATCGACGGCAGCCGTGGCACCTTGTTGCAAGCCAGCGGCAGCGTGACGGTGGACTTTGGCAGTGCCGTCCACCTGAGCGGCACCCTGGGTTTCACCCGCAGCAACAACGTGCTGGAAGTCGCGGGCAGCGGCATCACCGCCGCCTTGAGCGGTGGCGGCGTCACGGCCAGTGTGACCGGCGCCAGTTTTGGTTTGGAAGTGCTGGCCAATGGCACCTATTGGTTAGAGGCCACCGGCGGCTTCTCGCTCAGCGGTGGCAGCTTCGCTTCGGCCAGTGCCGACTCGGCCTTGTTGCGCGTCAACACCACAGGCGCCAGCCAAAACAGCAAATCCCTGAGCTTTGGCGAGTTCGCTTACACCTTGCCCACTCTGGGCGTGCAAGGCACACCGGCGGTCAGCGTCACCAACCTGCAAGCCACCTTGGCCGGCACCTTCTCGGTCAGCGGCGACTTTGCCTTCGAGCGCGACGGCATCACGGGCGAGATCAAGGTCTTGGCCTCCAGCGCCAATGTCTGGATGACCGCAGGCGACTTCAAGGCCGGCGTCACCAACGCATCGGTCGCCATGGTGGTCAGCAATGCCGCGTCACATGCCGGCACGATGTTGGAAGCCAGTGGCGGCATCAGCCTGTCCTTGGGCAGTGTGGTGCAAGCCAGCGCCAACACCACCCAAATCAGCTGGAACTCGACCGACCAAGCCGTGGCCGGACGCCAAATCTCTGTGGTGGGCACCAGCTACACCTTTGGCAACTTGTCGGCTGGCTTGCAAGAGGTCCGCCTCACTGGCGCGACCGTCGTGGCGGGCGACTTCTTGCGCCTGAGCGGCAACTTTGCGTTCCACCACAGCAGCGCTGCCGTCACCGTCAAGCTGGCGGCCGACACCACGGGCACCGCCGACAACGAAACCACCACCGGCGTCCAAGCCACCGTCATGACCCTGGGCGCCACGGGCGTCTCGGCGGTCTTGGGTGACGCCAACGGCGTGGCCTTGAACCTCACAGGCGTCGAGTTCGGTTTGGCCTTGATGGCCTCGACCACCACCCCCAGCCGCCGTTGGACCAGCCTGCAAGCCAGTGCCTCCTCGGTCGCGCTCACGGGGTTCACCGGCCTGACCTTGAGCGGCAGCAACCTGGCTTTTGCCATGAACCGCTCCGAGACTGCGGCAGACGCCGTGGTCGACTACAGCGCAGGCAAAACCTCGCTCTCGGTGGCCACCGGCGTGGGCACCAGCCTGGCCCTCAACATGGCCGGCAGCCTGGGCAGCTTGTTGCAAGCCAGTGGCACCGTGGCCCTCGATGTGTTTGGCTTTGTCCAAGCCTCGGGCCAGTTCATGTTCCAACAAGCCGACCAAGACGTCACCTTGGCCGATGGCCGCGTGGTGGCCGCCCGCGTCATGACCTTGGGCGCCACCTCGCTCAACGCCTTTGCGGGCCTGGACGGTGGCACCGCACAGGCCATGGGCTTGAACCTCACGGGCGCCGAGATCGCGCTGGCCTTGGTCACCGACAAAGCCGACGCCACCCGCACTTGGAGCAGCCTCAAGGCCACCGCCAGCACCGCCGCCTTGACCGGGGTCACCGACCTCACGCTGAATTCTTCCAACTTGGTGGTCAGCGTCAACCAGGCGGGCCAAGCGCTTGACCCGGTGCTCGACACCCTCACGTCCCCCATCAGCGTCAGCACCAGCGCCAGCACCCACGTCAGCCTGTCGGAAGACGGGGCCCAAGGTCGCTTGCTGCGAGCCGCGGGCACCTTCGACGTGCAAGCCTTTGGTTTCTTGAGCCTGAGCGGAAGCTTGGCGATGGAGAAAAGCAGCCAATCGGTGGTGCTCTCGGGCAACACCAGCCCCACAGCGGTCGACGTGCTGCGCGTGGGCGGCACCCAGCTCGACGCCTTTGTCGGCGTCAACGCCAGCAACGCGGGCAAGACCGGTTTGAACTTGACCGGGGTGGAGTTCGGCCTCGCCCTGATGGCCGAAACCGGCGTCGCCACCCCGCGTGAATGGGTCAGCTTGCAAGCCACGGCCAACAGCGCCGCCTTCGTGGGCGTGGCCGGTTTGGGCTTGACGGCCAGCAACATCTCGGTGCAAATCAACCGCGCCTCGTCGGACAACAAAGTGGTCGACTACGCCGCTGGCAAAACCACGCTGTCGGTGGCCACGGGCGTGAGCACCAGCTTGGCCTTGAGCATGGACGGCAGCCGTGGCGCTTTGTTGCAAGCCAGCGCCCACCTGAATGTGGATGTCTTTGGCTTTGTGCAGCTCGACGGCGACTTTGCCCTGAGCAAACAAACCAACACCCTCAAACTCGGCAACGGCAACACCGTCACGGTCGATGAACTCACCTTGGGCGCCCACGGCATCCAAGCTTTTGCCGGCGTCAACGGTGGCACCGCCCAGGCCGTGGGCCTGGACATGTCGGGCGTCGACTTGGCCTTGGTTTTGGCCAGCGAACACGTCGCCTCTGGCACCGCCCGCGAATGGACCAGCCTCAAGGCCTCGGCCGCCAGCGTCTCGCTCACCGGCGTGGACGGCTTGCAAGCCACCGGCCGCGACCTCTTGGTTGAAGTCAACCAGGCCGCCTCCGACGGCCAGTTGATCGACTACAACGCACAAAACCTGGTGGTCGCCACCGGCCCCACCAGCCAAGAGACCTTCAGCATGGCGGCCGCCGACGGCAACTTGCTGCGTGCCAGTGGCAACCTGAACCTCAGCGCCTTTGGCTTCTTCCAAGCCCAAGGCAACTTGGCCATCACCCGCAAAACCACCAACTTGCACACGCGGGTTGCCAGCACGTCGGCCACGGTGTCCACCGATCTGCTGACCATTGGCGGCACCGGTTTGCAGGCCTTCGCGGGCATCAACGCAGGCACGGCCGATGCCGCAGGTTTGTCGCTCAGCGACGCCAGCTTTGCCTTGGTGCTGGCCAGCGAACACGGGGTGGCCACACCGCGTGAGTGGTCCAGCTTCAAAGCTTCGGCCGGACAGGTGGGGGTGGTGGGCATCGATGGCCTCACGGTGGCAGGCAGCGGCCTGTCCGTGCTCATCAACCGCGCGGCCAGCGATTCGACCGTGCTCGACTTTGCCGGCGCCAACGCCCTCACGGTGAGCACCGGCACCGGCTCCACCACCCAGATCGATGTGGCGGGTTCTTTGGGCGTGTTGACCCGTGCCTCGGGCACGCTGGACATCGACCTCCTGGGCTTTGCCCAGTTCCATGGCGATGTGGCATTTGAAAAGAGCCAAGGCTCGGTGTGGGTGCAAGGCGACACCAGTGCCACCACCGCCAACCTGCTCAAAATCGGCGCCAGCAACGCCTCGGGTTTCATCGGCATGCACGGCGGCACCGCCGAGGCCGTCGGCTTGGGCTTCAGCGGTGCCAGCTTTGGCGCGGTGGTGGCGGCCGACCAAAGCAACACCGCCCGCGAGTGGATCGCGATGCAAGCCAGCATTGCCTCGGCCAGCTTCACCGGGGTCGACGGCCTGACCGCCAGCGCACAAAACATCGAGCTGCAAATCAACCAAGCCGACACCGTGGCCGCCAGCCGCAAAGTGCTCGACTGGTCGCCCCACAGCATGGCCGTGGCCACCGGCGCCAGCAGCACGCTCACGCTCAACATGGACGGCGCCAGTGGCCCGCTGCTGCGCGCAGCCGCCACCTTGGACGTGAATGTTTTCAACTTCTTTGAGTTGCAAGGCAGCTTCGCTTTTGAGAGCAAACAGCAAGACCTCACGCTGTCGGACGGCAAAGTCATCCATGCCGACACGCTGTCGGTGGGCGGCAGCGGCGTCAACGCGTTCTTGGGCACCAACGGCGGCAGCGCATCGCAACTGGGTTTCTCGCTGCAAGGCGTGGACTTTGGCTTGCTGTTGGCCACCGACCGCGCCGATATCTCGCACCAATTCACCACCTTGCAAGCCAGCGCCAATTTGGCGGCTTTCACCGGCATCTCCGACTTGACCTTGCAAGGCAGCCATCTGGGCATCGAGGTCAACCGGGGTGTCCACGTGGCCGGCAAGCCCTCGTCGAGCGACATCCAAAACGCGCTCTACCACCTGGACCTCACGGGTCAAGCGGCGGGCGGCCTGCGCTTCACCTTGGGGGCGGGCACCGCGTTGGTCACCTTGACCGGTCAAGAAACCAACGCCCAAGTCATCACCGCGCTCACCTCGGGCTTGGAAAGCCTGTCCACGGTGGGGGCCGGCAATGTGCGTGTCTCGGGCGACCGCATCCAAGGCTATGACATTGAGTTTGTCGGCAGCCTGAGCGGCACCGCCGTCACCGGTTTGGCCGTGACGGCCCCGGTGCCTGCGGTGTCGGTGGCCGTCACCACCGACACCAGCGCCGTGGCGGCCGTCAACGAAGTCAAAGACATCGTCATCGTCGCCGACCGCGTGGTCAGTGCGCCGGTCGATGTCAGCGTGACCCAGGTGGTGGCGGCCGGGGCGGGCAGCAACGAAGTCAAAGCCCTGTTGTTCACCACGCCTTACACCTCCAAGGGCACCTACGATTTGAGCCTGTCGGGCACCCCCGGCACGGTGGCGACGGTGCGCTTCGTGCAAAACGACGTCACCAACAACGCCGCCAACATCAAGGCCGGCATGGCCACCTTGTTGGGGCTGGCCGGCAACACCACCGCCATCACCGTGGCCTTTGACAGCGGCTACACCGGGGGCGGCCACCGCTACACCATCAGCTTCTCGGGCAGCCTGGCCAAGACCGACATCGCCGACTTGGTGGTCAGCGAGTCGATGACCGGCGATGTGCTGCCTTTGAACCGCAGCCAAGGCGCAGCGGCCACCCACGAGGTCCAGCGCTTGGTGCTCGACACCACCTCCAGCGGCACCTTCAAACTCAGCCTCAAACAAGGCGCCACCACCTACACCACCAGCGCCTTGGCGCTGGGCGCCAGTGCCGCCGATGTGGCCAGCGCCCTCAACACCGCGCTTGGCGCAGTGGGCACGGTGTCGGTCACCACCGACGGGGCCCATGCCTACCGCGTGAGCTTTGGCGGCAGTTTGGCAGGCGTCGACGTGGCCATGCTGCAAGCCCAGGTCACGCTGGCGCCCTTGGCCCCCAGCGGCAGCTTCACCATCGGCTACAACGGCCAAACCACCGGCAACATCGCCTACAGCGCCACCCAGGCCACCCAAGCCGCCAACATCAAGGCGGCTTTGGTCAGTGCGTTCAGCTGGTCGGCCAACGACATCGCGGTGGTCTATGACAACACCCGCTCCACCGCCAGCGCCTCGCACTTCACCCTGAGCTTCTCGGGGGCCTTGGCCGGCGTGGATGTGGCCAACATCAGCACCAACTCCAGCGGTCTCACCCGCGCCACGGCCACACCGTACAACCTGACCCAGGGCCACGCCGCTGTGGCCGAGGTGCAAAGGATTGCCTTCACCACCAACGCCCAAGACGGGAGCTTTGCGCTCACCCACCAAGGCCAGACCACCGCCAGCCTGGCGCTGACGTCCAGCCTGGCCCAAGTGCAAACCGCCGTCACCGCCGCCTGGGGCAGCAACGTCACCGTCACCTTCTGGAACGGCCAAACCCTGTTGCTGCAATTTGGCGGCAACCTGGCAGGCTTGGATGTGGCTGCGGTCACGGTGGTAGCCCAGGCTACGGCCATGGGCGCCACCTTGCAAGCCACCCAAGTGGGCCACACCGAGCAGGTGGCCGCGCAGCAAGCCAGCACCTTGGTGGTCGATTACACCGCCCATGCGGTCAGCGTGCCCAGCGGCCCCGCAGGCGCCACGTTTGCCTTGAGCCTGGACGGCGCCAAAGGCGAGCTCACCCACGCCAGTGGGGCGCTCACCTTGGACGCCTTTGGCTTTGTGCAAGCCCAAGGCACGTTTGACATTGAAAAGCGCGATGCCGAGCTGACCTTGGGTGACAAAAAAGCGGTTCAGATGGACTTGCTCACCCTCGGCGCCCACGTCACCCAAGCCTTTGCCGGTGTGGGTGGGGGCACCGCCAGCGCCATGGGCCTGAACATCAGCCAAGCCGATGTGGGCCTGGTCTTGGCCACCGAAAAACCCGATGTGGACCACCCCGGAGCCACGCCGCGCCACTGGAGCAGCCTGAGCGCGCAGGTGGGCGCCGCCAGCTTCACGGGCGTGACCGGGCTGACCGTGTCGGTCGACACCCTGGCCGTCACCCTCAACCGTGCCGCCACCGATGGCAGCCTGATCGACTACCTGGCCCAAGGCCTGGAGGTGCAAACCGGCACCCACGTGGCACCCGCCAGCGTGACCTTGTCGATGGACGCCGCCCTGGGTGAGTTGACCCGCGCCAGCGGCCACCTCAACGTCGATGTGTTCGGCTCGCTCCAAGTCGCGGGCGACTTTGGGCTGGAAAAACGCCGTGGCACCGTCACCTTGGCCGATGTGGCGTCCACCCAAGCCGACGAATCGGCCACCCCCGTCAACGTCGACCTGCTCTTGCTCGGCGGCCATGGCCTGTCCGGTTTTGCGGGCATCAACGGTGGCCAAGCCAATGCCTTGGGCCTGGCGGTCGAGGGCGTGGACATCGGCCTGGCTTTTGTCAGCGAACGCCAGATCAACGGCAGCCCCGTCACCCCGCGCGCTTGGACCAGCGCACAAGCCAGCATCACCAGCGCCTCTTTTGTGGGCGTGGACGGGCTGACCATCGCGGCCGACGGCTTGCAGTTGCAAGTCAACCGCGCGGCGGCCGACACCTCGGTGGTCGACTACCGCACGGGCAAAACCGATCTGTCGATCTTGACCGGACCCGCCAGCAGCTTGGCCCTGAGTTTGGACGGCAGCAAAGGCCAGTTGTTGCAAGTGGCCGGGCATTTGACCCTGGACGTGTTTGGTTTTGTCCAGGTCGACGGCGACTTTGCCCTGCAACAAGCCAGCACCCCGATCGACCTCAAGTTGTCCGACGGCACCACCCGCAGCGCGCGTGCCTTGCTGATCGGCGGCTCCAATTTGCATGCTTTTGCTGGCTTGAATGGCGGCCAGTCCAACCAAGTCGGCTTGCAGCTCACCGGGGTGGACTTTGGCTTGGCCTTGTTGAGCGACACCGCCGACCAGACCCGCAGCTGGACCAGTTTGCAGGCCACGGCCAAAGCCGCCGCCTTCACCGGCGTGACGGGGTTGACCGTCAGCGCCGACACCTTGTCGATCGAAGTCAACCAAGCCACCAAGCTGTCGGATGCGGTGGTCGACTACGCGCTGAGCAACCCGCAAAACCAAGCCAGCGCCCGCAAGACCGCGCTGCAAGTGGCCACCGGCACGGCCAGCACGCTGACCCTCACCCTGGACGGCGCGCAAGGCGAGCTGATGCGCGCGTCGGGCCATTTGCAGATCGATGCGTTTGGTTTCTTCCAAGTCGCAGGTGGCTTTGCCATCGAGCGCCGCCAAGAAGAGTTCTTCCTCAACGACGGCGACTTCTCAGACGACGCCGCCAAGGCCAAGGCGCCCACCAAGATCAAAGCCAATTTGCTCACCATCGGCGGCCACGGGGTCGATGCTTTCGCGGGCATCCAAGGCGGCACCACCCATGCCATTGGCTTGTCCATGCAAGGCGTGGACTTTGGCCTGGCCCTGATCAGCGAAGTGCCGGTGGGCAATGCCACCGCACGCCAATTCACCACCTTGAAAGCCCAAGCCCAATCGGTGGCCTTGGTGGGTCTGGCGGGCTTTGACGCCCAAGCCACCGACTTGTCGGTCGAGATCAACCGTGGCGTGGCCGGTGTCGGCGGTGCGGGCGATGTGGTGATCGACCACAGCTTCCGCTCGCTCGATGTGCTCACCGGGCCCGGCGCCACCGTCACGCTCGACACCAACGGGAGCCTGGGCAACCTGACCCGTGCCTCTGGCCACGTGCAGCTGACGGTGTATGACTTCATCACCCTCAGCGGCAGCATGGCCTTTGAGTCGTCGTCCAAGACCGTCACCTTGGCCAACAACACCACCGTGGCCACCGACGCGTTGTTGGTGGGCGGCACGGGGATCTCGGCTTTTGTGGGCATCAACGGAACTTCCGCCGACCGCATCGGTCTGCAACTCAACGACGCCTCGTTTGGTTTGGCCCTGCTCAGCGCCAAGGCCGACCCGACCCGCAACTGGACCAGCTTGCAAGCCTCGGCCAGTTCGTTGTCGTTTGTGGGCTTGAGCGGCCTGACGGCCTCGGCCACCGGCCTCACCGTGTCGATCAACCAAGCGGGCAAGCTCAACGACGCGGTGGTCGACTACGCCAGCGGCAAAACCAGCTTGAGCATCCCCACCGGCACTGGCACCAGCTTGGCCCTGTCCATGTTGGGCAGCGAGGGCGAGATCCTCAAAGCCGCCGGCAGCTTGGACATCGACCTGTTTGGCTTCTTCACCGTCAAGGGCAGCTTTGCCTTGGAGCAACGCGCGCAAGCCGTGACCTTGTCCGATGGCTCGGTCATCGAGCACGCCAACCTGATCACCGTGGGTGGCCATGGGGTTGACGCCTTTGCCGGTGTCAACGCCGGCAGCGCCGACGCCAAGGGCTTGAGCCTGGGCTCGGTCGACTTCGGCCTGGCCCTGATTGGCGACCCCGATGACACGGCCCGCCACTTCACCAGCTTGCAAGCCACGGCCGGCTCCGCCAGCGTGGTCGGTTTTGATGGCCTGACCTTGCAGGTGCAAGACCTGCTGGTCAACGTCAACCGTGGCATCAAGGTCGCGGCCCAAGGCGCCACCACCACCAAGGTCAACACCAAGCTGGCCTTGAAAGTGCCAACCGATTTTGTGGGTGACTTGACCTTCGGCGACGGAAGCGGCAACCAAGTGGTGCAGGTGGGTGCCGACACCACCGAGCTGGAGATGATCACCTTGCTGAGCGCCGCCATCGGCCGCTTGGCCAGTGTGGGCTCGGCCAACAACGTCAAGATCACGGGCAACCGCGAAGACGGCTATGAGATCGAGTTTGTCGGCGCCAAGTCTGGCGTCAACGTCACGGGATTGACCGTGACGGCCGCCGCCGCCAGCGTGACCGCGCAAGTCACCACGCTGCAGTCTGCCCAGGCCGGCACCAGCGAGATCAAACTGCTCACCGTCCAGGCCCTGCGCGACGCTCCCGCCCCGGTCACGGTGGCGGTGCAAACCGTGGTGCCTGCTCAGGCTGGCGTGAACGAGAGCAACAGCATCGTCTTCACCTCACCGGGTGTGGCGGGCAGCTACACCGTGTACTTGGTCAACGACGGCTTGGTGCAACAGCAAACCGACGCGGTGGTGGGCGCCAGCGAAGTGCAGCGCTTGAACCTGGTGGGCGACACCACGGCCACCACCTCCACCCTCACCAGCCAAGTCAGCGAGTTGCAAGCGGGCTCGGTGGGCCAATCGGCTTCCTTGGCCGTGGTGTTCAAGGCCGACAAGGTCATCCAGGAATACCAAATCTTCCGCCTGTCTGACCCCGCCACCAAGGTGCGTGCGGTCTACCGCAACAGCAACAACGTGGCGCAAACGATCAGCGAGATGCGCTCGGCCTACGCCACCTTGTTCAAAGACTTGACTGGCGGCGTGGTCGACACCTCGGCCGTCACCGTCACCCGCGACACCAGCTTCAGCGGCACGGGCGACCGTTACGTGGTCACCTTTGTCGGCGCCTTGGCGGGCAGGGCGATGCCTGACACCGGCTTCAACTTCTACCTGGGCAGCGCCAAAACCTCCACCACCGGCTACAGCTACACCACGCTCAAGAGCGGCGGTGTGGGCCAGCCTGAAATTCAAAAGGTCAGCCTGAGCGGCGGCAGTGGCAGCTTCACCCTCAGTCTGAGCTACAACGGCCAGACCTACACCACCACGGGCATTCAACTCGGCGCCAATGCGGCCACCGTGCGCTATGCCTTGAATGCCGCGCTCTCAAGCACCGGTGGCTCGGTCGACGTCAGCAGCAGCGCCAGTTCCAACTACTTGGTCACCTTCCGGGGCGCGCTCGAAGGCAAAAACCTGTCGATGCTCACTGTCAACACCACGGCAGCGGCCTTGGCCCCCACGGGCACCTTCAAGCTGAGCTTTGCCGGTCAGACCACGGGCGACATCCGCTACACCACCAACGGCACACTGCTGGCCCAGCGCGTGCAAACTGCCTTGGCCGCGCTCTCCAACGTGGGCGCTGCCAACATCCAGGTCGGCTTCAATGCCGCCCAGTCCAACACCGGCCTGATGGGCTTGGACATCCGTTTTGTGGGCGCCTTGTCCCAAGCGAATGTGGCCGACATCAGCGTGGACGACAGCGGCCTGACCCATGCCAGTGCCAGCACCCAAGTGGTCACCCCTGGTGTGGCGGCGGTGTCGCAAGTGCAGCGCGTGGTCTTGGGCGCCGACGCCCTCAACCAAGGCTTCACGCTGACCCTGAGCTACGCGGGCGCTACGTACCAAACCGCGCTCATCTCTGGGCATGCCACCGCGGCAGAAATTCAAACCGCGCTCAACAGCGCGTGCGCTGGCATTCCTGGTGCCAAGTTCTCGGTGCTACGCGCCAACACCACCGCCAGCGAGGTGCTGGTCACGGCCGGCGGCAGCTTGCAAGGCCAAAACCTGGGCCTGTTCGAGTTGCAAGCCCAGGGCTCAGCGGCGGTGGGCAGCACCGCCAGCAGCACCTTTGTGGTGGGCAACACCGCCACCAACATCGCCCACCTCAAAACCGCTTACGCCACCTTGTTCAAGGGCTTGACGGGCAATGTGGCCGACACCTCGGCGGTGGATGTTCAGTACGACGCCAGCTACAAAGGCGGCGAAAAATACACCATCACCTTCGTCGGTGCCTTGGGACACCAAGACCTCGCCAGCAAAGGCATCAGCATTGCCAGCACCACGCTCAATTACCGCTTGGTCAGCAACGGCTCGCCCGCCCAAGCCCAGGTGCAAGAGGTGGTCATCGACCGCCAAGACAGCGCCTCTGGCAAGTACCGTTTGAGCCTGAGCTACAACGGCAAAACCTACACCAGCGCCGACCTGACCCTGGGCAGCTCGGTGGGCACCGTGCAAGCGGCCTTGCGCCTGGCCAAGGCCAGCGACAACACCACCTTGGGCAGCTTGGGCACGGTCACCGTGTCGGGCACAGAAAACCGCTACGACGTGCAGTTCGCGGGCAACCTCGCAGGCATCAGCCTCGACAGCCTGCGTCTGGTGTCCTTGACGGTGGATGAGCAGCTGCCCCAAGGCAATTTCCAAATTTCTTACGTTGACAGCAACGGCACCCGCCACGACAGCGCTGCCATTGCCTACAGCAGCACCGCCAGCACCTTGCAGGCCAACGCGCAGGCGGCGCTCAACACCTTGTTCGGTGCGGGCAACGTCACCGTGGCGGTCGATGGCACGCAAACCGCAGGACGGCGCATCGGCTTGACGCTGACCTTTGGCAGCGCCTTGGCCAACCAAAACGTGGCCGACATCACCGCTTACTTTGGCGGCACCTTGAATGCGCAAAACCTGAGCTTGGCTGTGGTGCAGCCGAGCAATGTGCGCCAAGGCCAGCTCAAAACCGGCGAGCTGCAACGCGTGGCCCTGACCTCGGCGGCCAGCGACGTGGGCTTCACCTTGCAAATCAGCCACGGCGGTCAGTCACAGACCAGCGCGGCCATCGACGCCAGCATGACCCAGGCCCAGGTGCAGACCGTGGTCACCGCCATGCTGCAAGGGCTCAACACCAAAGTCGGCGGCGGCTTTGCCGGCAGCGCCACGGTGAGTTTCTGGAGTGGCAAAGTGCTGGAGCTGGGCTTCGGTGGCTCACTGCTGGGGGTGAACGTGCTCGACTTGGTGGTCACGCCGGTGGCCAAAACCTTCACCGTCAGCCTGACCACCGAGCAAACCGGTTCGACCACCACCAAGGCGGCGCAGGCCGAACACATGCTGGTGGTCGACTACAGCCTGACGGACCCCCTGGACCCCAACAGCGCGCGCAAGACTGCATTGACCGTGCGCACCGGCAGTGCGGTGGGCAACACCTTCAAGATGACCCTAGACGGCACGGTGGGCGAACTCACCGAAGTCCGGGGCCATTTGACACTCAACGTGCTGGGCTTTGTGGCCGCAGTGGGCGACTTTGGCATCGTCTCCAAAACCCAAAGCGTTACCTTGGACAACGGCAACACCGTGCAAGTCGATGCTTTGCTGATCGGTGGCTCCAACCTGAATGCGTTTGCCGGCATGAACGGCAGCTACGACAGCCAAGGGCATTTGTCCTCCGCCGCCACAGGCTTGAGCTTGACCAACGTCGAACTGGGCTTGGCCTTGCTGACCGAACACCGCACCGGCCTCGAAGCCGCTGGCACCGTGATGCGCGGCTGGACCACGCTGCAAGCCACCGCAGGTTCGGTGAGCTTTGTGGGCTTGGGCAACGATTTGAAGGTGTCTGCCACCGGCGTGGCGGTGGCCATCAACCAGGCCAACGGCGCGGCCACCCATGTGGTGGACTACGGCCTGACCGATCCTGCCGACACGAACAGCGCACGCAAAACCGTGCTCGCAGTGCCCACGGGTCCAACCCAGAATTTGGCCTTGACCCTCGACGGCGCCAAGGGCGAGATGAAACGCGCGAGCGGCCACTTGGTGCTGGACGTGTACGGCTTCTTCCAAGTCGAAGGTGACCTGGCGATCGAGAGCAGCAGCGCAGCCGTCAAGCTGGCCAAGCAAACCGGACAGAACACAGGCGAAGCGGTCAATGTCGA
>NZ_JAVLFP010000098.1:0-67962 GCF_046052825.1 Limnohabitans sp.
CTATGCGCTTCTTTCAACCTAGGTGGCAGACAACATGAAACTCAACATCAACGGACGTGTGCACGAGGCCGACGTCGAGCCCGACATGCCCCTCTTGTGGGCCCTGCGTGATGAACTCGACATCAAAGGTCCCAAATTTGGTTGTGGCGTGGCCCAGTGCGGCGCTTGCACGGTGCTTTTGAATGGCGAACCCGTGCGTTCCTGCTCTTACCCTGTGTCTGCTGCGGCGTCCCAAAAAGTAGTCACCATCGAAGGCTTGGCCAACAAGAACGGCACCTTGCATGCGGTGCAGCAAGCTTGGATCGACCACGAAGTGCCGCAGTGCGGTTATTGCCAAGGCGGCCAAATTTTGACGGCCGTGGCCTTGCTCAAGAAAAAGCCCAAGCCGACCGACGAAGACATTGATGCGGCCATGAGCAACATCTGCCGTTGCGGCACCTATGCGCGCATGCGCCAAGCCATCCACGCGGTGGCCAACAAAGGAGCACGCGCATGACCACCTCACACCTCACCGCTGGCGTGGACCGCCGTGGCTTTTTGAAAGTTTCCAGCACCGCCGCTGCGGCCTTGTCGCTGGGTTTTTTCTTGCCCGAAAAAGGCATGGCAGCCACGGCTGAACGCGTCAATGCTTGGATCGAGATTCAAGCCGACGAGACCATCATCATTCGCTATGCCCGGACCGAAATGGGCCAGGGCAGCCGCACCTCGGCCCCCCAGTTGGTGGCTGACGAGCTCGAAGCCGACTGGAAGCAGGTGCGCGTGGAGTACGCCACCGCGCACGAGAACCTGCGCCAAAAACGTGTTTATGGCGACATGGCCGCCGTGGGCAGCCGCACCATCCGCAACTCGCAAGAGTATTTGCGCAAAGCTGGTGCCACTGCGCGTGAAATGCTGATTGCCGCCGCTGCCCAGCAGTGGGGCGTGCCCGCCAGCGAATGCGTGGCGGCTTTGGGCGTGGTGACCCACACCCCAAGCAAACGCAAACTCAGCTATGGCAAGTTGGCCGCTGAAGCTGCCAAGCTGGAGCCACCGAAAGAAGTCAAGCTCAAAGACCCGAAAGACTGGAAGATCATTGGCAAGCCCATCAAGCGGGTGGACATTCCCGACATCGTGACGGGCCGGGTGCGCTACGGCATTGACGCGCAACTGCCTGGCATGTTGTACGCCGCTGTGGCAGCCTGCCCGGTGTTCAATGGCACGGTCAAGTCGCTGGACTCGTCCAAGGTGGACAACCGTCGCGGCATTGTGAAGGTGCTCAACCAAGGCACCTTTGTGGCCGTGGTGGCTGACAACTGGTGGCGCGCCAAAGAGGCCTTGAAAGATGTGGCGATTGAGTGGGACACGGGCGACAACGCCAAGCTCTCCAGCGCCTCCATCATGGCCAGCTTCAAAGAAGGCTTGGACCAACCTCAACTGGCGGTGGCCCGCAACGACGGCAATGCACCTGAGGTGTTGTCCAAAGCCAGCAAGGTGCACGAGGCCGAGTACTTCACGCCTTATTTGGCCCACGCCACCATGGAACCTTTGGTGTGTACCGCTTGGTTGCACGACGGCAAAGTGGAGGTGTGGACCTCTACCCAAAACCCAGAGGGTGTGTTGGCCACGGCGGCTGCGGCTGCGGGTGTGCCCCAAGACCAAGTGTTGGTGCACCCCATGCAACTCGGTGGTGGATTGGGCCGCAAGGGCGCGCAGGACTTCACGCGTCAAGGCGTGTTGATTGCCAAGGCCATGGCAGGCAAGCCCGTGAAGATGGTGTGGACCCGCGAGGAAGACACCCAGCATGACCTGTACCGCCCCGCCAGCTTGGTGCGCATGAAAGCGTCGATGGACGAGGCAGGCAAGGTGCAAGCCCTGCACATCCGCGTCAGCGCGCCCTCCATCTTGGCGACCTTGCTCAAGCTGCCTTTGCCCAACGGCATCGACGGCCAAGCGGTGGCGAGTTTCAACGACCACCCCTACAACATCCCCAACAGCTTGGTCGATTACGCCCAGCGCAACACCAACGTGCCCGTGGGCTTTTGGCGCACGGTGGGCCACTCACAAAACCCGTTTGTGCGCGAGTCGTTCATCGACGAGTTGGCCCATGCCGCAGGCAAAGACCCGCTGGCGTTTCGCCAGTCGTTGTTGGGCGAGAAGTTCGTCAAAGACCGTGCGATTTTGGAAGCCGTGGCCAAGGCCGCCGATTGGGGCAAGCCTTTGCCCAAGGGCGTCTTCCGCGGCATTGCCGAAACCGAGGGCTATGGCAGCTACACCGCCTGTGTGTGCGAGGTGTCGGTGAACGCCAAGTCGGAGGTCAAGATCCACCGCGTGGTGATGGGCATTGACTGCGGCCACGCCGTCAACCCCAACAACATTGAGGCGCAAATCCAAGGCAGCGTGGTGCACGGTTTGACAGCGATTTTCTGGGGCGAGATGACGGTCAAAGATGGCCGCATCGAGCAATCGAACTTCCATGACTACCGCATGATGCGTTTCAACGAGATGCCCAAGGTGCAGGCCGTGATTGCGCCCACCGGCGGCTTCTGGGGCGGTGTGGGTGAGCCGGCCCAAGCACCGCTGGCACCGGCTTTGGCCAACGCCATCTTTGCGGCCACCGGCAAGCGTTTGCGCTCGTTGCCACTCAAGAACCACGGCTTGAGCTTGGCCCGCGGATGATGCAGCGCAGGCAGTGGCTGCACGCCAGTGCGGCGCTGGGGTGTGGCGCGCTGGGTCTGTCAGGTGGGCAGACCAGCGCTTGGGCCCAGGGCATGGTGTCTGGGCGCTTGCGTTCTTTGTCTGAAATGTTGGCGCCTTGGAGCCAGGGGGCATCAGCCCCGGTGCGCCAAGCGGTGCATTTGCAACTGCCCTTGTTGGCCGACAACGGCCATTTGGTGCCTCTGACCGTGCGGGTGGACAGCCCGATGACCGAGGCTGACCATGTGCAAGAAATCGTGCTGGTCTCGCAACGCAACCCTGTCGAGCGCATGGCCACGTTCCATGTGGGGCCGTGGTCAGGCCGGGCCGAAATCAGCACCCGGGTGCGCCTGGCAGGCTCGCAAACGGTGTTGGCGCTGGCGCGCCTGTCAGACGGTCGTTGGTGCTACGACTTGGCGGATGTGATCGCCACCGAGTCTGCCTGCGTGGACGGGTCGTGACGCCATGGCTTTGAATTTGGCGCGCATGTCGTGGCCCGACCGTGTGGTGGTGGGGGATGTGTTCAAGATTCGACTCTTGGTGCAACACCCCATGGAGACGGGCTACTTGCAAGACAACGAGGGGCGCACCGTGCCGCGCAATGTGATCCAAACCTTGAGCTGCCAATGGGTGGGCGAGGGTGCGCCACCGCAAGAGGTGTTTCGGGTCGAGCCGTCGTCGGGCATTTCGGCCAATCCCTTGTTTGAGTTTTATTTGCGTGCCACGCGGTCGGGTGAGCTGTGGTTGCGCTGGATCGACGACGCGGGGCAAATGGGTCAGTTGCGCCAGGTGCTGACGGTGCTCAGCGCCTGAGTGGCTTCACGCGTAGACGTCGACTTCGTTGCCTTTGCCCTCAAACAGGGCCGCTGCACTCGGGTGGCCTGACGCTGCGTTGCCACCTGCCATTGACAGGCTGTCAGATGCGCTGGCACTGAAGGGGCCATCGACCTCTTCAATGGGCGTAGCACCCTTGGTGACGCGCGAGACTTTGGCCACGGGTGGGTAGACCTTGGCCGAGGGGCGGTTGCTGTTGATGTTGTTGACACTCAAGCCCATGGCCTATTCCTTTCTTCGCATGCTGTCTGTATCGGCTCGACACCGCACAACTTGAGTCGGTCACTCTGGGCTAGGTCCCGCAAACGACTCGGGTACTCGCCCCAATGCGGCCTTGATTTCGGGGGGCGTGATACGCTGCATGCCATGACACGATTTTGCATTTTCAAGCGGTTTCTATGGCTGGGACTGGTGCTGAGTGCACCGCTGTGGGCCCAAGAATACCCAGCGCGCCCCATCACGATGGTGATGCCCTATGCCCCGGGTGGTCCTGGCGACGTGATCACGCGCATTTATGCCGCAGCGATGCAAAAGGCCTTGGGCCAGCAAATTGTGGTGGACAACACCGCCGGTGCCTCGGGCACGATTGGCACGGCCAAGGTGGCGCGCAGCAAGCCCGATGGCTACACCCTGTTGATGATCCACGTCAGCCACGCCACCAATTTGGCGATGTTCAAAAACCTCTCCTACAACCCCGTGGATGACTTTGAGCCGATTGGTCTGGCGACCGAAGGCCCGATGGTGGTGGTGGCGCGGCGTGACTTTCCGGCCAAAGATGCCAAAGAATTTGTGGCTTATGTCCGCGACAACGCGGCCAAGTTGAGCATGGGCCACGCTGGGGTGGGCTCGGCCTCTCATTTGTGCAGCTTGATGTTCATGAACGCGCTCAATGTGCAACTGACTTCCGTGCCCTACAAGGGCGCAGCCCCTGCCTTGAACGATGTGATGGGTGGGCAGCTCGATGTGATGTGCGACCAAACCACCAGCACCACACCAGCCACCACCAGTGGTCGCGTCAAGGCCTATTTGGTGGCGGGTAAAACCCGTTTGGCCTCGCTGCCCGAGTTGCCGGCTTTGCCTGAGTTGGGTACGTCGGGCTTTGACATCAGCATCATGTTTGGTTTGTACGCGCCCAAGGGCACGCCCAAGGCGGTGATCGACAAGCTCACCACGGCGCTGCAAGCGGCCATCAAAGACCCGGATGTGAAATCGCGCTTGGGCTCGTTGGGGGCCTTGCCGGTGACAGCAGAGAAGGCGCGTCCTGAATTTTTGCGTGCCCATTTGAAACACGAAATTGAAACGCTCAACCCCTTGTTGATCAAGGCCGGCGTTCAGCCCGACTGACGCCGGAGATGGAGATGACAGCCCCCCGGTTTGCCAACCGACGACACGCTTGGGTCGCCGGTGTGCGTGCGGCCCTGGGCGCGCCCATGGTGGTGCTGTTTGCCGGCATGGTGGGCTTTGGCGCCATGGGCCGCAGCAATGGCTTTGACGTGTGGCTGATGACGGCCAGCAGTTTGCTGATGTTCGCTTTGCCCGGGCAGGTGGTGTTGTTTGAAATGCTGATCACCGGTTCGTCCTTGTTTGCCATGGTGTTGGCGGTGACCTTGTCATCGTCGCGCTTCATCACCATGACCGTGACCTTGTTTCCACAGTTCCACCGCCGCGACCGCAACACCCGCTTGTACGCGGCGGTGCACGTGCTGGCCATGACCGCCTGGGCGGTGTCGATGCGGGAGTTTCAAGCCATGCCTGCCAAGCACCGCTTGGCTTACTTTTTAGGACTGGCCGTGCCATGTTGGTTGGTGTCGGTGCCCGGCACGTATTTGGGCTACCAAGTGGCGGGTTGGGTGTCGCCGCCCGTGATCTTGGCGCTGGTGTTTTTGAACCCCTTGTTCTTTTTGTTGACCTTCACCGAGGTCAAGCCTTGGGCCAACCGTTTGGCGATTCTGCTGGGCTGTTTGTTGGGCCCAGGTTTTTACCTGTGGGACCGTGACACCAGTTTGTTGACCACGGGTTTGGTGGGCGGAACCCTCGCCTATTGGGTCGATCGACGGTGGCTACGCCCTGCACCCCAAGAGGTGCGTCCATGAGCACACCATTGACCGATTGGACACCTTGGCTGGCGTTGGTGGGTGCCAGTGTGGGCACGTATTTTTGCCGCGCCGTTGGCGTTCTGTTGTCTGACCAAATCAACCAAGAGAGCGAGATTTTCCGCTGGCTATCCGCTGTGACCTATGCCATGGTGGCGGCCCTGACGGTGCGCATGATCTTGATGCCCATTGGCGTCTTGGCCCAGGTGCCCATGGTGGTGCGTGTGGCGGTGTGTGCGGTGAGCGTGGGGGTGATGATGTCGCACCCACAGCGTCGCTTGGTGCCGGCCTTGCTGACGGGCACTTTGCTGATCATGAGCTACGGCATCATGGTGTGATCTATTTGAAAATTCAATGAACTCCAATTCTTTCTCCGCACTGCTCAAGCAGCCTCAGTTCCTTCGTTTTTGGTTTGCCCGTTTGGTAGGCATCTTGGCCAATCAAATGCTCATGGTGGCGCTGGCGTGGCATGTGTACGACATGACCTCCAGCGCTTGGGACTTGGGGCTGGTGGGTTTGTTTCAATTCATTCCCGCCTTGTTGATGACCTTGCCTGCGGGCCATGTGGCCGACCGGGTGCACCGGGGGCGGTTGTTTGCTGTGTGCATGTTGGCCGATGCGGTGGTGGGCGTGCTGCTGGTTTGGGGTGTGCAGGGTGACTTTGCCACCCGAGAGTTGATGTTTGCGCTGTCGGTGGTGCTGGGTGTGGCGCGCGCTTTTCAAATGCCGGCGCAACAAGCCATCACACCGATGCTGGTGCCCAACAGTTTGCTCCAACCTGCCATTGCCTTGAGCTCCAGTGGGGTGCAAGTGGCCGTCATTGGTGGCCCTGCTTTGGGTGGCTTGCTGTATGTGTTGGGCCCAACCACCGTGTACATGAGTTGCGCTGTGCTGTTGACGCTGGCCTTTGTCTTGACCTGGTGGGTGGTGTTGCCGCATACCCCACCCGCGCACACGGCCGCCAGTTGGCGCACCGTGATGGCAGGGGTGGTGTTTGTGTGTGAACGACAAGTGTTGTTGGGCGCCATGGCGCTGGATTTGTTTGCCGTGCTGCTGGGCGGTGCCACGGCGTTGTTGCCGATTTATGCGCGCGATATTTTGCATGTGGGGCCCGAGGGCTTGGGGCTGCTGCGGGGCGCCCCTGCGATCGGCGCCCTGGTGGTGTCTTTGATCTTGGCGCGCTGGCCCATGGAGCGCCACGTGGGACATCGACTGCTGTGGGCCGTGGGCGTCTTTGGTTTGGCCACCGTGGCTTTTGGTGTGTCAGAGTCCTTCTGGCTGTCGATGTTGGCGCTCGCCGTGACGGGTGCAGCAGACAACATCAGTGTGGTGACACGCTTGACCTTGATGCAAATGGAAACCCCCGAGGACATGCGGGGCCGCGTGGCTGCGGTCAACGGTATTTTCATTGGGGCCTCTAACCAACTCGGTGAGTTTGAGTCGGGCGCCACGGCGGCTTGGTTGGGGCCTGTGGCGTCGGTGGTGGTGGGCGGCTTGGGCACCATCGTGGTGGCGGTTCTTTGGTTGCGCCTGTTCCCCCAACTGGCAAACCGTGACCGCATGCAATGAATTATTTTTGAAGGACTTCCCATGAAGATGACCCCCTGGCTGCTCTGCAGCGTGATGCTGTGCACCTCTTGGGCCCAAGCGCAAACTCAAACCGCGCACAAGGACTACCCCAACCACCCGATCCGCATGGTGGTGCCGTATGTGGCGGGGGGGCCCATGGATTTCATTGGCCGAGCCCTCAACCAAAAAATGGCGCCGTCTTTGGGGCAGAACTTTGTGATCGACAACCGCGCGGGAGCCGGCGGTGCCATTGGCACTGGGGTGGTGGCCAAGTCGGCACCCGATGGCTACACGCTGCTCAACACCTCGTCGAGCCATGCCAGCTTGCCGGTGGTCTCGCCCGGCTTGAGCTATGACCCCATCAAAGACTTCACGCCGATCACCTTGGTGGCCAACAGCGTGGGCTTTGTCGTGGCGGTGGGGCCGAGTGTGAAGGCCAGCACCTTGCAAGAGTTCATTGCCGACGCCAAAGCGCGCCCAGAAAAACTCAACTATGGCTCGGGCGGTGTGGGCAACGTGATGCAGTTTGCCGCTGAGTTTTTCAACACCAGTGCGGGCACCAAGATCAACCATGTGCCCTACAAGGGCGTGGGCGAGGCGATCACCGATTTGATGGCCGGGCGCATCGATGTGTGCATTGGCTCGGCCACGGCTTTGTTGCCCTTGGTCAAGTCGGGCAAGCTGCGGGCGCTGGCCATCACTGGCAAAACACGTTGGGCCATGATGCCCGACGTGCCCACGGTGGATGAGGCGGGCGTGAGAGGGTTTGTTTACACGCCTTGGTATGGCTTGTGGTACCCGGCAGGCACGCCCACCGAGTACGTGACGCGCATGCGCCAAGAAGTGGTCAAAGCCTTGGATGACCCGGAGGTCAAGCGCTCATTTGCCGAGCAGGGCTATGTGACGGTGGGCTCCACACCCGCTGAGTTTGCCAAGGTGATTGCCGACGAAATCGAGGCCAACAAACGCTTGGCGACCAAGATCAACTTTGCGGCACCTTGAACCGCTCTCAAGCCACCGCACTGAGCGCGCCAAGCACGCTGGGATCAGGTGTCGAGTCGAAGGCAGCACTTGTCGCCACTGGCAGGGCGCTCGACCACCACGCGAACCAAGGTGGGTAAGGCCGCTTTGAGGTGCGTGTGTAAAAACAAACACAGGTTCTCCAAGGTGGCAGGTCCTAAACCCGCCACCTCGTCTAAAAAGTGGTGGTCGAGTTGGGTGCGCACTTTCTCGACTTCTTGGCGCAAGTAGGCCAAATCCATCATCATGCCGGTGGCTGGATCGGGTTCGCCAGACAGGGTGACTTCGGCGTGGTAGGTGTGGCCGTGGATGCGCAGGCTGCCTTGGGCGTCAATGGTTCGGCGCAAGGTGTGTGCGGCTTCAAAGTAGAAGCGTTGGCTCAATTCAAACGTCATCGGATACCAATCAATTTATGGGTTTGCACACTCAGTCGCCACTGCGGGTGGGACTGGCAATAGGCGATGGCGGCTGCGGTGTTGGCCGTGGCATGGGGGCCGTCCATCGGCTGCAGGTAGTGGTATTCAAAGTGGAGTTGTTCAAACTCCTCGGGGTGGTTGCCCGCTTGTGGGTAGACCAGCTTGAGCTCTTGACCGCTGCGCACCACCAAGGCGCTGCCGGCTTTGGGGCTGACGCACAACCAGTCAATGCCCTCAGGCGGCAGCACCGTGCCGTTGGTTTCCACGGCGATGGTGAAGTCTTGGGCGTGCAAGGCTTGAACCAGTGCCGAGTCGACTTGCAACAAGGGCTCTCCACCGGTGAGCACCACCAAACGATGTGCTTGGTCCTTGGGCCAAAACGCGGCAATGGAGAGGGCCAAGTCTTGGGCCGTGGCAAATTTGCCGCCCCCGTCTCCGTCAGTGCCCACAAAGTCGGTGTCACAAAACTGGCAGATGGCGCTGCTGCGGTCTTCTTCTCGTCCGCTCCACAAGTTGCAACCTGCGAAGCGGCAGAACACGGCGGGCCGTCCTGCGTTGGCGCCTTCACCTTGCAAGGTGTAAAACATTTCTTTCACGCTGTATGTCATGGGGACGAACTGTACCGGAGTGCTAACCTCTCGCCATGAAACTCACTTTCTACTTTCCTTCTGTGCGGTGTGTGGTCGGCGGCTTGATCGCCTTTTGTTTGTGGATGACAGGCGCTGTTCATGCCCAAACGTCAGGTGCACAGACGGCTGGATTGGCGCCCAACGGTGTGTTGCGTGCAGTCATCAACTTAGGCAACCCCATCTTGGCTCGGCGGGATGACCGCACGGGTTTGCCGGTGGGTGTGTCGGTCGATCTGGCCCAGCTCTTGGCCCAACGCTTGGGCGTGCCCTTGCAGTTGGTGGTGGTGGATGCCGCCGGCAAAGCGGTGGAAGCGGTCACCCAAGACCGGGCGGACATCGGTTTTTTTGCCCTTGACCCACAGCGGGCGCAAGGCGTGGTGTTCACGCCGGCCTATGTGCAAATTGAGGGCAGCTACTTGGTGAGGCAAGACTCACCCTTGCAGCACAACGACGAGGTGGATGTTGCAGCGCACCGCGTGGTGGTGGGCAAAGGCAGTGCGTACGACTTGTTTTTGACGCGTCATTTGAAGCAGGCTCAGATCGTGCGTGCACCGACCTCACCGCAGGTGGTGGATTTTTTCTTGGCGCAACAGATGGAAGTGGCCGCGGGTGTGAAGCAGCAACTTGAGGCGGATGCTGGGCGTGTGCCCAACGTGCGCTTGTTGCCAGGGCGTTTCATGGTGATTGACCAAGCCATGGGCATGCCCCAAGGTCGCGGACCATCCGCCAGCGCGGTGTTGAACACGTTTGTGCAAGAGATGAAATCCAGCGGCTTTGTGGCGCAAGCCTTGTTGCGACATCGCATCGATGGTGCTTCGGTCGCACCATGAACAGGACTTTGATGAACTTTAAATTGGGTCTGGTGCTGTTGAGCTGCATGGCTCTGAGTGCCCCCGCGCAAGAGCGTTTGACAGGCGATGTGGGTGGCGCTGTCTACAGCACCCAAAAAATCGTCCACAGCACGGGCTCACAGAGCTTGACCTTGCCGTATGCCTACTTTGACTACGGGCGTTTTTACACACGGGTCGATACCTTGGGTGTCAAGACCTTGCGTTTAGGCGATGGCTACTTGGAGTTGGCAGGACGCATCAGTTTGGAAGGTTTCGCAACCGATGCGCCAGCTTTGCATGGCATTGCAGCCAGGGCCAATCCCCTGCCCCTGGGGGTGGGGACCTACCAAGAGACCCCTTGGGGCGCAATATTTGCGTACAGTTTTTACGACAAAACTTCGGGTGGCATGTTGCATGAGCTGACTTATGCCGCTGAGTTTCAAGTGGGCGCGGTGACCGTTTATCCGCAGCTGGGGATAGAGCATCGCACACAAAAGTACGTGCAGCATCTCTACGGTGTGTCCAGCCAAGAGGCGCTCGCCAGTGGCCTAGGGGCATACAGCGCGACGGCTTCTGACACGCCTGTGCTTGCCATGGCCTTTGAGTGGCCAGTGGATGAGGCGTGGCATGTCAATGTGCAATGGCGCCGCCGTTGGTTGGACCGCGCCATCACCCAAAGTCCCTTGGTGTTCACGCAGCGACAAGACAGTGGATTTTTGGCCTTGACGCGCTCTTTCAAATAGAGCCGCGACCTGTGCGCCATCAGGTGCGTTTTCTGAGGGCGCGGCGCAACTCAGGCGACAACACTGTCGGTACCTCAAAGGCTGGCGTGTCCAAGTTGCTGTTGATGGCTTTTTTCAAAAATCGCGCGGTTTCTGAACTGACCATTTCACGTTCGTTGTCGACGGTGATCATGTGGTAGCTGTCGCCCAAATAGATGAAATCTTTCTGGCTCGACGACACGCGCCGATACGCCCACTCGGCGTTTCGGATGTGGACGGTCTCGTCATCGATTGCATGCACAAACAAAACCGGGGCATCGACATCGGGCACATGTTTGATGGCCTGCTTGATCAGTTGTCGCCCTTGCGTGATGTAGTGCATGGTCAATATTTCGGAGCCGCTTTCTGAGATGTGCGCTGTTTTCATGGCCCGCTTGACCATGGCTCGCATCTCTTCGTTTTTGACTCCATAGGGTTCGGCTTCTTGGTAGGTGTAACGGCTGGCAAATGGCAGCCAAGAGGCCCAGTTCAACAAAAATCGGTACCACGGCATGGCCCACCCGTCATAAGACAGGGCAGTTGAAAGCAGGACCAAGGCGTCAAGGCTTTCTCTTTGTGCCAACACCATGGCCAGTGTGGCCCCCATCGAGACCCCCACCACACTGACACTGGCGTGATGCTTGCGCAATTCCCACACATGGTGTTGCACTTGCTCGACCCACGCGGTCCATGGCTGAGCAGGTGTGCCAAAGCAATAGCCGTCAATGTCTGGCACACACACAGAAAAGCCTTGCTGATGGAGCTCTTTGGCCATACGCGACAGTTCGACAGAGTTGGCAGCCAGGCCATGTAACATCAACACACAATGCGGACCTGCTTCGAGGTGAATGCCGCTGTGACAGGTCAGGGATGGGTTCATGGAAATCAAAAATTCAAAAAATTGGGTCAGGTATTCTCAGGAGCAAGCGCTGATGGGGTCGTGCTTGATCACGTTGCTTGCTTTTTTTCTGCGCTACTTTTTGCATCCCTACATTGAACCCTTTGCAGTATTTCACTTTTTCATTGTCGGATGCCTGCTGACGCAATATTTATTCGGCTACAAGTTCTCCGTTTCTGCCATCGTGGTCAGCACTGTCCTAGGCAATTACTTTTTTGTAGAGCCTTATGGTACGTTTGATGTGATCTCCACCAAAGATTTGATCACCTCGATGAATTTCGCACTGGTGACACTGGTCGCTGTTGCGTTCATGGAGTCGTTGCGGCGTTCGGTGTATGCGCGTGAGTTGTTGCTCAAAGTCATGGAGTCGCGGCACAAAATTTCACTGCACAGAGAAAACGACCGTATTTATTACGCCAAAAAAACAGGCGAGGCCTGGGCTATTTTGGAAGAGCTGTTGACCGATTTCGACAAAATCATTCTGATCAAATTCGGCACCGAGGACTTCAAGATCAAGCTTTTGTTTTACAGGTTGGCCACCTACTTTTCGATTCACGATCCGGTCGAGAATTGGCCCATGGCCTTCACGCCAGATGATTTGTCCGTTTTACAAGCGCAGTTGGACGACTCCGCCGTGACGCATACCCAAAACGCTTTCTCTCTTGGCTTTTGCACAGCTCCCAGCCATTACGAGCGTCGTGACGTGTGGGTCGAGCGTTTCAATTTCATGGGCCAATCGCTGGCCGTTCTCAAATTGGCTTGACCATTTGAACGGTGAGACCTGCACGCCCGGTGTTGTGCGTTAGCCAAGCAAGGCGTCCGCAAACTCTTGGGCATTGAAGGTCTCCAGGTCCTCGACAGCCTCACCCACACCGATGAAGTAGACCGGAACTTGCGCGCCGCCTGCGGCCACACGCGTTTGTCCCCACAGGGCGATGGCTGCTAGAACGCCCCCTTTGGCTGTGCCGTCGAGTTTGGTGACGATCAGCCCTGTCAGTCCCAAGGCTTCGTCGAAGGCTTTGACTTGGGCCAACGCGTTTTGCCCCGTGTTGCCGTCAATCACCAGCAACACTTCGTGGGGGGCTGTGGCATCTGCTTTTTGCACCACGCGTTTGATTTTGCTGAGCTCTTGCATCAGGTGCAGTTGCGTGGGCAAGCGCCCGGCCGTGTCGACCAGCACCACATCTCTGCCACGTGCTTTGCCTGCCGTGACGGCGTCAAAGCTCACCGCAGCGGGGTCGCCGCCAGCTTGGCTGACGATTTCCACTTGGTTGCGGTCGGCCCACACCCCGAGTTGTTCTTTGGCGGCAGCGCGGAAGGTGTCGGCCGCGGCCAGCAGCACGGAGGCACCACTGTCGCTCAAATGGCGGGTGAGTTTGCCAATGGAGGTGGTTTTGCCTGCACCGTTGACACCCGCGACCATGATCACGGTGGGTTGGTGTGCCCCAATCTCCAAGGATTTCTCCAACGGTTTGAGCAACTGAGCAATGGAGGTGGCCAAGAGGGCTTTGACTTGCGAAGGCTCGGTGGTGCGACTGTCTTTGACGCGTTGCTTCAAGTCGGTCAGCAGATACTGGGTGGCTTGGACGCCTGCATCGGCCATCAACAAGGCCGCTTCCAGTTCTTCGTACAGCGCATCATCAATTTGTGTGCCGGTGAACACCGTGCTGATGCTTTGCCCCGTGCGGCGCAGGCCTTGTCCCAAACGTGCCATCCAACTTTGACGCGGTCGCTCTGCCGTGGTGTGTGTGTCTGAAGGTGCTTTGTCTGCGGTGAGCGCCAAGGGCACATCCGCGACAGGAGGAGGACTGATTTTTTTCTTGAAAAAGCTAAACATGGGTGGGTGTTTCTAGAATCAAGCCATTCTATGAAACCCACCACCCCTTCCCCTAAATTACCCAAAGGCGCTGGCGAGGTTCGCATCATCGGCGGGCAATGGCGTCGTACCAAGCTGCCTGTGGCTTTGAAGCCAGGGTTACGACCCACCCCGGACCGCGTGCGTGAAACCTTGTTCAACTGGCTCGGTCAATCCCTGTTGGGCTGGCGCTGCGTGGATGCGTTTGCTGGCACGGGGGCCTTGGGGCTAGAAGCTGCTTCGCGCGGCGCCGCGCATGTGCATCTGTGTGAAAGCGATGCGGGCTTGGTGTCACAACTCACCACCCAGGTGGTGCGCCTCAAAGCCAGTGCAGTCCAAGTGCAACGTGGTGACGGCGTGGCTTGCCTCAAACAACAGAGTGCGTCCAGTGTCGACTTGGTGTTCATCGACCCTCCGTTTGACAGCGGTTTGTTTGATGCCGCGTTGCAAGCAGCGGCGCAGGCGGTGAAAGCCGACGGCTTTGTGTATTTGGAGGCGCCCGTGCGATGGGGTGATGAAGCTTTGGCCGTGTTTGGTTTGGCGGTCTACCGTCACCTCAAAGCGGGCACGGTGCATGCCCACCTGCTGCAGCGAATTGCATAATCTGCAAAGCTTTGAATTTTCAGGAGTGTCCATGGACAAGAAGCCCGTGATTGCCGTGTACCCAGGCACCTTTGATCCCATCACCTTGGGCCATGAAGACCTGCTCGTGCGAGCCACCCGCATGTTTGACCGAGTGATCTTGGCGGTGGCCGCAGGGCACCACAAAAAAACCTTGTTCAATTTGGAAGAACGCATGGCCATGGCGCGTGAGGTGATGGCGGCCTTTCCTCAAGTGACGGTGGAGCCGTTCAGCGGCTTGGTGCGCGATTTTGTGCGAACCCACGGTGCACAAGTGATGGTGCGCGGTGTGCGTGCCGTGACCGACTTTGATTACGAGTTTCAACTCGCGGGCATGAACCGCCAACTCATGCCGGATGTGGAGACGGTGTTCCTCACGCCGAGTGCGCAATACCAATTCATCTCCAGTACTTTCGTGCGCGAGATTTCTCAATTGGGCGGTGAGGGCGATGCCAGCGATTTGGTGTCCCCAGCGGTCTACACCCGCTTGATGGCCAAGAAAGCGGCAGCCGCATGATGCTGCTCGGTGACGCATGACCGATTTTTTGCTCATCCGTCATGGTGAGACCGACTGGAACAAAGAGCTTCGGTTCCAGGGGCAGGTGGATGTGCCGCTCAATGCCATAGGCCAGGCCCAGGCGCAGCGTTTGCAAGAGCGTGTGCAGCAGTCGCTCGCCGCTTGGGCTGCGCAGGGACATGTGCCGACGCGTGTCATCAGCAGCGATTTGCTGCGGGCGCAACAAACGGCGCAACCGGTGGCAGAGGTCTTGGGTTGTGAGTTTTTGCTTGAGACAGGCTTGCGCGAGCAGTGCTTTGGCAGCTTTGAAGGCTTGCGTGTGCCAGAAATCAAGGTGCAGCACCCGCAGGCTTGGCAACGCTGGCTGGACTTCGATGCCAATTACGCGGTGACGGGGGCTGAAAGCACGCAGGTGTTCCATGACCGGGTGGTCTCGGCCTTGCAGCGTTTGGCCCAACAGTACGCTGGTGAGCACTTGGTGGTGGTGACACACGGTGGGGTGCTGGACATGGTGTGGCGCAACGCGCAAGCGCTGTCCTTGCATGGTCCGCGCGTGTGTGACATCCCCAATGCTGGCTGGAACCAGGTGGCTTGGTCGGGCGGTTTGCATATTCATGCTTGGGCTGACACTGCGCATTTGCATGGTATGCCGCCACAGCCGGTGTATCGCCCTGCATCCCTCAAGGTGTGAGTGGGGCTGGGATAATCGGGTTTTAGTTCACGACCCTACTTGGATGCTGCCATGGCCTTGATGATCACCGACGAATGCATCAACTGTGATGTGTGTGAGCCTGAGTGCCCTAATGAAGCCATTTTTTTAGGGCCCGAGATTTATGAAATCAACCCCGACAAATGCACCGAATGCGTAGGGCACTTTGACGAGCCTCAGTGCGTTCAGGTGTGCCCCGTGGCCTGTATCCCTGTCAACCCGCAGCGGGTGGAAGGACGCGATGCACTGATGGCCAAGTTTCGTGTGTTGATGACAGCCGTTTCACCGTCTGCTGCGCCCATCCTGTCTCTGCCAGAGGGGGCGCCCAAAGCCTGAATTGCCTCACGGTTTTTGTGCCGTGTCTGAGCTGGTTTTTTTCTTGGTGGCTTGCTTTGCCTCACGGCTGCTTGATTGGGCGCTGCCATCTTTTGCGGTGAAGTAAGGGTTGGCCTTCTGGCTGCGTGCGTGATGCGGTGCTGCCAAAGTGTCTGGGGCTGCGCCTGAAGATTGCGTGACGGCCCGGTCTTGTGGCCAAGCGGGCGTGACAGTTGGCGAATGCACAGATGCTCGGCGTTCGGATTGGAGTCGATTTTTCTCTAAGGCTTGCGCATCGCGCTGAGTCTGCAGTGTCAAACGTTCTTGCGCTTTGGTTTGCTCCGCATTGCGTGTGTCTTGCACCGTGGGGGTTGTGCTGTTTTGGCACGATGCTGTGGGGCTGTATTGGTCGCCACATCGGTACACCGTTTGAGCCCTTGCCCCAAACGGGGTGAGCCACAGCAGCAGCGCAACCAGGCCACCAAGGGTGCTTGTGTGGTTACTCTGAGCCCTTGAGTGACGGCTGGGGTGACGCTGTGACATGCCCTGACTCCTCTGACTTAGCCAGCGTGGCCGGCCTTGGAGGTTTGGGCCGGGGCGGCTTGGCGGTGTGGACCATTTGCGTGGCTTTGACCATGTCACCCGAGAGCAAATGCGGCAAAGCCAAGGAGGTGCGTGTCACGCAGTCTTCAATGGCACTGCGTTGGTCGGGGGCTGGCTTTTTCAGCACCCAGTTGGCAACCTCAGACTTCACGCCCGGATGACCGATGCCGATGCGCAGTCGCCAGTACTGGTCTGTGCCGAGCTGCGCATGGATATCGCGCAGACCATTGTGCCCAGCATGGCTGCCGCCGAGTTTGAGTTTGGCTTCGCCAGGTTGAATGTCCAACTCGTCGTGTGCGACCAAAATTTCATCGGGCTGAATTTTGAAAAATCGAGCCAGTGCCGCCACCGACTTGCCCGACACGTTCATGAATGTTTGGGGTTCAAGCAGCCAAATGTGGTGCCCATGCAAGCTGGTGCGTGCGACCAGGCCGTGGTAAGCGCGGTCGGGTTGCAAGTGCACTTTGAGATCGCGTGCGACCGTGTCAATCCACCAAAAACCTGCGTTATGGCGAGTTGCTTCGTATTCGGTGCCTGGGTTTCCAAGGCCAACTAAGAGCTTGATCATGAGGGCTGATTATCCGGTGTGCATTCCAACGAAAACGGCCCACCGAAGTGGGCCGTTCGCAGAGAGGCTCAGAAGATTACTTCTTGCCAGCCGCTGCCGCCGCCGCTTGAGCGGGGGTTGGTTCGTCAGCCTTGGTGGCCACAACTGCGACCAACACGGGGTTGACTTTGCCTTTGGTCACGGCAGTCACGCCAGCAGGCAGTTTGATGTCGTTGAGGTGCAAGGAATGACCCTTGGTCAAATGGCTAAGGTCAACAGCGATGAACTCAGGCAAGTCTTTGGGCAAGCAAGAGACTTCGAGTTCGGTGGCGACGTGGTTGATCAAGCACTGGTCCACCTTGGCGGCGGGCGAGTTCTCTTCACCGCTGTAGTGCAAAGGCACTTTCTTGTTCATTTTGGTGTTGGCATCGATGCGTTGGAAATCGATGTGCAACACGAGTTGCTTGAACGGGTGGTATTGCACATCGCGCAACAGCACCTCAGTGTCTTTGCCGTTGAGTTCCATTTGCAAGACAGAAGCGTGGAAGGCTTCTTTCTTGAGAGCGTGCCACAAAGCGTTGTGGTCCAACTCGATCAACAAAGGTTCAACCGTGCCACCGTAGACGATGCCAGGTGTACGACCGGTGATACGCAGACGGCGGCTCGCACCCGTTCCCTGCTTGCTGCGCTCAAAAGCGACGAATTTCATAGTTTCACTCCAGTAAGAGCCCACCGCGACCAGTGTGGCTCCAGTTTCAAAAAGGGCTGACGAGCAGCCCAGGACAATGTTCAGCGACTTGCAACCCCGCTGTTCAGAACAGCTGGTCTTGGTCCGAGAACAAACTCATGACCGACTCACCTTTGGCAATGCGCTGGATCGTTTCTGCGATCAGCGGTGCCACCGAGAGTTGGCGAATTTTTTTGCAGGCACGCCCAGCTTCGCTGAGCGGGATGGTATTGGTGACCACCACTTCGTCCAAGGCATTGCCTTTGGCAATGCGTTCGATGGCAGGCCCAGAAAAAATAGGGTGTGTGCAGTAGGCGTAGACCTTTTTTGCGCCGCGCTCTTTCAGAACCTCGGCGGCTTTGACCAAGGTGCCTGCGGTGTCGATCATGTCGTCCATGATGACGCAGTTGCGGCCCTCGATGTCACCAATCACGTTCATCACCTCGGACACGTTGGCTTTGGGACGACGCTTGTCGATGATGGCCAAGTCGCAGCCCAACTGCTTTGCCAATGCGCGGGCACGTACCACGCCACCCACATCAGGCGAAACGACGATCAGATCGTCGTAATTTTTGAGGCGCAAGTCACCCAAGAGCACAGGGGAGGCATAGATGTTGTCGACCGGGATGTTGAAGAAGCCTTGAATTTGGTCAGCATGCAAGTCCATGGTCAAAACGCTGGCCACGCCCACGGTTTGCAGCAAGTCAGCCACCATCTTGGCGGAAATCGGCACACGACTGGAGCGTGGGCGACGGTCTTGACGGGCGTAGCCGAAGTAGGGAATGACGGCGCTGATGCGCTCTGCCGAGGCGCGCTTCAAGGCGTCCACCATGATGAGCAATTCCATCAAACTTTCGTTGGTGGGAGCGCATGTGCTTTGCACCACGAAGACGTCGCGGGCCCGAACGTTTTGGTTGATTTCTACGGTGACTTCACCGTCAGAGAAGCGTCCGACGTTGGCTGCACCCAACTCGATGCCAAGGTGCTTGGCAATTTCGGCAGCCATCGTTGGATTGGCATTGCCAGTGAAAACCATGAAGTCAGGAGTAGGGGTCGACATGATGACGGTGACTTTCGCTTCTGGACCAATGACGCCAATCTGCCGTCACATGCAAACCAAGCACTTGGGTGCTTGAAAATTTTGGCAGGGGAAGAAGGACTCGAACCTTCGCATGCCGGAATCAAAATCCGGTGCCTTAACCAACTTGGCGACTCCCCTACACAGGTCGACAACTTTGCAGCTTTCAACCGTTAATTGTCGCTGACAACCCATCCAGCCAATGGATGAACTGCCATGTTGCTGCACACCCGCATTTGCCATGAGGTGGGTGGCTCGTCGAGCACCACACCATCGGGCAACTGCGCAAAAACTGCACTGCCAGATCCGGTCATGCGCGGGCTTAATCCAAAAGAGGCCATCCATTGAAGAACTTGGCTTATTTCTGGGCACAGCGCTTGGGCCACTGGCTGCAAGTCGTTTCGACCGAAGTCAAAAGGGTGAGCAGCGAAGCCTGTCATTGTAGCAGCTTGCGTGGCCCTTTCCAAGTGTGGGTCACGAAAAATTCTTGCGGTTTCCAAACCCGCATCGGGCTTGATCACCACAAATTGGCTTGAAGGTAATTCAATCGGTGTAATTTGCTCGCCAATGCCCTCCACCCAGGCATTGTGTCCGTGTAAGAAAAAGGGGACATCGGCACCCAGTGCAAGCCCCAGCGGCAATAACTTAGAGAGTGGCCAGTTCAAGTCCCACAGGCGGTTCAAGGCCAGCAAGGTGCTGGCAGCGTCAGAGGACCCACCCCCCATTCCAGCTTGTGACGGAATGGATTTTTCAATGGCAATGTGAGCGCCAAACGGGGTGTGACTGGCGGCTTGCAAGCTTCGCGCAGCGCGCGTGATCAAGTCATCCGCTGGCAATGCAATGGTCAGATCTTCACGCTCAATGCTCGGACGGTCCAAGCGCTCAAAGTGCAGGGTGTCACACCAGTCGATGAGCATGAAGGCCGATTGCAGCAGGTGATAGCCATCAGGACGCTGTCCTGTGATGTGCAAGAACAGGTTCAGTTTGGCGGGCGCTAAAACATGGTTCAAGGTCGGCATGGGGCAACGGCAGTCAGTCGAGTTTGAGGCGCAGCACCACTTCGGGAAGTGGTGATGTGCGTTTGGCGATCAGCAAGCCATTGTGCAAGGCCGACAAATCGGCTTGCCATCCCGGGGTGGACGTTGGCAAGCCTTGGAGCCAATCAAACAGGGTGGTCACAGGCAAAGCGGCGCCCGTCGCGTGCCGAGTCAAGGCCGCCAAAGTGTCGAACCTTTGCTCGCTGCTGCCTTGCAGCCACACTACCGAGCCTGGCGACCAACGCACGGCAGCCAAGGTGGTGCCCAATGGAGAATAAAGGTCTAGAGCGCCATTGGCAGCGCTGCCTCGCAATAAAAAATTAGCCCCCATGGCTTGGCTGGGGGTGTTGTAGACCACCACGCTGAGCCGGCCTTGCCATTCAGGCTCGGCCAAGTGAATGGGAACGAGCGGATCACGTGGGGGCAAGCTTTGAGGACCTGCGCAGGCCAGCAAAAACAAACATACGGCTGATGCCGCAAGGATTAAGAAACTGCGCTGAGTGCGTGAGCGCATCGCGGTCAAAGCTCTGGTTTGAGGCGCTGCAGTGTTTCTTGCAAGGTCTCGTTGTCAGGCGCGGTGCGCATGCCCTCGCGCCAAATTTTGCGCGCGTCCTCGCGGCGGTTGAGTTGCCAAAGCACTTCGCCAAGATGGGCTGCAATTTCAGCATCGGCGCGATTGGCGTAGGCTTTTTGCAAGTGCGTGAGTGCGCTGGGTAAATCGCCCAGTCTGAACTCCACCCATCCCAAGCTGTCGGTGATGAAGGGGTCATCAGGCACGAACGTCAAAGCTTTGAGAATCAGAGCTTTGGCCTCTGGCAACCGCAGGTTGCGATCGGCCAGTGAGAAACCCAAGGCGTTGTAGGCGTTGTGATAGGCCGGGTCTTTGGCGATGACTTGACGCAGCAAATGCTCCATCTCGTCCAAACGGTTGAGCTTTTCAGCCAGCATGGCTTGCTCGTACACGAGGTCAGGTTCATCCGATCGCGCGCTGGCCAGCACATCAAAGGCTGCCTGCCATTGGCGCTGCTCGCGCAGCAGTTGCACCTCGGCCATCAAGCGTCCGCGCTGCTCTTGTTCGTCCTTTGCCGGCAGTTGCGCGATGAGTTCTCGCGCTTCTTTGAGTTTGCCCTGACGCGCCAACAGGGCAGCCCGTCGAGTTTGGGCTTGCAGGATGCTGCGAGAAGCGTCTTGGCTTGTGTCTTGGTTCGCGAGGTCGACGTAGCGTTTCAAGGACACTTCTGAAAGAGCATCCTGTCCTTGTTCAAACTGCAAAGAGCCCAAAACCAACCAAGCAGGCGCATGCAGCGGAAAACGTGTGGTGGTGTCTTGCAGTTGGGTGTTGGCGTCTGGCAAACGACCTAACTCGATCAAGGCCTGCGCGTAGCTCATGGAGAGTTCTGGCGAGCCTTGTTGACGCACGGCTTGAACGACGAGGGCTTCTGCGCCATTTACTTTTCTTGTCATCAACTCCACGGCCAATAAGGCGGGGCCTATGGCCGAGGGATCTGCCGACCGCCCCTTTTGAGCCGCTTCCAGGGTGCCAGCCAAATCATCGGTGAAACCTCGCATGCGACCCAAAGCGGTCCAAGCTGCCGCAGCTGTGGCGCTGGCTTGCAAATAGGGCGTCAAGGCCTTTTGCACCACGTCCAGCGCTGATTTTTTATCGGAGACACGGTTGTAATAGCGAGGGATCAGACTGATGGCCACTGAGCGCTCAGGCAAAGGTGCCAGGGCGATTTCTTTTTTCAGAGGCTCCAAACTTTCCGTGGTTTGGTTGAGCGCCAACAAAATTTGCAACACCTGAAGATTGGCTTTGCGGTCTTGGGGGTAGGCCTGCGACCAAGCACGTGCTGCCATCAGCGCCCCATCGCCAGATCGCGCTTGCAGCGCAATATCCACGGCTCGGTTGAACAACGCGATGTCGTTGGAGCGTCTTGCCGCGTCCAAGAGCAATGAAAACCCTGCACCTGGTTCACCTTGCCTCAGATTGAGTTCGCCCAACAAGATCTCATACAGCAACTCGCCCGTGAGCGCCGAGTTTGCAACCTGCTCAGTGGTTTCTTGTGTTTGAGCATGACCTAAGACTGGCCAGCACCCGGCCATGCTCACAAGCAAGACCCAGCCGCATGCTTTGTGCAGGCCGATTAAGAAGGGGAGTTTCATAGCGGCATCATAATCGCTGACTGCTTTTTATCGCTTGCACCATGCCCGAATTGCCCGAGGTTGAAGTTACCCGTTTGAGTTTTGCCGACCGCATCGCGCAGGCGCGCGTCACCGGCGTGCGTGTCGGCAAAGCCTTGCGCTGGCCGTTGGGTTATGAACCCCAGTTGTTGATCGGACGGCGAGTGCTTGGCGTGAGGCGTCGTGGCAAATATTTGCTCGTGGATTTGGACCAAGGCCTGTTGCTGTGGCACTTGGGCATGTCCGGCAGTTTGCGGTTTGGGGACGAGCGCAGTGCGCCAACAGCCCACGACCACTTTGATTTGGACACCGACCAAGGCTTGTTGCGCTTGAATGACCCGCGACGCTTTGGCGCAGTGGTTTACGCGGCAAGCGAAACCAGCCCGCAAGCCCTCAAGCTTTTGGGGCATTTAGGGGTAGAGCCTTTGGGTCGCGACTTTGATCTGAAGGCCTTCCACCACGGCTTAAAGCATAGACGCTCTGCCATCAAGCAAGTGTTGTTGTCTGGCGATGTGGTGGTGGGCGTGGGCAATATCTATGCGTCTGAAGCCTTGTTTCTTGCTGGCATTCGACCCACGCTGCGGGCGGATCGCGTGAGCCGTCCACGCGCGGAAAAATTACGCACCGCCATCGTGGATGTGCTGGCCCGCGCAGTCCAACAAGGTGGCAGCACCTTGCGTGACTTTTCCAGTGCCGATGGACAGCAGGGTTACTTTCAGCTTGAAGCCAACGTGTACGACCGCGCTGGGCAGCCCTGCCGTGTGTGTGGCGCCTTGATTCGTTGGTTGCGCCAAGGTCAGCGATCCACTTATTACTGCCCGACTTGCCAGAAAGCTTGATCTGATGCCCAAACCCCAGATGACTTTCGCCGATGCCGTGGTGGCTTGGCAACTAGCGCACGGCCGCCATGACCTTCCGTGGCAAAACACCCAAGACCCCTACGCGGTCTGGTTGTCAGAAATCATGTTGCAGCAAACCCAAGTCAGCACGGTGCGCTCGTATTTCATGCGCTTCATGCAACGGTTTCCAACCGTGGCCGATTTGGCCGCGGCTGAGTTGGATGATGTGCTGGGTTTGTGGAGCGGTTTGGGCTATTACAGCCGCGCGCGCAATATGCACAAAGCCGCGCAAGCGGTGGTGGCATTGCACGGCGGTGTGTTTCCTCGCAGTGCTGAAACCTTGCAAACCCTGCCAGGCATTGGTCGCTCGACTGCGGCGGCCGTGGCGTCCTTGTGCTTTGGCGAACCCATTGCCATTTTGGATGGCAACGTCAAACGGGTGTTGACGCGCTTCTTGGGTTTCAAAGAAGACTTGGCCTCCACACGCCATGAACGGACCTTGTGGGGATTGGCTCAAGACATGCTGCCTCAGCGCCAGGTGGCCCAGGCCATGCCGCGTTACACCCAGGGTGTGATGGACTTGGGTGCCACCTTGTGCACGCCCAAGCAGCCACGTTGCGCGCAATGCCCGTTGCAAATCCAATGTGTGGCTGCGGCCGAAGGTGCGCCTCAAAATTATCCGGTCAAGACACGCAAGCTCAAGCGCAGCGCTGAATCATGGTGGGTTTTGCTGGCGCACACCCCTCAGGGGGAGGTGTTGTTAGAGCAGCGACCCTCGTCGGGAATTTGGGCCGGCTTGTTCGCCTTGCCGATGTTTGGCAGTTTGGATCAGTTGCATCAAGCAGTGCCAGCGCGTTGGCGTGGGGCTTTGCAGGAGGAGGGCGTCTTCAAACATGTGCTGACCCACAAAGATTTGCACCTGCATCCGGTGCGATTGACTTTGACCACGACGTCCAAAATGGGCCTAGGCCAATGGTTGGCGGGCGATGTCTGGCCCACGTTGGGGTTGCCCGCCCCAGTGCGCAAGTTGCTCACGACCCCATGAGGTCGAGTTCGCGGTGGCGTTTGAGGGTGACCCAATCGGGCGAGAACAGCGCACTCAAGCGCTCTACCAAATAGACCGAGCGATGTTGCCCGCCTGTGCAGCCGATAGCCACGGTGACATAGCTGCGGTGGTCTTGGTTCAAGTCTGGTAACCAAGTGGTCAAGAACTCGGCGATATGGGCAGCCATTTTGTCAACACTGGGATGCTGTGCCAGCCACTCGGCCACTGGCGCATCGCGTCCCGTGAGTGGACGTAAATCAGACTCGTAGTGCGGGTTGGGCAGCATGCGCACATCAAACACATAGTCGGCATGAAGTGGAATGCCACGCTTGAAGGCAAACGATTCAAACATCAAGGTCAGTTGAGTGGCAGGTGCCGAGATGAGCGACTTGATGTAAGCCAGCAACTTAGAGCTGCGCAACAGACTGGTGTCGATGATGTGAGACGTTTCCCGCAAATCGGCCAGCAATTGGCGCTCAAGTTCAATGGCTTCAATCAAGTCACGCTGCTGGTCGAGCGCCATGTCAGTCGCCTCCTGCCTTGAGAGCGGATGGCGACGACGACTTTCTGAAAAGCGATGGACCAACACCTCGGTGCTGGCATCCAGAAAGAGGGGGCGAATGTTGACGTCTAGAGCGCGCAAATGTGCCAACTGGGGCATGACCAATGGCAAAGAACTGGCGCTGCGCACATCCATGGCAATGGCGACTTTGTTGGCGCGTTGCTGCTGTTCGAGTTTCACAAAAGGCAGCAGCAACTCGGGCGGTAGGTTGTCTACGCAGTAATAGCCCGCGTCTTCTAGGGCATGAAGGGCCACAGACTTGCCGGAGCCAGACATGCCGGTGATCAGAATGATTTCTTGCTTCATGGCGCTGGCGCCTGTTGAGCCTCGGGGCGTTGCAGCATCTCACGGGCATGAGCCAGCGTGGTGTCAGAGACTTTTTCCCCACCCAGCATGCGGGCAATCTCGCGCACCCGCGCTGCGTCTTGCAGTGGAGTGACTTCGCTGGCGGTGCCTTGGGCATCGCTGCGTTTGGAGACCACCAGATGGTGATCCGCGCAGGCGGCCACCTGGGGCAAGTGGGTGACGGCCATCACTTGACGATCACGCCCGAGTTGTTGCATCAAGCGCCCCACGGTTTCGGCCACTGCGCCACCCACCCCCGAGTCCACCTCGTCAAAGATCAAAGTTTGTGCGCTTCCCAATTGGCTGGTGGTGACCGCAATGGCCAAGGCGATCCGAGATAGCTCACCCCCTGACGCCACCTTGCCCACAGGACGAGGGGTGGTGCCTGGGTGACCTGCCACCAAAAACTGGACATTTTCTAGACCACTGGACGTGGGCTGCTCAGCTTTTTCCAAGGCCACTTCAAAGCGCCCACCTTGCATGCCCAAGCCCTGCATGGCTTGCGTGATGGCTTTGGACAACTTGGGCGCAGCTTTGGCTCGGGCAAGAGAGACCTGGCGCGCTTCGGTTTGGTAGGCCGTCTCGGCTTGCGATTGCGCAGATTCCAGTGCGCCAAGGTCGGTGGCGGCATCCAACTGAGACAGTCGCGTACGCCACTCTTGATAAAGCGCGGGCAGCTCTTGAGGCGTGCGTTTGAAGCGCCGGGACAGTGACATCCACAATGCCATGCGTTCGTCGAGGGCCTGTAACCCTTGAGGGTCTAATTCGGTGTGCCCCAAGTAGCCGTGCAGCGAGTGCGCCACATCGGCAGCTTGAGCCAAGCTAGAAGCCAACACATCGACCCAGTTGGCAAATTCAGCTTCAACCTGCGCTTGGTCTTGCAGCGCATCTTGGGCGCGTGCGAGTTGTCGCAGGGCGCCGTTGTCTTCGTCTTGCAACGCTGCCATCGCCGCATGTGCCGCGTCCATCAACGCTTGGGCGTTGGACAAGCGTGTGTGTTGGGTGTTGAGTTCATCCCAAGCCTCAGGGGTCGGCGAGAGTTTGTCGACCTCAGCCATTTGCCACAGCAGACGGTCACGTTCTTCTTGCAGCGTGTCTTGTGCCTTGCGAGCGTCTTGCAAGGCCTGCATGGCTTGACGCCAGGTGCCCCACCGACTGCCGAGTTGCGTCAAGTTCACACCCGCATAGGCGTCAAGCAAACCCCGCACGGCCTCAGGCCGAGTGAGGCTTTGCCACGCATGTTGTCCGTGAATATCCAGCACCCGATCGCCCAAAGCACGCAGTTGGGTGGCGGTGGCCGGGCTGCCGTTGACCCAGGCGCGGCTTTTGCCGTGGACATCGATGGTTCTTTTGAGCAACAGGCTCTCGGGCAGCTCTTGTGCGCTGTCAAAACCTTCTTCATGCAGCCAGTGATGGAGGTCAGGGCTGAGGTCGAACTCGGCACAAATCTCTGCCCGCGTGGCACCTTCACGCACCACGCTGGCTTCGGCCCGCGCGCCCAACACCAATTGCAGGGCATCGATCAAAATGGATTTGCCAGCCCCGGTTTCACCTGTCAAGGCAGTGAAGCCTTTGGACAAATGGAGGTCTAGTTCGCGCACGATCACAAAGTCGCGCAACACCATGTGCTGCAAGCTCATGCGACACCCTCGTTCCAATGGAGTTTTTTGCGCAGCGTGTCAAAGTAGCTCCAACCTTTGGGATGCAAGAAGCAGGCGCTGTGTTCTGAGCGGCGCACGGTGATGCGGTCCCCAATCAACAACGACGCCAAGGATTGCATGTCAAAGTTGGCACTGGCGTCGCGTCCAGCCACCAAGTCGATCACGATCTCTCCAGGGTCAGACAGCACGATGGGCCGGTTCGAGAGCGTGTGAGGCGCAATGGGCACCATCACCCACGCGGGCAGCGAGGGGTGCAACAGGGGCCCCCCGGCAGACAAGGCGTAGGCGGTTGATCCGGTGGGCGTGGCAATGATCAAACCGTCCGCGCGCTGGTTGGCCACAAAGTGACCGTCAACTTCAACCCGCATTTCCACCATGCCCGAAGTGGCCCCCCGGTTGACCACCACGTCGTTGAGGGCCAAGGCATCGAACACACAATGGCCATCGCGCCAAACTTTGGCGTGCATCATGGCTCGTTTGTCTTGCTCGTACTCGCCCCGCAGCATGTCTTTGAGTGTGTCGGCAAAAGCATTGAGCGGGATGTCGGTGATGAAACCCAGTCGACCTTGGTTGATGCCAATCAGCGGCACTTGGTACTGGGCCAGTTGCCGGCTGTATCCCAGCATGGTGCCGTCTCCTCCGACCACCAGCGCCAAATCACAGTTCTTGCCAATGCCAGGGACATCCATCACCGGGTAGCCGCTCAATCCGGTGTTGGCTGCCGTGTCGTGCTCCAATATGACTTCGCAATGCTGTGCATGAAGAAACTGAGCAATGGTCTCTAAAGTCAGCCGAGTCGACGGTTTGGCCCCGCCCGCAGTGGGCAGCTGGTATTTTCCGAGCAGAGCGATGTGGCGAAACTTCGATTTCATGGCTAAATTACATCACTAAAATTCGACGAACACATGACCATGCTAGACGATCGCGCCAAGTTATTACTCAAAGCGCTGGTAGAGCGCTACATCGCGGACGGACAACCCGTTGGATCGCGCACGCTTTCTCGCGCAACAGGGATTGAACTGTCGCCAGCGACCATTCGCAATGTGATGTCTGACTTGGAGTCCTTGGGTTTGATCGTGAGCCCGCACACCTCTGCGGGCCGAATCCCCACCGCACGCGGCTACCGCTTGTTTGTTGACACCATGCTCACCAGCGAGCGCGGGCAACTGCTGACCCCTCAACTGGCGGCTGACCAACCCCAGAAGGTGATTGCCAACGCAGCGCATTTGCTGTCTGACTTGTCGCATTTTGTGGGTGTGGTGATTGCCCCCAGACGCAGTTCGGTATTTCGCCACATTGAGTTTTTACGGTTGTCTGAGAAGCGCTTCTTGGTCATCATCGTCTCCCCCGAGGGCGATGTACAAAACCGGGTTTTGTTCACAGAAACCGACTACTCTCAATCGCAGTTGATTGAGGCCTCCAATTACCTCAATCAGCATTTCTCAGGCATGGCCATTGAGCAAGTGCGTGAAAAGCTGTTGGCCGAGGTGGAGTCGCTGCGGGGCGAAATCGCAAGCCTCATGCAAGCAGCCGTTCAAGTCAGTACCGAAGCCTTGACGCAGGTGCAAGACGATGTGGTGATCAGTGGTGAACGTAACCTGTTGGCGGTCAGTGACTTTTCCAGTGACATGGGTAATTTGCGGCGGGCCTTTGACCTGTTTGAGCAAAAAGCCCAGTTGGTGCGCTTGCTCGACATTTCAGCCCAAGCAGAAGGTGTGCGCATTTACATTGGTGGCGAGAGCCAAATTGTTCCTATGGAGGAGCTCTCTGTGGTCAGTGCGCCTTATGAGGTTGATGGACAAGTGGTGGGCACCTTAGGCGTCATTGGCCCCACCCGCATGGCCTATGACCGCATGATTCAAATTGTCGACATCACGTCTAAGTTGGTCAGCAACGCCCTCAGCCATAAATAAGGCTGTCACAGTGGCTACTGATGGGGCGCACCTTTGCGGGAAACCCTCTTTCAATAATTTTGAATTTGTTCAAAGATTCGCTTGTTTTAATCCGCACTTGGAAGGAATTCTTCATGACACTGACCCGTTGGCTCAAGTTGAACTGCGCTGCAGCGCTGACTGCTGTCGCTTTTTTAGGCGCTAGCGCGCAAGCACAGACTGCCCCTGCTGGAAAAACCGAAATGCTGTGGCTGGGCCAGGCAGGTTTTCGCATCAAGTCACCCGGTGGAAAAATCATTGTGATTGACCCTTGGCTCAAAGGTGGGCCTAAAACCCCAGCCAACATCAAGAACGATTTTTCAGCACTCGGAAAAATCGATTTGCTGCTGGTGACCCATGCGCACGTGGATCACTTGGGGGACGCGCCTGAATTGGCCAAACTCAACAACACGGTGTTGTACGGCCCCGCAGACATGGTGACCCCTCTCATCACCTTGGGCGTGCTTCCTGCCAATTTGGGTCACCGTTTCAACAAAACTGGCAGCGTCAAGCCGTTGCCAGGGATCAAGGTCACTGCAGTGGCGGCTGAACATTCATCCTTGATCGTTTGGAACAATCCTGCGACCGGTAAAAACGAATCGCATCCTGCGGGCGAAGCGGTGGGCTACATCATTGAGCTCGAAAACGGTTTCAAGATTTGGCACATGGGCGATACAGGTTTGTTTGGCGACATGAAATTCATCAGCGAGCGCTACAAACCCGATCTCGTGCTCATGCCCATTGGCGGTAACTTCACCATGGATCCCGAAGATGCAGCCTTTGCAGCCCGCACTTGGATTCAACCCAAGATGGTCATGCCCATGCACTACAACTCCAATCCTTTGACCAAAGGCACCTTGGCCGAGTTTCAAGACGCCATGAAGGGCAGCCCCATCAAGGTCGTGCCCATGACAGAAGGTCAAACCCTGGAGTTTTAAGTCTTTCGCACCCCGAACAATATGCCGCAGGTCACCAGTGCGAGACCTGCGAGCACGTTCAGGTGCATAGGCTCATCCAGTACCGCCACCGCGCCCAAGGCCGACAAGCCTGGCACGAGGGCGGTGATCATGGTGGAACGCACCGCCCCATAGTGGCGAATCATCATGTTGAATGTGATGCCCGAAATCGCCACCGACCCCACGCCCTGAAACAAGGCCTGGAACCAAAGTTCTTTCAGGGGGGCCGTGGCCAAATGGCTTGGAACCCAACCCATCCAAGCTGCAGCCCCATAAGTCGGAACAAAAGTGACGCATGCAAAAGCTGTGATCGCCATCGTGGCTCGAATGGCATTCAGGGAATCTCGGCGCACCAACACGCTGTACATGCCCCAGCAGACGGCGGCACACATGAACAGCACGTCGCCTTTCCACACCTCGGTGCCGTCAAAGGCTTTGAGCAGACTGGCGCCTCCCACCAGCACATCTCCCAACAAGATGCAGACCAAGCCGATGCCTCGGTTTTGCGAGATGGGGTCTTTCAGCAACCACATGGCCAGCAAAGCTGTCCACAGTGGCAAGCTGCCTGGCAGCAGCACCGAAGCGTGCAGGGCAGGGGCGTAAAAGAAACCCGAATAAGCCAGAACCGCGTAGAGCAGTCCGCCAAATAAACCTGCCGCAGCTGTCATGCGCCAGGGCAGGGGGGACAAACCGAAAAATGAACCCTTGGCTGTCCCCGTCTTTCTGGGTTCACGCATGAGCCACCAGCCCCACGGCAAGAGCACTGAGCTGGCGCCGAGGATGCGAAGAAAGCCAATGTCCAAAGGCAACAAGTTGTGTGAAGCAGATGCTCTGGCGATCACGATGAATGAGGTCCAAATCAGCACCGTCGTGATAGCTGCCATGAGACCCACAGAGCGGGGCGAAAATTTCATCGGGCGATGATACGCGGCGACCCTTGGATTTGAGGTGACACATGGACAGCTTGGCGCACGCTTCAATTTTTTGATGCTGAGAAACCAGCAAAGTACAATCAAAACCTCGGGCCTATAGCTCAGTTGGTTAGAGCAGAGGACTCATAATCCTTTGGTCCCTGGTTCAAGTCCAGGTGGGCCCACCAACCATGAACCCCTGTTAGCAATAGCAGGGGTTTTTTCATGTGCTGGCCATAAACTCATAGCAGATTTTTTAAGCGTCGACCATGGGCTGTTGGCAGAGCTGTGCAAAAGGACCACGAAAAAGGCATGACGCACATGGAGGTCGTTCATTGGCTAAAAAGCGAGTACGGCCTCGGTCATGGTCATGCCAACGCAATCGTTGCGTATTGCTTTGCCAACCTGTCGAAGTGACAGGTGAATCCCTGATTTGCTCAGAGTGGCTTGAGCCCAAGCTTGACCTGTTGCATCTCAATAGGTTTCCAAGTGCAAGCGACCTTCTTGTTTCAGGCTTGCGCCAAGGGTGTCCCATGACAGGTTGGCACCTTGTGAGATGTCGCGCAAAGCTTGAACAACACCTTCCTCCATGCTTTTCAATCCACAGACATAGAAATAGGTGTTGCCGTCTTTGAGCATTTCAAGCAAATCTTGACTGCGTTCGCGCATGAGGTCTTGTACGTAGCGTTTGGGCTGGTTGGGTGCGCGAGAGAACGCAAATTCAATGTCGATGAAGTCTTTGGGTAGCTTTTGCAAAGGACCAAAGTAGGGCAGTTCTTCTGGAGAGCGCGCGCCAAAAAAGAGCATCAACTTTCCACCCTCAAATTTGCCGCTTTGGCGCAAACGTCGGCGCCACTCGGTCATCGCACGCATGGGCGCGCTGCCAGTTCCGGTGCAAATCATCACGATGTTGGATTTGGGATGGTTGGGCATCAAGAACGAGGAACCAAAGGGGCCAATCACGTCGACCTTGTCACCAGGCTTGAGGTCGCAAATGTAGTTAGAGCACAGACCCAGGACAGGCTTGTCTTCGTGGTCTTGGGTCACGCGCTTGACGGTCAACGACAAGTTGTTGTAGCCGGGGCGCTCGCCGTTGCGTGGGCTGGCAATGGAGTACTGACGCGCATGGTGGGGTTTACCTTTGGCATCCAGGCCGGGTGGGATGATGCCAATCGATTGGCCCTCCAACACAGGAAACGGCATGTGTCCCAAGTCCAGCACCACATGGTGGGTTTCGTTTTGCGTCCCTGCATCGTTGACCTGCACGTTGCCAACGACTGTGGCCGTGGCGGCAGATTTCGGACCATACAAATTGATGTAAGGATGAGCCGCTGACCAAGGAGGAATCGTGGCGCCCCAGTGGCTGGAGAGTTGGGTGGGCTCTTGGCTGGCTGTGGTGGCCGCGGAGGATGTGGAGCTCACGGTTGCAGCCGAAGGGCTGATCTCGGGCACCGCCTCGATGCCATCGGCTTGGAGCTCAGCGTCTGTCAAGGGGGGCGGCAAACTGTCCCAGCCCAATTGCGCTTCGATGGAATACGCTTTGCTGATCGGCACGGTGCGCCAATTGTCAATCGAGCCCGTGGGGCAGGGGGGGACGCAGGCCATGCAAAGGTTGCACACATCGGCCTTCACGACATAGTTCATGCTGTCGTGTGTGATGGCTCCGACCGGGCAGATGGCCTCACAGGTGTTGCATCGAATGCAAATCTCTGGATCGATCAAATGCTGGTTGATGACACTCTGTGGTGCTGTTGGCATGGGTTATCTCCTCTGGCAGAAATTAAAGTAGCCTCCGAAGAGGCTACTTGTGGGCTGGTACGCTAGCTTAAGCGAAGCGCACGTAGTCAAAATCAACAGGTTGGCGGTTCACGCCCATGGCAGGAGGCGCGATCCAGTTGGCAAATTTACCGGGTTCCACGACGCGCCCCATCAGGCTGGCCACAAACGCGCGGTCGTTGCCAGTGGGCAGCCATTCGTCGACTTTGGCTTGCCACTCGGCCGCGCTCACCACGCGACCTTCTGGGGAAACCTTCACGCCAGCCAACGAGCCAATGTTGCGGTTGAAGGCCTTGTGCGGGGCTTTCAGGCGGAAGGGAATGCCGGACTTTTCGATGACTTTGTTCCAGCGTTCAACGCCGGCCAAACTGTCTTTGATGTAGTCATCGCGCAGCACTTCATTGAGTGCGTTGAGCATGGGCACTTCTTTTTCTACCAACTGGCCATTGACGATGTGCAGCACGCGGTAGGTTTGGCTCTTGAGGATGTGGTCGTCCGTGCGTTTGCCTTCTTCGTAGCGGCCCTTCAAGCCTGTGGAGTAGAAGGTGGCGGCATTGCTTGATTCGTCCGCGCCAAACAAGTCAATCGTCACGCTGAAGTGGAAGTTCAAATAGCGCTGCAAGGTGGGCAAATCGATCACGCCTGCGGCACGCAATTTGGCTGCGTCATCGGTTTTGAGTTCGTTCATCATTTGGCAGGTGCGTTGAATCACGCGTGACACACCTGACTCGCCCACAAACATATGGTGCGCTTCCTCGGTCAGCATGAACTTGGTGGTGCGTGCCAGCGGATCGAATGCAGATTCGGCCAAGGCGCACAACTGAAACTTGCCGTCACGGTCTGTGAAATAGGTGAACATGAAAAAGCTCAGCCAGTCGGGTGTTTGTTCGTTGAAGGCTTGCAAGATGCGCGGGTTGTCTTGGTTGCCGCTGTTGCGCTCCAGCAGGGCTTCGCCTTCTTCGCGACCATCCCGGCCAAAGTACTTGTGCAACAAATAAACCATCGCCCACAGATGGCGACCTTCTTCCACGTTGACTTGAAAGAGGTTACGCAAATCGTATTGGCTGGGGGCGGTCAGGCCCAGGTGGCGTTGCTGCTCGACCGAGGCGGGTTCGGTGTCGCCTTGTGTCACGATGATGCGACGCAAGTTGGCACGGTATTCGCCAGGAATGTCTTGCCAAGCGTTTTCGCCCATGTGATCGCCAAAGTGAATTTTGCGATCTTGCTCGGCTGGATTCAAAAAGATGCCCCAGCGGTAGTCGGGCATTTTGACGTGACCAAATTGTGCCCATCCCTGTGGGTCCACGCTCACCGCTGTACGCAGATAGACGTCGAAATTTTGCGAGCCGTCGGGACCCATGTCATTCCACCATTGCAGGTAGTTGGGTTGCCACTGCTCTAGCGCACGTTGCAAGGTGCGGTCTTCGGAGAGGTTGACGTTGTTTGGGATTTTGTCGCTGTAATTGATGCTAGACATGTGAATCTCCTGGGTTGTGGGGGTGAGGGGGGTTAAACGCGGTTCCAGTCAAAGGCGACTTTTTCGCCTTTGCCGTAGACCTTCAAAGCGCCTTTTTCGCCAACGGCATTGGGGCGCTGGAAAATCCAGTTTTGCCATGCCGTCAAGCGACCAAACACGCGGGTGAACATGTTTTCAGGACCATTGAAGCGCAGGTTGGCTTCCATGCCTGTCAAGGCATCGGGAGACATGGACACGCGTTCTTCGATGGCGATGCGAACTTCATCGGCCCAGTCGATGTCGTCCGGTGCGCTGGTGACCAGGCCGAGTTCAAAGGCGTGTTGGGCATCCAAGGGGTGACCAACCTGAGCTCGCACTTGGTCGAGTGCGGGTTGCTCATCGTAAAAACGCCGCTGCAAACGGCTTTGTTCGGTGACCATGGGATAAAACCCAAAGTTGAGTTCGTTGACCGACAGCTTGGGGGCCAGCTCGGGGGCGTCTGGCAGCGCCAACATGTAAATGCGGTCGCATGCCAAGGCCAACTCTAAGAACGTGCCGACAAAGCATGAGCCTTCTTCGATCAGGGCAAACAAACTCCGCGATGACACGTCGATACGGCTGAAGGTGCGACGCATCAGCCCCAAAGTCTCACGAACCAACCAGTGGTCTTTGTGTGCCAACAAGCTGGCATCCATCTCCAGCACGGCTGAAGCATTGCCCGTGGTTTTGATCAGCCAAGTGCCAATGTCCAACTCATTGGTGCGCATGGACAAAATGGCATCTTCCAGGTCCCGCGCCATGGCCAAGGGGTACCAATGCTCTCCTGCTGCTTCAATGCTGGCGATGTCCTGAGGTGATCCAGCGCTGGGGGCCTTGACGGTGAAGGTCGCTGTGCGCTTGCTGCGGTCAATGTCGACGCTGACATGGGTATAGGTCAAGCGATCGGTTTCGATCACGCGCTGAAGTGGGTTGAAGACCACGCCTTTGCCTTGGGTCGGACGGTCACTTTGTGCGGCCAGTTCCAACGCACGGGCTTTGACTTTTTCTGCAAAGACGGCAGGTTTGGCAATGTCATCGACCAAACGCCAGTCTTTGGCTTTTTGTCCGCGAACGCCTTCGGTGGTGGTGCAGAAAATATCAGCCAAATCATGCCGCACATGGCGTTTGTCTGTCACGCGGGTCAAACCACCCGTGCCTGGCAACACACCCAACAGCGGCACTTCGGGCAGGCTGACGGCGCTGGAGCGGTCATCGATCAAGATGATTTCGTCGCACGCCAAGGCCAGCTCGTAGCCGCCACCCGCACAGGCTCCGTTGACCGCCGCCAAGAACTTGAGGCCGCTGTGCGTGGACGAGTCTTCTAAACCATTGCGTGTTTCGTTGGTGAATTTGCAGAAGTTGACTTTCCATGCATGGCTGGAAACGCCCAGCATGAAGATGTTGGCGCCTGAGCAAAACACCTTGTCTTTCAGGCTTGTCATGACCACGGTGCGAACTTCGGGGTGCTCAAAGCGGATGCGTTGAATGGCGTCGTTGAGTTCAATGTCAACGCCCAAGTCATAGCTGTTGAGTTTGAGTTTGTAGCCAGGACGCAGGCCTGCGTTTTCATCAAAGTCGGCCGCCAAGGTGGCAATGGCGCCATCAAAACTCAGTTTCCAGTGCTTGTACTGAGAGGGATTGGTTTGGTAATCGACGCGAGGGGATGTCATCTGTGTCTCCAAAGGTTTGTGCATCACGCATTAAAGTTCATACCGTGTGATGTGCATGATAGTGCATTATTTTCTGGTGTCAAGCATTATTTTGCGTGGCGGGCGTTCAGGTCCTCCGCAAAGCATTGCTGGCCATCTCCAACAGAATCAAAAAGGTTTCGTTCAAGGCTTGTTGGCTGGTATCCAGCGTGAAGTTCGCTTTGGAATAAAAAGCTTGTCGCGCAGCGAGGATGGATTTGAGATCTTCCATGGCTTCTTTGCTGGCTGCCATGGGGCGGTTGTCGCCTTGGTCGATCACGCGCCGCATGTGGTCTTCTGGGCTGGCTTTGAGCCAAATGGTGGTGCAGTGGGTGAGGAGTTCGTTGAAGCTCGAAGGGTCTGAGACCAGTCCGCCTGGGGTGGCGATGATGGCTTCTGGGTAGATTTGAATGGCTTCTTCCAGAGCACGTCGTTCGTAGCGGCGGTAGGCGTTTTGACCATACAAAGCTTGAATCTCAGCCACCGTGCAGCCCGCAAACTTTTCGATTTCGGCGCTCAATTCGACAAATGCAAAATTGAGCTCTTGTGCCAGCATCTTGCCCAGGGTTGACTTGCCAGCGCCCCGCAAACCAATCAACGCGATGCGTTGGCCGTGTTGGTTGTGAGGTGTGGTCGTTCCAATGAGCTCTCCAATGGCGCTGCGCACCCGAAAGAGGGTCGCCTCGTCTCGCCCATCCAAGAGTTCGCGAATCATCAACCATTCTGGAGAGGATGTGCTGATATCCCCCAATATCTCCGCCAGCGAGCATTGCAAGGCCTTGGAGACTTGCAGCAGGACCAAGATAGAGGCATTGCCTGTCCCGTATTCAAGGTTGGCCAAATGACGCTCGGACACGCTGGCGGCTTGGGCCGTCGCTTTGCGCGTCATTCCGCGTCGTCCTCTGAGGTGGCGAATGCGCTCCCCCAGCGATTCCAGAAAGGGGTCTTTGGGGGGCGGGCTGATCAATGGAGTGTCTGCGGCTGACATTAGGGATTTCCCGTTATATGCAATATAGTGCTTGACGCACGATTTCTGTGGGCATAAAGTCGATTTAAGCACAATACTGCAAGTCTTTGGCTTGATCAAGCGGTAAGAGCGTCCAATTTCAAAAACAATGTCTGACCGATGGAGACTCCATGACAACATTCGAGACGGTTCCAGCGCCTGGTGACCGATTTAATTTTGCCCAACACCTGCTGGCCTTGAACACGACCCGCCCTGGCAAGGCGGCGTTCATTGATGACCATGGCACGCTCAGCTACGGCGAGTTAGACGATCGCGTCAAACGCATGGCGGCGGGCTTGCTGCAATTGGGTTTGCGGCGCGAAGAGCGCGTGTTGCTGCTCATGTTGGATGGCAACGATTGGCCTGTGAGCTTTTTGGGCGCCCTCTATGCAGGTCTGGTGCCAGTTTGCGTGAACACCTTGCTGACTGCGGATGACTATGCCTACATGTTGGCGCATTCAAGAGCCCAAGCCGTGTTGGTCTCTGGCGCCTTGTTGCCCACACTGACGGCGGCCATGAACCGTGCGGAGCATGAGGTGGGACGGGTGGTGGTGTCTCGGCCAGTGGCGCCTTTGCAGGCGGCTGAGATTGAATTTGAGACTTTTTTGAACGCAGCCACGCCCGCTGACAAAGCGGCCGCCACGCAGGCCGATGATGTGGGCTTTTGGTTGTATTCCTCGGGCTCGACCGGGCGTCCCAAAGGAACCGTGCATTCGCACGCCAATCCTTACTGGACCGTCGAGTTGTATGGCAAGAAGATTTTGCAATTGCAAGAAAGCGATGTGTGCTTTTCAGCTGCGAAGCTGTTCTTCGCTTACGGCCTCGGCAACGGCTTGACATTCCCCATGGGGGTAGGCGCCACCACGCTTTTGATGTCCGAGCGCCCCACGCCAGATGCCACATTCAAGCGCTGGGTGGGAGAGGTGGGCGGGGTTCGACCCACGGTTTTCTTTGGCGCACCCACGGGTTTTGCGGGCATGCTGGCTTCCCCCGCATTGCCCAAGAAAGAGCACATTGCGCTGCGCCTGGTGTCCTCCGCTGGGGAGGCGTTGCCCGCAGAGATCGGTCAGCGTTTCAAAGCCTACAGCGGTGTGGACATCGTAGACGGCATTGGCTCGACAGAAATGCTCCACATCTATTTGTCCAACTTGCCCAACAAAGTCCAATATGGCACCACCGGCTGGCCCGTGCCCGGCTACGACCTGGAGCTCAGAGGGGATGACGGGCAGCCTGTGCCAGACGGCGAGCCAGGAGATTTGTACATCCATGGGCCTTCGAGTGCCATGATGTATTGGGGCAACCGGGTCAAAACCCGAGAAACTTTTCAAGGGGGTTGGACCAAGAGCGGGGACAAGTACGTGCGCAATGCGGACGGCAGCTACACCTACAGTGGGCGCACGGACGACATGTTGAAGGTCAGCGGAATTTACGTCTCGCCCTTTGAAGTCGAGGCCACTTTGGTCCAGCATCCGAGCGTGCTAGAAGCTGCTGTGGTGGGCAAGGAGGATGTCGATGGCCTGACCAAGACCCAAGCCTTTGTGGTGCTCAAGCCAGGTCACGAGGCCACGCAAGATGAACTCAAAGCGTTTGTCAAAGACCGTTTGGCCCCTTACAAGTACCCTCGGTTCATCGAGTTTGTGCCTGACCTGCCCAAAACGGCAACTGGAAAAATCCAGCGCTTCAAGCTTCGCGCTCAGTGATTCAAGTTCAGTAAATCAGGGGCGTTGCTGTCTGCGCCAAGGCATCCAGTGCGGATGTGCTGGCTTGCAGAGCACTACGGCGGTGGTAGAAGTTGAGTGCGCGCAAGCCTCCCAACTCTTCCCCGCCCCCCGCCCTGGCAGGACCGCCGTGCAGAGACATCGGCATCACATTGCCGTGGCCGGTGTGCAGGCTGGCCACATCGGGGGAGATGGCATGAACGCGTCCATGGTGAGCACCAAGCGCCACAGACGTTTGTGCAATGAAGCTGGGGTCATCGCTGTACACCGACATCACCAACGAGCCCATGCCACGCTGAATCAATCGATAGGCTTGATGGATATCTTGGTAGGCCATGAGGGTGGCCACAGGACCAAAAACTTCGATGTCGTGGAGCACGTGGGCGGACTCAGGTGTTTGAGTGCCTAGCAACACGGGGGCCACGCATGCTGAAATTTGTTTGTCTGCCTCTATCAGTTCGCCGCTGTTGCCGTCAAACAAAACCTCTGCTTCTTGCTTCAAGGTCGCGATGCCAGACAACACATGTTGGTGTTGCTCTTGGCTGACCAGCGCACCCATGCGCACCGCCTCGTTTCGGGGGTTGCCCACGGTGATTTTTTTCAATTTGGCGCTGATGGCTTCAGCGGTCGCTTGGTACAGCGTGGCAGGAACAAAAATCCGTCGAATCGCGGTGCACTTTTGACCTGACTTGACGGTCATCTCACGCACAACCTCAGCGACCAGAAGTTGAAACACGTCGCTGTCGACCTGTGTGTTGGGGTCTAGCAAAGCAGAGTTCAAACTGTCGGCTTCGATGTTGCAGCGCACGGACTTTTCGGCCACAGCCGGATGGGAGCGGATGATGCGTCCAGTGTCTGCAGAGCCTGTGAATGACACCACATCAAAGGCTTCCAACTGGTCCATCAAGCCTGAGGATGAACCGCAAATGACCGACAGTGCGCCCAAGGGCAGGATGTTGGCGTTGACCACGTCTTGCACCATGCGTTGGGTCAGCCATGCCGTGGCCGTGGCTGGCTTGATGATCACGGGCACGCCAGACAACAGCGCAGGAGCGGCTTTCTCCCAAAGGCCCCAACTTGGGAAGTTGAATGCATTGATGAAGAGCGCCACCCCCGGCGTGGATGTCAAAAAGTGCTGGGTTTGAAACAAGGGGTCCTTGCCCATGCGAATGCGCTCACCGTCCAACAAGAGCGTGTGGTCCCCCAGCTTTGCGCCCATCTTGGCGTAGGTGGCTAAGGTGAAGATTCCGCCATCAATGTCCACGGCCGAATCACGCGTGGTGGTGCCAGAGTTGGCTGTGGCAATGTCGTAGTAGGCCGCCTTGTTCTCGGACAACACGCTGACAATTTCTTCCAGCTTGGCGGCGCGCTGCTTGTAGGTGAGGGCTCGCAATGCCGTGCCCCCCTGAAGGCGAGCAAATTCAAAAGCTTCTTTCAAATCCAAGCCGGCGTTGGACACACGCACCAACGCTGTTCCGAGGACGGGGTCAAACAGTGTGGTGCCTTCTCCGGCGCCGGTTTGCCAGCGGCCTGCTGCGAAATTTTGTAGGAGTTCGGTGTTCATCGGTGTTCTTTGAGGTGGAATGGTTCTTGATCGGGCAATTATCGTGTGTCGTCTGCTCCAGCTGACTTCTCGCGGCTGGGACTTTTACAAAGCATGCGAAGGATGTGGACGACGCAAAGCGCCTGAGCCATTTGTATCGAAAGAAAATCGACACAGGACTTTCACGGTACTAACCCCTGTCGTTCGGCAACTGAGACTTGTCTACACTTGCGTTCAAGATAACTTTTGTCGAATCGTATGCATTTTTTAATTTTGTTAGCCCGACTGTGTGCAATTGCTGCGGGGCTTTTACTAACGGTGATTACCTTGATGACCTGCACCAGCATCGTGGGCCGAGAGTTGTTCGGTTCGGCCATCACCGGTGACTTTGAGTTATCTGGTGCTGCCACAGGCGCCGCCATTGGGTTGTTCATGCCATGGTGTCAAGCCAAGCGCGGCAACATCATTGTGGATTTCTTCACTGCCAAATGTTCTGACCAAGCCAATGCAGCCATGGATCGCATGGGGGCACTGTTTGTTTGTCTTTGTTTTGCTTTGTTGTCCTGGCGCACTTACTTGGGCGGCTTGAGCGCCTTCAACTCTAACTCAGGGACCATGATTTTGGGTTTTCCGGAGTGGATCGTTTTTGCCGTCATGTCTCCGGCTTTTGCTTTGACCAGTGTGATTGCTTTGATGCAGACATTTATTGGCTTTGACGACAGTTTGGGAGAACCCGCATGAGCAGTTTGCAATTGGTAGGCGCCATTTTTGGTGTGATGTTGCTTCTGATGGCTGTGCGTGTGCCCATCGCTGTCTCTATGTTTGTGGCGGGCGCTTTTGGCTATATTTTTCAAACAGGCTGGATGCCGTTTGCGAATTTTTTAAACAACCAGGCATTTGCACGTTTTGCGAGTTACGACTTATCGGTCATTCCTTTGTTCATCTTGATGGGACATTTTGCGACGCAAGGGGGGATCAGCAAGGCATTGTTTGATTTCGCCGCAGGTGTCACTGGGCGTTTCAAAGGTGGCTTGGCGATGGCCGCAGTTTTGGCTTGTGCTGCTTTTGGCGCTATCTGTGGATCTTCCGTTGCAACAGCCGCCACCATCACCGGTGTTGCCATGCCAGAGCTGACTCGCCACGGTTATTCTGGTCGGCTGGCGACTGGGACACTGGCCGCTGCGGGTACCTTGGGCATATTGATTCCGCCCTCTGTACCTCTGGTGATTTATGCCATCTTGACCGAGCAAAACATCGCCAAGCTTTTTGCTGCAGCCATGGTTCCAGGCATCATTGCCATGCTGGGTTACATGACCGCCATTGCGATTTATGTCCGCCTTGTCCCTGGACAAGCGCCCGAAGTGGACAAAAACGCGGCTGGTTTGACCTGGTCCTCATTCGTCGGGATTGCACCGATCATGGTGATTTTCATCATTGTTTTTGGTGGCATCTACGCCGGTATGTTCACACCCACCGAAGGGGCTGCCGTTGGCGCTGCCAGCACCTTTGTGGCGGCCCTGATCAAGCGTGAAATCACCTGGCCTAAATTCAAAGAATGTTTTTACGCCACAGCAGACAGTTCGGCCATGATCTTTTTGATCTTCATTGGGGCCGATTTGATGAACGGGGCTTTGGCCTTGTCACAAGCCTCCACCCAGCTCAGTGCTTTGGTGACGGGTTTAGGTTGGTCTCCATTGGCGGTGGTCGCTGGTATCTTGGTTTTCTACGTCGTCTTGGGCGCGGTGATGGACGAACTGTCCATGATCTTGCTCACCATTCCTATCTTTTTCCCAATCGTGATGGGCTTGGACTTTGGAATGCCCAAAGAATCGGTCGCCATTTGGTTTGGCATCATGGTGCTGATGGTTGTTGAGTTTGGTCTGCTGGCGCCTCCTGTCGGCTTGAATGTGTATGTCGTCAACGGCATGACCAAAGGCGTACCCATTGCCGAAAGTTACCGGGGTGTGATGCCTTTCTTAGTCAGCGACACAATTCGTACCTTGGTGTTGCTGTTCTTCCCTGGCATCTGCTTGTGGCTGGTTGGCGTCTTGACTTAAAGCTTCATTCAACCGACAGCGGTCGAAAAAAAAGGAGGCCCAATGGGCCTCCTTTTGTTTGGGGGATGGTTCAATTATTTGGTGTATTTCTTGATCATGGCTTGGGCATCGCTGAGCAAAGCCTTGCCATCAGCGCCGCGTTTGTTCATGTCTGCCATCCACTCGTCGTCAAGGCTGTCAGAGGCTTTTTTCCAATTCTCCAGCTCAGATTTTGGGATCACCGTGATCACGTGACCTGCAGCGATCATCTTTTCTTTGCCTGGAACGTCATTGCCGGCTTGCGTCTTGCCTAGAAATGCAGAGAGTTCTCGGCCAGAGTTTTTGTCAATCACTTTTTGCAAATCAGCAGGCAAAGACTCGTACTTGGCCTTGTTCATCGGGACCACAAACACAGAGGTGTACAGCGCGTTGTAGCTGCGATCGGTTTCTGCGGTGAAGCGAGCCAATTCGTCAACTTTGATGCCAGGTGCCACCTCGTAGGGAATCACCGCACCGTCAATCACACCTTTTGACAGGGCATCGGGTACGGCAGGCACGGGCATGCCCACGGGTGTTGCGCCCATGCTGGCCAGCAATTTGGTGGTCAAACGTGTGGGGCCGCGCAGCTTCAAGCCCTTGATGTCAGCCATGGTTTTGATTTGCTTTTTAGACGTGAAGATGTTGCCTGGACCGTGCACGTGCATGGCCAAAACTTTCACATCTTTGAACTCCTCCAGTGCATTCTTTTCATAGTAGTCCCATGCCGCGCGACTGGTGGCTTCGGCATTCGTCATCATGAACGGGAGTTCAAATACCTCCATCTTGGGGAATCGACCTGCGGTGTATCCAGGCAGTGTCCACACCACATCAGCCACGCCATCACGAGCTTGGTCAAACAGCTGGGGTGGCGTTCCACCCAGTTGCATGGCTGGGTAAATCTGACACTGCAAACGATTGCCGGAATCTTTGCTGATGTTGTCGCACCAAGTTCTCAACATGGCGGTGTGCTGAATGGACTGTGGGCCCAAGAAATGGTGGACTTTCAAGATGATCGGATCGGCGGCCTGAGCGATCAAGCCGACGCTTGCCAAAGCCGCAGACACGGCGATGCGTTTGAAGAGGGGGGTCATGTGTTTCAGCTCCATATGGTTAACACTTCATGCTAATCCGACCCATCGGTCGGTTAATTAGGGGAATTCCCCTGCCGTGTGGACAAAGCCTTAAGAGATGTCGACTTGGTGAAAGCCAAACTGATGCCGCTTGGCATCGGCAAAGTAGTGCATCAGCGTCTCTTTGACGGTGCGAAAAGCCAACTCATCCCAAGGAATGTCTTCCTCAGCAAAAAGGCGCGCTTCCATGGTTTCATGGCCCGGGTCGAATTGATCGCTGAGCAGTTTGGCGCGGTAAAAAAAATGCACCTGGCCCACACGCACCACATTCATGAGGCTGAAGAGGTCTTGCAGTTCGAATTGCGCGCCGGCCTCTTCTTGGGTTTCACGTGCGGCTCCTTGGGCCACTGTTTCTCCAAGCTCCATGAACCCAGCGGGCAAGGTCCATTTGCCCAAGCGCGGTTCGATGTTGCGCTTGCACAGCAAGACTTTGCCTTCCCAAATTGGAATGGTGCCCACCACATTCAGTGGGTTTTCGTAATGGATGGTGTGACACGCCGTGCAGACCCCGCGTTCGCGCGTGTCGCCGTCGTCGGGCAAGCGGTATTGCACCGACGCACCACACGCCTTGCAATGCGCAATCAAAGTTCGTTGCAACATCTGCGAGATCAGGCCACGTGAACTTTGAGTTGACCCAAGCCTGCGACTTCGCCAACCATGGTGTCACCAGACACGACGGCCGCTACGCCTTCGGGTGTGCCGGTGTAAATCAGATCTCCAGGCTGAAGCTCCCAAGCGGCTGACAAATGCTCAATGGTTTCAGCAATGTTCCAAATCAACTTGTTGACGTTGCTGCGTTGGCGGTCCTGGCCACCCACTTGCACATAGATCTCGGCGTTTTCGACATCCCCGGCCAAGGCAGCGGGTGTGATGGGCCCAATTGGCGCACTGTGGTCAAAGGCTTTGCCAATGCACCAAGGACGGCCTTGTTTCTTCATGTCGTTTTGCAAATCGCGGCGCGTCATGTCCAAGCCCACGGCATAGCCGTAAATATGCTGCATGGCATCGGCAGCCGCGATGTTTTTTCCGCCTTTGCCAATCGCCACCACCAACTCGATTTCATGGTGGAAATTTTTAGTTTGGCTCGGGTAAGGGATGGAACCGGTTTCACCGTCTTTGACAACCACCAAGGCGTCGGCGGGTTTTAAAAAGAAAAACGGCGGTTCGCGACCGGTGAAGCCCATCTCTTTGGCGTGCTCTTCATAGTTGCGTCCCACGCAGTAAATGCGGTGCACAGGGAAGGCTTGTGTTTCGCCCACGACAGGCACGGAGACAACGGCAGGGGGGGCGAATAAGTAACTCATGTGGGGTCAGAACAGTTGTAACAAACATGCCAAGTCTAACGCCGGGTATCCTTGTTCACCATGGCCTTGATCGAAGCACTCCATTGGACCTTGCCCCCGGGCGTGCGGGCGGTTTTCTCTACCCGTGCGGGTGGGGCCTCTTCACCGCCCTTTGAGAGTTTCAATTTGGGGAGCCATGTCGGTGACGACCCTCGGTCGGTGACGGCCAATCGCCAGCTTTTGAAGATGCAACTGGGCTCTGCACGCCCTGTGTTTTTGCAACAGGTGCATGGCGTGGACATGGTGGCATTGGACCGAGACACGCCCGATGGCGTGGTCGCTGATGCGTGCATGGCGGTCGATGCGGACTTGGCTTGCACCATCATGGTGGCCGATTGCTTGCCGATCTTGCTGACGGACCGTCACGGGCGTGCTGTGGCCGCGGCCCATGCGGGCTGGCGCGGCTTGGTCCACGGGGTGGTGGACAACACGCTGGCTCAGTTGTGCAGGCAAGCGTGTGTGGCGCCATCTGAGGTGCTTGTGTGGCTAGGTCCGTGCATTGGCCCGACAGCGTTTGAGGTGGGGGCTGACGTGCGCGATGCATTCTTGGCGCATGACGCATCGGCAACCGAGCACTTCAAGCCTCGCGAACAACACCAAGGGAAGTGGTTTGCCAACTTACCAGGTTTGGCACGCCAGCGTCTTGCGTCCCTTGGCGTGAGCGCCATCAGCGGCAATGATGGCGGCGTCTCATGGTGCACCGTGCACCAAAGTTCACGCTTTTTCTCTTACCGGCGCGATGGCATCACGGGGCGATTCGCGGCTTGCATTTGGATCAGCCGCTGAGGCCTGAAGAGCCTGTTGTTGGGCCTCGAGTTGGGCTGCTTCTTGAGCCAAGCGACGGCGTTTGCGAGCTGGCGTGGACATGATGTAGCCCACCACCGACATGGGCAGCAAACCATACAGGGAGAAGGTCATGACAGCGCCCAATAGGCTGCCCACGTTGCTGGTGGCTTCTGCCACGGCCATCATCAAGGCCACATAAAACCACGCGATCAAAACCAAATACATGAAATAAGAACCTTACTTTTTTTGATGTCTGTCAGAAATCCGAAGGGCAATCGCTGTCATACTTGCGACAGCATTGAAAAGACCCCAGTTCCGGAGACCCCATGACCCAAGATTCTGCCCAGTTTTTGACGGGCGCAGCAGAAGAGTTTCAAAAGAGTTTTGCAGACAACTGGGCCAAAGCATTGGCATCGTTTCAAGGCATGGGCACCGCACCTGACATGCCCCAGCTGACGTTTGCACCAGAAAAACTTCAAGAGCTGCAGCAGCAGTATCTGGCCGAGGCCACCGCCTTGTGGAACCAGAGTTTGCAGGCCACGCCAGAGGTGAAGGACCGTCGATTCTCTGGCGAAGCCTGGCGCCACAATCCTGTCTCGGCATTTGCGGCTGCGGTCTATTTGCTCAACACCCGCACCCTGATGGGTTTGACCGATGCAGCCGAGACCGATGCAAAAACCAAAGCACGCATTCAGTTCGCGATTGAGCAATGGTCTGCGGCCACGGCGCCAAGTAACTTTTTGGCCTTCAACGCCGAAGCCCAACAAAAAGCCATCGACACCCAAGGCGAGAGCATTTCCAAAGGCATCCACAACTTGCTGCATGACATGGAGCAAGGGCACGTTTCGATGACCGACGAGAGTTTGTTTGAGGTCGGCAAAAACGTGGCCACCACCGAAGGTCGCGTGGTGTTTGAGAACGAGTTTTTTCAATTGCTTGAATACAAGCCATTGACCGCCAAGGTCTATGAGCGGCCCTTCTTGTTGATCCCACCTTGCATCAACAAGTTCTACATCTTGGACTTGCAGCCAGAAAATTCCCTCATCCGCTATGCCGTCAGCCAAGGACACCGCACCTTTGTGGTCAGCTGGCGTAACCCCGATGAGTCCTTGCAAAACACCACCTGGGACGACTACGTTCAAGACGTGGCCATCAAGGCCATCTCGGTGGTGCAAGAAATAGGGCCTACCCCGCAAATCAATGCGCTGGGGTTTTGCGTTGGGGGCACCATCCTTTCCAATGCTTTGGCGGTGTTGGCGGCGCGTGGTGAAAAGCCGGTCGCCAGTGCCACCTTTTTGACCACCTTGATCGACTTTCAAGACACCGGTGTGTTGGACGTGTTCATCGATGAGAACTTTGTCAAATACCGCGAGGGGCAGTTTGCCCAGGGCGGGCTGATGAAGGGCAAAGACATGGCGTCGACCTTCAGCTTTTTGCGGCCCAACGACCTGGTGTGGAACTATGTGGTGGGCAACTACCTCAAAGGTGAAACACCACCTCCGTTTGACCTGCTGTACTGGAACAGTGACTCCACCAACCTGCCAGGACCTATGTATGCCTGGTACTTGCGCAACACCTACTTGGAAAACAACTTGGTCAAGCCTGGAAAGGCGAAAGTGTGTGGCGAGTCGGTTGACTTTCGCAAGGTGGACCTGCCGCTCTACATCTACGGTTCGCGTGAAGACCACATCGTGCCGATCGGGGGCTCTTATGCCTCGACCCAAGTTTTCCCTGGCAAGAAACGCTTTGTCATGGGCGCTTCTGGGCACATTGCTGGCGTGATCAACCCACCCGCGGCCAAGAAGCGTTGCTACTGGACTGGCAGCGACACCTCATTCCCCAAAGACGTGAACCAATGGATTGGCAAGGCCAAGGAGCACCCCGGAAGTTGGTGGCCCGATTGGGCCAATTGGCTCAAGGCCCATGCAGGCAAACAAATTGCAGCGCCCAAAACCTATGGCAAAGGCCGCTACAAAGCGATTGAAAACGCCCCCGGGCGTTATGTCAAAGCGCGCGCTGGCAAATAATTTTTCGATCACTCAAACATCCTCAGGAGATCTCATGGAAGACATCGTCATTGTTTCAGCCGCTCGCACAGGTGTGGGCAAGTTCGGCGGCTCGCTGGCCAAAATTGCCGCCACCGATTTGGGGTCGATCGTGATTCGCGAAGCCTTGGCACGCGCCAAGCTTGACCCCGCCTTGGTGGGCGAGGTCATCATGGGCCAAGTGTTGGCTGCGGGCGCCGGACAAAACCCAGCGCGCCAGGCCCTCATGAAGTCGGGCGTGCCCAAAGAGGTGCCAGCTTTGACCATCAACGCGGTGTGCGGCTCAGGCCTCAAAGCGGTGATGTTGGCGGCCCAAGCTGTAGCCTATGGCGACAGCGAGATCGTCGTTGCGGGTGGCCAAGAGAACATGAGTGCATCGCCCCACGTGCTGTTGGGTTCGCGCGATGGTCAACGCATGGGCAACTGGAACATGGTCGATTCCATGATCGTGGATGGCCTGTGGGATGTGTACAACCAGTACCACATGGGCATCACGGCAGAGAACGTGGCCAAGGCCCACGGCATCACCCGCGACATGCAAGACGCTTTGGCTTTGGCCAGTCAGCAAAAAGCCTCCGCAGCCCAAGACGCTGGCAAATTCCACGATGAAATCGTCTCCGTCTCGATCCCACAGCGCAAAGGTGATGCGTTGATTTTCAACAGCGACGAGTACATCAACAAAAAAACCAGCGCCGAGGCCTTGTCGGGCTTGCGTCCTGCGTTTGACAAAGCCGGTTCGGTGACCGCTGGCAATGCGTCGGGCATCAACGACGGCGCAGCTGCGGTGGTGGTGATGACAGCCAAAAAAGCAGCCGCTTTGGGCCTGACGCCTTTGGCGCGCATTGCTGCTTTTGGCACCAGTGGTTTAGACCCCGCTTTGATGGGCATGGGCCCGGTCTCTGCATCGCGCAAAGCTTTGCAACGTGCAGGCTGGAACGCCGCCGACGTGGACTTGTTCGAGCTCAATGAAGCTTTTGCCGCCCAAGCCTGTGCGGTCAACCAAGAATTAGGCATTGATCCTGCTAAGGTCAACGTCAACGGTGGCGCGATTGCCATTGGGCACCCCATCGGTGCATCGGGCTGCCGTATTTTGGTGACCTTGTTGCACGAAATGCAGCGTCGTGGCGCCAAAAAAGGGTTGGCCGCGCTGTGCATCGGCGGCGGCATGGGCGTTTCATTGGCGCTTGAGCGCTGAGCGTGATCGAGAAGTTTTTCAGTCAGTTAACAACTCATACAACAGGAGACAAATGATGAGCAAGAAAGTAGCGTACGTAACAGGGGGTATGGGGGGCATTGGAACCGCGATTTGCCATCGTCTGCACAAAGACGGTTTCACCGTGATTGCGGGTTGCGGCCCAACGCGTGACTTTGACAAGTGGCTGGCGGAGCAAAAAGCGCTGGGTTTCACCTTTTACGCGTCGGTTGGCAACGTGAGCTCATGGGACTCGACGGTCGAGGCCTTTGCCAAAGCCAAAGCCGATCATGGCCCGATTGACGTGCTGGTCAACAACGCTGGCATCACGCGGGACCGCATGTTCTTGAAGATGACCCGTGACGACTGGGACGCTGTCATCGACACCAACCTCAATTCCATGTTCAACGTCACCAAACAAGTGGTTTCTGACATGGTCGAGCGTGGTTTTGGTCGCATCATCCAGATCTCATCGGTCAACGGTGAAAAAGGCCAATCGGGTCAAACCAACTACTCGGCGGCCAAAGCCGGCATGCACGGTTTCACCATGGCCTTGGCCCAAGAGTTGGCCAGCAAAGGTGTGACGGTCAACACCGTGTCGCCCGGTTACATCGGCACCGACATGGTCAAGGCCATTCGCCAAGACGTGCTCGACAAAATCGTGGCAACGATTCCTGTCAAGCGCTTGGGCAACCCCGAAGAAATCGGCTCCGTGGTGGCTTGGTTGGCGGGTGAAGATTCAGGCTTCACCACCGGCGCAGACTTCTCGTGCAACGGTGGCTTGCACATGGGCTAAGGCTTCCCTGCCTTATGCACGAAAAAACCCGCTGAGGCGGGTTTTTTCATGGGCCAAAGGGCTCGGCAGGTTGCGAGACCTAGACCAACCCGCCCCGTGCCATTGCGATTTATTCCACCTTGGTGCCAGTTTCTTTGACCACTTTGGCCCACTTGGCAAGTTCTGTTTTCAGGTAATCTGCCACCTCTTTGGTGCTGCCACCCACCGGCTCAAAGCCCACGCCTGCGAGCTTGGCTTGAAAGTCTGCGCTGCGCAAAATCTTGTTGATCTCGCTGTTGAGGTGTTGCACCACCTCGGCCGGTGTTTTGCTGGGCGCGAACACGCCCACCCAGGTGTAGTCCTCAAACCCCGGAAAGCCTGATTCGGCCACAGTGGGCACATCGGGCAACGCCGCCACGCGTTTGTTGCTGGTCACGGCCAAACCGCGCACCTTGCCGCCTTTGACCATTTCCACCGCAGCGGGCAGGGCCACGCTGGCCATTTCCACTTGCCCACCCAGGGTGGCGTTGAGTGCCGGTCCCGCGCCTTGAAAGGGGATGTGCGTCACATCCACCTTGGCCAACACCTTGAACAGGTATTCGGCGGTCAGGTGCGGCGTGGTGCCCGCACCGGCGGTGCCGTAGTTGAGCTTGCCTGATTTGGCCTCGGCCACGACCTCTTGCAAGTTCTGGGCCTTGAGCCCAGGGTAGGCCACCAACAGGTTGGGGCTGGACGCCACCACACTGGCCAGGGTGAAATCTTTTTCGGCATCAAAGCCCGGGTTCTTGGACAAGCTCACGTTCACCGCCAGCGAGCTGGTGTTGACCATCAGCGTGTAGCCATCGGGCGCCGCCTTGGACACGATGCCGCTGGCCACGTTGCCGCCTGCGCCAGCGCGGTTTTCCACCACCACCGGTTGGCCCAGTGATTCACTCAAGCGTTGACCCAGCAAGCGCGCAATGATGTCTGCGGGCCCACCCGGCGCGAAGGCCACCACAAACTTCACAGGCTTGGTGGGATAGGTGGTTTGGGCGTGTGTGCCAGCGCTGATGCCCAGCAAGAGGGCGGTGCTCAATCCAACAAGGGTGCGGCGTTGCAACATGGGTTGTCCTGTCATGGTGAGGGGGAAAAATGAACCTAAGCCTAAGCCGGGGTTTGGCTCAACACGTAATTGGCCATCTCTTCGCGTGTGGTCACCCACACATCCGAATGCTGGGCCACGATGGCCATGATTTCGTCGTACACCCACGCACCCGAGGCGCGTCCCATCACGTGGGTGTGCGCGGTGACGTCCAGCATCAATGGCACTTGCTCGCGCTCGCGCATGGCGGTGAAGGTGTCTACAAAAGTGTCGAGCATGTGGCGTGGGCCTTGGCCATAACGGATGCAGGTGGGCAAGTCATTCACGTCCATCGTCAACGGAATGGCCACGATGCGTTGTCCGTCGAAGTTCATCACATAAGGCCGGTCGTCGTCGTTGACGTCTCCGTGATGCAGGTAACCGGCCTCTGCCAGCAAGCGCGGTGAAATGGGGCTGCCGGTTCCGCGTGGGCTGATCCAGCCGACGGGTTTGACGCCTGCCACGCGGGTCAAGATCTCATCGTTCTTGCGGATGTTCTCGCGCTCTTGGGCTTCGTCAAAGTAGACCGGAATCACATCCATGCCCCACGAGTGGTTGACGATTTCGTGGCCCCGCGCATGCAGCGACCGCACGGTGTCAGGGTCGCGCTCGGCCAACACGCCGTTGACCATGATGCTGGTTTTGACACCGCGTTTGTCTGCGTAGTCGAGCAGGCGGTGAATGCCGCGCACCATGCCAAAGCTGGCCCATGAATGGGCGTTGGTGTCAAAAAAACCAGGCTTGAGCACATTGCCCATGGGGCCAATGCCAGGGGCTTGGCCGTCAGACCAAGCCTCGTAAGCGATGTTGAAAATCACCGCCACGCGGCGGCCGCCTGGCCAACGGAAGTCGTCTGACAGTCGGGTGATGTGGGACGTGTTGTTCATCGGGAAAACTCTTTCTATGAAATTCAAAAGGGGTCAGGTTGGGGCAGACAGTGCGCTGTTCAAAATGATGTCAGCGGTTTTTTCGTAGTGGCCTGTCAGGGCTTGGCAAGCGGCCTGGGTGTCACCCGCCAGCACGGCGTCCACCATGGCTTTGTGTTCGTCCAACTCGTGGCGCCGCTTGTACGACTTTTTGACCGCCAGTTGGCGGTAGCGGTGGGCTTGGTCGTAGAGCTGTTCGCAAAACCCAATCAACCAACGCGAGCCACATTGCGACACCAGCACGCGGTGGAACTCTCGGTGCAAGGCCTCCCAAGCGGGGTTCTCCACATAGCGGTCGGCAAACAACGAGCGCGGTGTTTTGGACAGGCGGTGCAGCGCCAACACCAGTTGTTCCTCCCATGCGGGTGTGCGGGCCAACAAGCCTTGGGTGAGGGCCAAGGTTTCCACCCACACCCGTGTCTTGGCCAACTCCCGCAAGGCGTCCTCGCTCACCGCAGCCACGGCAAACCCGCGTTGCTCCAAATGTTGCACCCAGCCTTCGGCCGCCAATCGGTTGAGTGCCTCGCGCACCGGCGTGGCGCCCGTGCCGTAGTGGGCACGCAAGGCCTCAATGCCCAATTTGCTGCCGGGGGTCCAATGGCCGTTGAGCACATCGGCGCGCAGCCGTTCGTAGGTGCTGGCCGTCAGCGATGCACTCGTTTCAGACGCGGGAGCGGTGTTCATAAGGCGACAGGATTCATCGATAAAAAATTGTCTGAGGGGGAATTATCGATATTATCCAGCCATCTCTTTCTCCCTTTAAGGACTGAACATGCGTTTGCTGAGTTTTCAAGATCAAGGCCATTCAGGCATCGGCTGGATTGCCAGTGCACAAGCCACCGAGTTTGTTGACTTAGGGCTGACCGGTGCCCATTTGCCCCATGACATGCTGACCTTGCTGTCCACACCGGGCGCCATGGCGGCGGCCCATGCTGCGGCCCTCCAGGCGCCAGCTTCGGCCATCAAGCCTTTGGCCAGTGTGCGTTTGTTGCCTGTGGTGCCCAATCCCAGCAAGATCGTGTGCATGGGCTTGAACTACGCCGACCACGCCGCTGAGGGTGGCAACGCCAGGCCTGAGTACCCCAGTTTCTTTTTGCGTGGTCCCAGCTCCATGGTCGGCCATTTGGCCCCCTTGGTTCGCCCCAAAGCCTCGACCAAACTCGACTACGAGGCCGAATTGGCCGTCATCATCGGCAAGCGTGCACGCCACCTGACCGCTGCCAACGCCCTGGACTGCGTGGCGGGTTACTCGTGTTTCAACGATGGCAGTTTGCGTGACTACCAGCGCAAATCGGGCCAGTGGACGATTGGCAAAAACTTCGACGACAGCGGCCCCTTCGGCCCTTGGTTGGTCACCCCCGACGAGCTGCCGCCCGGCGGCGCAGGCCTGCGCATTCAGTCGCGTTTGAACGGCAAAGTCATGCAAGACGCCAACACCCAAGACTTTTTGTGGGACGTGGTCGAGTCGCTGCGCATCATCACCGAGTGCATGACGCTAGAGCCTGGCGACGTCATCATCACCGGCACCCCTGCGGGTGTGGGCTATGCCCGCAACCCGCCCGTGTGGATGGCGCCCGGCGATGTGTGCGAGATCGAGATCGAGGGCATTGGCACCCTGTCCAACCCGATCATCGACGAGCAGTAAAGCGCGGCGCTTTGGCGCCACCCTGAATCCATAACCCACAAGGAGACACCCGTGATCAGCTTCAAACTCAATGGCAAACCGGTGCGCAGCCCGGCGGCAGAGGCCACGCCTTTGCTGACCGTGCTGGCCAATGATTTTCAAATCAATGGCAGCAAGTACGGTTGTGGCAAAGCCCAATGCGGCGCTTGCGCCGTCATGGTCGACGGCAACCCGGTGCGCAGCTGTGTGACGCCCCTTTCGTCAGTCGCAGGTCGCGCGGTGATCACCTTGGAAGGCATGACAGATGGCAAGCAACCGAGCCGCCTGCAACAAGCCTTCATCGACGAACAAGCCGCACAGTGCGGCTACTGCACCGCCGGCATGATCGTGCAAGCCCAAGCCTTGCTCGACCGCAACCCCAAGCCCACCGACGCCGAAGTGCGCTCGGCCCTGGATGGCAACTTGTGCCGCTGCGGCGCCCACAACCGCATCGTGCTTGCCGTCCTGCGTGCGGCGAAGGGAGCTTGATCATGAACCACACACTCACCGCCACCCGCCGTGGCTTCTTGAAAACCACGGGCTATGTCTCGTTGGCCTTTGGCATTCCGTTGGATGCGGCCTTGTCGCAGACGGCAGCTGTCACTGACAAACCGCGCTTGCCCGGCGACTTGAACACCCACCGCAAACTCAACGCGTGGCTGCGCGTCAACGCCAACCAGACCGTCACCCTGCTCGTGGGCAAGGTGGAGTTGGGGCAAGGCATCTTGACCGCCGTCACGCAAATTTGCGCGGACGAACTCGACATCGACTTGTCGCGTGTGCAAGTCATCTCGGGCGACACCGCCTTGGTGCCCAACGAGGGCGTGACCGCCGGCTCGTTCTCGATGCCGTATTGCGCCACGGCCGTGCAATACGCCTCGGCAGAGGTGCGTGCCATCCTGCTCGGCTTGGCGGCAGAAAAACTCAAGCAACCCCTTGACACCTTGAGCGTGCACGACGGCATGGTCAGCGCCATCAGCGGTGATCAAGTGGCCTATTGGGACCTGGTCTCGGGCGAGGCGCTCAACCGCGAAGCCACGGGCCAAGTCAAACCCAAGCCCGCGCACCGCCACCGCTACATCGGCCACTCCGTGAACCGGGTAGACCTGACGCCCAAGATGGTGGGCCAAGCCATGTTTGTGCAAGAGCACCGTCCGGCAGGCATGCTGTTTGGCCACATCGTGCGCCCACCCACCTACCAAGCCAAGTTGCTGTCGGTCAATTTGGCCGCCGTACAAAAAATGCCGGGCGTGGTCAAGGCCGTGCGCAACGGCAGCTTCTTGGGTGTGGTCGCCAAGCGCGAAGAACAAGCGCTGGCCGCCGCCAAAGCCATGGCTGCTTCGGCCAAGTGGCAGGTCGACAAAGTGTTGCCAGGCCACGACGGCATCTTTGAATGGCTGCGCAAAACCAAGCCCAACAAACGCATCGACACCAAAACGCAGGTGCGTGCCGGTGGCGAGCCCGTGGTGAAAACCATGCAGGCCACCTACCAGCGCCCGTACCACATGCACGCCTCCATCGGCACCTCGGCGGCCATTGCCACCTTGGGTGCAGACGGGGTGATGTTGATTCAAACCCACAGCCAGTCGGTGTTTGAAACCAGCGTGGCGATTGCCAAGATGCTCGGCATGGAGCCCGCCAAGGTGCGCTGCCAACACATGCAAGGTGCCGGTTGCTATGGCCACAACCTGGCCGACGACGCTGCGGCCGACGCCGCGCTGTTGGCGGCAGCCGTACCCGGCAACCCTGTGCGCTTGCAGTACACCCGCGAGCAAGAACACACCTGGGAGCCCTATGGCTCGGCCATGGAAATCCAGGTGCAAGCGGGTTTGGATGCCCAAGGCCATGTGCTGGATTGGGACTTGCAAGTGTGGTCCACGCCACACGGCACACGCCCCAGTGGCGAGCCTGGCAACTTGTTGTCGGCGCGCTATCTGGAAAAGCCTTTCACCCTGCCCGTGCCCGTCAATGGTGGCCCGCCCAATTACGCAGCCGACCGCAACGCCATTGCGCTCTATGAATTCCCTGGCCACAAGGTGTTGACCCACTTCATCACCGACATGCCCCTGCGTGCCTCGTCCACCCGAGGCTTGGGGGCGTATGCCAACGTGTTTGCCATCGAGTCGTTCATCGACGAATTGGCAGCGGCGGCCAAAGTCGATCCGGTGGAATACCGTTTGCGCTTTTTGAAGGACGAGCGTGCGCGTGATGCTTTGGTCAAAGCGGCCAAAGCCTTTGGCTGGGCCGATTGGAAAAAGACCGAAGGCCGTGGACGCGGCATCGCCTTTGCCCGTTACAAAAACATCGCGGGTTATTGCGCGGTGGCCTTAGAGGTCGAGGTCAACCGCCGCAACGGGCGCATCCGTGTGCTGCGCGCGGTGGCGTCGGCGGATGTGGGCCACATCGTCAACCCCGATGGCGTGAGCAACCAAATCGAAGGCGGTTTGATCCAGTCGCTGAGCTGGTCGCTCAAAGAAGAAGTCAAGTTCGACGATACCAAGGTGCTCTCCAGCGACTGGGCCAGCTATCCCATCTTGACCTTCTCAGAAGTGCCACCTGTGGATGTGGTGTTGATCGACCGTCCGGGGGCGCCATTCCTCGGCACGGGCGAGGCCTCGCAAGGCCCCACGGGCGCTGCCTTGGCCAATGCCGTGTTCGATGCCACCGGCGTGCGTTTCCGGCGCTTGCCGCTCACGCCGGACCGCGTCAAAGCAGGCTTGACCCAAGCTTGAATGTGTGGGTGAGTGCGCTTTCGCGGTGCTCACCCGCCCCTGCGCTTGGGCTGCCGTGGGGCGTGAAAGGGCGTCAAGGCGTCTCGCCGCGCAAGCCCGCGGCCTTGGCCACCACACGCCATTGCACCAACTCGCGGGACAGCGCCTGGGCAAACTCCTCGGGGGTGCCACTGACGGCTTGAGCGCCTTCTTGCTGCCAACGCGCTTGGCCACCGCGTTGGCATCCAGTGCGCCGCCGTCACCCCCCTTGTTGTCCACCACCACGGGTTGGCCCAATTTTTCGCTCAATGTTTTCGCCACATCACGCGCAATGCTGTCGGTGCCGCCCCCTGGGGCAAAAGGCACGACCAGGGTGATGGGCTTCGTGGGATACGTTTGGGCCCAACCGAGGTGTGGGGTCACAACGGCAATCAAGCCCAACCAAACTAAATCTCGAACAGCAGGGCGCATGAGGGTAGGAAGAACGTAAGCTTGGCTAAAAAATGACTGAGATGTCACTTAGGGTCAGCACTGTGTTTGCAAAAGTACGGAGAATCAGGCGGAAAAATAGTTTATCAAGTCGGTATTTTTTACAAGCGCATCATGAAAATTTTATTGATTGAAGACGAGACAAAGATCGCTGAATTTGTGATCAAGGGTTTGACTCAGGCTGGTTTTCAGATGTCCCATGCGCAAGACGGGCTCACCGGATTGGCTATGGTCGAGGAAATGAACTTTGACTTTGTGGTGCTTGATGTCATGCTGCCCAAGTTGGGGGGCTTTGATGTGTTGCGCCAAATGCGTGAGAACGGCAATCTCACGCCAGTGATCATTTTGAGTGCCAAGGTTGATTTGCCTGATCGTTTGATGGGGTTTGAGGTGGGGGCGGATGATTACCTGCCTAAGCCTTTTTTTGTGGAAGAGTTGGTGGCGCGTATCAAGGCGGTCATGGCGCGCAAGAACCCCGAAACCAGCAATCAAATCAGTTTCCAAGGATTGACCATGAATGTCGTCGACCGAAGAGCCCAATGGCACGAGGTGTCTGCGGTCTTGAGTCAACGTGAGTTCAGTTTGTTGGCTTTGTTGATGCGCTCCCCTGGGCACATCTATTCACGCCAACAAATTTTGAAGCATGTCTGGGAAATAAACTTCGATCCTGAAACCAATGTCGTGGATGTGTGTGTGCGACGAATCAAAAGCAAGCTGGGAAGAAACAAAACAGACCAGGCGTCGCCCATCGAGTCAGTTCGTGGGGTGGGATATCGGCTGAGAGTGGAGGAAGATGCATGAAGACTTCCTTTAAGTTTCATGTTTTTGTTCGACTGGTGTTGCTGACCTTTTTGATCATTTTTGCAAACCGTTATATTGCTCAAAATCTATTGATTTCACAGCTCCAAGAGCATTCGATTGAGACCATGGGCAAGAGCCTCCATGCCTGTTCCTCACGAGTTTTTCAAAAAGAAGAATTCATCAGCTGTTCTAAGCAATTGCATCTTGGCGTGCTGATCAACAGTGAGATGGATTATTACGAGGTATGTGATTCGACTTCTTCCCTGGTCGAGGGCCAACTCGCATCGTTGTGTTCACTCGCCAATCGTCCTCAATTGTCATGGACTAGATTCAGCAAGGACGTCGATCACGCCAAGGTTGTGAACGATCAACAGACTTGGCAATTGGTCAAATTAGCAGGTGTAGCAGACAGCCCCAAGTTGTTGATGCCCCAAAGCTACATGGACCAATACATGGACGAGATTTGGGCGCTTCGCGATAAAAACTTGGTGTTTGTACTGCCTACCATTTTCGTTCTTCTGAGCTTGATGTCACTGTATATCGTTCGGGTTGTCTTCACGCCCATTCGCAACATCGAACAAGCGGTCGCCGCCTTGGACTCCAAGAGTTTGAATCAGCCCATAGGGCTGCCCACACAGTTTCTGGAGTTCCGAACCTTCGTTGCTGTGTTCGAGGATTTGCGTCACCGTTTGGCAGATAGTTTTGTCAAGGCGCGTCGTTTTGCATCCGATGCCTCGCATGAATTGAGAACCCCCTTGGCCATACTGCGTGGTAATTCGGAACAATTGATCGAAGAACTGGCTAAGGGGTCAGGGGCCCAGATACGAGCCTCTCGCATGAATGAAGAAATTGACCGGTTGATAGAAATCACAGAAAAGTTGCTGATGCTGTCACGCGCCGATGCCAACTGCTTGGTTGAAGAGCCCACGGAAGTCGATTTGACTGCCTTACTTGAAGAGTTGGTTGAAGAGGCTGAGGGCTTGCCATTCAATCTTCGGGTCAGTGGCCGTATTGAGCCGGGTGTGTTCTGGTGGGGTGACCGTACCCTGATCAGGCAATGCATCTACAACCTATACAGCAACGCATTGAAATACAACGTGGCGCATGGATGGGTGGACATCTGTTTGTCAACACAAGGGGATCGCTTTGTTTTCACCATTGAAAATCCTTGCTCTGATATTCCAGCCGATTTGAGCGAGAGGGCGTTTGAGCGTTTTTACCGTGGAGATGCCGCTCATACCCGTCAAGTCGATGGCTTAGGTTTGGGCTTGAGCTTGTGCGAGGAGATTGTCAAATTGCACGACGGTGTCTTGACGTTGCTTGTCAAAGACAAACAACGGGTTTGCATCGAACTCAAGGCACCCTGCCACAGGAAATCTGTGCCACCAGCTCACGTTTTGTCGTAAAAAAATATTACTTTCACATTTAGTATTTGAAAATGACAAAGATGTCATCAACAGGTGCGATTCCATTGACTATCGTGTCTCATGGCCGCACCGCAACCCACAAACCACGCAATCGATAAGATCAAAACCTCAGCTGGCTTAGCTGGGGTGGAGATCTCTGGGTCGATTGAATTGACGCCGGTGATGGTGTTGGCGGCCTCGCTTTTGTACATGATGTCCTCCGACGGTCATATTGAGGACGAGGAGAGCAGCCAACTTCAAGCGGTCATTGGTGGCAATGAAGAATTACTGAGCTACGCCTTGGCTTATGTGCAGAGGGTCCCCATCGACGACTTTCTGAAGCTTGCCCCCGTCTTGTTGAGCCAGCAAGACAAGCTGTGTATCTTGACCAACGTCTGTGATTCGATGTTGTCAGATGGGCGTTGCGAAACAGCTGAGCTGGAGTTGTTTGAAAAAATGCAGTCTGCATTCGGTGTGACTGCCACAGTATTCAAACCTTATTTCAAAATCATTCAACTCAAGAACGACAAATCGGTCTTTGGTCCGTTTGTTCCATTGCAAGAAGGTTCTCAGAGGGTCACGCCTCATCTCGCCCTGGCCGTTTCATTGATTTACATGATGAGTGCGGATGGCAACCTTGGGCAGGAAGAAATTGGTCAGCTCGAAACGGTCATTGGTGAGTTTGATGGGTTGCAAAAAGCAGCGTTAACCTTTGTCCGCTCGGTCAAGCGCGAAGACTTTTTCAAGCTAGCCCGTCCTGTGTTGAGCAGCACCCAATTGCTGTGCATCTTGTCCAATGTGTGCGATTCCATGATGGCTGACGGCGTAGTCGCCGTTGTGGAGGACAAACTTTTCATGCGCATGGTGATGGCGTTTGGCCTGCGTGTGGAAGACTTTGATCGGTATCAAAAAGTTTTGGAGACCAAAAACTTCAAGCCCTTTGATGTCAGCAAATTCCAAAACAGAACCGTCCATGGGCGTGAACTGACCGATGACCTGGTTGAAGGCGAAATGTTGGAGTCCGCGCAACCTGAGTCCGCACTTGGCATTGAAGTTCGGCGCACGATGCATGACAACATTGAAAGCGTGCACCAAGATTTCGGATCCGACGAAAACATCATCCAAGTCAATCACAATGCAACAGATGACTTGAATCTGCAAACCCTTCCTGCTGGCGCCGCAACTGAAAATTTGCAGCTGTTGGATCAGTCTCTTGCCCCGCAAGTCAACAAGCAACGCTTGACGGAGGAAGCACAGGCCTCCGCACCAAAGTGGCTAGGTGGCCAAGCCTCTATTTTCAACCGGGTGGCTTTGGATGTTGAAGCTGCCCCCGTGTCACGCATACAGATTGAGGTGGCAGCGCCTGAACCCAATGTACAAACCTTGGAGCTTGTTCCTGAGGTAGAGAACATCCAAGTTTTAGCGCAAGAACCCAGTGTCGATCACATTGAAGTATTGACACCGGAAGTTCGGGTGAAAAACCTTTTCGAAGACATCGAGGAGCTGACGGAGCAACTTGATCAATTTGAAGTAGAAAATAAAAAACTGCTGGCTGCAGGAAAAGAACGCCGACTTCTTGAAGAAAAAATCCAAAGCGAAGCCGCAGCAAAACATCAAGACAATTTTGGATCCCTGACTTCAGGTTCAGACGAGACTGCGCTTGGATTGGACAAGCAGCAAGAGCTGACAAACATGCAGTTTGTCGGCGCAGAAGTTTATGGCGCCAATCATCAAAAAATCTGGGAGGGTGAAACCTCTGCCAATTGGCAAACGCTATCCACCCGTTCCCCGCCCAACGATCTTGACGTGTCAACTTCTGCCGCAAACAACGCTTTTCTCACTGATGTTGCATTTCAAAAAAATCGTGCATCTCAAACTGCGCCTTTTGCAGGCCATGAGGAAGCCGGCTTGTTGGCAGCCAACGACCCAGGTGACAAGCGCCGTTCATCGGCTACCGGTCGCTTGGCGTCGAAAGACCTGCCTCAAACAGACGAGCTCAGCCGTCGCCGCGACCTCAAAATCTTGGTGAAGGTCAGTGCCACATTTTTGATGTTGTCTCTATGGAGCACAAACATTGCGGCCATTTATCCTAAAAACTCTTCATCGGTTGTTGGCAAACTCAATCGCCAGAGTCAAACACCCATCAGCGTCGCACCCGTGAAGTCACTCTGATCGTTCAAGGCGTCTCTTGGCTGAGGACATAGCCTCTGTCCACCTCCGCACGAAATGACATTTGAGTCATTCATCGACTCTGTGACGTAGCTGTCACCCATGCCAAATGAGAACTTGATTATGGTCAGACATGGCCGCAATTCAAGCTCTTGCAAAGTCGTTTCCACATCGCAGTGCACCTGCAGAGTCGGTGTCTGTGGCAAAGACAGCGTCTTCCCATTCACTGACGCCGGCCCTAGTTTTGGTGGCCGGTATCTTGTACATGATGTCATCCGACGGACAGATTGAAGACAAGGAAACCAGCCAACTCCAAGCGGTTATTGGTGACAACGAAAACTTATTGAACTTTGCCTTGGACTATGTGCAAAGGGTGCCTGTTGAGACGTTTCTCAAGCAAGCACCCTTGGTACTCAGCATGCAAGACAAACTGTGCATTCTGACCAATGTCTGCGACTCGATGCTCTCCGATGGGCGTTGTGAGCCATCAGAATTGTTATTTTTTGAGACATTACTGAACGCATTTGGTGTCAGCCCGGAGGAATACAGACCCTATTTCCAAGTGATCCAATTGAAAAATGACAAAACGGTGTTAGGCCCGTTTGCCGAAATTCAAGATGGACCCCGAATATCGCCGCACTTGACTTTGGCGGTGTCTTTGCTTTACATGATGAGCGCAGATGGTCGACTGGCACAAGAAGAGATCGGTCAATTTGAAACTGTGGTGGCTGAGTTTGACGGCTTACAAATAGCGGCCTTGGGCTATGTGCGGGCTAACAAACGTGAAAACTTCCTCAAGCGAATGCAACGAGGGCTTAACAAAAAGCAGAAACTTTGCGTGCTGATCAATGTTTGCGACTCCATGATGTCCGATGGGGTGGTGTCCGTCGTGGAGTACAAGTTGTTCTTGGGCATCATGTCTGTCTTTGACTGGCACATTGCAGACTTCAACAAATTCAATAAGGTTTTAGAAGTCAAAAATTTCAAACCATTTGATGTCAGTCAATTTGAAAATCCAGTCGCGCACTTGCGCGCCGTTGACGCTGCGGCGGTCCAGCCCGACGTCTTTGACATGGCCAAGACCGACGATGAACTTGGGATTGAAATTCATCGAACCTTGCTTGACAACACCGATGCAATGCAGAAAGACGTTGGACCGAGCCAGAACATCATCCAAGTTGATCACAACGCCAAAGATAACTTGAACATTCAAATCCTAGGTGACACGCCAGGGTTCAATGGTCCCGCTGAACTTACCCTAAATTCATCTTCGTCATCCAACACACCGACTTTCTCTGCGCTGGACTCTCAGACGTCAAACTACCAAGCACTTGACGATGGCGTTGACCCAAAACTGTTTGTGGTTTTACCTCCTGATGTCCGGGTCAGGAATCTATTTGAAAACATTGAAGTACTGACCAAACAACTTGATGCTTTTGAAGCAAAAAATAAGTTGCTGTTAGCCGTCGTGAAGAAAGCTAAATTTCACCAAGATAACCAGCGCGACGGATCTGAAACATTGAATCTAGTCAGCCCATTACTTCATTCTGTTAAGGAATCAACCCATGAGATAGGCCTTGACATGACGGATGTCTGCGCGAACGTACAGGGTGAGGACATCCATCCATCGACTGAGAATCAACAAGCCTTAAAGTTGGACGCCTTGGATGCGGATCGGCAGAAGTTGGATCTGGACAGCCCAACCGATCGGCAACGGCAATTTGAAACGAGGGCACTTCAGCGCCCAAGCGCTTCAACAGGCCTTGGCAAGACGCATGTTCAGAGCAATGTCCAGTCTGTGGGGGCGCACGTCTTTGGCTCAAATCACCAGATCATTGGACAAGATGTGTTTTCTGCCAATTGGCAACAGCTTGCACCATCAGAGTTCAGCAACGACCTCGATCTGTCTCGTTTTGCGGCCAACAGTCCATCACTCGATGGCAATGTGGCAGAGCCCACAGCCACATCCGTGACGCGTTTTGAACTTGTGACACAAACAACTTCGTATGACACGTCACAAGCCCTTCAAGCTGGGTCTGAGGCCGCTGGATGGGATGAGGCACCACCGCAGAGGATGCGCGTCAATCCTGAGCCCAGGCTTCAAAAGCGTGACTTGATGTTGTATGCCAAGCTTGCCACCACGTTTTGCATGCTTTCTTTGTGGAGCCCCAGTACCAATGCCGTGCGCAGTGTGAATCCCAGAGTCGTGACGGGCCAACTCGTTCGCCTGCATCAAGCGCCCTTGGTCGAGGTCAAGCTCGACACCTTGTCAGAAATCAAAACGGCAGATTGACCGAGGTCCACAGACGCGTTCTGAACAAGGAGCCATCCAAGTCTTTGCCGGTTTCGATGTTGGCGTTGGGGTTGACGCCGATGCGTCGGGCCCAAATGACTTTCAGTGTTGCACCGTCAGCGGTTTGCCAGGCCGCAGAAAAACCCGCACCTTTGAGTGAATACGCATTCAAGGCCGTCACATCTTGCAAGTTTTTGGCGGGGAACAAGGTCACGTGTCCGATGTCGTAAAAGCTGGTCACCATCAAACGTGGATCCACTTGCCAGCGCAACTCAAAATTGCCCATCACCCCATTGCCGCCACCGGCTTCGCTGCTGGGGTAGGCGCGCACGCCTGAACTGCCGCCGAGGTAAAACTTTTCTGACGAGTCGAGGTTTTTGCTCGCCATCGAACGCTGGCCCGACAAAGAACCATAAAAAGACCAATCCGAAACCAGAACTTGTTGGCGACTCAAGGCGTAACGAATTTTGCGATAGGACCCAGCGGTTTGGGTGGTGGACGCAATTTCAGACGCATTCGGGGAACCATCCAAATTCAAAAATCCCTCGCTGTAGGTCAAGCTGCCAGTGTTGGAGCCGCCGCCACCCCAGTCATCGAAGCTGTTGCCATACATGCTTAAGGACTTCACGCGGTTGAAGTAATCACTCGCGAGTTGGCCTTCGCTGAAGTTGAGAAATCTCTTTTCGTCCATGGCCAAGCTGAGGTACAAGTTTTGGTTGCGCGACCTCAGCAGCGGGTAACTGGCTTCCAAGCCTTTGGTGTCGGACGAGCCGGTGGGGGCCACCGTGGTTTGAAACTGCAGCACGCTGTAAGCCAGGTGAGAAGAGTTCATGCCAACCCGCCATCCATCCACACCCACGGGCACGGTCCAGCCCACGCGTGAGTAGCGGCTGGCTTTGGTTTCAATCCAATTGGTGCTGACTTGGTCGCCGTTGCCCAAGATGCTGTTGAAGTTCAAATTCATCACCAAGCGGTTGGCGCCGGTTCCCCGGGAGCCGGTGTTGTCTGCCGTGGCATTGCCGTCGTACCAAGGCCGTTGAGCCGCTTTCAACACCAAGTCGGTCTCGCTTTCTTGGGTGCCTTCGGCCAGGTTGCCATTCACATACACGCCAGAAATATCATCGGCAATCAGCAAGGAGCGGTCGATGTTTTTCGAGCTTAAAAACTCTCCGCTGGCCTGGTGTGCCGCAATGATGGCTTTGAGTGACTCGGGGGTGGCGGGGCGGGGTATGTCACCCTCGATCACCACTTTGCCAAAACGCGCCTGCACGACCTGGATGGTGACCACGCCATTCATGACGTCTTGTTCAGGCAAATACACCTGCACGGTCCATCCGGCTTGGCGAAACACTTCTGCCACCTCGGCCACCACCGCTTCGATGTCACTGAAGGACAGCTCTTTGCCTTCGTAGGGCTGCAGCAAGGCTTGCAGCTGGGCTTCCTCGATCAAGGTGTTGCCTTGGATCTTGAAATGCTTGACCAAAATCTTCAAGCCGGTGGTGGGTTTGTTGGCCAGGGGTTTGGGCAGCGCAGGGGCCATCTGGCGTGGCAACTTGAAATTTTGACTGCGATCGATTTGTTGTTGCAACGCACCTGCGTCGAGGTCTGCGGCATGCACCATGGCCGGCAACGACAGCATCAGCATCAGCCAGCTGGCACAAGACATACAGGTTGGACGATGGCGGGGAAGGGGATGGAAGGCTTGCATGGCGATGAGGATGGATTAGTTTTGCAGAGATTCTGAGACGACCACCACGGTGCGTTGCTCGCCCACGGTGATCACCACCGTGATGGGGAAGGTCGCGCGCGAGTCGGGTGAGGTGACCAATGCTTTTTGAGTTTCGTCATAGCGAATCCATGCTGGCAAAGGCTGGTTGTTGGTCAGCGTCACGCTCAGCGGTGGCGGCTCGCCGCCAGTGTTGGAGATGGGCGCCGTGATGAGTTGAGGCAATGGAATCACCAAGCCCACCGTCGCCACATTGGTGGAGCCTTGAGGCAGCATGACCGTGACCAGACCCGAGCTTTGCGGCGTGGGGGCGGTGATGGTGTTGATGCGAATGCCGGGGATGGTCAAGTTGGTCGTGGCAGCCGCCGCCACCGGTGCCGCGACAGGCGCAGGGGCGGGGGCCGGTGCAGCACCACTTGGTACTGCTGGGGCAGCTGCTGGAGCACTCACCACAGGCAAGCTCGGGGGCGGAGCGGCGGGGAAGGTGATCACTTCATCGGGTGACATCAGTTTCACCATGTTCATGGTGTTGCCGCCATCTGTCGCTTTGGGCACCGCATTCACCGTTTGCGTGATGGCGTAGTTGGCCATGTTGGCCACCCCATTGCCTGGGCTGACGGTGATCGATTTGACGTAGTTGGTGTCGTTGAGCGAGACGTCTTTGTAGGCCAACGTCAGCAGGTCGATTTTTGGAATTGATTCTCCGTTTTGCAGCCCCACCACGTTGAAGTCTCGGGCTGCAATGTCAGGCAGATCGGTCTTGGCTTTGAACAAAGTCTTGATGGCAATGCCCAAAGGCGCCTTATTGATGGTGGCCAGTTGGGCGCCACCGGTCAGGGTGTAGTTCGGGTTGTCGATCGTCAAGCTGCTGGTGAACTGGTTGTAAGTTCCCGCGTTCGGGCTGGTCACGGTGGCCTGGCCTGCGTTGATCAGCGGCGAGGCTTCGCTGCCCACCATCCCTGAGAGCACGTACGTGTTGGTGTTGTCAAACCGGTTGTTGCCCTCGTAGACCTTGGTGAACGCCAAATCCAAAGGCTTGGGTTGGATCTCACCCACACGGCCCGTGATGGTGCTGGCAAAGGTGTAGCCGAACACGGGCTTGCCCGATTGTTGGGCGGTCAACGCCAAGCCTGTGACTTCCACGTCTTTTTGGGCTCCTGCGTCTTTGACAGCAGCCCCGGTTCCTGCGCTCACATAGAGCCCGTAGGGTGGGTTGTTGAAGGTCAGCACATCGTGTTCGCCGGTGCGTTGCACCACTTCACCCGAGAGCCTGAAATTCGCCGGTGACAGTTGGGCTTGGTTCGTGCCGTCGTAGTTTTTCACCACGCTGCCCGTCAGGCTGACCACCGCAACTGGGGTGTAGCTGTACAACAAACCATGGCCTGCCGGCACGCTTTGCAACGAACCTCGGTTGGCGTTGTAGTACACGTAATCGTTGTTCAGGGTGTTGGCACTGTCGCCGCTGAGGGCATCAAACGGCGTTGCGTTGGTGCTCCAAACTTGCCAGGTGTGGGGGGCGGTTGTGCTCAGCGCTGTGGCGCCTGCTTGGTTGATGAAGCGTGACGTTTGCAGCACGATGTCTCCACCCGTCGAGGCCAGGCTGGAATTGGCCATCACGGTCACAGGCGCCGTGCTGGCCAGGGTGATCGCCCCGGCACTTTGCAGCCCCGCATAAGTCACGCCTTGGGGGGTCACGTTGCCAATGCTCAGCGCCGTGCTGTTTTTCAGGTCAATCGATGCGGTGCTGTTGGCCGATGCCAAGCGTGACAGCGTGTTGTCTGCATTGCGCATCACCACGGCACCCGTGCCCGACAGTGCCAAGCCAGATTGGCTGCCATCGACCACGCCTGTGGCGGTGAACTGCTGTCCCGTCACATCGATGCGGCTGTCGGCCGTCAAAGCGATGGGGCCCGCCCAACTGCTGGTGCCGTTCGAGGCGCGCAAAGTGGCCCCTTGCAGTGTCAAAGCTTTGGTGCCGACGGCCACCCCTTGCAGGTCCAGCACCGTGCCGCTGGCCAAACGGATGGCGGCACTGTCTGCCCCCAAGCCTTGGGCGTTCGAGGTGGACAAGGTGCCCGCGTTGACCTGAATGGCGCCGGTGAAACTGTTGGCTTGGGTCAGCAGCAACGTGCCCGCGCCTTCTTTGTACAAGCCAGCCGAGCCAGTCACCTGGCCCGCCAGCGTGCCCGCAGAGGCCAGGACGACATGGGTGGGCGCCTGCAGTTGCACGGCGCCTGTGAATTGCAGGTCGTTCAAGGTGGCGATGCTCACCGGCGACAACGTGGACGCATTGCCAATCACCGTGGTCGCTGCCGCATTGGTGAAACGCGACAGCGCTTGGGTTGCCCCCACCGAGTCTGTGATCTCCAGCGTGCTGTTGCCAGCCCCTGCGTTGACCGTCAAGGACCGTGCGGTGCTGTCGCTGTTGACGGTGCCGTTGAGGTTCAGCACGCCTTGGGCGCCCGTGCTGGTCAATTGGGTGTCTGCGCCCAATGTGACCGCTCCGTTGTAGCTTTGGTTGCCCAAGGTTGTGATGGCGCCGCCGCCGATCGTGATGCTGGAGGCTGACACGTTCAAGGCGCTCAAATCTTGGCTCCCACCCAGGGCACTGGCAAACAACACGCGACCCTGGTTGCCAGAGGCGTTGAGCGTGAACGAACGCGCCGTGCCGTCGCTGTTGACCAAGCCGTTGGCGGTGATCACGGCGTTGCTGCCCGTGGCCAGCAGGCTGACATCGCGGTTCAAGGTGACCGCACCCGTGTAGGTTTGGTTGCCCGTGGTGTTGACCGAGCTGGCGTTCAGGGCAATGTTGGTGGCTGTGACGTTGAGCGAGGCCAGGGCAGCGGTATTCCCCACAGAGGCCTCGAACACCGCCGAGCTGTTGGTGCCCGAAGCGTTGAGAGTCAAGGCACGCGCCGTGCCATCGCTGTTGAGCGTGCCGTGGGCGGTGACGACAGCGTGGGTGCCCGTGGCCAACAGGTTGACATCGCGATTCAGCGTGACCGTGCCCGCGTAAGTCTGGTTACCCGAGGTGTTGACCGAGCTGGCGTTCAGGGCAATGTTGGTGGCTGTGACGTTGAGCGAGGCCAGTGCTGAGGTGTTGCCCACAGCGGCGTTGAACACGCCAGAGCCATTGCTGCCCGAAGCGTTGAGTGTCAGGGTACGCGCCGTGCCATCGCTGTTGAGCGTGCCGTTGGCGGTGACGACAGCGTTGGTGCCCGTGGCCAACAGGCTGACATCGCGGTTCAGCGTGACCGCACCCGTGTAGGTTTGGTTGCCCGTGGTGTTGACCGAGATGGCGTTGAGCGAGATGTTGGCGGCGCTGACGTTGAGCGAGGCCAGTGCAGCGGTGTTGCCCAAAGCGGCGTTGAACACGCCAGCGCCATTGCTGCCCGAGGCGTTGAGTGTCAGGGCACGTGCCGTGCCATCGCTGTTGAGCATGCCGTCGGCGGTAACGACAGCGTTGGTGCCCGTGGCCAGCAGGCTGACGTCGCGGTTCAAGGTGACCGCACCCGTGTAGGTTTGGTTGCCCGAGGTGTTGACCGAGCTGGCGTTCAGGGCAATGTTGGCCGCAGTGACGTTGACTGAGGCCAGCGCAGCGGTGTTGCCCACCGCGGCGTTGAACACGCCAGAGCCATTGGTGCCAGAAGCGTTGAGAGTCAAGGCACGCGCTGTGCCATCGCTGTTGAGCGTGCCGTTGGCGGTGACGACAGCGTGGGTGCCCGTGGCCAACAGGCTGACATCGCGGTTCAAGGTGATGGCACCCGTGTAGGTTTGGTTGCCCGAGGTGTTGACCGAGCTGGCGTTGAGCGAGATGTTGGCGGCGCTGACGTTGAGCGATGCCAGTGCTGCGGAGCCACCGCTGCGGCATTGAACACTGCCGAGCCGTTGGTGCCAGAAGCGTTGACAACCAACGCACGCGT
>NZ_JAVLFP010000099.1:0-20054 GCF_046052825.1 Limnohabitans sp.
ACTTGTGACTCTTCCACGCCAAGTTGTTCGGCAATGATTTTTTTGACACGTGCTTCGATATCGCTCATGGGGTCCCTCAGAGGGTTGTGAATAAGTCCGCAATTTTAACCGGGCGGACACACCGTTTTGAAACCTTCGGTTTGAGTTGTCTCAAACCATGAACATGCCACCGTTGACATGCAGTTCTTGACCCGTGACGTAAGACGCATTGGCACTGGCCAAGTAAGCCACGGCATGGGCCACATCCGACGGTTTGCCCAAATGTCCCAGGGGGATTTGGGACAGCAGGGCTTTTTGTTGTTCTTCGGGCAAGGCCGCGGTCATATCCGTTTCTATGAAGCCTGGCGCCACGCAGTTCACGGTGATGTGTCGACTGCCTAGCTCACGAGCCAATGCGCGGGTCATGCCAGCAACGCCAGCTTTGGCGGCCGCGTAATTGGCTTGACCTGGATTGCCAGAGGCGCCCACCACGCTGGTGATGTTGATGATGCGGCCATAGCGCTGTTTCATCATTGGACGAATCACGGCACGCGAAAGACGAAATACAGCCTTGAGGTTGGTGTCGAGCACCGCATCCCAATCGTCATCTTTCAGGCGCATGGCCAGCATGTCACGGGTGATGCCGGCGTTGTTGACGAGCACATGCAGGGCACCACGCTCTTTGGTGATGCCATCAACCAAGGCCTCAATCGCCGCCGCATCGTTGACATTCAAATTGGCACCCTTGCAGCCAGGGTAAGCCGACAAGGTGAGGCTGATCTTGGCTGCACCTTCGTCGCTGGTGGCCGTGCCGATGACGGAAAAACCTTGCTGGGCTAACAATTGGGCAATCGATGCACCGATACCTCGCGAGGCACCTGTCACCAAAGCCACTTGGGGGGTCGTGTGTTGTTCACTCATATGCATTCAGGCCAAGGCCGTTTTTACGTCCGCTAAAGATGCCGGATCCAGCAAGGGCAAACCGGTCAATTCCGGGTCAATGCGTTTGGTCATGCCCGCGAGGACTTTTCCGGGCCCACACTCCACCAAGGTAGAGATCCCACGGGCTTTGATCGCAGCCACACACTCGACCCAGCGAACCGGGCCAAACGCCTGACGGAACAAGGCGGCGCGAATGCGATCTGGCTCGGTTTCCACCATGACATCGATGTTGTTGACCACCGGTATTTGCGGCGCAGCAATCCGAGTGTCCGCCAGCTTTTCCTTCAAGCGATCTGCGGCAGGTCGCATCAAGCTGGAGTGGAAAGGGGCAGAGACAGGTAAAGACAAAGCCCGCTTGGCACCATGGGCTTTGAGGACTTCACAGGCTTTCTCAACGGCAGCTTTGCTGCCCGCAATCACAGTTTGACTGGGGTCATTGAAGTTCACAGCCTCCACCACCTCGGCAGAACCCGCACCGAATGTTGCCTGGGCCTCCAGGCAACCGGCAATGACCTTGCCGGCCTCCAAACCCAAAATAGCGGCCATGGCGCCCGTACCGACGGGCACGGCCTCTTGCATCGCTTGGGCCCTGAAGCGGACCAACGGAGCAGCTTGGGCCAGTGTCAAAGAACCCGCGGCCACCAGAGCTGAATACTCGCCCAGAGAATGACCGGCCACCACAGACGGTGACGCACCGCCTTCAGCCAACCACACACGGTAAGCCGCCACAGCGGCCACCAACATCACCGGTTGGGTGTTGGTGGTCAAGGCCAACGCTTCTTTAGGTCCCTCATGGATCAACTTGGCGATGTCCTCGCCCATGGCGTCAGATGCCTCAGCCAATGCCTGTGCGACCACCGGGTGATCGCCCCAAGCGTCCAACATGCCGACAGACTGAGAACCTTGACCCGGAAAAACAAATGCAAATGGCTTCATAAATCTATGCTTGGTTTGATACACCCTTCAGGGGGATTACAACTTGAGCAGCACCGCACCCCAAGTGAACCCGCCACCCACACCTTCGAGCATGAGCGTTTGCCCAGGCTTGACTTGGCCACTGCGCACAGCCTCGTCCAATGCCAAAGGAATGGATGCTGCAGATGTATTGCCGTGGTTGTGGACGGTCAAAACCACCTTGTCCATGGACAGTTTGAGTTTTTTGGCCGTGCTCTGAATGATCCGAATATTGGCTTGGTGTGGAATCAACCAGTCGATGTCTGATTCTTTCAGTCCTGCCTTGTTCAAAGCCGCATGTGCAGCCCCCTCCAACAAGCCGACTGCCAGCTTAAAGACCGCCTGTCCATCCATCTTAAGAACAGGGTCTCCCAAAATTTCTCCACCTCGCACATGGCCTGGCACGCACAAAATGCCAGCGTGCTTGCCATCGGCATGGATGTCGGTGGCCAAAATTCCAGGTTGATCAGAAGCTTCCAGTACCACCGCACCCGCGCCATCGCCGAACAAGACGCAAGTGGTTCGATCTTTGAAGTCCAAGATGCGCGAGAACACCTCTGCACCGACCACCAATGCACGGTTGGCCGAACCGGCTCGGATCATGGCATCCGCCACGGTCAGCGCATAAATAAAGCCACTGCACACCGCTTGCACATCAAACGCAGGCGCGCCTGCAATGCCCGCCGAAGCTTCGTCAATTTGTGCCAACTTGTGCTGCAAGATGCAAGCCGTGGAGGGAAAGACCATGTCCGGGGTGGACGTGGCAACAATGATCAAATCAACGTCTTGGGGTCGACGACCCGCAGCAGTCAAAGCGTTTTTTGCCGCCTCAAAGGCCAAGTCACTGCTGCCCACCTCTGGGGCAGCAAAGTGGCGCGCATGAATGCCCGTGCGTTCAACAATCCAATCGTCCGAAGTTTCGACGCCTTGTGTCGCCAATTCCGCCACCAAATCTGAATTGGTCAACCGACGTGGGGGGAGAAAACTTCCGGTGCCGGTAATTCGGGAAAAACGGGTCATTGATCAGAGGGCTCAAGCGCTGGCTTCGGCAGATTGCGCAAAGGCCAGCAGTGGAGCGGCATGGGCAATGCGCGTTCGCACACGTTCAAGCAAGTTGTGATGAGCCGCATCATACGCCCGGTTCAATGCCGTCTCAAAAGCCACTTCATCGGCAGAACCATGGCTCTTGAAAACAATACCATTCAAACCCAGTAAGGCTGCCCCGTTGTAACGGCGGTGATCGACTTTGTCTTTGAAGTCGGAGAGCACAGGATAAGAAAAAATAGCGGCGATTTTGGTGAAGATATTGCGAGTAAAAGAATTTTTAAGCGTTTCACTGATTTTGTGCGCCAATCCCTCGCTGGCTTTGAGGGCCACATTCCCCACAAATCCGTCACATACGATCAGATCGACCGTGCCTTGGTAAATGTCATTGCCTTCGACATTGCCATAGAAATTCAAATCACCGGAGTTGGCAGCAGATCGAAGCAATTCGCCCGTTTTTTTGATGATTTCATTGCCTTTGATGGCTTCTTCACCAATATTGAGCAGTCCCACCGACGGGCTTTCGATGTCATCGAGCACCGAAACCAGGGCCGATCCCATCACCGCAAATTGGAGCAAATGATCGGGCGTGCAATCGACATTGGCACCCAGATCGAGCATGGTGGTGCCGCCCCCCTTGAAATTGGGCATTCGTCCTGCAATCGCAGGCCGATCGATGCCATCGATGGTTTTGAGCACATAGCGCGCAATCGCCATCAATGCACCGGTATTCCCTGCAGATACCACCGCTTGGGCAAAGCCACCCTTGACCTGCTCAATGGCCACGCGCATGGACGAGTCTTTTTTGCGACGCATGGCCACTTCGACCGAATCATCCATGGTCACCACCTCTGAAGCAGCAACCACCTGAGCACGGGGATGGACAAAAGACGACAAATCCTCTGGCAAGCCAACCAGCAAGAGCTTGGCTTGCGCATGCGTCTCTAAAAAGCGACGGCATGCAGCGAGGGTCACGCGTGGCCCATGGTCACCGCCCATGCAGTCAACAGACACAGTGATCATGCGAAGTCTCGTGAAAAAAACAAAAGCCCGAGGCGCTTACAGTGCCACGGGCCTATGTGTATCAAAGTCAATCAGGCTTCTGATTTGCTTTTGAGCACTTTGCGACCACGGTAAAAACCTGTGGGGCTGATGTGGTGACGCAGGTGAGTTTCACCGGTGGTGGGCTCAACAGCAGTGCCAGGAACGTTCAACGCATTGTGCGAGCGGTGCATGCCGCGCTTGGAAGGAGATTTTTTGTTTTGTTGGACAGCCATGGTTGGCTCCTGAACGTGAAAGTGGGTTGATCATGGGGCCACAAACCAACTCAAGGCCAGTGTGACACGAAGCCCACGATTATAGACCAAGTCACTGATTTTCAGGCCTTGCCTATTTTCAAACTTGCCAAAGCAGCAAATGGGTTGGGTTTTTCGGTGGAAACGTCAACCTCTTCATCTCCAGAAGTTGGTGCTCGCTCACTGGTACAAGCTTCATGCATAGGCACGATGGGCATGGCCATGAGCAATTCATCTTCCACCAAAGCCAACACATCAAAGTCGCGGCTGAGCACCAGCACATCCTCTTGAGACTCCTCGTCTTGGGCCAAAGCAGTCGCCTCATCGGCGACAAACCGAAAGTCTTGGTCCAGGCGCAAAGCCAAACTCACCGATCCCAAACAACGCTGACACGTCAGAGGAACATGGGCTGTTGCGTCCAAATGCAGCCAAGCCGCATCTGCGCCTGAGGGTGAAGTCTTCATCGCGCCTTGGACGGACCACACCACATCGCCCGTCACCTCTCCCACACAATCCTGAGCAATTCGCTCAAATTGTGCGAGCGGCGTCTCTCCAGACAAATGTGTCTGGGCTTTCGCAAAAGCCTTGACATCAATGTGCGGTGCATTCAATTGGTTTTCCATCTGGGCAGTGTAAGAGAATTGCACCATGCAAAACTCTCATCGCGCCCTGATTTTGGGCTCTACCTCGCGCTACCGCCACGAACTGTTAAGCCGTTTGCGGGTCCCATTTGAAGTGGTCGCACCGCATGTCGATGAAACGCCTCTGCCTCATGAATCGCCCCAGGCTTTGGCCTGTCGATTGGCCTTGGCCAAAGCCAAAGCCGTGTCGGTCTTGCATCCGCAGGCTGTGGTGATCGGCTCGGACCAAGTGGCCGATCTGGCGGGCGAGCCCTTGGGTAAACCTGGCATCCATGTGCGGGCCGTGGAGCAGCTGCAGCGCATGCGAGGTCAAACGGTGGTATTTCAAACGGCAGTTGCCGTCGTGTGCGAGGCTTCAGGCTTTGAGCAGTGCGAACTCGCTCAGGTCAAGGTCGAGTTTCGCAACTTGAGTGATGCGGAAATTGAAGCTTATTTGTTGGCTGAGCAACCTTATGACTGCGCAGGCAGCGCCAAAAGCGAAGGCTTGGGTATCAGCTTGCTTGAGGCGATTCATAACGACGACCCGACCGCCTTGGTTGGCTTGCCGCTGATCAGAACCTCGCGCATGTTGCGAGCGGCGGGCGTAGAACTGTGATGTCAACGCTCCCCACATGGGGCACCTTGTACTTGGTGCCTACGCCTCTCGATTTTGGCTGTGACAGCCAAGCGCCCCTCAGCGATGTGCTGCCTCAGGCCACCCTGCAAGTGGCAAGTCAGACCACCCACTGGATCACAGAAAACGCCAAAAGCACCCGTGCTTTTTTGAAACGCGTCGACTCTGTGCTGCCCTTGGCCTTGCCTGTGCAGCAACTCACCATCACCGAGCTGCCTCGCGAAGTCCATAAAAAAGGCGACCATGCGGGCCAATTTGATGCCAAGCCGCTCCTCAAAACAGCCTTGACAGGACAAGACATCGCCTTGGTGAGTGAAGCCGGCATGCCTGCCGTGGCTGACCCCGGCTCATCCGTTGTCAGAGCCGCCCTTGAATTAGGCCTGCGCGTGGTGCCCTTGATCGGCCCAGTGTCCTTGTTGTTGGCTCTGGCCGCCAGTGGATTGAACGGGCAAAACTTTGCTTTTGTGGGCTATCTGCCCCAAGACGCCACAGCGCGCACCCAACGCATGCGGGAGCTCGAAGCACTGGCCCTCAAAACAGGACAGACCCAGCTTTTCATTGAGACACCCTACCGCAATCAAGCCCTCTGGGAGGGTTTGCTTCGGGGCTTACACAGCAGCACCCGTCTGGCCCGCGCCAGCGGTTTGACACTGCCAAGCATGGACGTCAGTTGCCGAAGTGTTCAAGCTTGGCGAAACGAGCCCAGTGCCATTTCGGGTCAGCCCACCGTATTTGCCATCGGCAAATGACAAAGGCTCCACCAGGGAGCCTTGGTTGGGTTCGTTTGACCACTCAGCGCAAGGGTTGCACCCGTTGCAGCGCATGCACCGCACCCTCGCCAATGGCAGCGCCAAAGCGTTTGGCCAAACGCTCAGCCACGTTGTCGTGGCGGGTGTAGTCGATGATGTCTTCAGCTTTGACAATTTCACGCGCCACATAGTCCAAATTCCCTAGGCCATCGGCCAGGCCTAAGTCAACCGCTTGTTGACCACTCCAAAACAAACCACTGAACAACTCAGGCGTTTCTTTCAAGCGTTTGCCGCGCCCCTCACGCACCACCTGGATGAACTGCTGGTGAATTTGATCCAGCAACGTTTGAGCATGCGCACGTTGAGGTTTGGTTTGCGGGCTGAAAGGATCCAAGAAGCCCTTGTTCTCGCCTGCCGTCATCAATCGGCGCTCCACACCCAGCTTATCCATCAAACCCGTGAAGCCAAAACCGTCCATCAACACGCCAATGCTGCCCACGATGCTGGCCTTGTCGACATAAATTTCGTCGGCCGCCACCGCGATGTAGTAAGCCGCCGAAGCACAAGACTCCTCCACCACAGCGTAAACCGGTTTGTTGTGCTTTTTCTTCAAACGATGGATTTCGTCGTTGATGATGCCGGCTTGGACAGGGCTTCCACCAGGAGAGTTGACCAACAACACCACAGCTTGGGAACCCTCATCTTCAAAGGCCGTTCGCAATGCCGTGACGATCCATTCCGCGCTGGCATCGGCACCATCGGCAATTTCACCCTTGATCTCGACCACCGCAGTGTGCGGTTGGCTCGGATTCGTGCCCCCCATGCCACCTTTGTGCAAGCCAGTCCAAAACAGTGCCACAGCAAAGAGCAACCAAGCAAAGCGGAAAAAGATACGCCACCGCCGCGCAGCGCGTTGCTCAGCCAAAGTGGCAAACGCCAAGCGTTCCAAGGCTTCGCGTTCCCAAGTCGACTTTGGGCTGGAGGGTTCTGGGGCTTGCTCAGAGAAATAAGGGTCAGACATGACGGCTTCTTTGCGAAAAATAAATCAGAACTCAGAACAAAAATTCAAAGGGCTTGAGGTTGTAAGCAGTATGCCAGTGCACCACGCCACTGGATTCTGTGAGGTCAATTTTCACCAAACCACCTCGGCACGGGCCGCCTGCACATGCGCCTGTGTCAGGCGCATAAGCGGCGCCGTGAGTGGCACACAGCAACCACTGGCCGGTGTCATCGAAGAGTCGGTTGGCTTGAAAATCCATCTCCATCGCCACGTGACTGCAGCGGTTGAGGTAGGCATGGACGCGGCCTTGAAATCGCACGGCAAACGCTCGGCACGTTTGGCCCGCATACACCACGTCAAAAGGCACTGCGAGGCCGCCCTCCACCAAATCCATGCTTGAGCAAAGCGCCACCTGCGCTGGCATGTGTGAATCAGGCATGGGACAACAACCAATCGTGCAACTCCCCCACCGAATGCGCTACAAAACGCGGATTCAAAAGCTCGAATTGGTCGTGGGCATGAGCCCCGTAGCTCACGCCCACACTGGCGCATCCTGCATTGAGCGCCATCTGCAAGTCATGGGTGGTGTCACCAATCATCAAGGTGCGTTCAGGCGCAACGCCAAATTCACGCATCAATTCATGCAGCATGAGAGGGTGCGGTTTGCCCGCAGTCTCATCGGCTGTGCGAGAACCATCAAACACGCCTTTCAACTCAGACGAGTGCAAGGCCTCATCCAAACCGCGTCGGCTTTTACCCGTGGCGACCGTCAACCAATGGTGTCTTGCACGCAGCGCCTCCAACATGGGCAACACGCCGTCAAACAAGGCAATGTCATCCATGTGCTGCATGTAATGGAAACGGTAACGCGCATTGAGCAAGGGGTACTCAGATTCAGGCACATCAGGTGCGGCATGCGCCAGCGCAGGCATCAAGGCCATGCCAATCACATACGAGGCGGCCTCCTCACTCGGCATGACCCCGCCCACATCCACCACCGCGCGTTGAATGCACCGGGTGATGATTTGGGTGGAATCGAACAAAGTGCCATCCCAATCGAAAGCAATCAAATCAAATTGACGGGGTCGCAAAGTCATGGCTTTCAGAAATCTTCGGGTTGAGATTGGATGCGCGGCTGAATGGAATCCACGAAGTGTTGCAACTCAGGCGGCAACGGCGCTTGTAAAGTGATGGGGCGTGCACTTTGCGGATGCTGAAATTTAAGCTGCCACGCATGCAAAAACATGCGCTTGAGCCCCAGCTTTTGCAATTGTTTGTTTTGCTCAAAGTCGCCGTATTTGTCATCTCCGGCAATCGGGTGGCCTTGGCTGGCCAGGTGCACGCGAATTTGATGGGTGCGACCGGTCTTGATGGTCACCTCCAGCAAAGAGTAAGGGCCCACCGTTCGCGCCACCCGAACCAAGGTGACAGAACGCATGCCGTTCGGGTCATCCTTGCCCACCACCTTGACGCGCCGCTCTCCCTCACCATCGCCTTTTTCCACAATGTATTTGTGCAAAGGCGAATCGATCACTTTTTTATTCGATGGCCACAGCCCGAGGACCAGGGCCAAATAAGTCTTGCCCGTCTCGCGGTCGCGAAATTGATCTTGCAGATGCTTGAGTGCGCTGCGCTTCTTAGCCACCAGCAAAACACCCGAGGTCTCGCGGTCCAAGCGGTGCACCAACTCCAAATTCAAACTCGCAGGCCGAGCCCGACGCAACTGTTCAATCACGCCAAAGCTCACGCCGCTGCCCCCATGGACCGCCACACCTGCAGGCTTGTCAATGGCGATCAAGGCTTCGTCCTCCATCAGCACCGGGAACTCACGTGCCGGTGCTGGGTTGTCGACCTTGGCCGCGACTTGCGCCGAAATACGCACCGGGGGCAGACGCACCAAATCCCCTGCCACCACCCGCTGGTCCGCCGTGGCACGGCCTTTGTTCACCCGCACCTCACCCGAACGAATGATGCGGTAGACATGTGTTTTAGGCACGCCCTTGAGGTGGCGCATCAAAAAATTGTCCAACCGCTGACCCGCCGAGTCTTCGTCAACAGCGAGGGTTTTCACCGAGGGGGCTTCGGCAGGGGTGGCTGCCTCTATAATGTTATTCACCAGCGTTTTGTTCTAAGTGCTTGATTTAACTGAGATTAGAGCACGGACCAACAAACGCGGTGAGGTCGATGCCCCTTTTGTGCCTGCGACGCAGACCCAGTACCCAAGAGACTGGATGGCCCGCACCCCAAAAGATGAGCCGATGCTCAGAAAACACTGAAACGGAATACCCCCAGTTGTTGAAGCTAGAACGGCTTCAACAACGGATCACAGCGAGAAGCAAGCCTCATGGTTTTGGTAATGATGATGTTGGAACTCTGCACGCAATGGCTTTGGCCTTTGCAAGCGCGCAGCGTGGCACGCATTGCCATTCCCCTCTGGTCAAGCCCGGCCCTCCGTGTACCCGCCATACCCATGGCGCACGCACAACCCGGCACACGACTCGCCCCCATCCACGCGCCCACCCACCGTCGCCAGCGTTAATACGCGAATGGCTTCGGTTTCAGCGGCAATTCCCTTCGTTTTCTGACGTTTGTTCCGGCATCGTTGGCCCGTCATGGGCCTGTGATGATTTGACAACGTGAAGGAATGCATCATGAAACGGATGCTGATCAATGCAACCCAGGCTGAAGAGCGTCGCCTGGCCATCGTCGATGGACAAAAACTGCTCGACTACGAAATCGAAATTGAAGGTCGCGAACAGCGCAAAGGCAACATCTACAAAGCCATCGTGACACGCGTCGAGCCGTCGCTCGAAGCTTGCTTCGTCGATTACGGCGAAGACCGCCACGGCTTTTTGCCATTCAAAGAAATCTCCAAACAGTATTTCGCCCAAGGCGTCTCTGTCAGCCAAGCGCGCATCCAAGACGTGATCCGCGAAGGCCAAGAGTTGCTGGTTCAAGTCGAGAAAGAAGAACGCGGCAACAAGGGCGCAGCCCTCACCACCTTCGTCTCCCTGGCCGGCCGCTATGTGGTGCTGATGCCCAACAACCCACGAGGTGGCGGTGTAAGCCGTCGCATCGAAGGCGATGACCGCGCGGAACTCAAAGAAGCCATGGACCAGTTGGAATACCCCAACGGCATGTCCATCATTGCCCGCACCGCAGGCATTGGCCGCACCGCACCCGAATTGCAGTGGGACTTGAACTACCTGCTCAAGTTGTGGACGGCGATTGATGGCGCAAGCAAAACCAAAGGTGCCTTCCTGATCTATCAGGAATCCAGCTTGGTGATTCGCGCCATTCGTGACTACTTCAACAACGACATCGGTGACATCCTGATCGACACCGACGACATCTACGACCAAGCACAGCAGTTCATGGCCCACGTCATGCCCGAGCATGCAGCCCGCGTGAAACGCTACAGCGATGACACACCGTTGTTCAGCCGTTTCCAAATTGAACACCAAATCGAATCGGCCTACGCCCGCACAGTCACCCTGCCCTCAGGCGGCGCCATTGTGATTGACCACACCGAAGCCTTGGTTTCGGTCGACGTCAACTCTGCCCGCTCCATCAAAGGGGGTGACATCGAAGAAACCGCCACCCGCACCAACCTGGAAGCCGCTGACGAAGTGGCCCGTCAGATGCGCTTGCGCGACTTGGGCGGCCTGATCGTGATCGACTTCATCGACATGGACGAGTCACGCAACCGCCGCGACGTGGAAAACCGCTTGCGCGATGCATTGCGTCAAGACCGGGCCCGTGTGCAATTTGGCACCATCAGCAAATTTGGTTTGATGGAAATGAGCCGTCAGCGTCTGCGCCCGGCTCTGTCCGAAGGTGCCTCGATCCCTTGCCCACGCTGCGGTGGTTCAGGCCACGTACGTGACACCGAAAGTTCGGCACTGCAAATTCTGCGGATCATCCAAGAAGAGTCGATGAAAGACAACACGGCCGCGGTTTACGCCCAAGTGCCGGTGGAAGTCGCGTCCTTCTTGTTGAACGAGAAACGCACCGAGATCGCCAAGATCGAATTGCAACAGCGCCTCAACGTGCTGCTGGTTCCCAACAAGTCATTGGAAACACCCAACTACAAGTTGGAACGACTCAAGCACGACGACCCGCGCCTCGACCGCATCGAGCCCAGCTACAAAATGGTTGAAGTGGTGGAAGACCCCACCGCCGTGACACGTCGCTCACAAGAGCCCACCAACAAGCAAACGCCGGTCATCAAAGGTGTGCTGCCCGATGCGCCCGCCCCGGTGGTAGAACCCAAACCTCCCGCAGCCCCCAAAGCTGTGGTTGCTGCACCTGCCCCCAAAGCGACGCCTCCAGTGGCTCAAGCCGAAAAGGGCTTCTTTGGCTGGATCAAAGGTTTGTTCGGTGGCAGCGATGCCGCACCAGCAGCTCAACCTGTCGAGACGAAGCCTGAAGAAAAGAAAGACGGACGACGCGATGGCCGTGGCCCACGCGGCGAAGGTCGTGGTGAAGGCCGCAATGAAGGCCGAGGCGAAGGTCGCGGACGCGGCGGCCGTGGGGGTCGTGGCGGCGATCGTGCAGAGCGCGGCGAAGGCCGTGGTGAACGCACCGAACGCGTTGAAGGTCGCGCAGAAGGACGTGCTGAGGGCCGCAACGCAGAGCGCGGCGAAGCCCGTACGGGTGAGCGCCAAGAGCGCAATGGCGAACGCACGGACAACCGCACCGATCGCGGTGGTGAGCGCGCAGAGCGCGGTGAGCGTGGTGAAGGCCGAGGCCCGCGCCAGGAGCGTAACCGTGGCAACCGTTCCAGTGCGGATGGCCAACAAAACAGCCGCCAACCCGAAGCTACCGTGGGCCTTGACGACAGCCCCGAAGCCCAAGCTGAGATGCGTGCCAAGGCTCGCACCGAGCGCATGGCCCGCGAAGAGCGCTCAGGCGAACCACAAGCGAGCGGCGATGCAGCGCGCAACGAAGGCCGCCGCGAACGCAGCCCACGTGGCGAAAATCGCCGGGGTGAGCGTCCTGCTCGGTTGGACGAACAAGCCGATGCACAAGGCACACTGCCGTTGACTGAGCCAGATGCGCCATTGGCGCCTGCGGGATCACAAGCCAGCGAGGACAACGGTGGCGAACGTCCACGTCGTTCCCGTGACCGCTATGGCCGCGACCGCCGTGAACGTGGCGATCGCGCTCCGCGTGAAGAAGTTCTGGCGACCGAAGGTCAAGCCTCAGAAGCGCAACAGGCACCGCGCGACTTTGCACCACGACACGACGCAACCCATGCGCCGGAAACTAGCCAACGCATGTCAGCACCTGCGGCCATGCCTCAGGCGGCGCCTGCCCCGGCAGCCTCCTCTGCACCGCGTGGCATGCCTCGCGTGCAACCGTTCACCCTGGTGTTGACGGACTTGGAGGCGATTGCCCAACACAGTGGCTTGCAGTGGGTCAACTCCGACGCAGAGCGCGTCGCAGCGGTTCAAGCAGCCATCGCTGCAGAGCCCAAACCTGTCCACATTCCCCGCGAGCGTCCTGTGCCGGTGGTGTTGGATGAAGGTCCCTTGGTGCTGGTGGAGACACGCAAAGACCTGTGAGGTCTTTGTGAAGAGCCGCTGAATTAAGCGGCTGCTACCTCAGCGGCGCGTTTCCAGTACATCTGGGCACGCGCCGTTTCTTCTTTGTGCTCAGCCAATTGCGCCAAGGTGCGCCACGCTTGGCGCTGCAACTCGGCATCGGTGAGCTGAGGCGCTGCCAACTCCAGCATTTGCTGAGCCTTGCCCCATAAGGCATGCTGCCAACACACCATGCCAGCCAAATACTGCAGTTCAACCCAACGGGGATACACCTGACGGGCGCGGTCGATGCTGGCCAACCATTCGGCATCGGCAGGCATGCGTCCCAAGGCGTGTGACAACAACTGCACCACCCGCTGGCGGATCGCGGGCGTGCAGCTGTCGGCCTGCTGCACCATGCGGTTCCAAAGAGGCGTGAGCCATGGCATCACCGACTCGGCTTGACCGCTCAAATACAACATGCGTTGCGCCGCGTGCAGCACCACCTCAGGCACAGCTTGCTCGTTGGGCTCCAAGGCGTCCCACGCTCGCTGCAACTGAGCGCTGTCATGCGCATCGTTCAGGCTGGCGATGGCCAATTCACGCACCAAACTGTGGGCCGCAGTGACGGCAAATGCGCCATGCTTGGTCAGCAGACGCGCCGTCTCCAAGGCCAAGGCATATTGGCGGTTCAAACGCGTGGCTTTCAAACGCATGCGCAAGCTGAGTGTGCGCCGAGCCGTGCCCAGCGGCAGGCTGTCCAGCCAGTGCAAGGCTTGGGGTGCATCTCGGTCGCTGAGTGACCAACGGGCAGCGCCCAATTTGGCGGCGTCCAAAGCCTCGCGCATGGCCTCGCCGGGATGCTGCTCGGCCAGCGCAAGCGCCGATTGAAAATGCATGTCGCGACCTTCACGATCACGCAAAGCTTGCGCACTCTCGGCCGCAATCAAATGCGCCAAAGCTCGCAGTTGCAGGGCGTGGCGCGGCGCCGGGTCGGCCAGGGTGCGGGTGGCCGCAAGCAACTCTTCAAGTTGCAACACCTGTTGGGCTGACTTGACGGCACGCAGGTAACGCCCTGACATCCACTGCGTCAGCGCCTCCAGAAACGCGGCGTGCATTGCACGCTCTTTTTGCTGCAGACGCCAGCGACGGGCTTGATGCGGCAAGTCGAGCAAAGCCGACAAAGCGCGCCAAGCCAAATGCACGGTGATGAACACCAACACCAACACAGCCAGGGCCAAGTTCAACGACACATCCAGGCGATAAGGCGCCCAAAACACGGTCACCGTGCTTTGGTTGCCACCCGCCAACAAAGCAGACGCCACCGCCACACCAAACAAGGCCACCAACCAAAGTGCGGCTCTCATCTCAACGCCCCGCCGCGGCCGTGGTGAGCGCAGCCAAGCTGTCGTCCACTCTGGGCAGTTCAGTTTGTTTGGCTTGCGCCAAGACATCGCGCGCCAATGCCAAAGTGGTTTGGCCTTGTCGACTTTGGGTGTCAAAGTATTGCGTCACATCGCGGATCACCAAATTCAAATCCGAACGCACCACATCAAAGTGACGCGCCAACAAACCCAAGCGCACATTCAATATGCGCAACTTGAGGTTTTCACGCACAAAGTAACTTTGGTCAGGGGCCAACAAACTGGCCTCGGGGCGGTCCACGCGGCTGATCCGGATCAAACCCCGCACGTCATCCCAGACGCCAGCCAGTGTGTACTCCCACCAACTTGCGCTGATGGCACTGGCCCAGCTGTTTTCTGGCTTGGCCAGCACCGGTTTGTTGACCGCGGCAACACCCACCGCATTGAGCAAGGGCAGGTTGTCCACGGCATTGACCAGTTCATCGAGCTTGATCAACAGACTGGGCGTGTCCGTCACCGCTGTGGCTTTGATGCGTTCGATGTCGCGCGTGAGTGCCCGCAACACCGGCGCAAGTCGGGGCTGAGCCACCTTGGTCAACCGCTGTTCGGCCGACTTCAACGCAGCCAACAAAGGTTGCACACTGCCTGTGAGTTGCGACTGCTGTTGGGCCAAGCGCAGCGCCGACTCGATATCCACCACCAGGTTCTCATCGCGTGAACGCGACAAGCTTTGCATCAGCTCTTCCAGTTGGCTGCGTTGCAAAGACACTTCGCTGAGCTTGGCATCCGTCACCGCCAAACGCGCAGCAGTCTCGCGCGCCAACTCCTCGGCTTGCTTGGCACTCAAGCGGGCTGCCACCGCTTGGCTGCCACTGTCCGCACTTTGACGCGCCAATTGCTCTTGAATGCCCGACAGCTTGAACCACATGGCGCCAACCCCGACCGCGCCAATCAAGGCCAGCACGCCAATGCTGCGTGTGACCCACAGCGCTGCAGAGGGGGCAAATACAGGCGAACCCAGCTGAGCCTCGTGTGCAGGCTTGGCGTGGGATGGATTCAGGGGTGCTTCGACATGCTCAGGCTTCATGCCAACGATTCTAATGAGGCCAACACATCGGCCAGCACGGGCCGCGCCACCCGCACTTGCGCAAAACCCAAGGCCTGTGCGGCTTGGCCAATGCGCGCGTGGGTCACGATGCAGCGCGCACGCGACCAGTCCTGCGCAGGCAAATTGAGTTGGAGGTGGACCAAGGCCTGGGAACTGCTGAAACACCAGACACTGCCATCGGTTGCAGCCAGCGCAGCCTCGCGGCACTGTGCCACTGTCCAAGTTGGGGCTTGGCGCTGGTAAGCCACCACAAAGTGCACAGGCACCTCAACACTTTGGAGTTGCTGTGCCAGCCAATCACGGCCAAATCCAGTGACATCGGCGTCAGGTGCAAGAACTTGGGGACCGGCGTCACGACCCCGCACAATCAGCACCGGCAGGCGAGGGGCCACCCGCGCATGGACCTCTTGCCACAGCGCTTCCGAATCGAATTGACCAACCTGGTCGCTTGGACTGTCCATCAGCTCGGGGGGCACACCCGCTTTGAGCAGCGCTTTGCGGGTACCTGGGCCGGTGGCCCAGCAGCGTGTGTGGACGTCTCGCCAAACATGGCGCTCAGGCTGGCGCGCAAAAAAGTAGCGCACAGCAGGGGCGCTGACAAACATCACCGCCTGCCATTGCCGCCAGCATGACCAGGCCTGGTCCATCGGCTTCACATCAGGCACTGGGGCAATGTCAATCAGTGCCAACGCCTGCGCGTCGTGGCCCGCATTTTTCAAGGCCGCAACCCAGACAGGTGCATCGCTGGCCGGACGGGTGATCAAAACACGCACAGCACCCGCCGTTCGCTTCAAGCCGCGCCTTGAGCTTGCAGTTGGGCGGCCACTGACTCTCCCAACGCACGCGCCAAAGACTGTGCTTGGGGGTCATCGCGGTCGAGCGTCAATGCGCCTTCGGCACGCAACAGCACTGGCGCACCCAGCGGATCGCCCCAGGCAGCTTGCAGGTGCAGCACACCCTCACGCCATGTGGCATGAGCGGCCAATGGCATCGAACAGCTGCCGCCCATGGTGCGACTCACAGCACGTTCAGCCGTCACAGCCAACCAGGTGGTGGCGTCGGCCAGTGGTGCCAAGGCTTGGGCCACTTCGGGATGGGCGCTGCGCACCTCGATGCCCAAAGCGCCTTGACCGGCAGCCGGCAGCATCTCGGTGGTCTCAAAGATATGGCGAATGCGTTCCCCCAGGCCCAGTCGCTTCAAGCCCGCGGCGGCCAACACGATGCCGTCGTACTGGCCCTCGTCCAACTTGCGCAAGCGGGTGTCCAAATTGCCACGCAATGGCTCAATCTTCAAATCGGGACGCAAAGCACGCAGCAACACCGTGCGACGCAAACTGGAGGTGCCCACCACCGCACCTTGCGGCAAGTCGTTGAGGCTGGCGTAGCGCGCAGATACCCAGGCATCACGTGGGTCTTCACGGGTCATCACGCATGCCAAGTCAAAGCCCAAGGGCAAATCCATCGGCACATCTTTGAGCGAATGAACGGCCAAATTGGCACGGCCTTCCTCCAGCGCCACCTCAAGTTCTTTGACAAACAAACCTTTGCCTCCCACCTTGCTGAGTGAGCGATCCAAAATTTGGTCACCCTGCGTGGTCATGCCCAGCAAAGTCACGCTGTGACCCAACTCCTCCAGCAAATCTTTGACATGGTGTGCCTGCCACATGGCCAAACGGCTTTCGCGGGTGGCAATGATCAGGGAAGTTTGGGGGAATGGCAGGTGGGACAAAGCTGCAAACTCGCTGTGAGTGAAATTTGAAAAAACTTGGCACAAATGGTAGCAGGCGCGCCTGAAGACCCGCTGTCTGGGCCCTGCCATGGCGGGACCGATAAAATCACACCCATGTCCTCCCAAAACCAACTCGATACAAAGTCCCAGGCCTGGTCGGCCCTGTTTTCCGAACCCATGAGCGAGTTGGTCAAACGCTACACCGCCAGCGTGTTCTTTGACAAACGCCTGTGGCAAGCCGACATCACAGGCAGCCTGGCCCACGCGGACATGCTGGCGCATCAAGGCATCATCGGCACACAAGACTTGGCCGACATCCAACGCGGCATGGCACAGATTTGGACCGAGATTGAAACAGGCCAATTCGAATGGAAGCTGGACCTTGAAGACGTGCACCTCAACATCGAAGCCCGCCTGACCCAACTGGTGGGCGATGCGGGCAAACGCCTGCACACCGGGCGCAGCCGCAACGACCAAGTGGCCACCGATGTGCGTCTGTGGCTGCGCGGCGAAACCGACCTGATCATTGACTTGCTCAACGCGCTGCAAAAGTCTCTGGTCGCCGTGGCCGAGAAAAACGTCGAGGTCATCATGCCCGGCTTCACCCACTTGCAAGTGGCCCAACCGGTGAGCTTTGCCCATCATTTGCTGGCCTATGTAGAAATGTTTGCGCGTGATGCCGAACGTTTTGTGGACGTCCGCCGCCGCACCAACCGCTTGCCGCTGGGCTCTGCCGCACTGGCTGGCACCACCTACCCACTGGACCGCGAGCGCGTGGCTCACACCTTGGGCATGGTGGACGCCACTGGCATGGCACAGGTGTCGCAAAACAGCTTGGACGGCGTGAGCGACCGTGACTTTGCCATCGAATTCACCGCTGCCGCCGCGCTGTGCATGGTGCACATCAGCCGCCTGAGCGAAGAGCTCATTTTGTGGATGAGCCAAAACTTTGGCTTCATCCAAATTGCCGACCGCTTCACCACCGGCAGCTCCATCATGCCGCAGAAGAAAAACCCCGATGTGCCCGAACTCGCCCGTGGCAAAACCGGGCGTGTGGTGGGGCACTTGATGGGCTTGATCACCTTGATGAAAGGCCAACCGCTGGCCTACAACAAAGACAACCAAGAAGACAAAGAGCCTTTGTTTGACACGGTGGACACCCTCAAAGACACCTTGCGCATCTTCAGCGAGATGGTGGGCGGCCAAGTCAACCCAGCCACCGGACTGAAAGAAGGCGGCATCACCGTCAACCCCCAAGCCATGGAGGCTGCCGTTAAAAAAGGCTACGCCACCGCCACCGACTTGGCCGACTATTTGGTGAAAAAGGGCCTGCCCTTCCGCGACGCCCACGAAACCGTGGCCCACGCCGTCAAAGCTGCCACCAGCCACAACTGCGATCTGTCTGAGCTGCCGCTGCATGTGCTGCAAAGCTTTCACGCCTCGATCGAAAAAGATGTGTACGACTGCTTGAGCCTGCACGGCTCCCTCAACGCACGCAACACCCTCGGCGGCACCGCCCCCATGCAGGTGCGTGCGCAAATTGCGCGCCATCATCAGCGCCTTGCCTGATGACAGGTGACAAAGCACAGCGAGGCGCTCTCCACGCCATTGCGTGCTTTGAAGCCATCAAGGGTGTGGCGGCATCGGCTGTTTTGATTGGCGTGCTGGACCTGCTTCACCACGATGTCCGGGCTTTGGCGATGGCCCTGATTGGTCGCTTTGGCCTCGACCCGCAAGCGCACTACCCCTCCGTGCTGCTGCACTATGCCGAGTTGTTGCCCCATGCCGATGTCCAGATGCTGGTCGTCCTCGGCCTAGCCTATATTTCGCTGCGCTTCGTGGAAGCTGCAGGGCTTTGGCTTGGCAAAGCATGGGGCGAGTATTTGGGTGCCTTGTCGGGCGGCATCTACATTCCGTTTGAAGTGATTCACCTCATGCGTGAACCGTCTGCCCTCAACTTAGGTGTGGTGCTGCTCAATGTGCTGATCGTGGGTTACTTGACCCATGTGTTGTGGCAACGTCATCAAGAACGCACGGCTTCATGACCCACTTCCAACGGTGCCAATACAACGGTGTCCACTGCTTTGCCTGTGACATCGCTGCACATCCCGTTCAGGTGCTGTTTTTTTTCTGAACGTCTTTCAAATGTGCACGGTGCGAAGAGGAAGCATGGTCCCATTTGAACAAGTCTGGGTGCTTTTGCATGACCACTCGGATCACTTGACTCGACTCCATGGCGGTCAAGCCATAGGCTTTCTTCAATGACTCTCGAGTCACGAAACCATGTTGCGTGGCGACGTCGACAATCATCTGGAAACTTTTTTGGAATTCTTTGTCATCCATGGTCAAAAGTATTTGAAATGCTTCAAAGCCGTCGTTCAATAATTTTTTTAATTTTATAATATTCACAGATCATTTTTGATTTTTTCACCAAAATCCAGGCTCACTGGCATGACAAAACGCTCATCCAGACCGCCGGGTAAATCGAAAATTTTTCAATCTCACTGTCCCATTCATCACAAGCCAAGAGGCGACTGACCGCTAGGATCTTGGTTTTAAGAATTCGGAGACCTCCATGCCCGTGATCACCAACATCGAAGACTTGCGTGTTTTGGCCCAAAAGCGTGTGCCCCGCATGTTCTACGACTACGCCGATTCAGGCAGTTGGACCGAAGGCACCTACCGCGCCAACGAAAGCGACTTCCAAAAAATCAAACTGCGTCAACGCGTGGCAGTCAACATGGAAAACCGCAGCACGGCCACCCAGATGGTGGGCGTGCCCACCAAAATGCCCGTGGCCATTGCGCCTGTGGGGCTGACTGGCATGCAGAGCGCCGATGGCGAAATCAAGGCCGCACGGGCCGCCGAGAAATTTGGCATTCCTTTTATTTTGTCGACCATGAGCATTTGCTCCATCGAAGACATTGCCGAACACACCAGCACACCTTTCATGTTTCAGCTCTACATGATGCGCGACCGCGAGGCCATGGCCAACATGATCGAGCGCGTGCGCCAAGCAGGCTGTAGCGCCTTGGTGCTCACGCTGGACTTGCAGGTGATTGGCCCTGTCTCTTATACACATCTGACGCTGCCGACGAAGCTAGAAGTGTA
>NZ_JAVLFP010000100.1:0-4522 GCF_046052825.1 Limnohabitans sp.
TTGTCACTGCCATCGGCAGGTGCGGTATTGCCGCCAACGGGGCGACGGGCGCCACGCGGTGCGGGACGGTCAGACGCGGGGCGGGCACCGCCACGGTCGTCACGGCGCGGACCACGCGGACGGCGCTCTTCTTCGGAGCGGGGCTCAACGGCGGCCGGCAGGTCGTTACGACCCAGCGTGTCACCCTTGTAGACCCAGACCTTCACGCCGATCACACCGTAGGTGGTCTTGGCTTCAGACGTGCCGTAGTCGATGTCAGCGCGCAGAGTGTGCAAAGGCACGCGGCCTTCGCGGTACCACTCGGTACGTGCGATTTCGATACCGTTCAGACGACCGGCAGACATGATCTTGATGCCCAGGGCGCCCAAACGCATGGCGTTTTGCATGGCGCGCTTCATGGCACGGCGGAACATGATGCGTTTTTCGAGCTGCTGCGTGATGGAGTCAGCGATCAGCTTGGCATCGATTTCAGGCTTGCGCACTTCTTCGATGTTCACTGCCACAGGCACGCCGAGTTGCTTGCCCAGTTCGCGCTTCAGGTTTTCGATGTCTTCACCCTTCTTGCCGATCACCACGCCCGGACGGGACGAGAAGATCGTGATGCGAGCGTTCTTTGCAGGACGCTCGATCAGGATGCGCGACACCGAGGCGTTTTTCAACTTGGCCTTGAGGTACTCACGAACCTTGATGTCTTCAGCCAACATACCCGCGAAATCGCGGTTACTGGCATACCAACGAGAGGACCAGTTACGGCTCACCGAAAGCCGAAAACCGGTGGGGTGGATTTTTTGTCCCATATCTTCCAGGCCTTTATCAGTTACCGACCGTCACGTACACATGGCACGTGGGCTTGCGGATTTGGTTACCGCGACCTTTGGCGCGGGCGGTAAAGCGACGCAGCGAGGCACCTTGCTCGACGTAGATGGTTTTCACCTTCAACTCGTCGATATCTGCACCGTCATTGTGTTCGGCATTAGCGATGGCGGACTCCAACACTTTCTTGACGATGCCCGCAGCTTTTTTCTGCGTGAATGTCAAGATGTTGAGCGCATGATCAACTTTTTTGCCGCGAATCATGTCCGCAACCAAACGGCCTTTGTCAACCGAGAGTCGGACGCCCCGAAGGACTGCACGTGTTTCCATGGTGTTTCCTTATTTCTTCTGGACTTTTTTGTCCGCGGGGTGACCTTTGAAGGTGCGCGTCAAGGCGAATTCGCCCAGCTTGTGGCCCACCATCTGGTCGGTGATGTAAACAGGGACGTGTTGTTTGCCGTTGTGCACAGCAATGGTCAAGCCGATGAATTCGGGCAAAACCATGGAACGACGCGACCATGTTTTCACTGGTTTTTTGTCTTTGTTGGTAACAGCCTTGTCGACCTTAGCCACCAAGTGATGGTCAACAAACGGACCCTTTTTAAGAGAGCGAGTCATTTGTTACCCCTTACTTTTTGCGACGCGACACAATCATCACTTGTGTGCGTTTGTTGTTACGGGTACGGTAGCCTTTGGTCAGGTTACCCCACGGATCGACCGCATGACGGCCTTCACCGGTGCGACCTTCACCACCACCGTGTGGGTGGTCGACAGGGTTCATGGCGACACCACGCACGGTTGGGCGAATACCCATCCAGCGCTTGACACCGGCTTTACCCAGTTGGCGAAGGCTATGCTCTTCGTTGGCCACTTCACCAATGGTGGCGCGGCATTCGATGTGAATTTTGCGAACTTCGCCAGAGCGCATACGCACTTGAGCGTAAGTGCCTTCACGCGCCAACAAAGTTGCTGACGTGCCTGCCGAGCGGGCGATTTGCGCGCCTTTACCGACTTGCAATTCGATACAGTGAATGGTCGAGCCCACAGGAATGTTGCGAATGGGCAAGGTGTTGCCTGCACGGATCGGGGCTTCCGAACCGCTCATCAACGTTGCGCCAACTTCCAAACCACGTGGGGCAATGATGTAGCGACGCTCGCCGTCTGCGTAACACACCAAAGCGATGTGTGCCGTACGGTTAGGGTCGTATTCAATGCGTTCCACTTTGGCTGGGATGCCATCTTTGGTACGACAAAAGTCCACCACGCGGTAGTGGTGCTTGTGACCACCGCCTTTGTGACGGGTGGTGATGTGACCGTTGTTGTTACGGCCCGACTTTTGGTGCTGGGGTTCCAGCAACGGAGCGTAGGGCTCACCTTTGTGCAGGTGATCACGTGTCACCTTCACCACGCCACGTTGGCCTGGTGAGGTAGGTTTCATCTTGATGACTGCCATGATTAAGCGGCCTCCCCAGAGATGTTGAGTTCTTGACCGGCTTTGAGCGTGACATAGGCCTTGCGCACGTTGTCACGACGACCGATGGATTTGCCAAAACGCTTGGTTTTGCCTTTGGTGTTCACCACAGAAACGCCTTGCACTTCGACCTTGAACATCAGCTCAACAGCTGCTTTGATCTCGGGCTTGCTGGCGTCTTGCAGCACTTTGAACGTCACGGCATTGCTTTTTTCAGCAACCATGGTGGCCTTTTCAGACACCACAGGCGCGACCAGCACTTGCATCAAGCGACCTTCGTCAAACTTGGTTTTTTTGTGTCCGTGGCTCATGCGAACATCTCCTTGAGTTTGTCGATGGCAGCCTTGGTCACGAGCACCTTTTTGTAGTGCACCAGAGACAGCGGGTCTGCGTACCGAGGCTCGACCACCAGCACGTTAGGCAGGTTGCGCGAGGCCAAGTACAAGTTGTCATCAACTTCATCCGCAATCACCAGAACCGACTCAAGGTTCATCGCCTTGAATTTGGCAGCCAGCAATTTGGTTTTGGGGGCGTCAACTGTGAGCGAATCCACCACAGCCAGACGACCTTCGCGGGCCAACTGGGAAAAGATCGAGGCCATACCAGCGCGGTACATCTTCTTGTTGATCTTTTGGGTGAAGTTCTCTTCGGGGCTGTTCGGGAAAATCCGACCGCCGCCGCGCCACAGTGGCGAAGACGTCATACCAGCACGAGCGCGGCCCGTACCTTTTTGTTTGAACGGCTTCTTGGTAGAGTGCTTGACCTGCTCGCGGTCTTTTTGGGCACGGGTGCCTTGACGCGCATTGGCTTGGTAAGCAACCACAATCTGGTGAACCAGATCTTCGTTGTATTCACGACCGAACACGGTTTCTGGGGCGTCCACTTTGGACGCGGCCAAACCTTGTTCATTCAGGAGTTCGAGCTGCATCAGTTCGCTCCTTTCGCTTTGATGGCGGGACGCACAGTCACGAAGCCACCGGCTGAACCGGGGACAGCACCGCGGATCAACAACAGTTGGCGGGCTTCATCAATGCGAATCACGTCGAGGTTTTGAGTGGTCACGATGTCAGCGCCCAAGTGGCCCGACATGCGCTTGCCTGGGAACACGCGACCTGGGTCTTGCGCCATACCAATCGAGCCGGGAACGTTGTGCGAACGGCTGTTACCGTGCGAGGCGCGTTGCGACTTGAAATGGTGGCGCTTGATGGTGCCTGCGAAGCCTTTACCGATGGTCGTGCCTTGCACGTCCACCTTTTGGCCCACAGCAAACACATCAGTCACCGGCACAGTAGCGCCCATGGCGTACTTTGCAGCGGTGTCTGCGGACACTTGGAATTCCTGGATGATTTCTCCGGCTTCCACGCCTGCTTTCGCAAGGTGTCCAGCCATAGGCTTGGTCACGCGCGATGCTTTGCGCGAACCGAATGTGACCTGCAAGGCCACATAGCCGTCGTTTTCTTGGGTTTTCACCTGGGTCACGCGGTTGTTGGACACATCCAACACCGTGACAGGAACTGCGTCCCCATCATCAGTGAACAGACGCATCATGCCCACCTTGCGGCCCAGCAACCCTAAACGGATGCTTTGACTCATTGTTTTCTCCAAAACTCTCACCGTAGCCACTGCAATTGGCAGCTACGTTTGAATGTGAAAGACGGTTGATAAATCTCCGCACATCATGTGCGAAGCCCGCGAGTATATCGCGAAAGTCGCACCAAGAGCAACTACCCTTGAGTGCGACTGCTGGAGCAGGCCATGAGCCCGCTCCAAAGCTGCATTACTGCAACTTGATTTCTACGTCCACACCTGCCGGCAAGTCGAGCTTCATCAAGGCGTCTACGGTTTTATCCGTTGGATCCACGATGTCCATCAGGCGTTGGTGTGTGCGAATTTCGAGCTGGTCGCGGCTGGTCTTGTTGACGTGCGGCGAACGCAAAATGTCAAAGCGCTTCATGCGGGTTGGCAAAGGCACTGGGCCTTTGACAATCGCGCCAGTGCGCTTGGCAGTGTCAACAATTTCTGCAGCAGATTGGTCGATCAGTTTGTAATCAAATGCCTTGAGGCGGATGCGGATTTTTTGCTTTGAGGACATGGTGATTCCTCAATCAAGCAATGATCTTAGCAACCACGCCGGCACCCACAGTCTTACCACCTTCGCGGATGGCAAAGCGCAAGCCTTCTTCCATCGCAATCGGGTGGATCAACTTCACCGTGATCGACACGTTGTCACCAGGCATC
>NZ_JAVLFP010000101.1:0-76443 GCF_046052825.1 Limnohabitans sp.
CCTTATCGTCGGCAGCGTCAGATGTGTATAAGAGACAGGGCGGGCGCTCGTCGGTGGCAAACGAGCGGCCCATGGTGGCCCCCCCACGCAGCAACACAAAGCGCACGCCCAGACGCTCGGCCACGTTGAAGAGTGTGGCGCTGGGGTCGTAGCCCATGTTCGTGCCGTACAGGTAATGGTGATCGGCCACGGTGGTGCAACCCGACAGCAACAACTCGGCGATGCCGATGGTGGCGGCGATCTCAACCGCTTCTTCGCCCAAGTAAGGGCCATAGCGGTAGGGCACCGATTGCAGCCACTCAAACAGCGGCACGTTGAGCCCGGCAGGCACGCCTTTCAACACCGACTGAAACAGGTGGTGGTGCGTGTTGACAAAGCCGGGGTAGACCACGCAACCACGTGCGTCCACCACGGTCTCTCCCGCACGCGGGGTGAGGCTGCCCATCTCGGTGATGCGGTCGCCTTCGATGCGCAGATCGGTGGCACGGGTGCGTGCGTGGGGCTCGGGGCCGCCGGTCAGCATGGCGCTGGCGTTTTGAATCAGGGTGCTGGTCATGGGGTCGGGTCTCGGTGATCACGTTTCGGTGGTGGCTTCGCTGTCGTGCCAGTGGCCAATGGCACGCTTGGACGCCAACAGCATCAGCACAAACAGGGCAATGCCTGCAACAGAAATTAAAAACAAAGCGGCAAACAAACGTGGGATGTTGATTTGAAAACCCGCCTGCAAAATTTGATAGGCCAAGCCTGCGCCTTGACCCCCGGTGCCCGCCACAAACTCGGCCACCACCGCACCAATCAGCGACAAGCCGCTGGAGATGCGCAAGCCCGCAAACCAATAAGGCAGGGCGGTAGGAATTTGCAAGCGCAGCAGGGTTTGCAGCTTAGACGCGCGCTGCATGCGAAACAGCGAGGCCAAGCCCGGGTTGACGCTGCGCAGCCCCAGGGTGGTGTTGGCGATGACCGGGAACAAGGCAATGATGGTGGCGCACACGGTCAGCGCCAACATGGTGTCTTTGACCCAGATGATGATCAGCGGGGCAATGGCCGCAATGGGCGTGACTTGCAGCAGCACCGCGTAAGGAAAGAAGCTGATTTCAATCCAACGGCTTTGCACAAACACAAACGCGATCAAGGTGCCCATGAGTGTGGCCAGCACAAACGCCATGAAGGTGATTTGCATCGTCACCCACAGCGACTTCATCAAGATCACAAAGTCCAGCCGCAGGGTGGTGGCAATCACACTTGGGCGCGGCACGATGTAGTCGGGCACGGCCAAGTGCCAGCAGGCGACTTCCCAGGCCAGCAGCAACAACACGCCCACCAAGCCGGGAGCAAACCAGGTCAAGAACTTGTCGGAGCGAATCAAGGGGTTCATGCGGCACTCCCGGTGGCCACCGGTGTGGTGCCTTCTTCGCCGGTGCCACTGGCCAGGCTGGCTTGGTAGAGCAGGGCCGACAAGTCGGTGCAGTGGCGCCCAAAGGTGTCGCTGGTGCGGTAGGCCGCATCGCGCGGTCCGTTGTGCGCAATGTCGTAGCAGGCATGCACGCGCCCAGGGCGCGCGGCCATCACCACCACGCGGTCGGACAAGAACGCGGCTTCGTACACCGAGTGGGTGACAAACACCACCGTGAGGTTCTGTTCGATGCAGAGCTGACGCATGTCTTCGTCCAGCCGGTTGCGGGTGATTTCGTCGAGCGCGCCAAACGGCTCGTCCATCAGCAACAGGTTGGGCTGTGTCACCAGCGCCCGCGCAATCGACACGCGCATCTGCATACCGCCCGAGAGTTCGCGGGGGTAGCGTTGTGCGTAAGGGCCCAGGCCCACGCGCTCTAGCGCGGCTTGCACACGGGGTGTGCTCTCGCTCACGGGCACACCGGCAAGGTCCAATGGCAAACGCACATTGGCTGCCACACGGCACCAGGGCATCAGCGTGGCCTCTTGGAACACAAAGGCCAGCTGACGGCCGGGCTGGCCCACCGCGTCAAAGCCTGAGTGCCACCAACGGATGCGTCCGTCGGTGGGCGTGAGCAAGCCCGCCATCATGTTGAGCAGCGTGCTTTTGCCGCAGCCCGATGGGCCAATCAATGAGACAAATTCCCCTGCACGCACGCTCAAGCTCACCGGGGCCAGGGCTTGGGTGCCGTTGGCGTAGGTTTTGTGCGCGGACAACACGTCCACGCACGGGTTGTCGTGGGACGCCATCTCGGGCAGGGGTGTGGGGTCTGTCATGGTGTGTCTCAGGGTCAGGGCATCACGCGCAGGTCTTTGACAAAGTCGAGCGTGAACGCATTGCGCCACGGGGTTTCAGGCTTGATCAATTTTTCGCTCACCAGGTAGTCGTAGGTTTTTTTCCAGCGTGCTTCGGTCATGGTGCCCACGCCCAGCTTGGCTGCGTCACCACCACCCAAGACCTTGAGGTCTTTCATTTGCTTGATGGCAAACGCAATTTGTTCGTCGCTCATGTTGGGGTTGTCTTTTTTGATCAACTCATTGCCAGGCGCGGGGTTCTTGAAGTAACTCACCCAGCCCTCCATGGTGGCGCGCACAAAGCGCTTGACCGCGTCGGGGTTGGATTTGACAAAGCCCGTGGTGGACACCAAGGTGGTGCCGTAAGGGGGGTAGCCTTCATCGGCAAACAAGAAGAACTTGGCGGGCACATTGCCCTTCATGGCTTGGAAGGGCTCAGACGAAGGGTAGGCTTGTTGTGCCGTGTTGGCGTCGGCAAAGAAGGGTTGCAGGTTGAAGGTGTAGGGCTTGCTCTGCTCATCGGTGTAGCCATATTTGGCTTTCAGCCAAGGCCACCAACTGGCACGCCCCGACGAGGCCACCAAAATGGTTTTGCCTTTGAGGTCGGCCAGCGACTTCACATCGTCGTGGGTCAGCATGCCCTGCAAATCGCTCTGGAACGAGGTGGCCACGGTCACCACCGGCAAGCCTTTTTCCACACCGCTCATGACCTGAAAGTCGTAGCCCATGATCAAGTCGGCCTGACCTGCGGTGAGCAGTTGCATGCCGTTGATTTGTGGGCCGCCCATCTTGACGGTGACATCGAGCCCGGCTTTTTTGTACAAGCCGGTGGCCAGCGCCTGGTAGAAGCCGCCGTGCTCGGCCTGTGCATACCAGCTGGTGAGGAAGGTGATTTTGTCGTCGGCGTGAGCCAGACCTTGAAGCGCAAAAGCGCTGAGCAACAAACACTTGGCAATGAAGCTGCGACGTGGGGCTGTGTGCATGGGCATGTGGACCTCTTCAAAAATGGCGTGATTCACACCATGGCAAAGCCCTTGCGTTGCGCCCGCGCACACCGAAACAAGCTGCCTGCCAAGGCATTCGTTGTCGGTGGCAATTTCCTGCACATCGGGCAAGCCGATGGGCTGAACGCTTCTACCCCCACTGGCAAGGTTGCAAAGGCTGTGCCATGTTTTGGAGGGGGTGCTTGAGCCCATCGGCACGGCTTTGGCGCTGCCGTGAACCAAGTTGGGTTGTGCTTGCACCAAGATGGCGTGGCTGCGCGCTGCCTGGCCCTGAGCTGGAAATTTTTATTGCAGCGAAGACAAAAACTGTTGCAGCTCTGGCGTTTGCGGGTTGGCAAACAAGGTGTCGGGTGCGCCCACTTCGTGCACCAGACCTTGGTGCATGAAGACCACGCGGTCGCTGACCTTGCGTGCAAAGTTCATCTCGTGCGTCACCATCAGCAAGGTCATGCCTTCTTGCGCCAACGACTCCACCACCGCCAACACCTCGCCCACCAGTTCGGGGTCGAGGGCGGAGGTGATTTCGTCACACAACAAAATGCCAGGCGCCATGGCCAGGGCGCGTGCAATGGCCACCCGTTGTTGTTGCCCACCGGAGAGTTGCTCGGGGAAGGCGTTCAACTTGTCTGACAAGCCCACACGTGCCAACAAGCGAAGGGCGGTGGCTTGCAACTCGGGCTTGGGCGTCTTCTTGACCAAGCCAGGTGCCAGCGTGATGTTGTCGCCCACGCTCAGGTGGGGGAACAGGTTGAAGGACTGAAAAATCATGCCCACCTGCTGGCGCAAGGCGCGCATGGCCGCTGCGTCGTCGTACACCAAGGCCTGGCCTTGCACGGTGAGCGTGCCGTGTTGAAACACCTCCAAGCCGTTGATGCAGCGCAGCAGGGTGCTTTTGCCCGAGCCGCTTTTGCCAATGATGGCCATCACTTCACCCGCTTGGACTTGCAGGTCAATGCCCTTGAGCACCTCGTGGGTGCCATAGGACTTGCGCAAGCCCTGGATGTGGACGGCCAAAGGCGCATGGGGATCAGCGTGTGACATGGAGCTTGCTTTCTAAAACACGGGCGTACAGGCTGATGGGGTAGCACAGGGCGAAGTACAACAAGGCCACACAGCTGTAGACGATGAAAGGTTTGAAGGTGGCATTGGTGATCATGGTGCCGGCCTTGGTGAGTTCGATGAAGCCAATCACCGACGCCAGCGCCGTGCCCTTGACCACTTGGACCAGAAAGCCCACCGTGGGTGCCACCGCCACACGGGCGGCTTGCGGCAAGATGACCCAGCGCAGTTGCTCACCAAAACTCAGCGCCAGGCTTTGCGCGGCTTCCCATTGGCCCTTGGGTATGGCGCGCACGCAGCCATGCCAGATCTCGGCCAAAAAGGCGCTGCTGTAGAGCGTGAGCGCCACCGCAGCGGCGGTCCAGGCCGAGGTTTCAAAGCCCAGCAGCGCCATGCCAAAGTAGGCCAAGAACAACTGCATCAGCAGGGGGGTGCCTTGGAACACTTGCACATAGGCCGACACGCCAACACGCAAGGCTTTGCTGTGGGTGGTGCGCAGCACCAACAGCAACAGGCCCACCAGCCCGCCGCCCACGAAAGCGATCAGCGACAGCACCACCGTCCAACGCGCGGCCAGCAGCAAGTTGCGCACGATGTCCCACAGGGAGAACTCAACCATGGCGGCCTCCAAAGATGAAGCGCTGGCCCAACTGGTTGAGCGCCCAGCGCACGGCGCTGGACAAGAGCAGGTAGATCACGGTGGCCACGATGAAGGCCTCAAAGGCGCGGAAGTTGCGGCTTTGAATCAGGTTGGCCGCGAAGCTGAGTTCTTCGGTGGAGATTTGCCCGCACACCGCCGAGCCCAACATGACGATGATGATTTGGCTCACCAGCGCGGGCCACACGCGTTGCAAGGCGGGCGGCAGCACCACCCAGACAAAGGTTTGCATGCGCGTGAGTGCCAAGCTGTAAGCTGCTTCGATGTGGCCGGGCGGTGTGGCCTGAATGCCTGCGCGCACGATCTCGCTGGCATAGGCCCCGAGGTTGAGCACCATGGCAATCACCGAGGCCCATTCTGGCGTGAGCCGCACCCCCATGGCGGGCAAGCCAAAGAAGATGAAAAAGAGCTGAACAATGAACGGCGTGTTGCGAAACAACTCCACATACACACCCACCAGTGCGCGGCTCCAGGCCGCACCTTGGGTGCGCACCCAGGCGCAGCCCACACCGGCCAAGCCGCCCAGCAGGGCCGAGATGGCGGTGAGCCCCAGCGTCCAGGCCACGCCTTTGGCCAGCAGCGGCCACTGGGACAAGACGGCTGCAAAGTCCAGTTCAATTTGCATGGTGGGTCAGCCTTCAGTCGGGCAACTGGCCTGCACCACGACCGAGCCACTTCTGGGCCATCTTTTCAATGTCGCCGGACTTCTTGGCCTCGGCAATGATGGCGTTGACCTTCAGGCGCAGCGCGTCTTCGCCCTTGGCCACGCCAATGAAGTTGGGGCTGTCTTTGAGCAGCAACTTGTATTCGGCACCGAGTTGTGGGTTGCGTTGCATCATGTTGCCCGCCACCGAGGCACCTGTGGCCAGGAGCTGGGTTTGGCCCGAGACAAAGGCCGACACAGTGGCGTTGTTGTCTTCAAAGCGTTTGATGTCGGCGCTGGCCGGGGCCACCTTGGTCAGCTCTTGGTCTTCCATGGCACCCCGTGTGACCGCAATGCTTTTGCCCGCCAAGTCGTTCATGCTTTTGATGGAGAGCGACTTGGGCGCAAAGACAGCTTGAAAGAAGGGCGAGTAAGCCGCGGTGAAGTCGATCACTTTTTCGCGCTCTGGGTTTTTGCCCAAGGTGGAGATCACCAAATCGGCCTTCTTGGTTTGCAAATACGCAATGCGGTTGGCGCTGCTCACCGGCAGCAGCTCAATGCCCACCCCCATCTTGGCGGCGATGTGGTTGGCCATGTCGATGTCCAAGCCTTGGGGCTTGAGGTCGATGCCCACAAAGCCATACGGCGGAAAGTCGGTGGGGATGGCGATCTTGATGAGTTTGGATTTTTGAATGCCGTCCAGCGCCGACTGCGCATGGGCGCTGCCCCACATGCTGCCCAAGCACAGTGAAGCGGTGAGAGACAACAGCAAACGTTTTGAAATTTTCATGGTTCGTTCCTTGTTTGAATGAGGGATGGTCGATGCGCTGGATGAGGCGCACAAGCCTGCGATTGGACTAGCGAATAGCGTGCCATCCTCCAGTCTTTACCCCTGCGCTGGCCGTGTGTTCACTTGGGGACAGCGCATCGTTGGACCGCTGCCTTGACCGAAATCTGAATTAAACGTGAAATTTAGCATTGATGAAGCTAAAATGCACGGTTATGTATCCACGCCATGCCGCTCATCACCTGCAAAGCTTGTTTGCCGCCTTCCCCGTGGTGGTGGTCACAGGGGCCCGGCAAGTGGGTAAAACCACGTTGCTCAAGCAGGTGTTTCCGGCGCTGGACTACGTGGTCTTTGATGCCAGCCTGGACGTAGAGCAGGCACGTCGAGAACCCGAGTTGTTCCTCAAAAACCATCCTGCTCCTCTCATCTTGGATGAAATTCAATTTGCCCCCGAATTGGTGGCGAGCATCAAGCGGACGGTCGATGCGAATCACGCCAAGCCGGGCCAGTTTTTGTTGACTGGTTCGCAGCAATGGCAAGTGATGAGCACGTTGGCCGAGAGTCTGGCGGGGCGGGTGGCGTTTTTGGACTTGGCGGGCCTGAGCCTGTCGGAATTGAGCAGCGAACAAGCACAACCCGCAGCCAGCCTCTGGCTTTCGCGCTGGATTGCCGCGCAAGAGTCAGGCGAGCAACAAGACTTCGTGGCTTGGAGCCGCAGTGCAGCGCGCTTTGCAGGCAGCTTGCCAGAGTGGTTGTGGCGCGGCTTCATGCCCAAGGCTCAAACGCTAGAGCTGGCGCTGGTGCCCGATTTTTGGCAAGGCTACCACCGCACCTATGTGGAACGCGATGCGCGGCTGGCGGGCGAGGTGGGCGATTGGCATGACTTTGGCCGATTTGTTCGTTTGATGAGTGCCCTCACTGCGCAAGAGATCAACCACAGCCAACTGGGGCGCGAGATCGGCATCAACCCCAAAACCGCCCAGCGCTGGCTGCGCATGATGCAAGCCACCTACCAGTGGTTTGAATTGCCTCCCTTCTTTGCCAACCGCATCAAGCGGGTGAGCAAAAGCCCCAAGGGCTATTTGGTGGACACGGGCATGGCCTGCCACCACGCCGCCATGAGCAGCCCCCAAGCCTTGGGCGCACACCCTTTGTTTGGGGCTTTGTTTGAAACCGCCATGGTCAGCGAAATCCGCAAAACCTTGGCTTTGAGCGGGGGCAGCACCAACCTTTACCACTGGCGGGCCAGTACGGGTGCGGAGGTCGATTGCATCATCGAACGGGATGGCTGGCTGCACCCCATGGAGATCAAACTCACCAGCCAACCCACCCGCAAACAAACCCTGGGCCTGCAAGCCTTTCGAAAAGCCCATCCTGACCAACGCATTGGCCACGGCCTCATGCTGTGCGCCGTCGATCAACCTCGCTGGATCAGCGACGATGTGCTGGCTTTGCCTTGGAATTTGCTATGAAGCCCAAGGCCAGTTGGGCCAGTCCACGCTGGCGAGGTGCTTAGGCTCTTGGTGCGTCGGTGTGCCGCACGCACAGCTCAGACGGTCTGTTAAATTCCCTCTTTCTCATACCAATCAACAGGAGACAAACCCATGGTTCGAATTTTCAAAACTGCCACGTTGCTGGCTTGCTTGACGGCCAGCATGGCCATGGCCCAACAAACCGTCAAGATCGTTGGCTTGGTGGAGTTGACGGGCACGGGCACCACCTCGGGCACCAACTTTGACAATGGCATCAAGCTGGCCGTCAAAGAGATCAACGCCGCAGGTGGCATCTTGGGTCGCAAGATCGATTACCAAGCGTTTGACACCCAGTCCAACCCTGGCGTCTCCAAAGGCTTGGCCCAAAAGGCAGCCGACGATGGCGCGTATGTGGTGATGGGGCCGGTGTTCTCGGGCTCGATCTTGGTCAGCATGGCCGAGACGCGTCGCGCCGAAATCCCCAACTTCACCGGCGGTGAGGCGGCGGCCATCACCCAGCAAGGCAACCCCTACATCTTTCGCACCTCGTTCACGCAAGCCTCGGCCATGCCCAAGATTGCCAACTACATCCGAGACAACGTCAAAGCCAAAAGCGTGGACGTGATCTACACCAACAACGACTTTGGCAAGGGCGGGCGAGACCTGATCATGAAGGCTTTGGAGTCACGTGGCATCAAGGTGGCATCTGACATTTCCACCGAACCCGGGCAGTTGGACTTCAGCAGCCCCGTGCTCAAAGCGCGCCAGAGCAACAGCGACGCGGTGTTTGTCTACACCAACGAAGAAGAAGCCGCACGTTTGCTGCGCGAGTTGCGCAAGCAGGGCTACAACAAGCCAGTGATTGGTGAGACCGTGTTGACCAGCCAAAAAGTGATTGAGCTCGCAGGTGACAGTGCCAATGGTGCCGTGGCCCACGTGGGCTTGACCGCCGATGCGCCCCAAGCCACGGTGCGTAAATTTGACGAAGCCTACCAGCGCGAATTCAAAAGCCGCACAGACCACAACGGCCTGAAGGGCTACAGCGGCATCTACATCGTCAAAGCCGTCACAGAGAAAATTGGCAAGTTCGATCCCAAGGCTTTTGCCGTGGCGATGCGCGGCATCAGCTTGTCGGCCAAAGACCATCCCGGTATCTTGTTGGATGTCAGCTTTGACGCCAACGGCGACCTCGACCGCGAAAGCTACATGACCCGTGTGGTCGGCGGCAAGCAAGTGGTGAGCGATATCCTTCCTCCGGTTAACAAAAAATAAGGTGATCTGTGTCTGATCAGAAATTCGTTTTGGCGGGCGTCATGGGCTGGCCCGTGGCCCATTCGCGCTCACCCGTGATCCACAACCATTGGATTGCCCAATACGGCTTGCGGGGCACCTACGCCTTGCTGGCGGTGCAACCCGACAAATTGACCGACGCCATCCGTGGCTTGCCTGCCTTGGGCTTTGCCGGGTGCAACATCACCATCCCGCACAAGGTCAACGCCATGGCCATGATGGACGTGGTGCACCCGGTCGCCCAACGCATGGGTGCCATCAACACCATCGTCGTGCAAGCCGACGGCAGCTTGCACGGCTTCAACAACGACGGCTTTGGCTACATCCAAAGCCTGCGCGATGCCAAGCCCGATTGGCATGGCGATGCGGGCCCGGTGCTGGTGTTGGGCGCGGGCGGTGCGGCGCGAGCCGTGGTGCTCAGCCTGTTGGACGAAGGCGCGCCTGAAGTGCGCTTGGTCAACCGCACGCGCAGCAAGGCCGACGACTTAGCTGCCTTGCTGGGCGATCGTGTCAAGGTGTACGACTGGCGCGAACGCAACGACGCCATGGCGGGCGTGGCCTTGCTGGTCAACACCACCAACCAAGGCATGCACGGTCAGCCTGGGCTGGATGTGCAACTCGATGCGCTGCCTGCCACCGCCTTGGTGTCGGACGCCATTTACATTCCGCTGGAAACACCGTTGCTGGCCGCCGCACGTGCGCGGGGCCACACCACGGTCAATGGCCTGGGCATGTTGCTCAACCAAGCGCGTCCTGCGTTCCATGCCTGGTTTGGCGTCATGCCTGAGATCACCCCCGCCTTGCACCAAGCCATTGCGGCCACGTTCTAAGGCGCTGGCGTGTCGATGTTTGAGTTGCCCAAAATAGACAGCCACTGCCACGTGCTAGACCCACAGCGCTTTGCGTACGCGAGCGACGTGGCCTACCACCCGCAGGGGCAAGAGATTGGCACTGCCGATTACTTTGCCCACGTGATGGATGCCTATGGCGTACAACACGCGCTGCTGGTCGGCCCCAACTCGGGCTACGGGTTTGACAACCGCTGTTTGTTGGACGCCATCGCCCAAGGGGCAGGGCGCTTCAAAGGCATTGCGGTGTTGGCCGACGACACAACCAGCGAGCAGCTGCAAGCGCTCCAAGCCCAGGGCATTGTGGGGGTGGCGTTCAATGTGTCTTTGCACGGCTTGGCTTACTACCAAGCCATCGAGCCCTTGCTGCAACGCATGGCGGCCCTGGGGCTGTGGGCGCAATTTCAGGTCGAGGCCGACCAGCTGGTCGAGCTCATGCCCATGATCGGGCGCACCCAAGTGCCGGTGCTGATTGACCACTGTGGGCGTCCGCGCTTGAGCGATGGCCTGCAAGCACCGGGCGTGCAAGCGCTGTTGGCGCTGGGTCGCAGCGGGCAGGCGGTGGTGAAGATTTCTGGCTACGCCAAGTTCTCGCAGCAGCTGTTTCCGTTTGACGATGTGGATGCCCATGTGGCGCAACTGGTGCAGGCGTTTGGCATGGCGCGTTGCATTTGGGCCTCAGACTGGCCTTATTTGAAAGCGCCATACCGTTTGGACTACGGCACCTTGCTCAAGCGGGCGGCGCGCAGTTTCCAGCCGCACGAGTTGCAGCAACTCATGTGGGACAACCCCAAGAGGTTGTTTCAGTTTGATTGAGCCACTGGCGGTTTCGCATCGGACACCAACCAGCGGTTGATCTCTTCGGTGGCGTTGAGCGGCGTGGCACCTGTCAGCACCGCCAGTTTTTGTTGGGCCATCAAAAACTGGTAACGCGCTTGTGACAAGTCGCGTTTGGCTTCGGCTTCACGTTGCAGTGCATTCAACAAATCGGTTTGCGTGCGCACGCCCGCTTGGATACTTTTCTGTGACGACACCACCAACTGCTGGGCCGAACGCAAGGCTTGCTCCAGCGCACGCACCTTGAGCAAACCCTCGGTGATGTTTTGGTATTCCTTGCGAACCTGCAAGGCGAGCGTGCGACGGGCTTGCTCAAGGTTCTCGCGCTCACGGTCCAAGTAAGCCTGTGATTGCCGCACCGTTGATTGGGTGTAGCCCCCAGAAAACAACGGCACGTTGACTTGAATGCCCGTTTGGTAGGTCAGGTACGTGGCCAGTGGGTTGATCAAGTTCTCACTTTTGCTGAGTGACTTTTGTGCCACCCAATCGACCGTGGGCAAATGCCCCGACTCGGCTTTGACCACTTCCAGGCGCGCCACTTCTACCTTGGCCTTGGCCAAGGCCAAGTCTGGGTTGTCCACTTCGGCCAAATTCATGAAGTGCTGCAAGTCAAAGGCAGGGGCTTGCACGGTGAACTGCGCGGCGTCTAGCCGTGCCAGGTGGTCCACCGGCGTGTTGAGCGCGGTTTCCAATTGGTGTTTGTTGTAGAGCAGCTGCTGTTTGACTTGCAGGGACTGCGCGATCACCTGGTCCAAGCGGGCTTGCACCTCATCCACATCGGTGCGTGTGCCTTGGCCCTTGTCAAAGAAGCGTTGTGCCGCTTTGAGTTGGCCTTGGGTGGCCTCTAACAGTTTTTCGGTGGAAGCGACCACGTCTTCAGAATACAAGGCCTCAAAGTAATACCCCGTGATGCGCGTCAGCAGCTCAATTTCGGCCCGTGACTCATCGGCCACACTGCCCACCCATTGCGCTTGCGCTTGTTCAAACTGGGCGAACTGATTTTTTCTGAACAGGGTTTGCCGGATCGTGAGCGTGCTGTTGGCGCTGTTGTAGGCGAAGGGCGCTTGGGTCACGCCGTTCTCTGTTTTGTTCAAGTTGATTTTGTTGTTTGACCCCGAAAACGACATATTGGGCAGCAACTGCGCCACCGCCTGCGGCATGGCTTCGCGCGTGGCCTGCACGCTGTACATGGCCGCTCGGTACGTGGCGTCTTGTTGCCGCGCTTGGCTCCATGTCTGGGTCAAGTCCAGCGCGCTGGCGTGCCAATGCAAGCCCATGCCGCACAGTGCCAGGGCCGTGCAGCGAGCGAGGTAAGAGGCGCAGCGAACGCGGTGGGCCATGCGCTTATTCCTCTTTCATCGATTGGGCCAAGCGGCGCACCAAGGGGTACATCAAATACGTCAGCATCGAGCGCTCGCCGGTTCGAATCACCACCTCCGCCGTCATGCCGGGCTGAATGGCGCGCGAAGCCAGCGCTTGTTTCCCCTTGTCGGTGATGTCAATGCGAGCCAAGTAATACGACTGGTGGCTTTCGGTGTCGGTCAGCAAGTCGCCGGAGATGGACTTCATTTCGCCTTCCACCACCAACTGGGGCGAGTGGGCAAACGACGAAAACCGAATGTCGGTCATCAAGCCCGGCTTCACGCGGTCAATGACGTGCGGCGGAATGCGGGCCTCCACCATCAGCGGTGCGCGCTCTGGCACGATGTCCATCAGGTGCTGGCCCGGTCCCACCACGGCTCCCACGGTCTGCACCGACAAGCCGACCACCTGGCCTGCGGCCGGAGAACGGATGTCGGTGCGCTCCATGTCTTGGGTCACGGCGGTGAGTTTTTCGGCATCGGCTTGCACCTCGCGGCGAATTTCAGCCAACTGGTTTTCAATTTCTTTTTGGTACTCGAGTCGCGTGACCTTCATGCGTTGGCGCACTTCTTCGGTCGAGCGCGACAGCCGTTGGCTGTTGGACTCGATGTCAGCAATCACGCTCGACACTTCGGCTTGGTTGCGGTTGAGTTCCAGCTCCTTGTTGCGCGGCATGTAACCTTCTTTGACCAGGTCTTGGATGCCCGACAACTCTTCTTGCACCAGACGCAGCTGGGTGCGTCGCTCGCTCAGCATGCGCTGGCTGCCCAACAGCAAGGCCTCTTGCCCGGCCAAACTTTCGGCCAAAGCCGCCAAACTGGCTTGCAAGGACGAGCGCCTGGACGCAAAGAGTTGCTCTTGAATCAGCTGGTGTTGTGCCACCAGCGCGTCGCCGCGTGCGCTGTGCAGGTCTGGGTGCCAGGTGATCTTGGACAGGCCTTGCTGCTCGGCCAGCAAACGGCTTTCTGCGGCACGCAGGGCTTGGTAGTGCTGACGCACAGATTCCAAATTGGCACGCACCACGGCCTGTTCCAAGGTCATCAGCACTTGGCCTTCTTTGACAGCGTCTCCCTCGCGCACCAACACCTCTTTGACAATGCCGCCTTGCAAATGCTGAATCGCTTTGCGTTTGGTGTCCAAGGTGACCAGGCCTTGCGCGGGCACACCTTCGTCAATGGGCGCCCAGATGGCCCAAGCCAAGACAACCGCCAAGCCAATCACCAGTGACCACAAACCGTAGTGGGTGACCGAGCGGGTTTGGCTCATCGAGGCGAGTTCTTGCGAAGGCGAGGGCGGGGGCGAGTGGGGTGGCGTGTGCATGGTGTTCAATTCAAGAGCTGGCCGTTCATGCCGCAGAGGTGGGTGTGCTGGTGGGGCGCATCTGCGCCAACACCTCGGCGGTGGGGCCAAAATGCGCCACCCCTCCGGCTTGCATCACCAGCAAAAGATCCGAGATGTCGAGGATGGGTTGTCGGTGCGTGATCAGCACCACGGTTTTGCCTTCGGCTTTGAGCTGTGTCACCGCTTGCAACAAACCTTGCTCGCCCGGGTCGTCCAGGTTGGCATTGGGTTCGTCCAGCACCAGCAGGGTGGGGTTGCCGTACAAGGCACGTGCCAGCGCCAAGCGCTGGCGTTGCCCCGCAGACAACAGGTGGCCCGCTTCACCGGCGGGTGTGTCATAGCCTTTGGCAAAGCTCAGCACCATGGCATGGATGCCTGCTGTTTTGGCTGCTGCCACCACTCTCTCGGAGTCCAGTTGTGCAAAGCGCGCGATGTTTTGTGCCAGCGTGCCGTCCATCAAGCGCACGTCTTGGGGCAAGTAGCCCACATGCTGGCCCAAGCTTTGGCTGTTCCAGTGTTCGATGGGCGCAGAGTCCAACAAAATTTGACCGTTGTGCTCGGGCCATTGGCCCAAGATGGCGCGGGCCAAAGTGGACTTGCCACTGGCAGAAGGGCCCACCACGCACACCACGCGACCCGCCGGAATGACCAGTGACACCTGGTTGAGGATTGGCTCTGTCCGCCCTGGCACCGTGACCGAAACGGCTTTGAATTCAATCTGACCAAAAGGTGTTTGCGACAAGTGCCCGGGCTTGCGCTCTGGGTGCGCATTGAACAAGTTCACCACCCGCTGCAGGGCAGCCTGTGTGGTCATGAGCATGCGCCACGAGCTGACCATCAAATCCAGCGGTTGCAGCGCCCGCGTCATCAGCATATTGGCCACGATCATGGCGCCTGGGCTCAACTCGCCGCGAATCACCAGCAAAGCCCCCACGCCCAAGGACAACGATTGCTGGGTGTACCGAAAGAACTTGCTCACCGCCGACAAAGTGTGGCTCACATGGTCCACATGGGCTTGCGCATGGGCTTGGTCTTGGTAACGCTGCCACCAGCTGGCGCGCAAACGCGTGAGCATGCCCATGGCCTCAATGGCCTCGGCGTTTCTGAACTTGCTCAATTGGTCTGCGTTGAGCTCAATGCCAGCGTCTAAGGCCTTTTTGCTTGGGGCGGCGGTCAAGCGGTGGCCCAGCCACGCCAGACCCAGCAGCACCGCGGCACAGCCCAAACCCAACCATCCCAACATGGGATGGAGCAAAAACAAAACGCCCAAATAAATGAAAAACCAAGGCGCATCAAAAAATGCAAACACCCCATTGCCTGTTAAAAACTGGCGAATCTGTGTGACATCGGTGAACACCTGGGTCGGATTGCTCTGGGCTTTGGCCTGTTGCGCAGCAAAACATGCGCTGAATAAACTCGGTGACAAACTTTGGTCCAGCTTGATGCCCGTGCGCACCAACAGCCGTGCGCGCATCACTTCTACCGCACCCACCAAGGCCAGCACCGCCACCAGCAAGATGGTACTGGCCAGCAAGGTGATGTCGTTTTGGCTGATCATCACCCGGTCGTAAATTTGCAACATGTACAAACTGGGCATCAGCATCAAACAATTGATCACCATGCTGAACACGCCCACCGTCACAAACTCTCGCTGTGTCTGCGCCAGGGCAGTTTTCAAGGCCGTGGGCAAGGCCTTGAAGCTTTCACGCAGGGCTTGCATGCGGTTCATCATGCGCCACCCCCTGCTGCGCGAGCTTTGGCCATGGCTTGTTGCAATGCTTCCATCACTTGGTCGCGCGGGCCAAAGGCTTGCATTTGGCCTTCACGCAAGATCAGCAACTTGTCGGCCAGTGTCAAGATTTGCGGGCGGTGCGTGACCAACACCACCGAGGCCCCGCGCTGTTTGGTGTGCGTGATGGCTTGCAGCAAGGCTTCATCGCCCGCCTCATCCAAACTGGCATTCGGTTCGTCCAGCACCACCAAGACCGGGTTGCCGTACAACGCCCGCGCCAAACCCACACGCTGCCGCACCCCGCCCGAGAGTTGCCCGCCATCCAACCCAACGGGCGTCTCAAACCCCAGGGGCAAGCTGGCGATGTAGCGGTCCAGACCCACAGCAAGTGCCGCTGCTTGGAGCTGCACCAGGTCGGGTGTGCCAAAGCGCGTGATGTTCTCGGCCAAGGTGCCATCGAACAACTCGATGTCTTGCGGCAAGTAACCCACAAACGGTCCCAGCTCGGTTTTGTTCCAACTGAACACGTCCACCCCGTCCAAGCGGACCTTGCCTGCGGCAGCGGGCCACACGCCCACCAAGGCACGGCTCAGGCAGGTCTTGCCTGCCCCTGAGGGGCCCAACACCGCCAACATCTCGCCAGGGGTGAGGGTGAATTGAATGCCGCGCAACAACGCGTGTTGTGTGCCAGGCGCTTGCACCGACAAGGCTTGCACGGCCAGCGCGCCTGTGGGCGCGGGCAGTGGCATGGCGGGTTGTTCGGGCAGTGCAGGGCCTAAAAACTTGTCCAGCCGGGCCAGCGCCGCGCGGGCTTGTGCCACTTGACGCCACTGGCCAATGACTTGCGTGATCGGGGCCAGCGCCCGCCCGCCCAAAATAGAGCCCATGATCATCATGCCGCCACTTGGGTCCAAGCTGCCTTTGAGGGTGAGCCAACACCCCAAGCCCAACATCAATGAGCTTTGAAGAGTTTGAATGAACTTGGAGGTGGCCGCCCCCACACCTGCATGGTCAGACGCCAGTGCTTGGGCCAGCAAAAAAGCGTCCTGCTTTTCTTTCCACAGCGCATAGACATCGTGTTGCATGCCCATGGCCGCCATCACATCGGTTTGGCGCATGGCGCCAGCCGCAAAGTTTTGCGCCACGCTGGAGGTGCGGTGCGCCTCTTGCAGGGGCGTGCGTGTGCCGCGATCGGTCAACCAGCCCACCCCCATCACCACGCAGGCCACACACACCGAGGCCAAACCCAACCAAGGGTTGATGGCAAACAAAATCAACATCACCATCAGGGCATAAGGCGCGTCCAGCAAAGCCACCATGGCAGGTGAGGCCATGAAGCTGCGCAGCACCGCCACATCTTGGGTGCCAGAGGCCGCACCACCGCGTGTGCGCCGCAGCTGACTTTGAAACATGGCGTCAAACACCTGGGGCGCCACCACGTTGTCGAGCTTGGCAGACGCTTGGTGCAGCATGTCAGAGCGCACCCATTCCAACACTTCTAGCCAGACATAAGCGGCGATCACCAGCAAGGTCAACATGCCCAAGGTCATGTGGCTGCGGCTGCTCACCACACGGCCATACACCTCCAGCATGTAGACCGATGGCATCAGGGCCAGCAGATTGGTGAGCGCACCGAAATACAGCACACGCCTGAAGATGGGCATGGCTTGCGGCCACTGTTGAGATAGCCAAGAAGGGGAGCTGGGTGCTTGCATGGGAGGCAGCATGATAAGGGGCTGCTGATCACATACCCGAGGCGTTTGTTGCTCAGATACATGAGTACTTTTGTGTATTTATTTTTAAAATTAACTATTTGAGATGAATAAAAATCAATAGTTAATTCTTTCAATTAACAGGGTTTGTTCCTTATCACTCTTTCATTATTTTTATGTTTTTGCTAGCTATAGTCTCCGGTAATTGTGTATGTTTTACGGGGAAATTTCATGGCTATCAATACTGCATTCAATGCAACCGTCGATTCCAAACCAGGTTTTTATTATGCTGATTTAACTTTCGACAGCACCACGAAAGCAGCCGTAGAAGCTACGACTGGCGTTTCCTATGCAGCCAGTTTCAAAATCCCAACAACGAACACACAGCTCGGCATTTTGGGGATGGCATTTGTCGATACGAATGCCGACAGCAAATTTGACTTGATTGCTGTCAAGTATGCGAATCCAAGCAATACAACTCAGCCCTTGTACAGCAATTGGAGTTTGAAGAGCACGGTCAAAGACAGCGCAGGACTTGTGACCTCTTTCGTATTTACATGGCACGATGGGGATACCACCTATAAAACTGCGGGTGACATCCAGCTGGATGCGTATTACGACCCAAGCGACCCAACCAACTTGGTAGGGTTTTACTTGCCATTAGATGACACTGGGGCTTTGAAACACCTGTCGGTGGATACGACTTCAGGCACCTCAGGCACAACAGGCACAACAGGCACAACAGGCACAACAGGCACCTCAGGTACTTCAGGCACCTCAGGTACTTCAGGTACTTTAGGTACTTCAGGTGGTTCAGGTGGTTCAAGTTTTGTGGATACAAGTTCGACGGTGGTGCCAGCCGCCAAAACGGGGTACTACTACGCAGACTTGATCACAGATTCACAAGCGGCCGTTCCAACCAACGCAACATACGTGGCCAACCTGAAAGTGACCACCACCTTGGGCGTGAGTTCCATGGTGTTGGCTCAATCCGCGCAAGCCGCGAAACCCGATATCTTGCAGGTGACAGCTCCATCGGCCACGGGTGGTTCGGCAGTCACGAGCTCTTGGACTTACGACAAAACCTTGACCGATGCGTTGCCCAACAACACGGCCAATGCCCTGGTGTTCACGCACCAAGGGGCGACCGCCCTAGAGAAGATTACTGTCATTCCTAACTTTGACAGCAACCAAAAAGTGATTGGCATTTATGTGCCTATCGACACGACCACTCAAGCGATTGCCATTGTTTCTTCGGACACATCTTCTTCTGGTTCTTCTTCTCAGAGCAACAATTCCGGCAGTGCCTCAGGGGGTGCTTCAGGAGGGGCCGTACCGGTTGACTTGTCTGTTGCCAAAGGTTGGAATGCAAGCAACCTCACCACCGTCAAGTTGAGCGACAACAGTTTGAGTGTGTCCTACGACGCGACGGTGAAAACCGTCAACGAAGATGCCAACAACTCGGGCGCACGTTTCTTCTCCATCAGCGCAGCAACCCACAACGTGGTGAATCCCCAAATAGGCACCAACCAAATTGATGTGGTGTCGACCAATGCCAACTTCAATGGCGGGGTGCTGTCAGTTCAAATCACCACGCCCCAAACAGCCAACAACCCCTCTGTGGCGGTTGTCAAAATCACTGGGCGCTCCACGGTCTTCTCATGGAATACCGCAGCGGGAACTTTGAGTTACGCAGTGGACGCCACCTACACAGGCAGCAATGTTGCAAGTACGAGCGGCACATCAGCAACCTCAACCGCAGCAACTGGCACGACAGGGACTTCAACTGGTACAGGCACCACCGCAGTGACGGGTACAACAACCGGCACAAGTGCTACCTCTACTTCTGGGTTGAGTCTGTTTGAAAGAAACGACCCGATCAACTCCGTGCCCACCAGCAAGCTCACCTACGTGCAAATTGGCACCGTGACCGCGTCACAAGACGGCACCCAGTTGAGCGTGACATTCAACGACAAAGCCACCTCTGACATTGTCGAAATGTTGATTTCTAACATCGGTTTTTCGGTCATCAACAAAACCACGGGCTCGCCAACCCAAGACTGGAGCGGTTTTCCTGCCACGCTGGATGTGAAGTTTTCGCTCAGCCAAGCAGCCAACGGCTCGGCCGTTGAGTTCACCAAAACCATCGCGCCGCAATCGGTCGAGGAGTCCAGCGCGCCCACGGTGGACATTCAGCGCACCTTGAATGTGCTGGATGAGTTGCTCAATCCGAACGGCACCAGGTTCGCAGGAAATACGGGAGCAGAAATCAACGTCTACAACCCCAACAAATGGGGCGGCGACAGAATGGTAGTGGCCGACAAAGAAGGCGATTTGGCAGGCGGCTCGATGGAGGTGTCTTTCGTGCAAGGCGCCAACAGCGCCATGCGTTTGGGCATCAGCACATCCACCGGTGTATTCAAGGTCGATTCGACAACCCGAGAGGTCAGCTACTCGTCCGACGCCCAATACTATGGTCAATCAACGACTGAAGGTGGCACCACTTATTCGGCATACAGCATCAAAACTGCCGGTACGGTTTGGCAAGTGATCGGCACCATCGACAGCACCCACGTAGGCAAGAACGGCGATTCTTTGTTGGTCAAGTTCAATAGCAATGCCACAGTGGCCATTGTTCAAGAACTCGCCTCCACTGTGTATGTGGCGGTGCAAGACCCTACCTCGTATGCCGCCACCACCAACTGGGCGAGCGCCGGTGGCAACAAACTCATCAAAGTGCAAATCACCGACGCCAAAGGCAACGTTGGTTTTGACACCCTGCCAGTCATCGTGGTGTCGCATCCAGAAAACGACAGCGGCATTGTGGGTTCTGACGCCAACGACACGCTCTCGGGCACCTCGGATAAGGACACGATCAGTGGCCTGGGTGGCAACGACGTGCTCTCAGGTCTGGGCGGTAATGACAGTCTCGATGGCGGTTATGGCAACGACACCTTGGTGGGCGGTGAGGGCAAGGACACGCTGGATGGGGGCGACGGGCAAGACTATTACGACGTGCGCGAAACCGTTCGTGCCCGTGACACCGTCAAAGTGGGCATGTACCAACAGGGTGATGTGGTGGAAGGCTTCGACACGGCCTCTGCAGACACCTCAGACACCACGTCCACCAACGACGTGCTGGCTTTGAACACGGCCTTGATTGCGGCCGACACCACTTCCGTGGTGACCGGCGTTGCGGTGGGACAAATTGCCCAGCACAGCATCAAGTCCGGCATCATCACGTTCAAAGATCGTTTTGGCAAAGACATATTGATCAACCCAACTTCCAGCAAAACCGATGTGCTGGGTTACCTGGCCAAAAACCTCACCGATGTGGGAACCACCGTGGCTGTGGTCGCCGACACAGACAGCAATGGCAAAGCGGATTCATTGGTTGTGTTTCAAAACGCAGGCAATGGCAATTACACAACCGTCAAACTCGCCGGTCTCATCAATGTGACCTTGGGCACTGCGCCAGGTTTGGGCGTGGTTCAGTTGGCAGACGTTTATGGGCCTTGGGTCTATGACGCCAAACTCACATCAACTTCTTTGACGGTGTCGTTCAACGAAGACGTGGCCTCATTTGATGCGGCTGGCATTCAGTTGCAGCGTTTCAAGGGACAAGTCAAACAGCCAGACGCCACCTACACCGCCAGCAAAGTGGGCAAAGTTGTCACCTTCACCTTTGCCACCCCACTGGCCTCAGACGAATCGATTGTGGTGTTCCCCAATGACCGCACCCACCAATCGGCCACAGATGCTGCGGGCAATGTTCAAACTTTGTTCATGTCGAGTGAATCTGGCGTCGCCATCGCGCAAGCAGGCAACACCACCGTCGACATCAGCCTGACCAGCAGCAACTTCAGCATCATGGGCACGGATGCTGGCAACCACACCTTGATTGGCAATGCACAAAACAACAGCATGCAAGGCGGCAGCGGCAACGACACCTTGAGCGGTGGTGCGGGCAACGACAGCTTGAATGGCGGCGCGGGCAACGACAGCTTGGATGGTGGCGATGGTTACGACCAACTCAATGGTGGTGACGGCAGCGACGTCTTGCTGGGGGGCGCAGGCGACGACACCTTACAAGGCGGTAACGGCAACGACACCTTGGATGGCGGCGCTGGCAGCTATGACATGGCCGCTTACTGGGACACCAAGTCGACCGATTGGAAACTCACCCGCAGTGGCTCAGACATCCTGATCACCAACCTCGCCACGGGTGAGCAAGACACCTTGCGCAACATCGAGCAAATTGCTTTCAGCGACACCACGAAAAAACTGCAGGTCAGTTTTTGGGCCACCAACCGCTCCGATTATTCCAACAACATCACCGGCACAGAGTTTGACGATGTGATCGATGCCACTGCGCTCAACGCCAACTCATCGCCCTCTGTGCGAGATTGGATCAACGCAGGTGACGGCAATGACATGATCAAATCCGGTGCTGGAGGCGATGACATTCGGGGCGAGGGCGGCAACGACACCATCGACGGTGGCTCCACCGGCTTGGCCGGTTTGTTGGCTGTCAAAGACGGCAACACCTACCAAGTGGAAGACCGGGCGTATTACTCGGGCCCTTCAAACCGCTACTCGATCAACCGATTGGTGGACACCGATGGCACGGTCACAGGCACCAAAAATACGGCCTACTTCATCGTCAAAGATTTGCGTTCAGGCTCGCCCGATGGCACGGACACGGTCTTCAATGTGGACGTGTTGAATTTCAGCGACAAGCAATTGCGTCTCACGCCCAATGTGTGGATGAACCATTGGGATTCCGCCACCAACACCAACAATCCCGACAAGGTCAGTGGCGTCAACATGGATGGCACCGCATTCGCTGATGCCATGGGGGCGCTTGACACGGCCTCTGCAGATTTGTTCAAGGGATCAGACCGATTGACAGGTGGCGATGGCAACGACACCTTGATGGGCGGCGCTGGTGGCGACACCTTGCGCGGTGACAAAGGCAATGATTACCTTGATGGCGGTGACAACCGTTTGGTCGACACCCAGTATTGGGACCCGAATGGTTCAAACGGCGTGGACGTGGCCGAGTATTCGGGCAATGCTGACCGCTACACCATCACCCGTGCCAAGGACGGCAGCTTCACTGTGGCCGACAGCAAGGGCGATGCTGGCGACGGCACCGACACCTTGAAGAACATCGAGGTGCTGCGTTTTGCCGACAAGCAAGTGAATTTGCAAGTCGTCAAACAAGTCAACTACCAGTGGGGCATGGTGGATGGTCAGTGGAAACAAACCACCGCCATCAACAACATCAACTGGAACGGCACCGACTTTGCCGACACCATCGACACCACCACGGTTGAAACCGCTGCGGGTGTCCAAGACTACGTGCAGGCTGGTGCAGGGGATGACGTCATCTCCACGGGCAAAGGCCGAGACGACATCTGGGGCGGCGAGGGGGACGACACCCTCGACGGCGGCGCCAATGGCAACTCTGGCAACTCGTGGCAAGACTGGGACGTGGCGCATTTCGACGCCGCACAAAAGCGTTTCATCATCACGCAGCAAGGCGACAAGTTCATCGTCAAAGACAAGCTGGACGTGGCGTTTGGGGGCTTTGGCACCGATGTGTTGAGCAATGTGGAGCGCATTCAGTTCAGCGACACACAGATGAGCTTGGTGGTGGAGTACAACCCCAACTCATGGAGCAACAACATCAATGGCACAGACTTTGATGATGCGATCAACGCCGATGCGATAGGCGCCAAGGCCTTGACCGATGCCAAGAGCAATTCGATTGTGATGCAAACCACGTCGTCGAACAGCTTGCTGGCCTTCAACCCCAATTTGAGCACCAAGCCTGCTGCAGGGGCCAAGTTTGTGGCCGTGTTGGGCTACATCGATGGGGACAACGTCACCTTCCGTTCAACGGCATCGATGAACTCTGGCATGTACATGCCAGGCGGCATGCAGACAGAAATTGCCTTGACGGCAGACGCCGACGGCGTGTTGAAGTCCTCCAGTGTTTACTTGAACAGCATCCCATCAGGCGGCAATAACGCCATGCAGATTTATGCGGTGGATCCCCAGGGGCAACAAACAGGGAATGTCCTCAAGCAAGGGTTCATCAAGATCTTTTCAGAGCGTGACTACATCAATACCGGTAAAGGCCATGACGTGGTGTATGCCGGTGCGGGTGGCGACACTATGGTTGATGCGCAAGGCAATGACTTTTTCGACGGCGGCGCCAACGGCACCAGCGCCAACAGCTGGGACAACATGGACGTGGTCCAGTTCTCTGGCGTGCAAAAACGCTACAAGATCGACACCCTGAGCTACGCCTCTTTGAGCGACCCCAACAACACCGGGTCGACCCAAACCGAGTTGCTGGCCCTGAAAGCAAAAATCGATGCGGGCTATCCCAGCAACCCACCGCAGACGATTGTTCGCGTGATCGACCGCATGCCGGATGTGACGGGTGGTGATGGTGTGAACTACATCGTGGGCGTGGAGCAACTGCGCTTTCAAGACAACACGGTCGACTTGGCGCCCAACATCAACAAATGGGTACCTGATTCATCTGCCAACGGCACCTACATTGGAAATAACAATTACAACGGCGGCTTGCTGAGCGAAGTCATCGACGCGCGAGACCATGACTTGGCCACGTTGTCAGCCCCTGTCAACGGTTTTTACTCGAACAGAGACAACCTCAATGGCGGGGACGGCAACGACACCCTGTATGGCGGTGCGGGTGGTGACTGGTTCCAAGGCGGCAAGGGCAATGACGTCATCGATGGTGGCGCCCAAGGCACCAACCCGAACGACAGCTGGGGCAACTTGGACTCGGTCAGCTATACGGGCAAGATGTCCCGCTACGACATCACCCTGTTCCGTGTGGCCACGGCCCAAGACCTTGCAGACACCACACAGTCGAAGTACAACAGCACGGGTTACGCCCTGACGGCCAACCCGAGCTCGGGCCCGGCTTTTGTGAGCACCAAAACCTATGATCCGCTGGGTTTTGTGGTCGTACAAGACAAATACCCCGACGACCAAGGCGGCGACGGGCGAGATGTGTTGCGCAACATTGAGCGCATTGACTTCAATGGCTCCAACTTGCAACTGACAGTCAATGTGTCGGGTAACTATGCAACGGGGACTGTCTTTGGCGACGTGATCAAAGCAACCGATGCAAATGCCGCATTCTCGGCAGATGGCAAAGAGGGCAATGACTTTTTACAGGGCGGCAATCAACGCGATGATCTAACCGGCGGCGTTGGCAACGACACGATTGACGGTGGTGGCAACCCCACACCGACCAACCCTTGGGACACTTGGAGCAGCTATGACGTGGCTCACTTCGACGCCCCTAAGAGCCAGTTCACCATCGAGCGCTTGGTCGACACCGCCGGCACGGTCACGGGTACGCCCAATCTGGTGTATTTCAAAGTCACCCACATGGTGCCAGACAGCTTGGGCGGTTTGGGCGCTGACATTGTGTTCAATGTGGAACGCTTGGTATTCAACGATGGCGATGTCCCGTTGCAAATCCAAATCAACGATTACAACAAAGATGGAAGTTTGATTGATTTCATAGGAACCTCATTTGCTGACCTTGCTCAAGGAGGGGCGGGTGAAGACCGCTTCAACGGAGGAGCGGGCAACGATGTTTTCGATGGCGGTGCCGGGGCTGACTCCGCCAATTACAGCGATGGTGTGCGCCGTTATGAGATTTCACTGATCCGTGATGGTGTCAAAGTTGCCACCTTTGACGCAGACGGCAATAAATTTGGCGACCAAGCTTACGTCGATGGTGACACCGTTCAAGTCAAAGATTTGCTGGCCGATGCCTACGGCGGTGAAGGCACCGACACCTTGACCCATGTGGAGAACTTGAATTTCAATGATTTTGGGATGAACCTGAGCAACCCAGGTACACCCAATTCGTTGCAGGCTGGCCAAACCGTGACGGGCACGCCCAACAACAATTACCTGTCGGGTGGAAGTGGTGATGACACCATCACAGGCTCGGATGGCAACGATTCCATCGATGGCCGCGCAGGCAATGACACCATTGACGGTGGTGCAGACATCACCGACCCAACCAACCCATGGAACAGCGGCGACTCTGTCAACTACAACGCCCCTAAGGCGCGCTTTGACATCATTCCTCAAGATGGCGGCAGTTTCTTGGTGGTGGACTTTGCGTCCATCAAAGACCTGAGTTCCTCAGACTTTGCCAACGGCCACCTCAAAGCATCGGCTTACGCGGCCGACCGTTTGTTGTCGGGTGTGGGCTACGGTGTGGACAGCATCACCCATATTGAACATTTGAATTTCAACGGGGCTCGGGTGGATTTGGTGCAAACCATGTCGACCTGGACCAATGTTGGTACTGCATCCGACGGAACGACCTATCGCGTGGTGCAAAACACCATTTCGGGTACGTCCCAAAGTGAGGTCATTCGTGGGACGAGCAACCGTGACTACATGGACCCACGTGGCGGTGATGACACGGTCGATGGTGGTGTCGAGAGCGCATCTTTGCCTGGCAACAGTTGGGAAAAATCAGACGAAGTTCGTTACCAAGGCAATGCCGATCGTTACGAGGTGAGCTTTGTCAAAGTGCGTATCTCGGGGGCCGGAGACTCCAGCACTTACACCGTAGTGACCCAAGCCCAAGCCGATGCAGATCCGACGGGTGTGGTGACCGGCGTGACCGTGAAAGACTCTTACCCCGATGCCTTGGGTGGCACGGGCAAAGATTTGTTGGTCAATGTCGAGGTCATTTCTTTCAACGACAAGCAATACACCTTGACGCCTCAGGTCTACAGTTGGTACGACACGTACGCAAAAACCAATAACCTGAGCATCAACGGCACGGTGCTCAACGACTTGCTCGAAGGCGGGGATGGCAACGACAACTTGCAAGGTGGCGATGGCAATGACGTCCTGATCGCTGGCGCAGGTGGCGACGACCTCAACGGGGGGGCTGGCAACGACACCTTGATCGGGGGCGCCAACGCCGTAGCCGATCAAAACGGTTGGGCTCGCACCGACACAGCGCGTTACGAGGCTTCGTTCACACGCTTTGACATTTCCAATGTGGTCGATGCCAATGGCAAAACCTGGTTGCAAGTCAAAGACAAGCTGCCCAGCGTGGATGCCAGCTCACTCGGCACTGATTGGTTGGACGGCATTGAAAACCTGTCCTTCAACGACCGCTGGGTCAGCGTGGGCGTGCAAACCAATTCATGGACCGACATGCAAGGCGTGACCACGGTCAACAGCGATGGCACCGTGTTTGGCGACATCATTGTGGGGTCCACCACCAGCACCACCAAAGCCAACACAACCGTGGTGACGGCCAACCGCGATTCCATGCGCGGCAATGCCGGCAACGATGTGTTGCTGGGTGGTGGCAATGGCGACGACTTGACGGGTGGCGAAGGCAACGATGTACTCGACGGCGGCAGCAACGGCACGTCGGGCAACAACTGGCAAGACCAAGACACAGCGCGTTTCAGCGGTGACTTGGCGCGCTACAACCGCTTCAGTGTCAGCGTCACAGGCACCTCAGCCAGCGGCAACATTTTGATCGACGGTGTGCAGGCCGCAACAGTGACCCATGGCGCCTTGACGTTTGCAGCCTCGGTACCAGATGACTTTGTCAATGTGCTGACTCTGGCCTTCAAGAATGTCGACCTGTTCGACGGCCAACACGGCTCTGGCCTGTTGGTGCAAGACATGGTGGACTCTGAGTTTGGCGGCGACGGCACCGATGTGTTGTTCAACATCGAGTCGGTGCAGTTCCGCGACCAAGCGATTGACTTTGCCGTCACAGCGCAAACCAACGACTGGAACAACGATGGCAAGCTCGACTGGGCCCAATTGCGTGGCACCAACACCAACGACCGATTGAGCTTTGCCAAACTCGTGGAGTTGTCGGGCAAGACCGCCCAGCAGCTGGCTGCCACCAACATCAACGTGGAGTTGCGAGAAGGCGACGACGTGTACATTGGTGGTACCGGAGGCGAGAGCATCACCACCGGCAAAGGCGACGACTATGTGGATGGCGGCGGCAGTTCGACCACCGACCAGTGGGGCAACAAGGTGCAAGACAATGTGCGCTTTGAAGGCAACTTCAGCCGCTATGTGGTGTTGGATGTGAGCCTGAGCCAAAAAGCCGGTGTGTGGGTGGTGACCAGCAGCAAAGACGCCAGCTTGACCTATACGGTGGGTACAGGCAATGCCAAGAGCACGGTCACCAGCAGCAGCGCCATCGTGTCCAAGCTGGACCTGGTGGGGTTGGCCAAAGGTTTGGATGCTTTGGTGGCCAACAAGTCGGCCGCTGCCACCACCATTTCGGGTTGGCTGGTGGCAGACCGCTTGCCGTCTGACATGGATGGCAGCGGGGTGGACGCCTTGACCCATGTGGATTCGATTTCGTTCAACGACCGTTGGATTCCGCTGAGCATGCAGGTGTGGCTGAACCGCGCATGGAGCGAGGAGTACAACAAGATCGACTACAACCTGCGGCCCGTGGTGGGTGCGGGCGTGGAAGGCACCTCAGGGGCTGACTTCATTGGTGTTGGTTCGGGCATTGCCACCGATTACAACTTTGCGGGTGATGATTCGATTCGCACTGGCAGCGGCAACGACACCGTCATTGCCGGTGCTGGCAACGACTGGATCCATGGCGATGCGGGCGACGATTCCATTGACGGTGGTTCGAACGGTGAAAAAGACCAATGGGGCAATGTGCGTGGCGACACCGTGCAGTACGACGATTCGTTTGACACCTACACCATCACCGCCAACAAAGATGGCTCCGTCACTGTGACCGACAGCCGTGCCGATGGCACGGGCACGGATACCTTGGTGAACATTGAGCAGGTGGGCTTCAAAGACCGCTGGATCCAATTGGGTGTGAACACCTGGATCAACCGCGACCCCAAGACCGACAAGGTCACCAACGTCGGTGTGAATGGTTCGCTGCTGGGTGATCTGATTGACGTGTCGGCCGACCTCTATCCGGGTGTCAGCCACAACTTGAATGGCAATGAGGGCAATGACACCTTGATCGGTGGCGATGGCCCTGACTACTTCAATGGCGGTTTGGGCGACGACTCGATTGTGGGTGGTGCCAACGGCCGTGATGCCTGGGGCAACCCGGGCCTGGACGTGGCGCGCTACGACGGCGCGGTGTCTCGCTTCACCATCGAGTACAGCACCGACGGCAAAACATGGTCCAGCAGCAAAGTGGATTCGCCCAATTTGATGGTGCGCGTGTCAGACAAATTGGCCGATGCCGACGGTGGCTTGGGTGTGGACACCTTGAGTGGCATTGAAGCCCTGAGCTTCAATGACAGCTGGGTCAACCTCAAAACCACCCGCACAGCAATAGACATTGACGGCGATGGTCGTCCAGACCAAATGCAAATCATTGGCACCGCCAGCGATGACGTGTTGGTGGGTGACGTGACCAACGACCAGTTGATTGGTGCAGAGGGCAACGACACCCTCACCGGTGGGGCAGGTGCCGACACCCTCAAAGGCGGCGCAGGAGACGACGTGCTCGATGGTGGGGCCGATGGCAAAGACACATTTGGCAAAGCCTTGCCCGATGTGGCCGAGTATGTGGGCAACAAAGCGAGCTACACCGTGACGCCAGGTACGGACGATGGGACCTACACCGTCACGTCCACTGCAGAAGGCACCGACACCTTGACAGGCATTGAAGCCTTGCAGTTTGCCGATGGCTTTGTGCGCTTGCAAAAACAAGTGGTCACTGCCGACACCAACGGCGACGGTGTGGTGGATTTGGTGACGATCCAAGGTTCTTACTTGGGCGACACCTTGACCTTCGCCAGCTCAGACCCAACCACTGGTGTGCGTTATCAAATGTTTGGCGGTGACGGCAACGACACGCTGACGGGCCGTGGCAGCAATGACATCTTCCAAGGCGATGCGGGCAACGACACCATCGACGGGGGGGCGGGTACCGACACCGTGAAGTTCTCTGGCAAGTATTCCGATTACACCGTGGCGTTCAGTGCGAATGGCACCAGTGGTTGGAGCAATGTAGCTTCCGCCAGCGGATACGTTCGGGTGACCGACAACAGAAGTAACAAAGACGGCACTGACCTGCTCACCAAAATTGAAGACCTGGTCTTTGCCGATCAAGTGATTCACTTGAACCAAACCAGTGTGACTTCCAAATCGGTGGACACCAATGGCGACAACAAAGTCGACACCGTGTTTTGGACGGGTACATCGGGCGCAGACACCATCTCGGTGGCCAGCGACGCTGTGAACAAGGGCTTGGTCAATGTGATGGATTCAGGCGATGGCAACGACAGCTTGGTCGGCGGAGATTGGGGTGATGTGTTCTCACCGGGTGCAGGCAACGACACCATCGACGGTGGGGCCAACATCAACAACACCGAAGACCGTGTGGTGGAGGTGGGCAACAAGGCCGACTTCACCGTCAACGCGGTGCAGAAAACCGTGTTGACGCTCAGCGCCTTGCCAACCACTGCCAAGGTGTACCTGAGTTTGGGCGACCAAGCCATTGAAGTCACCAAGGGCACCACCACAGCAGAAACGGCGACCGCTTTGGCCAGTGCCATCCAGGCGGCGTTCAAGTTGTCTGGATCGGTCTCGACGACTTCAGGTTCGACGCCGACAGTGGGTAGCAACGCCTTGACCCTCAACACCGACACCAACGTCACCCTGCAAAAAGGCATGGTCGTGAAGGTGAGCAACACGGAGTTCTACACAATCTCTGCAGCCATCTCGTCCAACCTGACCAACGATTCAGGCACCGTGACCGGCAAGGCCTGGAGCTTGACCTTGGACAAAGCTTTGGTGGCCGCACCCTCGGGTCAATTGAGTGTGTTGCGTGTGGGTCAATCCTTCGATGTGACTGCAACGGGTGACACCGTCACCGTTCTGGCTACCGGCGCTGTTTTGGGCGCCGACAGTGCGACCAGTGTGCTGGGGATCAGCTCAGACCATTACACCGAAGTCAAAAACACCGCTTCAAGCCAAACCGATGTGTTGCGTCACATCGAAAAATTGGTGTTTGACGACGCCACCATGTCACTGGCACCCACGCTCTCAAGCAAAGTGTCCAACGAGACCTACGCCACCATCTTGAAAGTGATGGGCACCGACTTGGCCGATTTGCTGGTGTCGACCAGTGCCAACGAGTCGTTCCAGGTGGGGGCAGGCGACCACGTGGTGCTGGCTGACGGCAGTGGTACCGATGACGTGCGCGGCTTTGTGGCCGGTGCAGGCGGTTCGGTGCTGACCATCAACTTGGGTGCCAACGACACCGATGGTTTGAATGGCATTGGCGTCGACACCGTGGCCGAAATTTTGGCCCGTGCCAACCAGCAAGGTTCTGACGTGTCATTCAACTTAGGCGGCGGCAACTCGATCTTGTTGGTGGGCGTGACACAAACCGATTTGGTCAGCGGCAACTTCGAAATGGTGCATGCCATTTAAAACCTTGAACAACGATTTGAATAAAAAAAGAGGAACGGAACATGGCATATGAATCAGAGTCGCTGATCGGCGGCAACGGCAGCCCCAACGACGTGGCATCCGCAGCCAATTTGATCAGTGCAGGCGATTGGGTCACGGGGGCCTTGTCCAGCTCTGGCGATGTGGACTACTTCAAGTTCACCGCCGCTGCGGGCTTGCTGACCTTGCAGTTCAAGAGCAGCCTGCTGTCGAACACCGCCCGTTGGCGTGCCGATTTGCTGGATGCCAATGGTGACTTTTTGCGCACCCTCAGCAGCACGGCCAGTGGCACCTTGCTGGCCAAGCAAGGCACCAGCGACACCCAAGTGATCGTCAGTGGCCTGAGCGCAGCGTTAACGTCTGGCAGCCAGTTCACGCTGAACTCCAGCGCGTCCGACACGACCATTTACACCGTGCTGTCGGTGGATGGCAAGTCGGGCGACACCAGCACGGTGACGGTGGACAAAGCGTTCACCTCAACCACCAATGTGTCGGTGTTGTTTGACCCTGCCCAGATGTTGGCCACGGGCAGCTTGACGTCGTTGCAAGCGCTGATTCCGCAAAACGGCACTTACTACCTCAAGGTCAGCCCCTTGGCGTGGACCGATGCCGATTACGCGGTGCAAGTGAACGTGCAAGCCTCGGCGGAAACCGCCAACAACAACACCAACACCGATGCGCGCGACGACAACTCTCGCTTGTTGGCTGGGGTGACCCATCAGGGCACCATCGACTCCGCCACTGACGCCGATGTGTGGTTGCTGACCACGGCCAAAGCGTCCACTTTCACCATCACTTTCGCATCAGACGCCAACTCCACCAAGACCAAGTTCCATGTGAATATTTCGGTGTGGAACAAAGACACCGGCGTATTGGAGTCTGCCCAAGCTGCTGGAGGTTTGGCCTTGGACAGCCAAGTGGAAGGGCAACTGGCATTCACCATTGATGCCACCAAGTACCCGCAGACCAACACCTTTGTGGTCAAGGTCACCGCTGACAGCTTGAGCTCGGGCGTGGCCACCGGTGGCTACACCCTCAAAGCCACCGGCACCGGCCTGGACCTCAACGACAACCCGATCATTCAAGTTGGCAGCTACACCTCGGCCAATCCGCTGGATTTGTTGGACTTGACCTTGAGCGACAAGGCGGTTCACACCTACGCCAAAGATGCTGGGCAAACTGTTCATAAAGTGGCCTTGAGCACGCTGTTTTCGGCATCGGATGCCGACAGCAGCCAGACCTTGAGTTACAAGGTGTGGTTGGCTGCGGCAACGAACAGCAGTGCGGCGGGCACCATCAAGCTGGAGCCCGCGACCGGGACAGCCACCACCTACACCAACGGCACCTCGATGACGGCTGCGCAGTTGCAAACCGCCTATGTCTACACCGGTTCGGCGCTGGGTGACTTGAAGCTCAAGGTGATGGCGTTTGACAGCACCAATGCCCCAGACAACTCGGGTGTGAGCTCGCAAGTGCAGCAAACCTTGCGCGTGGTGTCTGACGCCGTGGGCGTGAACGTGACGACAGACAGCAACCTGAGTTTGACCGAAGGTGCCGCTAGCAGCGATGCCACGTACCAAGAGTCGATTGGCATTTCGCTCAAGACCGCTCCAACGGCCGATGTGCAAGTCAACTTGCTCGACAGTGGCAACCAGTTGGTGTTGTCGGCGCGAACGCTGACTTTCACAGCTGCCAATTACGCCACGGTGCAAACTGTGACCGTGCAAGCCAACAACGACGGCAAGGTGGAGGGCAGCAATGTGGCCTACACGTTGGCCTTCACAGTGGTCAGTCCCGACACGTCATACGACGGCAACGCCATCACACCGCTGTCGATCGCTATTTCTGACCCCAGCAACCACGCACCCTCAGGTGCTGCGACAGTGCCCACCACCTTGGTCACGCAAGGCACATCGTTCACGGTAGACACCTCGACGTTGGCAGATGCCGACACCTTGGGTACCTTGCTCTACGCTTGGCAACGCAGCGTGGACAGCGGGGCAAATTGGACCGACATCACGGGCTCGGCCACAGCGTCTTACAAGCCGGTGCTGGCCGATGCGGGCAATTTGCTTCGCGTCCATGTGAGCTACTACGACGGTTTGGGCAAGTTGGAGACCGTCACATCCAACGCCACCAACGCGGTGGTCAAAACCAACTCTGCGCCAAGCTCGGCCGATGCGGCTTTGTTGATGGCCAAGACCGCCACCCATACGTTTGCTTTGGCGGACTTTCCCTTCACCGACGTGGACTCGGGGGACGCATTGTCTGCGGTGGTGATTTACACACTGCCGACACAAGGCACCTTGAAACTCAATGGTGCGTCGTTTCCGGTGGGGGACGGCTACAAGATGTTGCTGTCTGAGTTGTCGCAGTTGGTCTACACCCCCAACACGGCGCAATCGGGCACCTATGCCGACACCCTCAGCTTTGCCGTGGTCGACAGCAAGGACGAGCCGTCGCTGCCCAAAACCTTGACCTTGACCGTCAGCACGCCCCCCACCTCGGCCAACGCCACCGTGACGGGTACCGAAGACACGGCCGTGACCCTGGCCTTGGCCAACTTTGGGTTCACCGACGCAGACAGCACCGATGCATTGCAAAGTGTGACCATCACCACCTTGCCCACCGCCGGGCAACTGCGTTTGGGCAACGACGCGGTGACGGTGAACCAGGTCATTGCTGTGGCCGACATCACGGCCAACAAACTGGTCTTCACCCCAGCGGCCAATGCCAACGGCACTGCGGCCGCCAGCTTGAAATACAAAGTGTTTGACGGCACGGTCTTGTCGACCTCAGATTACACGCTGAGCTTCAACCTCACGGCGGTGAACGATGCACCCACGGGCAGCCTGACGATCAGTGGCACGGCTACCCAAGGACAGACTGTGACGGCCGTCAGCACCTTGGCCGATGCCGATGGCATGGGCACGCTGAGTTACCAGTGGAAGGCCGATGGGGTCAACCTCAGCGGTGCCACCAACAACACGTTGACCTTGGCGCAATCCCACGTGGGCAAAGTCATCTCGGTGGCGGCGAGTTACACCGATGGACAAGGCACTGCAGAGAGTGTGACCTCTGCGGCCACCACTGCGGTTGCCAACGTCAACGATGCGCCGACTTCGGCCGATGCCACGGTGACCGGCACTGAAGACACAGGCCTGACGCTTGCTTTGTCGAATTTTGGGTTCACCGACGTTGACACGGGTGACACGTTGGCGAGTGTGAAGATCACCACCTTGCCCACCGCGGGCAAGCTGCAATTGAACGGCACGGATGTGACGTTGAACCAAGTCATCACCGCGGCCGACATCACGGCCAACAAGCTGGTGTTCACGCCAGCGCTCAATGCCAGTGGCGATGCCTATGCCAGCCTCACGTTCAAGGTGTCGGATGGCACAGCTTTGTCTGCGGCTGACTACACCCTGAGCCTCAAAATCAACGCGGTGGATGACGCGCCCACCTTTGCCAGTGTGCCGGCCAACGCGCAGTCGCACAGCGCAGGGGTGGTGTTCTCGTTGGACGACGTGACGGTGGCTGACATCGACAGCACCAACCTGTCGCTCAGTCTGGTGGCCACCAATGGCACGGTGCTGGGCTTGACCGATGCCGATGCCACCACAGCGGGGATTCAGCTCAGTGGCACCGCGGCGCAAATCAACACCGCTTTGGCCAAAGCCAACTTTGTGGGCACTGCGGCGGGTAATGCTGCCCTGGCCATGACGCTCAAAGACGCGACCAACACAACCACGGCCAGCTATCCCTTGGCCATCACCGCTGCCGCCAGTGCCGCCGACACCGATGGCGACGGTGTGGCCAACAGCGCAGAGACGGGTGACGCCAACGGCGACGGCATTGCCGATGCCTACCAGAGCAACGTGGCCAGCACGGCCACGCTGACGCTGGTGGCTCAGTCCACCCAAGGTGTGCCGCCGGTGGATGCACAAACCAAGATCACGGGCTTGACCAACGGCACCGGCTTGGGCTCGCTCTCGCCGCCTGCCGGCATGACCGAACCGGGCGGTGTGTTGGCCTTCAATGCCGTGGTGACGAGTGGCAAAGCAGAGCTATTCAGCCTGTTGGTGGCCAACAGCTTGGCCGTCAACGGCTATTGGCAGCAAAACAGCGCGGGCGCTTGGGTCAACCTGGCGGCTGACATCAACGGCGGCAGCACCACCCAAGTGGGCAACACCACGCGGCTTGATTTTGTGGTGACCGATGGGGGCGCGTTTGACAGCGACCATGCCGCCAACGGCGTGATTGTGGACACCGGCTTGGTGGGTCATTTGACGCCTGGCTTGGTGGGCATGCCCACCACCTTGCCCGATACCGATTTTTGGTTTTAATTCATTTTAAAGAATGCTGTTCATGAAGAAACAACACATTGCACACGCGCTGACCCTTTTGAGTGCCGCCTTGTTGGCGGCTTGCGGCGGCGGCGGCGGCGGCGGCAGCGGCGCGATCACCTTGAACGGCGTGGCCTTGAAGGGGCCACTGAATGGCGCGATTGCCTGTGCGGACGTGAATGGAAATGGTCTGTGTGACGATGGCGCGGCCAACCAAGTGCGCACCAATGCAGACGGCACGTTCACCTTGAGCTTGACCAGCCCAATGCCCATTTTGGTGGTGACCGATGCGACCACCAAAGACGACCGTGGCAACAGTCTGGCTGCAGGCACGGTGCTCAAAGCACCGGCGGGCTCCACCGTGGTGTCCGTGGCCACCACCATCCTCTCTTCAATGCTTGCGGCTGGCTATTCAACAGATCAAGTTGCGACGGCGCTTGGTTACACCAGTGCCGATGCGCCGCCAGACTTTAAAACGTACAACCCTTTTAAAGGCACTACTGATGCCGACAAGGAAAAACAGTGGAGATTTGAAACTGGATCGATGCAGGTCTACACAGCAATATCTGCTATTGCTGCTGGAGCAAGTAGCACTGGGGCTGATTCCGGAAGTGCTTTTAACGCTGCTTTCAAGGCCTTAGCCGAAAAAGTAAAAGACTCTTCAGGAAATATTGATTTCTCTAGTGCTTCGGTGGTGGACGATATCGCAGGGAAGACCAAAGTCAACATGGCTGGTATTTCTGGTTTTGATGCAGGTAAGTTTGAAGCCGCTCGGTCAGACTTAAAAGCAGCTGTTGCCAATGTCAATACCAAAATCAAAGCCATCGATAAAGAAACTTTTATAACTTCATCAGCAGACACCAACAGCTTGTATGCCGTAGCCACCAAAAGCGTGAGCGATCAAGTGGCCAGCCGCGTCAAAGACGATGTGCCTGTGGCCTTGGCAGACACGGCCAACATTGATGCGGTGCTGACCGAACAAAAGAAAGCCGCTTCCACCACGCTGGCCAAAATCAGCGACATGGTGGGATTTTGGGAAGGCACCTTTGGCGACTTGACTGCCGGTGCGGTGGTGTTGGGTGATGGGACTGCGTGGGTGGTGGTCAATGGCACGGTGCCGCGCGTGGTCAAGGCCACACTGGCGGTCAATGGTGGCATGTTGAGCGGCACAGGGTTGGGCTACACGGTGGGCAGTGCCACCACAGCCCCAGTGGCCATGACGGCCAGTTTGGACAGTGCCAAGCTCAAAGGTTCTTTGACGGGCGCCAAGCGTGAGGCCTACGAATTTTCTGCGGCCAATGCCAATGTGTACGCCACGGCGGCCACCTATGGCAGTTTTGCCAAAACATGGAGTGGCGTGAACTCGGGCCGCACCATGGCTTGGACTTTTTCTTCCACAGGCGCACTCACCGGTTCAAGCGTGACCACGGGTTGCAGCTACACCGGCCAATTGACTTTGCGCAGCGAAGCCAAAGCGTTGGTGAATGCCCAGGTGGTCGAGACGTGTCCCGGCGTGTCAGCCGCTGTGACTTACAACGGCATTGCTTACATCAACAAAGACAGCCAAGCTGTGTTCACGTTGTTGTCATCCCAAGGGCCTGTGTTGTTGCGCTTTTGATCAGGCCCTAGGCCACCCATGAATTACCTGTTTGTTCACCAGAATTTTCCTGGGCAGTTTCTTCATGTGGTGCGTGCCTTGGCCAGCCAAGCCGAGCACCGCGTGGTGTGTGTGGGGGACGCGGCCAGCATCAAAGGGCGGCCCGTGGTGCACCCCCGCATTGAGTTGCATGCCTACCAAGCGCTGAATAAATCGTCACAACACACACACCACTACGTGGCTGGGTTTGAAGCGCAAGTTCGCCGTGGGCAAGACGTGGCTCGCACCGTGTTGGGTTTGAAGCAACAGGGCTTTGAGCCAGATGTGGTGGTGGCGCACCCTGGCTGGGGCGAGGCTTTGTTTTTGCGCGATGTGTTTCCGCAAGCCAAACACATCCAGTACTTTGAGTTTTATTACCGAAGTGTGGGGGCTGACGTCAACTTTGATCCAGAGTTTGCTTCCAGCTTTGATGACCAACTCAAGCTGCGCGTTCGCAACAGTGCGCAGTTGCATGCGTTGCAAGCCTGTGATGTGGGCGTGTCACCCACGCAATGGCAGCGGCATCAGTACCCGCCAGAATTTGCCAGCAAGATTGAGCTGTTGCACGAAGGGGTGGACACCACCACGCTGTGCCCCAATCCCGATGCCGCGTTCCAAGTGGGCTCGCGGGTCTTTCAGGCGGGGCAAGAAATCATCACCTATGTGGCGCGTAACTTAGAGCCTTACCGAGGTTTTCATGTGTTCATGCGCAGCTTGCCGAAACTGCTGGCTGAGCGGCCCAACGCGCAGGTGTTGGTGGTGGGCGGCGATGAGGTGAGTTATGGGCGACGTTTGCCAGCAGGGCAAAGTTACCGCGCCATGTACAGCCAACAGCTGCAACACGATGTGGATTGGAGCCGCGTGCACTTTTTAGGGAAACTGCCTTACCGCAGCTACGTGCAAGTGCTGCAGGTGTCTGCCGTGCATGTGTACCTGACCTATCCGTTTGTGCTGTCTTGGTCTTTGCTGGAGGCCATGTCGGTGGGATGCGCCGTGGTGGCGTCGAACACGGCACCGGTGGCTGAGGTGATCGAAGATCAGCAGCAGGGGTTGTTGTTTGATTTTTTTGACGCAGACGGCTTGGTTCGGCGCGTGTGTGAGGTGCTGACGCACCCCGAGCGATTCACCGCCATGCGCCAGCAAGCGCGCCAAGCCATGGTCGCGCAGTTTGATTTGCAGACCGTGTGCTTGCCCCAGTGGTTGGCCCTGTTGCGCTGAGCTCAGACGCAGCGCGCACCATCCACCTCAATGCACACACCGCTGATGAAGGCAGCTTCCTCGCTGGCGAGGTAAAGCGCGGCATTGGCCACATCCAGCGCTGTTGAGAAACGTCCCAGTGGAATGGACGCCATGAACTTGGCGCGGCGCGCATCGTCGATGGGGCCGCCCGCAAATTCGGCGGACAAACCTGTGTCGGGGTTGAACACCGGGTTGATGCAGTTGACGCGGATGTTGTCGGGGCCGAGCTCTGCCGCCAGCGATTTGCTGGTGATGATCACCGCGCCTTTGGAGCCGTTGTACCAAGTCAAACCCGGGCGTGGGCGCACGCCGGCGGTAGATGCGATGTTGATGAACACGCCACCGCCTTGTTGGCGAAACACGGGCACCGCGTGCACGGTGGACAAATAAATGCTCTTCATGTTGACGGCGTAGCACTTGTCAAACTCGTCTTCACTCACTTCGAGTGCAGGGCGGTTGCGGTGGGTCCAACCGGCGTTGTTGACCACCACGTCCAAGCGCCCGTGCTGTTGCACCGCGTGCGCCACCAAGGCTTGTACGTGTGCGGTCTGCGTCATGTCTGCCGCGCAGAACGATGCGCGGCCACCTGCCGCCACGATGGCGTTCACCACCTGCTGGCCTGCTTGCGCGTGGATGTCGTTGACTACCACCACGGCGCCTTCTTGGGCCAAGCGGTGGGCAATGCCTTCGCCAATGCCGCTGCCTGAGCCGGTGACGAGAATAACTTTGTTGTGCACGCGCATGGTGGGTTCCTTTGAATCAATCGTGACGGATGGAAATGGTTTTGAGCACGGTGAAGCCGTACAAGGCTTCGAAGCCTTTTTCACGGCCCCAGCCACTGGCTTTGACGCCGCCAAAGGGCAGCTCGATGCCGCCGCCGGCGCCGTAGTTGTTGATGAACACTTGGCCTGAGCGCACTTGGCGGGCCAGACGCATTTGGCGTGCACCGTCGCGGGTCCAGATGCTGGCGACCAGGCCGTAGTCGGTGGCGTTGGCGATGCGCACAGCATCGGCTTCGTCGTCAAAGGGCAGGGCAGCCAACACGGGGCCAAACACTTCTTCTTGCGCCAAGCGGTGTTGCACCGGCACGTCACGCACCAGCGTGGGGGCTTGGTAAAAACCGCCTGCGGGTGCTTGCGCCACCACCTGGCCTTGGCCCGCAACAGGCAAACCGTCTTGCTGCACTTGCTGCAAAAAGTGTTGCACGCGTTCGAGTTGGCTGTGGCGAATCAGCGGGCCGCAGTCGAGGTCCATGTGCGCGGGTCCACAGCGCAGTTGGCCAAAGGCTTGGCTCAAACGGCTCAGCACCTCCTCGTAGGCCGAGCGTTGCACCAGCAAGCGGCTGCCGGCCGAACAAGTTTGCCCGGCGTTTTGCACGATGGCGTTGACCACCACCGGCACCATGGCGTCGAAGTCGGCATCGGCAAATACGATTTGTGGCGACTTGCCACCGAGTTCCAGTGTCACAGGCGTGTAGTTCACACTCGCGTTGCGCACCACCAGTTGCCCAATGGTGGGTGAGCCGGTGAACGAGATGTGGTCGATGCCGGGGTGCTTGACCAGCACATCGCCCGCTTCATGGCCGTAGCCGGTGACGATGTTGAGGGCGCCGGGGGGCAGGCCCACTTCGGCGGCCAGTTCGGCCACACGCAGCAACGACAGACAAGCGTCTTCGGCGGGTTTGACCACACAGGCGTTGCCTGCAGCCAGCGCACCGCCCACGCTGCGGCCAAAAATTTGCAGCGGGTAGTTCCACGGCACGATGTGGCCCGTGACGCCATGCGGTTCGCGCAAGGTGAGCACCGTGTAGCCGTTTTGGTAGGGGATGGTGTGGCCCAGCAGCTTGTCAGCGGCCCCGGCATAGAACTCGAAGTAGCGCACGATGGCTGCCGCATCGGCGCGTGCTTGCTTGAGCGGTTTGCCACAGTCGCGCGATTCGAGCTGGGCCAGTTCTTCGGCATGGTCTTGCAGGGTGTAGGCGAGCTTCATCAACACGCGGCCACGCTCGGCGGCGGTGAAGGCACCCCAAGCGCCTTGGTAAGCCTGGCGTGCCGCAACCACGGCCTGGTCGATGTCTTGTGCGTTGCCGCGTGCGATGGTGGCAAAGGTCTCGCCCGTGGACGGGTCGATCACGGGGATGGATTCACCCGAGGCGCCTGAGACCCATTGGTTGTGGATGAAGTGCTGTGACATGGTGCGTGACGAGTGAGTGGCTTGTGAAAGGTGAAGCGGGTGCGGTGTGTGCGACGTAGGTGTGGCTGGGAGCGTGGCTGATCCAGCCATCAGCGGCGTGCGCGCAGCCAGTCCAAACCCGCCGACGTGCCACCGGCTTGGCCGCCCAAACGCGGGCGGTACTCGCAGCCGATCCAGCCTTGCCAGCCGCAGGCTTGCGAGACCTCGTCGATCACGTCAAACAGGTAGGGGTAGTTCATCTCGCCGAGGTCGGGCTCATGGCGCTCGGGCACGCCCGCAATCTGAAAGTGGCCCACGCGGCCTGTGGGCAGGTATTGGCGAATTTTCATGGCCACATCGCCTTCAACGATTTGGCAGTGGTACAGGTCCATCTGCACTTTGAGGTTGGCGGCACCCACGGTCTGGATGATGTCGTGTGCGTGGTCTTGGCGGTTCAAAAAGAAACCCGGAATGTCGCGCGTGTTGATGGGCTCGATCAACACATCCAAGCCCGCTTTGGCCCCTTCGGTCGCTGCCCAGCGCAGGTTGCTGGTGTAGGTGGGCAAGTTGCTGGTGCGGCTTTGGCCCTCACCCAGCAGACCCGCCATGAGGTGGATGCGTGGGCAATGCAGCACCTCGGCATAGCGCAGGGCCAAGTGCACACCGGCTTGAAACTCGGCCTCGCGCCCTGGAATGCTGGCGATGCCACGGGTGTTGCTCGCCCACGCTGCGTCGATGCTGGCCGCGTCGGTGCCGCCGGGCGGCGCATTGAAGAGCACCTGCTGCAAGCCATGGGCTTTGAGGCGAGCCGACAACTCGCTGGCTTCAAACGCATACGGAAACAAATACTCCACCGCTGTAAAGCCGTCTTCTGCCGCTGCTTCAAAGCGGTCGAGAAACGGCAACTCGGTGTACATCATGGTGAGGTTGGCGGCGAATTGAGGCATGGTCTTTGGGCGGTGTGAAGCGTCAAGAAAAATAGACGAAGGCGTTCAGGGTGCGCGTGGCGTCGTGCCTGGGCAGCACTACCAACGTGCGCCAAAGGTTTGGCGCAGCGCTTGAATCTGGGCGGCGTTGAGTGCGTGCGTGTCGGTGGTGGGCATGCAGGCCAAGCGGGCGGTTTCTTCGAGTTCTTCCAGCGTGGCCATGGCTGCGGCGGGCGTGTCGTGCCACACGTTGGGGCCTAAGCGCGCAAGCATGACGGCGCGAATGGGCGTGCCTTGTTCACCGTAGCGGGTGATGGTGCGTGCCACGGCCTCGGCGGCTTGCGCATCGCCTGGGCGGTGGTAGTCGATCACGGGCACGTGGCCCACCTTCATCACAAAGTAGGGGGTGAGGGCGGGCAGCAACTCGGGGGCTTGGGCAAAGGTGCTTTGCGGCTGGGTCTGATCGCTTGCACGCAAAGTCAGCGCCACGCAGTGGGTGCTGTGGGTGTGGATGACGCAGGCGGTGTGGGCATCAAACGCCCGCGCGGCGGCATAGATGCAGGTGTGCAGGGCGATGGTTTTGCTGGCCTTGTCGCCGCTGAGCTGCTGACCATGTGCATCGAGCTTGGCCAAGCGTGCCGGGTCGAGAAAGCCCAAACAAGCGTCGGTGGGGGTGATCAAGAAACCGTCGTCCAAGCGCACGCTGATGTTGCCTGCCGTGGCATGCACGTAGCCGCGTGCAAACAGGCTGTGGCCGATGCGGCAGATTTCTTCTCGGGCGTGGGTTTCGGTCATGGCGGTTCAGTGACGGGTCAGGGCTGGAGTTGCGCCAGCGCTTTGGTGAAGAAATCTGCGCTGCCAAAGTTGCCCGACTTGAGCGTGAGGTGCACTTGCCCGGCTGAGGTGTGCGCGAGGCACCACGGCACGCCCGGGTCGATTTGTGGGCCAATTTGCATTTGGGTGACGCCCAGCGCTTGCACGCAAGCGCCCGAGGTTTCGCCACCGGCCACCACCCATTGCCGAACGCCCAGGGCCAGCAGGCCGCGTGTGATGCTGGCCAGGGTGTGTTCCACCAAAGCCCCTGCGGCGTCGACGCCGAGTTGCGCTTGCACGGCTTTCACAGCTTCGGGCTCGGCCGTGGCATACACCAGCACCGGGCCTGAGGCCAGGTGCGGTGCGGCCCAGGCGCAGACTTGCGCCACCACCTCGGCTGCGGCCTCGGGGCTGCGAGCCAGCGCCAAGGGGTCGAGTGCAAACGCGGGACGGCCCGTGGCGATGAAATGCGCCACTTGGCCACGCGTCGCCGTGGAGCAGCTGCCCGAGACGATGGCCTGTGTGCCGCTGGCGGGCGGCAACTGGCTGGCCGTGGGGTTGGCGCGCAATCCAAAGTTGGCGGGCAGGCCAATGGCCACCCCTGAACCGGCGGTGACCAAGGGCAGGTGTTTCAGCGCTGGGCCCAAACGCAACAAGTCGTCGTTGCTGACGGCGTCGACCACTGCCAGACGCACGCCTTGGGCTTGCAGTTCGGCCATGCGTGCAAGCACCGCCGGCGCGCCTTGCGCCACGCAGCGGTGGTCGATCAAACCCACTTGGCCTTGCGACTGTGCTTGCAGCACGCGCACCAGGTTGGCGTCGTGCATGGGTGTGAGCGGGTGGTGTTGCATGCCCGACTCGTTGAGCAGCACATCGCCGACAAACAAATAGCCTTTGAACACGGTGCGCCCGTTGTCGGGAAAGGCCGGAGTGGCAATGGTGAAGTCGGTGTCGAGCGCGGCCATCAAGGCTTCGGTCACCGGGCCAATGTTGCCCGCAGCGGTGCTGTCGAAGGTGGAGCAGTATTTGAAGTAAATCTGCTCGGCGCCTTGGGCTTGCAGCCAGCGCAAAGCCTCGAGCGATTGCGCGATGGCCTGCGCCGCTGGGATGGTGCGTGACTTGAGGGCCACCACCACCGCGTCCACTTCTGCACCCAAGGGCTCGGTGGGCACGCCGATGGTTTGCACCACGCGCATGCCAGCGCGCACCAGGTTGTTGGCCAAGTCGGTCGCGCCGGTGAAGTCGTCGGCGATGCAGCCTAAGCGGATGGGGTGTGTCATGGCGCGTGCGATTTACTTGAAGCCCATCACATGGGGCAGCCAGTTGCTGAGCGCTGGCACAAAAGTCAGCACCACCAGCACGGCGCCATGGGCCCAGAGGAAGGGGGTGAGTTCGCGCGTCAAGTCAGACAAAGGCACACGCGACACGTTGGAGGTGACAAACAGCAAACCGCCGACCGGGGGCGTGATCATGCCGAGCGTCAAGTTGTAGATCACCACCATGGCAAAGTGGATCGGGTCGATGCCCACTTTGGCCGCCACAGGTGCCAAGATGGGGACCAGCACCATCACACCGGGCAGCGGCTCGATGAAGATGCCAAACAGCAGCAAGAACACGTTGATGACGATCAAGAACGTCCAAGGGCTCAACTGCATGTCGGCAATCCAAGTGGCCACGATTTGCGGCACGCCTTCGATGGTGAGCACCCAAGCAAACGAGGCCGACATGCCAATGATCAACAGCACCGAGGCGGTCAACAGGGCCGAGCGCGACAAGATGTCGGGCACGGCCTTCCATTCCAAGGTGCGGTACACGTACTTGCCGCACAAGAGTGCATAGAACACCGCCACGACCGAGGCCTCGGTGGGGGTGAACCAACCTGCGCGCATGCCACCCAAGATGATGACGGGCAACAAGATGGCGGGCATGGCCTTCCACGTGGTTTGCCACATTTCGCTGCGCGTGGGAAATTCGTCATCGCCTTTGTAGTTGCGTTGTTTGGAGACGTACCAGTTCACCACGCACATGGCCACGGCGATCAACACACCCGGAATCAAACCTGCCACAAAAAGGGCACCCACCGACACGTTGTCGTCGGCCAAGGCGTAGATGATCATGATGATCGAGGGTGGAATGATGGGCCCCACGATGGCGGTGGACGCGGTGAGTGCCGCCGCATAGGCGCGGCCATAACCGGCCTTGTCCATCATGCGAATCAGCATCGAGCCCGGGCCTGCGGCGTCGGCCAAGGCCGAGCCTGAAATGCCCGAGAAGAAGGTGAGTGACACCACGTTGGTGTAGCCCAAGCCGCCGCGTTTGTGACCGACAAACTGGCCTGCAAATTTGAGCAGCACCTCGGTGAGCGATCCGCCACTCATGAGCTCAGCGGCCAAGATGAAAAATGGCACGGCCATGAGCGGAAAGCTGTCGATGCCGGTGAAGGTTTCTTTCAACAGCACGATGAGTGGGAAGTTGCCCGACACCAGCAAGGCGGTGACGGTGGACAGGCCCAGCGCAAACGCCACCGGCACGCCGATGGCCAAGTAGATGCAGGCCGAGATGAGGAGGATGACACTGGCGTTCATAGGGAGGCACTCGCGGTGGCGTCAAAGTGGGCGTCGGAAGGGAACTGGCGGTCGACCACGTAGTCGCGCACGATCAGCAGCCAATGGATCAAGGTCATGGCCATGCCAATGGGCAAGGCCGCGTAAATGTAGGCAAACGAAATTTGCGTGGCCGGGGTTTGTTGGTATTGGGTGCGGTCCATGTATTCAAGCCCGAACCAAATGCAAAACACAAACAAGCCCGTCAGCAACACCGCAATCACGGCGCGCATGGCGATGGCCACCGGACGAGGCAAGCTGTCTTGCAGGTTTTCGACCGCGATGTGGCCGCCGTAGCGCAGCACCGGGCCGCAGCCAATGAAGGTCAACCAAATCATCATGTGGCGCGCCACTTCTTCGGCCCACTCAATGGACTGGCTGGTGGTGTAACGCAGCACCACGTTGGCAAAGATGATGACCGACATCACCGCCAGCATGACGATGAGCATCCATCGGTTGGTGGCTAAAAAGTAGCGTTCAAAAGTTTTCATGGCAGCGGTGGGTGTGTGCGATTGAAAGGACCATCAAAAAAGCGGGAGGTGAAGTGCCAGGCACTTCGCGCCCCCGCCTGAGCCTTGGGCCTCGTGTGAGGCCTGAGGACTTATTTGACGTCTTGGATTTTGCGGATGTTGTCTGCGCCAAACTCTTTGGAGTATTCGGCGTACACCGTGCGCAGCGAGTTGCGGAAGGCGGGGCCGTCGACTTTGCGCACCACGGTCATGCCTTCTTTTTCGAGTTGGGCGATGCCAGTGGCTTCGTCGTCGTTGACCTTCTTACGCTGAGCCACGGTGGCGCTCTTGGCGGCTGCGTAGAAAACCTTTTTGTCGGCATCGCTGAGCTTGTTCATCACGCGAGGTGAGGTGATCAACAGGGCGGGCGAGTACACGTGGCCGGTGAGCGACAAATGCTTTTGCACTTGCGAGAACTTGGAAGCCAAGATCACGGGGATGGGGTTTTCTTGACCGTCCACAGTGCCTTGCTGCAATGCGCCAAACACTTCAGGGAAGGCCATGGGGGTGGGCTGAATGCCAAAGGCACGGTAGCCGTCCATGTGGACCTTGTTTTCCATGGTGCGCATCTTCAGGCCCGCAGCATCTTCAGGCTTGACGATGGCGCGCTTGTTGTTGGTCATGTGGCGAAAGCCGTTCTCGGTCCATGACAAGGCCACCAAGCCTTTGGCTGGGAACTTGGTGAGGATGTCTTGGCCAATGGGGCCGTCCAGGGTGTGACGGGCGTGGTCGTAATCGCGAAACAAGAAGGGGATGTCGACAATTTTGACTTCGGGCACAAAGTTGCCCACGGGGCCGGTGGAGGTGTTCACGAAGTCGAGCGTGCCCAGTTGCACGGCCTCGATCATTTCGCGCTCACCGCCCAAGGCGCTGCTGGGGAATTGCTGGCATTTGTAGCGACCTTGGGTGCCTTTTTCAATGTCGTCGCAAAACGCGGTGCTGCCCACACCGTAGTGCGAGGCTTGGGTGGTGGGGTAACCAATTTTCAGCACGGTTTGGGCTTGCACGCCGGTGGCGGCCAGCAGGCCCACGAGCAAGGCGCTCAAGGCGGTGGTGTTGAATCGAGTTGTCATGCAAAGGTCTCCTGTTGAAGTGGTGTGGATTATCGCCAAGCGCTCAAGCACGATGGCTAGTGGTTTTCGCGTGCGATTGCAAAAAGTCGAGCATCGCGCGTGCCACGGCAAAAGGGGCTTCGCGCTGCGGAAAGTGGCCCACATCGGGGATCACTTGGCGTTGGTAAGGACCGCTGAAAAAGTGTTCTTTGCCGGCCGATCCGTCGGGGTGGTTGCAGCTGTCGGCGCCGCCGTGCAAGACCAAGGTGGGCAGCGACAACACCGGGGCGGGATTGAGGGTGGCGTCGTCGCCTGCGTAGGCGGGGTCGCCCGGCGCATGGCCCCAGCGGTGGCGGTACGAATGCAGCACGATCTCGGGCCAGTCGGTGTTGTCAAACGCATCGGCGGTGGCTTCAAACTCGGGCGCGCTGTACCAGCCCTCAGGGGCCCAGGTGTCCCACATCATTTGGGTGAAGCGGCGGCGGTCGTGGTGCACGCTGTCGGCGCCGCGTGGGGTGGCCATGTACCAGTGGTACCAGTAGTTGCGGGCTTGTGCCAGGCTCAAGGTTTGGTCGGGGCTGTTGGTGCCGTAGCCCACCGACATCATGACCAAATGGCTGGCGATGCCGGGCGCTAGGCCACAGGCATTGGCTGCAGCGCGTGCGCCCCAGTCGTGCCCGGCCAACACAGGCTGTTGCAAGTCCAAGGCGTGCACCAGCTCGACCAAGTCACGGCCCAAGGCCGCGAGTTGGCCGGTGCGCGGCGTGTCGGGTTTCAAAAACGTGGTCGGCAAGAAGCCGCGCAGCGCTGGCACGATGACGCGGTAGCCAGCGGCGGCCAACGCAGGCGCCACCTCGGCCCAGCAGCGGGTGCTGTCGGGCCAGCCGTGCAGCAAGACGATGGCGTGCTCAGCCTCGGGGTTCCACTCCTCGTAGGCGATGCGCAGCACCAGGGTGTCGACGGTTTTCATGACTTCTGGGGCAATTCAATGCCAGGGAAGATTTTGATCACGGCGCTGTCGTCTTCGCGGGCAAAACCAGCGGTCGAGGCCTGCATGAACATTTGGTGCGCTGTGCTCGAGAGCGGCAGCGGGAATTTGCTGGCCCGCGCCATGTCCAACACCAAACCCAAGTCTTTGACGAAGATGTCCACCGCAGACAGCGGCGTGTAGTCGCCCGCCAGCACATGGGCCATGCGGTTTTCAAACATCCAGCTGTTGCCTGCGCTGTGGGTGATCACCTCGTACAAGGCGTCGGGGGCCACGCCCTCGCGCAAGCCCAGTGCCATGGCTTCGGCCGCAGCGGCAATGTGCACACCGGCCAGCAATTGGTTGATGATTTTGACTTTGCTGCCCGCGCCTGCGCTGTCGCCGAGCTTGTAGACCTTGGCCGCCATGGCGTGCAGCAAGGCCTCGCATTTGGCATAGGCCTCGGGTTGGGCGGCGGTCATCATGGTCATCTCGCCGCTGGCGGCTTTGGCGGCGCCGCCTGAGATGGGCGCGTCCACATACATCAAGCCGAGTTGTTCCAAACGTGCTTCCAAGGCCACCGACCAGTTGGGGTCGACGGTGGAGCACATGACAAACACGCTGCCGGGCTTCATGGTGGCGGCGCAACCCATGCCGTTGCCGTCTTTGCCAAACAGCACCTCTTCGGTTTGTGCGGCGTTGACCACCACCGAGACCACCACATCACAGGCGGCACCCAGCTCGGCCAGCGAGGGACAGGCGACACCGCCGTCGCGCACAAAGGCTTGGGCCACCTCGTGGCGCACATCGAAGACATGAAGGTCATGGCCGGCACGGCGCAGCGAGGCGGCCATGCCGCTGCCCATGGCGCCCAGGCCTACGAGGCCTACTTTCAGGGCGGGTGTGGTGCTCATGGTGTGCTTTCGCTCAAGGGTGGGTCAAAGCGGCCAAACCACGCAGGTCAGAGGCTTGGCCCAAGTTCCAGCAGGCCTGGATCAGCGCATGGGTTTTTTCGGCGCCAATCACGGCGTCGCTCATGCCGTGGAATTTGGCTTCCAGGGCTTGGTCGGTCATGGGGCGTTGCACCGACCCGATGGCATGCTCGACAAACACATGGACTTTGCGGCCGTCTTTGAGGATGGCGGTGACGTCAGCGCTTTCTTCGCGGATGCTGTTGTCCACCGTGGCTTGCACTTTGTTGCGCAAGGCCACCACGTCGTCGCGGGTGACGATATGGTCGTCAAACTCTTCTTCGGCGGCACGGCCAAAAATCAGACCTGCGGCACAGCCGTGGTAGACGCTGAACTTGCCTTGCAAGCCGTCTTTGGGTTCTTTTTTGCCTGTGAGTTCCAGCACCAGCGAATGCACGCGCAATTCGATGCGTTCCACGTCCTCGGCTTTGACGCCTTGCTCGCGCAATTGCACGCAAGCGTTGATGCTGGGGTGGATCACGATGCCGCAGGCAAAAGGCTTGTAGGTGTTGAAGCTGATTTCAAAGCGCTCGCCGAGTTCGTGGGTGACTTCGTTCCAGTCGTACTTGGTGGACATCACCTGGGCCCAGCCACGCGGGGCTTCCAGGGCTTTGGGGCTGGCGGTGAAGCCTTGTTTGGCCAGCAGGGCCGACATCAAACCTGCACGTGCAGCACCACCCGGGTGGAAGGGTTTGGTCATGGTGCCAAACTGTTCGCGCAAGCCCACCGGTTGCGAGGCGGCGATGCCCAGTGCCATGGCGGTTTGCTCGGTGTTGAGCTTGAGCAAGCGCGCGCAGGCGGCGGCTGAACCCAGCACGCCGGTGGTGCCGGTGATGTGCCAGCCGCGGTCGTAGTGTTCAGGGTAGACGGTGTTGCCCATGCGGCAGGCCACGTCGATGCCGAGCACCAAAGCGTCAATCACCTCACGGCCACTGGAGCCCAGGTGCTCGGCCAAAGGCAGCAGCGCCGAGGCCACGGGGCCGGCGGGGTGGATGATGGTTTTGAGGTGGGTGTCGTCAAAGTCAAAGGTGTGCGAGGTGATGCCGTTGATGAGGGCGGCGCTGCCAATGTCGACGCGCTCTTTGCGCCCGGCGATGCTGGCTTGGGGCGACGGCTCCAACATTTGCACAGCGGCCAAGGCCGCTTGGGCGGCGGCGTGGTTGGCAGCACCCACGGCGCAGCCGAGCCAGTTCATGAACGTGCGGTGGGCTTCGTGGTCGACCGCATCAGACCACCCTTTGGAGGGGTGGGTGGCCACGTACTGGGCCAAAATTTGGGTGACGGGCGGGGCGTTGTGGTCGGCAGCGACGGTGGTGTTGATGGCCATACAAGTCTGAGTGAGAGGTGACAGAAAAGGTTGAAAAAACGGGTGAGTGTAAGAGGCAGGACTTGCCTCAGGTGTCGAGCATGATGCCGCGCGCTTTGGCCAGTGCAGTCCAACGCGCGATGTCGGTTTTGATGTAAGCCGTGAAGGCTTCGGGGCTCATGGCTTGCAACTCGACCGCTTCACCCGAGAGCTTTTCTTTGAAGTCGGGCTGGACCAACACTTTGGCCAGGGCCTCGTTGAGTTGCTTGACGATGGGCGCTGGCATGCCAGCAGGCCCAACGATGCCGTACCACTGTTGGGCGTCAAAGCCTTTGAGACCGGCTTCTTCCATGGTGGGAATGTCTTTGAGCTGCGGGTGACGCTGCGCGCCTGTCACGGCCAAGGCGCGGATGCGTCCGCCGCGAATGTGCGGCAAGGCGGCGGCCAGTCCGGGGAACATGGCTTGGGTTTGTCCGGCAATCAAGTCGGTGGTGGCAGGCGCAATGCCACGGTAGGGAATGTGGACCATGAAGGCGCCGGTTTGCAGCTTGAACAACTCGGCCGTCATGTGGGTGAGGGAGCCCGCGCCGGAGGAGCCGTAGGACACATGGCCGGGGTTTTTACGCACGTAGTCCAGAAAGCCCTTGATGTCGGTCACGGGCAAGGCGGCGTTGACGCACAACACATTGGGGGTGCTGCCGATCATGCCAATGGCGGTGAAGTCTTTCAGCGGGTCATAGGGCAGCTTGCGGGTGGCAGGCGCTGTGCCGTGGGTGGCCACATAGCCTTGCATCAGGGTGTAGCCGTCAGCCGGGGACTTGGCGGTCATTTGGGCTGCAATGATGCCGCCGCCGCCCCCATGGTTGTCGACCACGATGGGTTGGCCCATGACCTTGCCCAAGCGCTCGCAAACGGCCCGGCCAATCATGTCGGAGCCGCCTCCAGCCGACACGGGCACGATGTAGCGGATGGGTTTGTTGGGATAGGCGCTTTGGGCGTGGCCGGTGCTGGCCAGGGCCCAACCCAGGGGCAGGGCCGCGATCAGTTCGCGTCGTTTCATGGCTTTCTCCGTCGGGTGGTGGGGCGAAGCCTCAAGTGTGACCCGATTGGCTCAGTCAAGCGGTGATGTGCAGTACCGCAGGTGACATGAAGCGCCCGATTTTGGCTTGGATTGAATACATAAATCGGGTGTTTACCCCGGTATGGCGGTGTCTGACGCGGAAATTTGACTTCAATGTATACAATGCTGCGCCATGAACGGTTTGTCTACGTCAAATGCTGTGTCGCTTGTGCTGCCCCCAGAAGAGGGTGGGTCGCAGGCTGTCAAAGTGCAACTTAAGTTGCGCGACATGATCTTGGCAGGCGAGTTGGACGCCGGTGCACGCATCACCGAATTGGCGGTGGCCGAACGCTTGGGGGTGTCGCGCACCCCCATTCGTGCGGCCTTGATGCGTTTGGCGCAAGAGGGCTTGTTGCAAGCTTGGCCCAGCGGTGGCTATGCGGTGCGCACGTTTTCTGAGCGCGACGCGGCCGATGCCATTGAATTGCGCGGCGCCATCGAGGGCTTGGCCGCCCAGTGGGCGGCGCAACGCGGCGCCGATCCGCAGGCCATGGCCCAAGCCAGCGCGTGCCTGGACCAAATTGATGCGGTGCTGCAAGCTTCGCAGTTGACGGATGAGGGCTTCTCCCATTACGTGCTGCTGAACGGGCGCTTTCACCAGATCTTGGCCGACTTGTGTGGCAGTGAATTTTTGCGGCCCGAGCTTGAGCGGGTGGCCAGCATGCCGTTTGCCTCACCTTCCGGCTTTGTGCTGGCGCAGGCCAACAGTCCGCAAGCGCGTGACATGTTGATCGTGGCCCAAGACCAGCACCGTCAAGTGTTGGACGCCATTGCCTGCCGCGAAGGCGCACGGGCCGAGGCCATCATGCGCGAACATTCCCGCTTGGCGCAGCGCAATTTGCGCGAGGCCATGCACAGTCCCGACTCGGTTCCCGGGGGGCGGTTGATTCGCCGACCCCACTGATGGTTTTTTAAATTCAACAGGAGATATCCATGCACAAACGTGTTTTCTTAAACGCCGTGACAGCCGCAGCGCTGGTGGCCTGTGTGGGCAGCGCGCTGGCGCAGGACAAGTTCAAGATCGGCTTGATCTTGCCCATGACCGGGCCCTTTGCCTCGACCGGCAAACAAATTGAAGCCGCTGCACGTTTGTACATGGCGCAAAACGGCGACATGGTGGCGGGCAAAAAGGTGGAGCTGATCGTCAAAGACGACACCAGTGCACCGGACGTGACCCGTCGCATTGCGCAAGAGATGGTGGTCAACGACAAGGTGAATGTGCTGGCTGGTTTTGGCCTGACGCCTTTGGCCTTGGCCACGGCGCCGATTGCCACCCAATCGAAAACACCGCTGGTGGTGATGGCGGCCGCCACATCGAGCATCACCGAAGCGTCGCCTTACATCGTGCGCACCAGCTTCACGGTGCCCCAAGCCGCCGTGGCTTTGGCCGATTGGGCCCCCTCCAACAACATCAAGACCGTGGTGACTTTGGTGTCCGACTTTGGCCCCGGCATGGACGCTGAGAAGTTTTTCAAAGACCGCCTGACCTTCAACGGGGGCCAAGTGGTGGAGACCTTGCGGGTGCCTTTGCGCAACCCTGACTTTGCACCCTTCTTGCAAAAAGTGCGTGACCTCAAGCCCGATGCCTTGTTTGCGTTTGTGCCCTCCGGCGCGGGCGCGGCTTTGATGAAGCAGTTTGCCGAGCGCGGCATGGACAAAGCCGGCATCAAGATGATTGGCACCGGCGACATCACCGATGACGACATCTTGAACGGCATGGGCGATGTGGCCTTGGGCGTGGTGACCTCGCACCATTACTCGGCGTCACACAACTCGCCTTTGAACAAAAAATTTGTGGCCGCTTTTGAGAAAGCCAACAACGGTTTGCGCCCCAACTTCATGGCGGTGGGGGGCTACGACGGCATGCGCGTGATTTACGAGGCGGCCAAAGCCACCAAAGCCGGTTCGGGCGAGGCCTTGCTCAACGCCATGAAAGGCCAGATTTTTGAGAGCCCACGCGGCCCGATGTTCATTGACGCGCAAACCCGCGACGCGGTGCACAACATCTACATTCGCAAGGTGGAGAAGGTCAATGGGCAGCTCTACAACCAAGAGTTCTCGACCCTCAAAGATGTCAAAGATCCAGGAAAAGCCAAGTGACCATTCTGTTTGACGGCATCGCCTACGGCATGCTTCTTTTTATTTTGGCGGTGGGGCTGTCGGTGACGATGGGCTTGATGAATTTCATCAACCTCGCGCACGGGGCTTTTGCCATGGCGGGCGGCTACCTCACGGTGGTGCTGATGCAACGCTTTGACGTGCCGTTCTTGGTGTGTTTGCCGGTGGCTTTTGTCGGCACGGCCTTGTTGGGCGCGGTGCTGGAGCGCACGCTGTATCGCCCCATGTACAGCAAGCCGCACTTGGACCAAGTGCTGTTTTCGATTGGCTTGGCTTTCATGGCCGTGTCGTCGGTGGACTTTTTCATTGGCTCGCAGCAGCAGATCATGCAGCTGCCGGAGTGGCTCAAAGGCCGCACCGAGCTGTGGGACGGCGCCTTGGGCATGGGCCACTACCGTTTGTTCATCATTGCGGTGTGTGCGGCATTGACTTTGGGTTTGCAGTATGTGCTGTCGGCCACACGTTTTGGCAGCCGTTTGCGCGCCAGCGTGGACGATGCGCGGGTGGCCGCAGGTTTGGGCATCAACGTCAACGTGGTGTTTGCGGCCACCTTTGCGGTGGGCTCAGGGCTGGCCGGTTTGGGCGGTGCCTTGGGTGCTGAGGTGTTGGGTCTGGACCCCACGTTCCCGCTCAAGTTCATGGTGTATTTCTTGATCGTGGTAGCCGTGGGTGGCACCTCGTCGATCACGGGGCCGTTGCTGGCCGCGCTGCTGTTGGGCATTGCCGATGTGGCGGGTAAATATTACGTGCCCAAGTTGGGCGCATTCATTGTGTATTCGCTGATGTTGGTGATTTTGATTTGGCGCCCCCAAGGTTTGTTTGTTCGCCAAGGAGGCAAGTGATGACTGCACGTGACTCTTTGTTGAACACCGCACGCTTCAAGGCGTGGGAGCCGCTGTTTTGGGCGCTGGCTTTTGCAGCACCTTGGGGCTTGTCCCAGCACGCCTTGATCGTGAACGAGATTGCCATCGTCGCGCTGTTTGGTGTGTCGCTGGATTTGGTGTTGGGCTATGCCGGCATCGTGTCGTTGGGGCATGCGGCCTTTTTGGGGTTTGGTGCTTACACCGCAGCCCTGTTTGCCAAGCTGGTGATGCCTGACCCCTTGGTGGGTTTGCTGGTGGGCACCGTGGCTGCGACGGGCTTGGGCGCTTTGTGCTCGATGACGATTTTGCGGGGCAGCGATTTGACACGCTTGATGGTGACCCTGGGCATGGCTTTGATCCTGTTGGAACTGGCCAACAAGCTGGACTGGTTGACCGGTGGTGCCGATGGCTTGCAGGGCGTGGTGCTGGGCCCGGTGCTGGGACGTTTTGAGTTCGATTTGATGGGCCAAACGGCCGCTTGGTATTCGCTGACAGTGCTGCTCTTGCTGTTTGTGTTGGCGCGTCGCTTGATCCATTCGCCCTGGGGCGCCACGCTGATGGCGGTGCGTGACAACCGTTTGCGTGCCATGGCGATTGGCATTCATGTGCATGCGCGTTTGGCGGTGGTCTACACCGTGGCAGCGGGCATGGCGGGAGCCGCGGGTGCTTTGATGGCGCAGACCACGGGGTTTGCCTCGTTGGATGTGTTCTCTTTGGAGCGCTCTGCCGATGTGATGCTGATGCTGGTGATTGGCGGTGTGGGCTGGCTGTATGGTGGCGTGATGGGGGCGGTGGTGTTCAAGCTCATGCACGATGTGATCTCCAGCATCACGCCACAGTACTGGACGTTTTGGATTGGTTTGTTTTTGGTGGTCTTGGTGCTGGTGGGGCGTGAGCGCCTGATTCGGCCTTGGACCTGGTTTGCCAAGAAAGGCGGTGCGGCATGAGTACGCCAGAGATCGTCTTGAAGACCGAGGGTTTGGTGAAGCGGTTTGGTGGCATCACGGCCACCGACCATGTGAACTTGCAAGTGACGCGGGGTGCGCGCCACGCCTTGATTGGCCCCAACGGGGCAGGCAAAACCACCTTGATCAACCTGATGACGGGGGTGTTGCCCGCCACCGAAGGCCGCATCACGCTGGAGGGGGAGGACATCACCCACCTGGCGCCGCACCAACGGGTGCGCCGTGGGATGGTGCGGACGTTCCAGATCAACCAACTCTTCAACAGCATGACGCCGCTGGAGACTTTGGCCATGGTGGTGTCTCAGCAGCGGGGCTTGGGCAACCGCTGGTGGCAAGTGTTGGGCAGCAACGAGGCCGTGGTGGCGCGCTGCGAGGAGTTGCTGGCCATGTTCCGCTTGCGTGAGGTGATGAACCAGCGCACAGAACATTTGGCCTATGGCAAGCGCCGTTTGCTGGAGATGGCCATTGCCTTGGCTTGTGAGCCGCGCGTGTTGTTGCTGGACGAGCCCGTGGCAGGCGTACCCGCTGGCGAGCGCGAAGAGCTGCTGCAAACCGTGGCGGCCTTGCCCAGCGATGTGTCGGTGCTCTTGATTGAGCACGACATGGACTTGGTGTTCGGTTTTGCCAATCGCATCACCGTGCTGGTGAACGGCGCGGTGTTGACCGAGGGCACACCGCAGGAGATTGCCAACGACGCCCAAGTCAAGGCGGTGTATTTGGGCCACGGGGAGAATGCACATGTCTGATTTGCTGCAAGTCGACAACTTGAGCGCCGGTTATGGCGAAGCGGTGGTCTTGAATGGGGTGAGCTTCTCTCTGGCTGAGGGCGAAACCTTGGCTTTGTTGGGCCGCAACGGCACCGGCAAGACCACCTTGATGGACACCTTGGCCGGTGCCACGCGCCAGCACGGTGGGCGCATTGTGTTGGGTGGCGATGTCTTGAGCGACATGCCCTCACACCAGCGCGCAGCTGCCGGCATTGGCTGGGTGCCCCAAGAGCGTTGCATTTTCAAATCGCTCACGGTGCACGAAAACTTGACCGCCGTGGTGCGCCCCGGGCGCCTAGGCCACAGCGCCAAGCCATGGACGCCAGAACGGGTGTACGAGATGTTCCCGCGCTTGGCCGAGCGCAAGACCAATTTGGGCACACAACTGTCAGGCGGTGAGCAGCAAATGCTGGCGGTGGGGCGGGCCTTGGTGCTCAACCCGCGCTTGCTGTTGCTGGACGAACCCTTGGAGGGTTTGGCGCCGATCATTGTGGAAGAGTTGCTGCGGGCGATTGCACGCATCACCCGCGAAGAAGGCCTCTCGGCCATCATCGTGGAGCAGCATCCTCAGGCCATTTTGGCCATCAGCCACCGCGCCGTGGTGTTGGACCATGGCAATGTGGTGCACACCGGCAGCGCAGAAAGCCTGTTGGCTGCCCCCGAGTTATTGGACCAATTGTTGGGCGTGGCCCGTGTGGATGCCCCGCAGTTGGCTTGAGCACTGAATGAAGAATCAAGGAGTCGCTATGTTTTTGAAAAATACCTGGTACGTGGCCTGTTCGACCGCGGAAATCACCGACAAGCCTTTGGGGCGAAAAATCTGCGGCGAGAGCATGGTGTTCTACCGTGGCGAGGGTGGCAAGGTGTCTGCCTTGGAAGACTTTTGCCCGCACCGTGGCGCGCCCTTGTCTTTGGGCTTTGTGTGTGAAGGCCAGTTGGTGTGTGGTTACCACGGCTTGGTCATGGGCTGTGACGGCAAAACGGTGTCGATGCCCGGGCAGCGTGTGCGTGCTTTTCCTGCGATTCGCAGCTTTGCTGTGGTGGAGCGCTACGGTTTTGTCTGGGTGTGGCCGGGCGACGCGCGTTTGGCTGACGAAAGCCAGATGCCGGTGTTTGAGTTTTTCGACAACCCGGCTTGGGCCTACGGCGGCGGGCTGTACCACATCGGCTGTGACTACCGGCTGATGATTGACAACCTGATGGACTTGACGCACGAGACCTATGTGCACGCCAACAGCATTGGTCAAAAAGAGATTGACGAAGTGCCTTGCACCACCAAAACCGAGGGCGACTTGGTGGTGACCAGCCGTTTCATGGACAACATTTCGGCACCTCCGTTTTGGAAGCTGGCCTTGCGGGGCAATGACCTGCCCGACGACCAGCCGGTGGACCGTTGGCAAATTTGCCGCTTCTCGCCCCCGAGTCACGTGATGATTGAAGTGGGCGTGGCCTTGGCTGGCAAGGGTGGCTACAACGCGCCCGAAGAGGTCAAGGCTTCGAGCGTGGTGGTGGACTTCATCACGCCCGAAACCGAAACGTCGATTTGGTACCACTGGGGCATGGCCCGCAAATTCAAGCCCAACGATGCAGAGCTGACCGCGAGCATTCGCGAAGGCCAAGGCAAAATTTTCAGCGAAGACTTAGAGATGCTGCAGCTGCAACAAAAAAATCTGTTGGCCTACCCGACGCGCGAGTTGCTCAAACTCAACATCGATGCCGGCGGTGTGCAATCGCGTCGCGTGCTGGACCGCTTGATCGCGCAAGAGCAGGGCGTGGCTGTTGAAGGTGCAGCATGACTCAGCAAATCTTGAAGGTGCGCGTGGCGCACAAACGCGACGAAGCCGACGGCATTTGTTCTTTGGAGTTGTTGCCGGTTCCTGGTGTGGTCATGCCGGCCTTCACGGCTGGCGCGCACATTGATGTGCATTTGCCGTCGGGGTTGGTGCGCCAATATTCCCTGTGCAATCCGCCCAGTGACGCACAACGTTATGTCATTGCGGTGTTGCGCGATCCCGCCTCACGCGGCGGGTCAGAGGCGGTGCATGCGAGTGTGAAGGAGGGGGATGTGTTGGAGATCAGCGCGCCCAAGAACCACTTTCCTTTGGCGACCGATGCCAAGCGGCACCTGTTGTTGGCCGGTGGCATTGGCGTGACGCCTTTGATGTCGATGGCCGAGCAACTGTCGGCTGAAGGTGCCAACTTTGCGTTGCATTATTTCGCGCGTTCAGCCACAAAGGCGGCATTCACCCAACGTTTCGCCTCCTCAGCCTTTGCCGCTTGTGTGCACACCCATTGGGATGATGCCCCTCAAGAACCACCCCTGAGTTTGGCTGACGTCATTGGAACGCCCCAGGCGGGACAGCATTTGTATGTGTGTGGACCCAAGGGCTTCATGGATGCGGTGTTGGCCACAGCACGGGCGCATTCTTGGCCTGAAGACCAATTGCATTTTGAGTTTTTTGGTGCCCAGGTGGTGCATGACGCCTCGGATGCGACGTTCACCGTCAAGATCGCCAGTTCAGGACAAGAGTTTCAGGTGGGGGCCCACCAAACGGTGGTTGAGGTCTTGCACAAAGCAGGTGTTGATGTGCCCATTGCGTGTGAACAAGGCGTCTGCGGCACTTGCTTGGTGCGTGTGTTGAGCGGTGTTCCTGATCACAAAGACATGTATTTGACGCCTGAAGAACAAGAGGCCAACGACCAGTTCACGCCTTGTTGCTCTCGCTCCAAATCACCCGTGTTGGTTTTGGATTTGTGACTTTGACTCACATATTTTTTAGGAAATGCTTTCAGAAAATAGCCTAAGTGATTGCGGAATATCACTTTTGTTGGGCGTTTCAAAAAACATAAAACTGCAATCTTTCTGATTTTTTCAGTTTATTTGCTAAAATCGAAAGGAAGGAGTTCTTATGTCCAATCAATCTGATTCGCTTGAAAGCGTTGTCATCGGTGACGGCGTAGTCGTCAAAGGCACGTTCGTTGTGCCATCAAAAGCCATCATCAACGGTGTGATTGAGGGCGATTTGACGGCAGAAGAGGTCCTGATCGGCCCAACCGGCAAGATCACCGGCCGCATTTCAGCCAAAGTGATTGATGTGCGTGGTCAATTGCACAACACCATCATCAGCGAAAAAAGTTTGATCGTGCGTTCGACAGGCAAGATTGCCGGCAAAGTTCAATACATGGAAATTGAGATTGAAAAGGGTGGTGAGATCGAAGGCACCTTGAGTCAAGGCCCCAATGGTCCCGTGCTGAATCTGGGCGCTACGGCACCCGCTGCTTGATTCGCTTTTGCGCATGCTGATTCGCCGACTCACCAAGGGCGCTCGCCTCTTGCCCGGACTGGTGTCTGAGGGCTGGACGCGTCAGTACGAAGATGCACGCATCATCTTGGAGCAAAACGGTGACGTCCATTACTTGAACGTCACCGCCCGTGTGCAGCGTCTGTTCGTGCGCTCTGGTATTTTGGTCACTGGCGTGATGTTGGTTGCAATTGTGGTTTTGCTGTTCACCAGTGTGAGTTTGATGGTGAGCCGTGCCAAATTAGAACGCTCTCACGAAGAGGTCTACCGTGCTTTGCTCAGCAGTGCCTCTGACTCGGAACAGGGTGAGGCCTTGTCCATGAACGACGAGCAGATGGTGGCTTTGGCGCAAACCATTCGGGACCGAGACATGAGCATTCGCCGTTTTGTCGATACCTCGATGGTGGCCGTGTCTCAAGAGAATGTGACCATGAAGTCGCAACTTGAGTCATCCGGGCTGACCGAGAAAATCGTCAAAATCATTCAGCAAAACGCTGCCAATGGCGGTTTCAGCATTGACGACGATGTCAAAGGGAACCCGCTGCTGCGCGGCAAAGTGGCTGATCAGTTGGCGACCAACCGCTCTTTGCGCGAGGTTTTGTATGCATTGCCGACCTTGATGCCCGTGCCCAATTACAGCGTGACCTCAGACTTCGGCATTCGACGTCATCCTTTGACGGGGCAGGTCCATTTCCACACGGGTTTGGATATGTTGAGCCAAACCGGAGATGAGAAGGTGCACCCAGTGAAGCCTGGCATTGTGGTGTTGGCTCAATACCACCAGCAGTATGGCAACACGGTGGTGATCCGTCACACCAACGGCGTGGAGTCCTTGTATGGCCACTTGGCAAACATTGAGGTGAAGTTGGGGGACAAAGTCACCACGGATTCGGTCATGGGCAATATTGGCAACACCGGTTCATCCTCCACAGGCAAGCATTTGCATTTAGAAATTTTGATTGGCGGATATCCCGTCAATCCTCAAAAAGTTATTCGGACGGCACAATATGTTCAACAAATCCAAAACCAGCAGCACTAATCCTCCCAACGAGAACACTTCTGGTTCGAGCGATGAGCTGCAAGAGGTGCAAGAAGATGCTCAACCAACGGCAGCGCCTGTCGCTCCACCGAGGAACACCATGATGGACATGATTTCAAGCACGACATCGAAACCTTCAATTTTGAGCGAGGGTTTTTCTTTCCGTGGGGAAATTGCCGCCAAAGGTGCCATCCATGTGGAAGGTTCTTTGAACGGGCAAATCCAGGTTGACGATCTGACCATCGGCTCCCGTGGCCAAGTGGATGGGGTGGTGACGTGTAACAGTTTGCACATCAAAGGCAAGTTCTCTGGCACGGCCACTTGCAACGAATTGATCGTGACCTCGTCTGCTTCGGTAGATGGCCACGTGGTGTACCAAACCCTGTCGGTTCAAAAAGGCGCGTCTATCAAAGGCGAATTGCTGTTGGTCAAGTGATCTGATTCACTGTGTCCGCACCTTCGCTTGACATGACCCCGCTGCAGCAAGATTCCAGCCTGAATGGGGATGCTTTGCGTTCAGCGCGTGAAGCCCAGGGCTTGGCTGTGGGAGATCTTGCGACCAGGACCTGTATGTCGACCAAACAAATCCTTCAGTTGGAAGAGGGCGGTACCAGTTCCTTTTACAGTGTCCAAGTCAAGCTGACGGCTGCCAGGCGCTTGGCAGATGTGTTGGGTGTTAACCAGGACCAGTTGTTCATCCAACCCCATGTTGTTGAGCAAGCAGAGCCGGAAGTCCCAAGGGTCAGCCCAGTTTCGGTGGGGATGGTGTCTCAAGCTGAGGCCGATGCACTGGTTGGGATGTCGATGGAAAACGAGCCAGTGACGGCTGACTTCCCGCCAGCCAGCGAGCCGTTGGAGACTTCACCACCCTCGGTCACGTCGTCGGCACAACCCACGTCCTCCAAGCTGTCTGTCTGGTTCATCGTCGCATTGTTTGGTTTGGCCTTAGGCGTTGCAGCGTTGATGCGGCCTGCTTCTTCGCTAGCCCCGATCTCTGATGAAACGGCCACTTCTTCTGTGCCCGCTGAGCAGAACGCCTCCGATCAGCTGTCTTCGGATCAAGCGGTGATCACTCCTTCAGTCACACCGGCTGTCAGGCCGGCACTGGCAACACCCACTTCGGCATCAGCGCCTGCTTTGCCCAAACCCATGTCCTCGGCAAGTGCTGCGATGGGGGTGCATGAGGCTTCTTCTCCAGCCTCGGGGGCTGCTTCCAAGGCCCCTTGAGCCTGTTCAGTTGTCAGCGCCTAGCCCAAGGGCTTGTTGTCTGCTGATGTCCAAATCTTGAGACTGGTGTGTTGGCATAGGCCAACCTTGCATGTGCTGCAGGCACAAACTGCGCATGCCATCAACCCACGGTGGACTGTCGTTGAGGCAGGCGATGTAGTGGAAGGTTTCTCCCCCCGCATGGTGGAAGGCCTCTTGGGCTTCTTGGGCAATTTCTTCCAATGTCTCCAAGCAGTCACTGGTGAAGCCGGGGCAAATCAAATCCACCCGCTTGATACCTTGTTGTGCCATGGCGATGAGGGTGGGCTCGGTGTAGGGCTGGAGCCATTTGGCTTTGCCAAAGCGCGATTGGAATGTGACTTGGTATTGGTCTTTTTGCAGACCCAAAGCCTCAGCCAGCAGGCGCGCTGTTTTGTAGCACTCGCAGTGGTAAGGGTCGCCCAGGTACAAGGTGCGCTCTGGCACGCCATGAAAACTCATGACCAAACGCTCGGCTTGCCCGTGTTGTGTCCAGTGTTGCCGCACGCGTGCAGCCAAAGCGCCGATGTATCCCGGATGATCGTGGTAGTGGTTGATGAATCGAAACTCAGGCAACAAGCGTGTGCCGAGTCCCCAGCGGTAGAAAGCATCGAACACGCTGGCCGTGGTGGTGCCTGAGTATTGTGGGTAAGCTGGCAACACCAGCACACGCGTGGCGCCCTGAGCTTTGAGGGCATCCAGTTGAGACGGGATGTTGTGGCTGCCGTAACGCATGGCGTAGTCCACGATCACGTCTTCGCCGTGTTGGTTGAACGCCTCTTGCAGGGCTTGCGCTTGCCGTTGGGTCCAGACCTTGAGGGGAGAGCCCTCAGCGGTCCAAATGCTGGCGTATTTGAGGGCAGATTTGGCAGGGCGAATGCGCAAGATGATGCCGTGCAAGATGGCCATCCACAGCAGGCGCGGGATTTCAACCACCCGTCGATCGCCCAAAAACTCGGCCAAATAGGTCCGCAGTGCTTTGGCGGTGGGGGCGTCGGGCGTACCAAGGTTGCACAGCAAGACGGCAGTGCGCGGAGCTTGTCCGTGGGTAAAGCCAGGTTCGGGGGTGAAAGCAGGTTTGATCAGCATGCGGTATTCTCGCCCAGACATGATTGAGCTTCACCAAATCCAAGCCATCACTTTCGACCTTGACGACACTCTGTGGCCTATCGCGCCCACGATTGCGCATGCAGATCACATGCTCGCCACTTGGCTGGCCACCCATGCCCCTCAAACTGCCGTCTTGTCCGCAGATTTGGCGCTGCGACGCGAGATTCGTGGACTCATTGAAACGCAACATCCTGACCGTCATCACGATTTGAGCTTTTTACGGCTGGCCTCGATTCGCGAGACCTTGCGTCGCGCAGGAGAGCCCGAGCATTTGGCGGAGCCTGCGTTTGAGGCATTTTTTGCCGGTCGCAACCAGGTGTTTGTGTTCGATGGTGTGTTGCAAGCCCTAGAGCGCTTGGCGGCACGCTTCCCCCTGGTGGCGGTCTCCAACGGCAATGCCGATGTGTTTCGCACCCCAGTCGGGCCTTACTTTCAGGCCTCGGTGAGTGCGCGCGATTGTGGTGTGGCCAAGCCCGATCCGCGCATTTTTCAGGCGGCCGCGCAACAACTTGGTTTACCGCCTCAGGCGGTGTTGCATGTGGGAGACGACGCCTTGGCCGATGCCGTGGGGGCGCGAGCAGTGGGCATGCAAGCGGTCTGGGTCAACACCCATGACCGCGATTGGCCTCACGACTCCAGCCAGCCGTTGACCTTGTCAGAGGTGACGCAGCTGTGTGACCACTTGCTGCCCTGAGCGGACGGCTCCTTCCAGGGTGGACGGGTAGGGGCCTTGCACGTAGTCGCCGCAGGCATACAGAGAAGGGGCGATGGAGGCCTCGGGCCTGATTTGCCCTGGCGTGCAAGAGAGGGTCGCTCTTTTTTCAACCACAGTCTGAATGATGTGCAGGTGTGTCAGACCTAATTGGTGTGTCACTTGTTGCTGCACGCGTTGGGCCAGGTCTTCACGCTCCCCTTGGCTGGCGCTGACCACGCAGGCCAGTAAGCCGGGTTGCCCCGTCAGTGCCGAGCGGTCAAAGACAAATTGCGCCGGTTGCGTGGCATGAGTGTGCAAGGCCAACATAGGATGGGGCAGGCCCTGAAAGTTGGCTGCGGTGCAATGCAAATAGACCGTGGTGATGGCTGCGTGAGACAGAAGACTTGCTTGACGTGACCAAGCCGGGTGAGTGTCTTGCGTCAAGCGTGCCGCCTCCCAGGCCGGACATGCCAATATAACGACTTGGTTTGCATTCGGTTGAAATTTGGGCGATTGCAGGTGAGCCGCCGTGATGCGTTGCCCGAGGTGAATGCGAGCGCCGCGCTCAGCCAGCCAAGCGAGGCACGCATGGGGAAACAGCGCACTGAGGTCGGTGGTGGGTATCAGCAAGTCGGCGCTGCCTGGGCCACCTTGTATCGCATCGCGCAAGACGCGTAAAAAAACCAAGGCACTGGCTTGCTCAACGGAGGTGTTCAAGGCCGACAAGCACAAGGGCTCGATGAGCTGTTGCACCACCCGATGGGTGAGTTTGTGGTGAGCGCAAAGCTGGATCACGGTCCACGCCGCAGGGCAAGTGAAGCCTTGACGTTGCCATTGCCAACATGCCGTCAACAAGCTGATTTTGTCGAGCCAGTGCCAGCCCCTGGCCTGTGCAATGCCCGCGAGGACATTCCAGGGCTGAGGCAAATGGGGCAAGGCCAAGCCTTGGCCATCGGCAAAACGCAGGTTCAAGGGGATGCGTTGGAGCAGCGCCTCAGGGTCAAGGCCGACCGTGCGCATCAAGCTCAGTGTGTCTCGGTAGGCGCCAATCAGCACATGCTGACCGTTGTCCAGGGGGTGCCCAGATGCGTGTTGGGCCAGGCTACGCGCGCGCCCTCCAGCAACATGGGCGGTGTCGTACAGGTGGATATGCCAGCCGTCTTGGGTGGCTGCAACGGCTGCAGAGAGCCCCGCCCAACCGGCGCCCACAATGCGAAGGTGTTTCTCGTGCACGGTCGCTCAGAACCGACCTAAAGCTTGCATCTTCCAGGCCAGCCAGAGTTTGCGCACAGGCGTCAGGGCCACACGCTGGTTCAGCACCGGAAACCCTTGTGCTTCGATCTCGCGCAACAAGGTGCGGTAGATGCTGGCCATCATCAAGCCTGGTTTTTGGGTTCGCCAATCTGTTGGCGGCAATTGACCCAAGGCTTGGTCGTACAAATCATGGGCGCGTTGGGCTTGAAATTTCATCAGCGCTTGAAAGCGCTCAGAGTCCAACCGGTTGAGCACCTCGTGAGCTTTGACATCAAATTGCTGAAGCTCAGACACGGGCAAATAAATGCGTCCTCGCATCGCATCTTCACCCACATCCCGGATGATGTTGGTGAGTTGAAATGCCTGACCGAGCGTGTGCGCATAGACGGTGGTGGCAGGGTCGGTTTGACCAAAGATGCGTGCAGACACCTCGCCGACGACACCTGCAACCAAGTGGCAGTATCGGGATAGGTTGGGGTAGTCGAGGTAGCGTGTCTGGGTGAGGTCCATCTGGCAGCCCTCGATCACCGATTGCAGCATGGCTTCTTGAATGCCAAATTCACTGCACAGTGGCCATAACGCTTGCGTCACAGGATGCTGGGGGTGACCTGCAAAAGATTGGTGAACCTCGTTGCGCCACCACGCCAGTTTGGTGTTGGCCACACCCGGGTCAGTCACTTCATCGACCACGTCATCGACTTCGCGACAAAAGGCATAGAACGCGGTGATGGCTGCGCGTCGTTGTGCGGGCAAAAACAAGAAGGCGTAATAAAAACTGCTGCCCGATGAAGCCGCTTTGTGTTGGACGTATTGTTGGGGTGTCATGTCAGGGGCCATTATCTGGGCTTGTTGGGCTCACATGCGTAAGCTTCGCCACGCCACGCGCGCTAGGTCAAGGCGAGAGAGACGGGGGCGCAATTGTTGTGCATCCAGTTTGTCCAAGATGCACAAACCGCCTTGCACCACGGCCCGGAGCTCCCAACCTGCGCGCCCAGGGATGCGTTTGGCCAAAGCAGCGCCTTGCATCATCAGTTGGCGGGCAAATGTCAGCTCTTGTGCCAAGGTGTGACCTTGGGGCAAGTAGTCGCGACCGCGCGACAAGTCTTGTTGGCGGTCTTGCCAAAAGTTGATGAGTTGCAGTGCGGTGCAGATGGCGTCGCTTTGCGCGAGGGAGAGCGCGTCTGTGACCCCATACAAGTGGAGCATCAAACGTCCCACCGGATTGGCCGAGCGGCGGCAGTAATCGAGCAGTTCAGCGCGACTGCCATAGCCTTGACCCAAGCGGGTGAAGCGCACATCTTGTTCAAAAGCATCCAACAGATCATGCAGAGCTTGGAGGGGCAGTTGATGCAGCGTGATGACACGCCCTAACACCTTGAACAAAGCCGGCCAGCGTTCGCTTTGCGTGGCTGCTTCTGTCGTGCAGGTCAAGAGGTCGGCACGGTATTGGGCCAGCTCAAGCAGTCTGTGTTCAGCTGATGCGTCGCCTTCATCTGCGATGTCGTCCGCCGTGCGGGCGAAGTGGTACAGGGCGGTGACAGCGGGGCGTAAATGGACCGGGCACAGCCAAGACGCCACAGGGAAATTTTCGTAATGGTCAATGCTGGACATGGTATGGAGCGATTGTCGCTTGACAGTTCAGGCGCCTTTGCTAAAATTAATAACCAGTCAGTCATTAAATTTAGAGTACTTTATGGCGTATTTTTTCGAGAGAGTTGGCCGTGTTGTGTTGGTTTCTGCGTGCTTGCAAGCCCTGGTGGCTTGCCACAAGGTGGAACCCCTGCAAGAGCCTGTTCGAGCTGTCAAGGTCATGACGGTGGGCGCCGCCGCTTCTGAGCTAGAGCTGGAGTTTTCTGGCGACATACGGGCTCGGTTTGAGACCAGTTTGGGTTTTCGGGTGGCCGGCAAATTGATGAACCGCACGGTGGAATTGGGACAGCGTGTCAAAGTGGGTCAAGAGTTGGCCCAAATTGATCCCCAAGACTACCGTTTGGCTGCGGAGGCGTCAGCGGCCCAGGTTTTGGTGGCTCAGACCAACCGCGATTTGGCTGAGGCTGACCTCAAGCGTTACCAAGATTTGTTCACGCAGGGCTTCATCAGCGCGGCCGAGTTGGAGCGTCGACAAGCCGCCTTCAAAGCCGCACAAGCCCAATGGCAACAAGCACAGGCACAGAACGCGGTGCAAGGCAACCAGTCGAACTACACGCGCTTGGTGGCTGACGGGGCTGGGGTGATCACTGCGGTGGAAGCCAACCCAGGCCAGGTGCTGGCGGCCGGTCAATCGGTGGTTCGCCTGGCAATTGACGGGGCGCGTGACGTGGTGTTCTCCGTGCCGGAAGACAAATTGCGTGGGCTCAACGTGGGGGCCTCAGTGGATGTTCGCTTGTGGAACAGTGGGAAGACCTTGAAAGCTCAGTTGCGCGATGTGTCTGCCAGTGCTGACCCCATCACCCGTACCTTTGTGGTCAAGGCCATGTTGCCGGCGTCACTGGGACCCGATGCGTCGGATGTGGTGTTGGGGGCCACGGTCAGCGTGTCGCTGCCGTCGATGGCCATGACTTCTGGTGTGCCACGCGTGACCTTGCCTACCAGCGCTTTGCGCCAGGAGGGCGGGGCGACTTGCGTGTGGCTGCTGGATGCCCAAAGCATGACCGTGAAATCACAGAAGGTGGACGTGCACACCGCAGACGGCAACCAGGCGGTGGTGAGCGCAGGCCTGAAAAACGGTGACCAAGTGGTGATCTCTGGCGTGCATGTGCTCACCGCTGGACAAAAGGTCTCGTTGTATTCGGTGCGTGAGTGAGAGTCGGTATGAACAAGTTCAATCTTTCACAATGGGCGCTGGAGCATCCAGCGCTGACGCGCTATCTGATGGTCGTTTTGATGCTGCTGGGCATCGCTGCTTATTTCCATTTGGGGCAAGACGAAGATCCACCTTTTACTTTTCGAGCGATGGTGGTGCGCACTTACTGGCCAGGTGCCACTGCCCAGCAAGTGGCCGAGCAGGTGACCGACAAATTGGAACGCACCCTGCAGGAGGTGCCTTATGCCGACAAGATTCGCAGCTACTCCAAGCCGGGCGAGTCACAAATCATTTTCCAGATCAAAGACTCGTCGCGGGCTGCCGATGTGCCCAACGTGTGGTACTCCGTCCGTAAAAAAATTGGAGATATCCGTTACACCTTGCCTGCGGGTGTTCAAGGTCCTTTTTTCAACGATGAATTTGGGGATGTGTTTGGCGTTATCTATGCGTTGGATGCACCGGGTTTCAACCCGGCTGAAGTGAAACGTTTTGCAGACGACGTTCGACAACAACTGTTGCGTGTGCCTTATGTGGCCAAGGTCGAACAGTTTGGCGTGCAAGACGAAAAAATCTTCATTGAAATTCCTCAAAAGCGTTTGGTTCAACTCGGGCTAGATTTCAATGCGGTGTTGGCGCAGTTGGGTCAAGAAAACGTGGTGGAAAACCCTGGCGCTGTTCAAACCCCTCTGGACGTGGTGCAAGTACGCATCGAAGGCCAATTTGAAAAAGTCGCCCAACTTCGAGGCATGCCGATTCGAGGAAGTTCGGGTCAGCAGCTGCGTCTTGGCGACATCGCTACCATCACACGTGGTTACGCCGAGCCACCCGTGGTGAAAGTGCACCACCAAGGACAGCCTGTGGTCGCCTTGGGGGTGTCGATGGCCAAAGGTGGGGACATCATTGCGTTGGGCAAATCCCTCCAAGAGGCGACGCAAAAAATTGAGACCACCTTGCCCGTTGGCGTTCGGTTGGTTCAGGTCCAAGACCAACCCAAAGCCGTCAAACAGTCGGTGAATGAATTTGTGGGCGTGTTGATTGAGGCGGTTCTTATTGTCTTGGTTGTGAGCTTTGTGGCTTTGGGCTTGCACAAGGGGGGGCGATTCGGTTGGTATGTCGACATACGTCCGGGTTTGGTGGTGGCCATCACCATTCCTTTGGTACTCGCCATGACCTTCTTGGCCATGGATTACTTGGGCATTGGCCTGCACAAAATCTCACTGGGTTCATTGATCATTGCTTTGGGCTTGTTGGTGGACGATGCCATCATTTCGGTGGAAATGATGGTTCGCAAAATGGAAGAGGGCTATGACCGTGTGCGTGCGGCGACGTTTGCCTATGAAGTCACCGCCATGCCGATGTTGACAGGAACCCTGATCACTGCCGCTGGCTTCTTGCCGATTGGAACCGCCAAGTCGACCGTGGGTGAGTACACCTATGCGATCTTTGCTGTGACTGTCCTGGCCCTGCTGTTGAGCTGGTGGGTGTCGGTTTACTTTGTGCCCTACTTGGGCGTTTGGTTGCTGAAAGTCAAAGCACACCAGCCGCATGAAGCCTCGCATGAATTGTTTGATGGCCCGTTTTATTCGCGCTTTCGCCAAGCGGTGACTTGGTGTGTGGTGCACCGCTGGAAAGCCATTGGCATCACGTTGCTGCTGTTTGTTTTAGGCTTGGTCGGCATGGGACGCGTGCAACAACAGTTCTTCCCCGACTCAAGTCGACCTGAAATTTTGGTGGATTTGTGGTTTCCAGAGGGCACCTCTTTCAAACTCAATGAGTCTGTGTCCCGAGCGGTCGAGCAGCGTTTGCTCAAAGAGGCGGGTGTCGAGACCGTGAGCACCTGGATCGGTTCGGGCGTTCCTCGTTTCTATTTGCCATTGGATCAGGTGTTTCCTCAAACCAATGTGTCACAACTGATCGTGGTGCCTGAAAGCATGAAGCGGCGCGAATCTCTGCGACTGGCACTGCCTGCAATATTGGCGCAAGAGTTCCCGGAGGTCCGCGCCCGTGTGAAGCTGCTGCCCAGTGGTCCACCTGTGGCATACCCGGTTCAATTCAGGGTTGTGGGGCCTGATCCCGCTGTTTTGCGCCGGTATGCCGATGAGGTCAAGGCGGTGATGCGCGCCGACCCCACCACCCGTGGCGTGAACGACAACTGGAATGAGTCGATCAAGGTCATTCGCTTGGAAGTTGATCAAGCCAAGGCGCGAACCTTGGGCGTGACCAGTCAATCGTTGGCGCAAGCCTCTCGCACCTTGCTGGTCGGTTCTACGGTGGAGCAATTCCGTGAAGACAACAAGCTCATCGACATCGTGTTGCGGCAACCTTTGCAAGAACGTGATGCCATCAGTGATTTGACCAATGCCTACGTGCCCTCGTCCAGTGGCCAAATGATTGCATTGACAGAAATTGCCAAGCCCGTTTTTTCATGGGAGCCAGGGGTCATGTGGCGTGAAGGTCGCGAATATGCGATCACCGTTCAGAGCGACATCATCGAAGGCTTGCAAGGCGCGACCGTGACGCAACAGTTGTTGCCTCAATTGCAAAAACTCGAAGCGCAATGGTCACACAGTCAAGACACGGGCTACCGAATTCAGGTGGCTGGCGCGGTGGAGGAAAGCGCCAAAGGATCGAGTTCGATTTCTGCAGGCATGCCGCTGATGCTGTTCATCACCTTCACGTTGCTGATGCTGCAGTTGCAAAGTTTCAGCCGTTCAGTGCTGGTGTTTTTGACGGGGCCATTGGGTTTGGCCGGGGTGGCAGCCGCTTTGCTGGCGCTCGATCGGCCCTTTGGTTTCGTGGCTTTGCTGGGCGTCATTGCACTCATGGGCATGATTCAGCGCAACTCAGTGATTTTGATTGACCAAATTGAACAAGACCGAGCTCAAGGTGTCGTGGCTTGGGAGGCGATTGTCGAGGCCGCTGTGAGGCGTTTGCGTCCGATTGTGTTGACTGCCGCTGCCGCTGTGTTGGCCATGATTCCTTTGACGCGAAGCGTGTTTTGGGGCCCGATGGCCGTTGCCATCATGGGGGGCTTGGCATTGGCCACAGTGCTGACTTTGTTGACCTTGCCCGCCATGTATGCTGCTTGGTTCCGTGTCGAGGTACCAAAACCAGCACCGTAAACAGATAAAATAACAGGTTGACCGATTTCAAGCGGGTGGTCTTGCACAAAGGCCGCCCGTTGTTCTTTGAAAAAACCCGCGCGGGTGGCGAAATTGGTAGACGCACCAGGTTTAGGTCCTGACGTCCGCAAGGATGTGCGGGTTCGAGTCCCGCCCCGCGCACCACATGATTCATGGTGGCTGGCCCCAAACGGGCCGCTGCTGACAATGCCAATTTAGGAGAAACCGCATGGCTGTGACCGTTGAAACTTTGGAAAAACTGGAACGCAAGATCACACTGACCTTGCCCGTTGATGTCATCGCCAAAGAAGTGGATGTGCGCCTCAAGCGCGTGGCGCGTCAAGTCAAGATTGACGGCTTTCGCCCAGGCAAAGTGCCCATGAACATCGTGGCACAACGCTACGGCTATTCCACCCACTACGAAGTCATGAACGACAAAGTGGGCCAAGCCTTTACAGCTGCTACCAACGAGGCCAAGTTGCGCGTGGCGGGTCAGCCCCGTATTTCTGAAAAAGAAGGCTCACCTGAAGGTGAAATGGCTTTTGAGGCTATTTTCGAGGTTTATCCCGAAGTCAAGATAGGCGATTTGTCCAGCATTGACGTTGAAAAAGCATCTGCTGAAGTGACCGATGCCGCCATCGACAAAACCATTGAAATTTTGCGCAAGCAGCGCCGCACCTTTGCTCAGCGTGGATTGACGGGTGCGGCCGAAGACAGCGACCGCGTGACCATTGATTTTGAAGGCAAGATCGACGGCGAGCCCTTCCAAGGCGGTAAAGCCGAAGACTTTCAATTCTTGCTGGGCGAAGGCCAAATGCTCAAAGAATTCGAAGACGCGGTGCGCGGCATGAAGCCTGGCGAAAGCAAAACTTTCCCGTTGAACTTTCCTGCCGATTACCACGGCAAAGACGTGGCGGGTAAGCAAGCCGACTTCTTGGTGACTTTGAAAAAGGTTGAAGCGGCTCATATGCCTGAAGTGACCGACGAGTTGGCCAAGTCATTGGGTGTGGCCGATGCCAGCGTCGCAGGCTTGCGCGCTGACATCAAAAACAACTTGGAGCGCGAAGTGAAGTTCCGTTTGCTGGGGCGCAACAAGCAAGCTGCATTGGATGCATTGGTCACGGTGGCAGAGTTGGACTTGCCCAAGTCGAGCGTGCAAGCCGAAGTGGATCGCATGATCGAAGGTGCTCGTGCTGATTTGAAAGCACGCGGCATCAAAGACGCCGACAAAGCGCCAATTCCTGATGACGTGTTCCGCCCACAAGCTGAAAAGCGTGTGCGCATGGGCTTGGTGGTGGCTGAATTGGTCCGCAACCATGAACTGCACGCCACGGCTGAGCAGATCAAAGCCCACATTGAAGAGCTCGCATCGAGCTATGAAAAGCCAGCTGATGTGGTCAAGTGGTACTACAGCGATATGAGCCGTTTGGGTGAAGTTGAAGCCATCGTCATTGAAAACAACGTGACCGACTTCATCTTGTCTAAGGCCAAGGTCACAGCCAAGGCTGTGTCATTCGACGAATTGATGGGTCAATCCTGATCGGTCTTCGTCAACCAAGGAAACACTATGAGCGCACTGGACACACAAGCCCTGGGAATGATCCCCATGGTGATCGAGCAGTCGGGCCGCGGCGAGCGGTCTTACGACATTTATTCACGCCTGCTCAAAGAGCGCGTGATTTTTTTGGTGGGCCCTGTCAATGACCAAACTGCCAATTTGGTGGTGGCTCAGTTGTTGTTTTTGGAAAGCGAAAATCCTGACAAGGATATTTCGCTTTACATCAACTCGCCCGGTGGCTCAGTGAGTGCGGGTATGGCAATTTTCGACACCATGAATTTCGTCAAGCCTCAAGTCTCGACGCTTTGCATTGGCATGGCGGCCAGCATGGGGGCTTTCTTGTTGGCCGCAGGTGAAAAGGGCAAGCGCTTTTCATTGCCTAACTCGAAAGTCATGATCCACCAGCCTTTGGGCGGTACCCAGGGTCAGGCCACAGAGATAGAAATTCACGCGCGTGAAATTTTGAAAACGCGGGAACAACTCAACCGCATCTTGGCAGAACGAACCGGCCAACCGCTTGAAAAAATTGAGCGGGACACCGAACGTGACTACTACCTGAGTGCTGACGAAGCCAAAGACTACGGCTTGGTCGACCAAGTGATCAACAAGCGCGCTTGATCTGCGTTTGTTTTTGAAGGCGGCGTTTTATTTGGGCCTTTGGGTTCAAAAGCGCCGCTTTTGATTTGGGTATCATCGACGCAACAATTTTTAGCTCCTTCTCAAAGCAATTTCATGGCCGACAAAAAAGGCGCTTCTGGCGAAAAAAACCTCTACTGCTCTTTCTGCGGTAAGAGCCAGCACGAGGTGAAAAAGCTCATCGCAGGACCTTCGGTCTTTATTTGCGATGAGTGCATCGACTTGTGTAACGAGATCATCCGAGATGAACTGCCCGCAGGCGATTTGGCGACAGAGACACGTGGTGACTTGCCCACGCCAGCAGAAATCAAAGCCAACCTTGACAACTATGTCATTGGACAAGAGCCAGCCAAGCGGACCCTGGCCGTGGCGGTTTACAACCACTACAAGCGCTTGAAGCACAAAGAGGTCGCCAAAAAAGAAGATGTTGAGCTGTCCAAAAGCAACATCTTGCTGATTGGCCCCACAGGCTCTGGCAAGACCTTGTTGGCCCAAACCATGGCGCGCATGCTAGACGTGCCGTTTGTCATGGCCGACGCTACCACCCTGACCGAGGCGGGGTATGTGGGTGAAGACGTTGAAAACATCATCCAAAAGTTGCTGCAAAGCTGTAACTACGATGTTGAGCGTGCACAGCGCGGCATTGTGTACATCGACGAGATCGACAAAATTTCGCGCAAATCAGACAACCCCTCTATCACCCGCGATGTGTCGGGCGAAGGTGTGCAGCAAGCCTTGCTCAAGTTGATCGAAGGCACGATGGCCAGCATTCCACCCCAAGGTGGGCGCAAGCACCCCAACCAAGACTTCTTGCAAATTGACACCACCAACATTTTGTTCATTTGTGGCGGTGCGTTTGCGGGGCTTGAAAAAGTCATCGAGAGCCGCACCGAAGCGTCAGGCATCGGATTCGGTGCAACAGTCAAGAGCAAAGAAAGCCGGAGCATCACCGAAGTGTTTGGCGAGGTGGAGCCTCAAGACATCATCAAATTTGGCTTGATTCCTGAATTGGTCGGCCGTATGCCGGTGGTGGCCACCTTGGCTGAGTTGACTGAAGACGCGCTGGTTCAAATCTTGACCGAGCCTAAAAACGCGTTGGTCAAGCAATATGGCAAGTTGTTTGCCATGGAAGGTGCTGAACTTGAAGTTCGCCCCAGCGCTTTGCGCTCTATTGCGAAAAAGGCATTGGCCCGCAAGACGGGGGCACGCGGTTTGCGCTCAATCCTTGAACAATCACTGATTGACACCATGTACGAGTTACCCAATACGACAAATGTCGAAAAAGTGGTGGTGGAAGAAGCCACCATTGAAGAAAACAAACCCCCTTTGTTGGTGTACCGAGAGGCCGCCAAGAAGGCTTAACAGATTCAACTCGGGGACTGCGCTGGTGCGAGTCCCCTTTTTATTGGAAGGCTGACCATGTCTGGACAACCCCCGCTGCCCGCTACCCCGATCGACCTGCCACTGCTGCCTTTGCGCGATGTGGTGGTGTTTCCTCACATGGTGATTCCCTTGTTTGTTGGACGGCCCAAGAGCATCAAAGCACTTGAGTCCGCCATGTCAAGCGATCGCCGCATCATGTTGGTGGCACAAAAGGCTGCCGCCAAAGACGAGCCCTCCGTGGCTGATATGTTTGAGGTGGGCTGTGTCTCGACCATCTTGCAAATGCTCAAACTGCCTGATGGCACCGTCAAGGTTCTGGTTGAAGGCCAACAGCGAGCGCATGTCAATGGGATCGAAGATGGTGAATCCCATTTCAGCGCCAACCTGACCCCTGTTGAAGTGTTGCCCACTGAAACCGACAGCGAAGTCGAGGCCCTGCGCCGCGCCGTGATGCAGCAGTTTGACCAGTACGTCAAATTGAACAAGAAAATTCCTCCCGAAATCTTGACCTCCATCGCCAGCATTGATGACCCCGGACGTTTGGCCGACACCATTGCCGCCCACTTGCCCCTCAAGCTTGAAAACAAGCAGATGGTGTTGGATTTGTCGTTGGTGCGAGACCGCTTGGAAAACTTGTTCGAGCAACTCGAACGCGAGGTGGATATCCTCAACGTGGATAAAAAAATCCGTGGGCGTGTCAAACGTCAGATGGAAAAAAATCAGCGCGACTTCTACCTCAACGAACAAGTCAAAGCCATTCAAAAAGAGTTGGGCGAGGGCGAAGAAGGCGCAGACATCGAAGAGATCGAGAAGAAGATCAAAGCGGCCCGCATGCCTGTCGAAGCACGCAAGAAAGCCGATGCCGAGCTCAAGAAGCTCAAGCTCATGTCACCCATGTCGGCCGAAGCCAGTGTGGTGCGCAACTACATCGATGTCCTGGTGGGCTTGCCTTGGAGCAAAAAGACCAAAATCAAACATGACTTGGGCAACGCTGAGACCGTGCTCAACGAAGACCACTACGGGCTCGATAAGGTCAAAGACCGCATCTTGGAATATCTCGCAGTCCAGCAACGCGTCGATAAGGTCAAAGCGCCTATCCTGTGTTTGGTCGGGCCTCCTGGTGTGGGCAAAACTTCCTTGGGCCAATCCATTGCCAAAGCCACCGGGCGCAAATACGTGCGCATGGCGTTGGGTGGCATGCGCGATGAGGCCGAGATCCGGGGCCATCGTCGCACCTACATCGGGGCCATGCCTGGCAAGGTGTTGCAGAGCCTGACCAAAGTCGGCACGCGCAACCCCTTGTTCTTGCTCGATGAAATCGACAAGCTGGGTACCGACTTCCGAGGAGACCCATCCAGCGCGCTGCTTGAAGTGCTCGACCCTGAACAAAACAACAAGTTCGGTGACCACTACGTGGAGGTCGACTACGACTTGAGCGATGTGATGTTTGTGGCCACCTCCAATTCGATGAACATTCCCCCAGCCCTGCTGGACCGAATGGAAGTGATTCGACTGTCTGGCTACACCGAAGACGAAAAAACGCACATTGCCATGAAATATCTGCTGCCCAAGCAGATGAAAAATAACGGTGTCAAAGACGAAGAATTACGGGTGAACGAATCTGCCGTTCGCGACATCGTGCGCTACTACACCCGCGAAGCAGGTGTGCGCTCGCTCGAGCGAGAGCTGTCCAAAATATGTCGCAAAGTGGTCAAGGCACTGTTGCTCAAACAGATGAAGCCTCAAGTCAGCGTCGATGCTGACAACTTGCCAGATTTCTTAGGTGTTCGCAAATACACCTACGGCCGTGCAGAACAGAAAAACCAAGTCGGGCAAGTGGTGGGCTTGGCCTGGACAGAGGTGGGGGGTGATTTGCTGACCATCGAAGCTGCGGTCATGATGGGCAAGGGCACGATCACACGAACTGGCTCCTTGGGCGACGTGATGAAAGAGTCCGTCGAGGCTGCACGAACCGTGGTGCGTAGTCGCGCGCGAATGCTTGGCATCACCGATGACTTGTTAGAAAAACGCGACATTCACATCCACGTTCCAGACGGCGCAACACCCAAAGACGGCCCCAGTGCCGGTGCTGCGATGACCACGGCCTTGGTGTCTGCGTTGACGGGCATCCCTGTGCGCGCCGATGTGGCCATGACGGGCGAGATCACCTTGCGCGGAGAGGTCACTGCCATTGGGGGGTTGAAAGAAAAACTCTTGGCCGCATTGCGTGGTGGCATCAAGACTGTGTTGATCCCTGAAGAGAACATCAAAGACTTGCAAGAAATACCCGAGAACGTCAAGAACGGCTTGGAAATCGTACCTGTCAAATGGATAGACAAGGTGTTGGAAATAGCACTTGAGCGTTTGCCCACGCCATTGCCAGATGAGGTTCCCGCGTTGACACCTGCAACGCCTGTGGATGCCAGCAAAAGTGAGGCAATCAAACATTGAAAATTTAGACGTGGCTTGCGTTTCGCATGAAAAACGCGTTACAATAGCGGCTCTGCGGGAATAGCTCAGTTGGTAGAGCGCAACCTTGCCAAGGTTGAGGTCGCGAGTTCGAGCCTCGTTTCCCGCTCCAAATCGACAAGGGAAGCAACCGCTTCCCTTTTTCGTCAAAGACATGGCGCGATAGCAAAGCGGTTATGCACCGGATTGCAAATCCGTTTAGCCCAGTTCGACTCTGGGTCGCGCCTCCAAGGTTTATCCTTATAAATCAACAACTTAGCCCCGTGAGGGGCTTTTTGTTTTCTGCTGCTGATGGTCTTGTCCTTCACCTGTCCTTAAAGGTGAACACATGGCGACTTTTCGTAAACGCGGTGACAAATGGCAAGCCCGAGTGCAGCGTTCTGGCCAAGGCCCAATTTCTAAATCTTTCAACACGAAACCCGACGCAGTTAAATGGGCTCGAAATATTGAGTCTCAGTTAGACCTTGGTACGTTTGCGCCAAAACAAACAATGCCGCGCCTGATGCCCTTGATGGTGAGATACGTTGAAGAAGTCACGCCGACTAAAAAGGGTGATTCACAAGAACGCTACAGGGCTGCACAGTGGAAGAAGACGCTGCTCGCTGAAATGCATCTAGATAGGATCACTGGCGAGGTAGTTGCCCAATACCGTGACGCGCGTTTGAAAGAAGTTTCTGCCAATACTGTACGCCTTGAGTTGGCGTTCCTGTCTGTAGTGTTTGAGCAGTGTCGGAAAGAGTGGGGCTTGGCGGTTAGCAACCCAGTGAGGCAGATCAGGATGCCTAAGCCCGGTAAGCCAAGACAACGTCGGTTAGAAACTGGTGAAGAAGATGCACTGCTGGCGGCGTGTAAAGCCTCACGCGCGCATTACTTGCATTCATTCGTTGTGCTGGCCATAGAGACGGGAATGCGTTCTGGTGAGATGCTTGCTATGCGCTGGGAGCATGTGAACCT
>NZ_JAVLFP010000102.1:0-60592 GCF_046052825.1 Limnohabitans sp.
TTTGGTCACGCCGCTTACTTTGGGTTGGGGGCTTATGTGGCCGCCTTGCTGGCTTTGCGCGCGAACATGCCCATGGAGTTGACCTTGGTGTGTGCACCGCTGCTCACCGCCGTGGCGGCGGCTGTGTTTGGCTGGTTCTGTGTGCGCCTGTCGGGCGTGTACCTGGCCATGTTGACCTTGGCCTTTGGCCAAATCTTGTGGTCGATTTGCTTCCAGTGGGACAACTTCACCGGTGGCAGCAACGGGCTCACCGGCGTGTGGCCCAGCCCCTGGCTGGCCGACAAGCGCATGTACTACTACCTCACGCTCGCCTTGTGCGGCTTGAGCGTGTACGCCCTGCGGCGCATGCTGTTTGCGCCGTTTGGCTATGCCTTGCGGGCCAGCCGTGACTCGGTGCTGCGCGCCGAAGCCATTGGCATGAACGTGAAAGGTTTGCAGTGGGCGGGCTTTGTGGTGGCGGCGGCCTTTGCCGGTTTGGCGGGCGCTTTGTTTGCCTTCTCCAAAGGCAGTATTTCGCCCGACGCCTTGGGTGTGTCCAAGTCGGTCGATGGTTTGGTCATGGTCTTGCTCGGCGGCGTGCAAACCGTGGTGGGCCCGCTGGTGGGCGCCATCACCTTCACCGGTCTGCAAGACACCATCGCCCGCAGCACCGACTATTGGCGCGCCGTCTTGGGCGGCACCATCTTGCTGTTGGTGATGGTCTTCCCACAGGGCTTGGCAGGTTTTGTCAGCAGCAAATTACACACACGCACGCCGCGTCAAAGGAGCGCCTTATGAGCCTGCTTCACGTTCAAGGGCTGGGCAAATCGTTTGGTGGCAACCGGGCGGTGGACGACATCAGCTTCAGCCTCGCACCCGGTGAGTTGTTGGCGCTCATCGGCCCCAACGGCGCGGGCAAGTCCACCACGTTCAACATGCTCAACGGCCAGTTGCAACCTGACAGCGGCAGCATCACGCTGGACGGTCACAGCTTGGTCGGGCGCAAGCCGCGCGAGGTGTGGCAAATGGGCGTGAGCCGCACCTTCCAGATCGCCGAAACCTTCAGTTCCCTCACCGTGGCCGAGAACGTGCAAATGGCCTTGCTGTCTGACGACGCGCGTTTGTTTGCCGTGTGGCGGCGTGCCACCTTGTACCGCCGTGCCGACGCCTTGGCCTTGCTGGCCCAAGTGGGCCTGGTTGAACAAGCCGACCGGCCGTGCAGCGAACTCGCCTATGGCGATGTCAAGCGCCTGGAGCTGGCCATTGCCATGGCCAACCAACCGCGCTTGCTGTTGATGGACGAGCCCACCGCCGGCATGGCACCGTCCGAGCGCAACAAACTGATGGCCTTGACCCGTGAGCTGGTGACACAACGCGGCATGGCCGTGCTGTTCACCGAGCACAGCATGGATGTGGTGTTTGGCTTTGCCGACCGCATCATCGTGCTGGCCCGTGGGCGCTTGATTGCCGAAGGCCAGGCGCAAGAGATTCGCGACCACCCCAAGGTGCAAGAGGTGTACTTTGGCAGCGGCAAAACCTTTGAACGAAAAGAACCGGCATGAACACCAGCCCCAACACCTTGCTGCAAGCGCAAGGCCTCAACGCCTGGTACGGTGCCGCGCACATCTTGTTCGATGTGGACCTGCACGTCGGACGCGGCGAAGTGGTGGCCCTGATGGGGCGCAACGGCGCAGGCAAGTCCACCACCCTCAAAGCCATCATGGGGCTCGTGCCCAAACGCAGCGGCCGCGTGGCGTTTTTGAACCACGACATCTCGCACGCCGAGCCCTACCAAGTGGCCCGCCAAGGCTTGGGCTTTGTGCCGGAAGACCGCCGCGTGTTCAGCGAACTCACGGTGCTGGAAAACCTGAGCGTGGGCCGACAGGCCGCACGCCACTTTCCCGATGGCACGCCCGCGCCTTACTGGACGCACGAGAAGCTGTTCAAGCTGTTCCCCAACCTCGGTGAAATGCAAGACCGCTCCGCGGGCCGCATGAGCGGCGGGGAGCAGCAAATGCTCACCGTGGCGCGCACCTTGATGGGCAACCCCTTGCTGGTGTTGCTGGACGAACCGTCTGAGGGCGTGGCCCCGGTGATCGTGGAGCAAATGGCCGACATGATCTTGGCACTCAAAGCCGAGGGCGTGAGCATTTTGTTGTCTGAACAAAACCTGCACTTTGCGCAGTGGGTGTCGGACCGCGCCTACGTGCTGGAAAAAGGGCAAATTTGCCACGAAGCTCCGATGGCGGCGCTGGTGGACGACGACGAAATTCGCCGCAACTACCTGAGCGTCTGACGCGACACCTCACACCATGCAACCCGTCCATCTGTCTGTCAACGGTGCATCGCACCACCTGCCGCTGACGCGGCACACCACCTTGCTGAACGCCTTGCGCAACGACCTGGGGCTCAATGGCCCCAAGTTTGGCTGCGGGTTGGGCGAGTGCGGCGCGTGCACGGTGCTGGTGGACGGCGTGGCGGCACGGGCTTGTGTGATCCCGGCCTGTGAGGTGCAAGACCGCGCCATCACCACGCTGGAAGGGCTGGGCCATGCGCAGAAGTTGCATGCGGTGCAGCAAGCCTTCATCGACGCGCAAGCCGCCCAGTGCGGCTATTGCTTGAACGGCATGGTGATGATGACCGTCGCCTTGTTGGCCCACACGCCGCAACCCAGCGACGCCCAAATTCGCCAAGCCCTGGCTGGCAATTTGTGTCGCTGCGGCGCGCACCTCGAAATCATGGATGCGGTGCGCCGCGCCGCCTCGTTGATGGCCCACCCCGCATGAGCACGCTGCGCGCCCAACAGGTGCGTTCACGCGCCGACTTACACCAGGCCCAAGGCGTGCTGCTGGTGGTGCGCGACCCGCCCGCCGCACCGCCAGCTGCGCCAGGTCAACCCGCGTTGGTGGCGGGCAACCCCGCCGAAGGGGTGGAGATTTTGCTGGCCGTATGGGACGACGGCAGCGTGACCGCCTTGCACGGCCATGTGGACTTGGGCACGGGCTTGCGCACCGCGCTCACGCAAGTGGTGGCCGAAGAGCTGGACGTGCCACCACAGCGGGTGCACCTGGTGATGGGCAGCACCGCCGCCGCGCCCAACCAAGGCGCCACCATTGCCAGCACGTCATTGCAGATTCATGCCCAGCCTTTGCGTTTGGCGTCGGCACAAGCGCGGCAATGGCTGCTGGCACAAGCCGCGCACCGCTGGCAAGTGGCCCCCAGCCAAGTGCAACTGCGCGACGGCGTGCTGCACGGGCCCGCGCGACAGGCCGACATCGGCGACTGGGTGCGCGAACAGCACACGACCTTGATGCTGGACCCCAACACATCGGTCAAATCGCCCGACGACTACCGGCTGGTGGGCAGCAGCTTGCCTCGGGTGGACCTGCTGGCCAAAGCCACCGGGGAGCAAATTTTTGTGCACGACATGCGCTTGCCCGGCATGTTGCATGGCCGTGTGGTGCGCCCGCCTTACGCGGGCGCTGACAGCGGCGACTTTGTGGGCAACACCTTGGAGCGGGTAGACGCACAGTCGATCGCGCACATTCCCGGCATCCGGGCCGTGGTGACGCAACGCGACTTTGTGGGCATCGTGGCCGAACGTGAAGAACACGCCGAACAAGCGCTGCGCGAACTGGTGGTGCACTGGAAGCCGTGGCCCGGCATGCGTGGCCTGGACGACACCGAACAAGCCTTGCGCAACAACCCCAGCACGCCACGTGAGCTGGTCAACGAAGGCGCGGTGGACCAAGCCTTGCACGATGCAGCCCACACCTTGGACCGCACCTATGTTTGGCCCTACCAAATGCACGCCTCCATCGGCCCCTCGTGTGCCGTGGCCGCGTGGATGCAAGACGGTGACCCTGACGCACCCCAGACCCAACTGCGGGTCTGGGCCGGCAGCCAAAACCCGCATGTGCTGCGTGCCGATCTGGCGCTGCTGATGGGCCTGGCCGACACCGCAGTAGACGTGGTGCGCATGGAAGCCGCCGGTTGCTATGGCCGCAACGGGGCCGACGACGTGGCGGCGGATGCGGCCTTGCTGTCCAAAGCCGTGCGCGCGCCGGTGCGGGTGCAACTCACGCGCGAGCAAGAGCATGCCTGGGAGCCCAAGGGCGCGGCACAACTCATGCAAGTGCGCGGTGGCTTGAAGGCCGACGGCACGCCTGCGGCCTATGACTTTCAAACCGCCTACCCATCGAACGGCGCGCCTACCTTGGCCCTGTTGCTGACGCGCACGCTCGACCCGGTGTCGCGTGCGTATGAGATGGGCGACCGCACCGCACGCCCGCCCTACGCGTACGACAACTTGCGCGTGACCGTCAACGACATGCCCGCCATCTTGCGTGCCTCGTGGCTGCGCGGTGTGTCGGCCCTGCCCAACTCGTTTGCGCACGAGAGCTTCATTGACGAGCTGGCCAGCGCAGCCAAGGTCGACCCGGTGGATTACCGCTTGCGCATCTTGCAAGACCCGCGTGCCCATGAGCTGGTGCAAGCCACCGCCGAGCGCGCCCACTGGAAGCCACACCGCCTGCCACAGCAACAACCGGCCCAGGGCGACTGGTTGCAAGGCCAAGGCTTTGCCTATGCGCGCTACATCCACAGCAAATGGCCGGGCTTTGGTGCGGCGTGGGCCGCCTGGGTGGCCGATGTGGAGGTGCACCAACACACCGGCGAAGTGCATGTGAAGCGCGTGGTGGTGGGCCACGATGCGGGCTTGATGGTCAACCCGCAAGGCGTGCAACACCAGGTCCATGGGAACGTGGTGCAAACCACCAGCCGCGCCCTCAAAGAGCAAGTGCAAGTGGACCCACAGACCGGCAGCGTGACCAGCCAAGAGTGGGGCAGCTACCCGATTTTGAGTTTCCGCGAAGTGCCTGTGATTGAGGTGATGCACATGCCGCGTCCGGGCGAGCCGTCACTGGGTGCGGGCGAGTCGTCCTCGGTGCCGGGCACCGCCGCCATTGCCAACGCCATTTTTGATGCCACCGGCATTCGCTTTCGCAACCCGCCGTTCACACCCGAAGTGGTACGCGCCGCCTTGCACCCCTTGGGCCACACACCACCGCCCACGCCGCCTGCCGACACCGTCACACCCTCCAAGTCGGGCTGGGCTCGACGCACGCCGCGCAGCCGCCAACCGGGCGTGGCGTCGGCATGGCGTCGCCGCTGGGGACAGCTGGCCTCTTTGGGGCTGGGGGTGTTCACCGTGAGCGCCGCTTTGCTGGGTTGGCGCAGCAGCTTGCCGCTGGTGGGCCCGCTCGACACCTCGCCTTTCAGCGCCAGCATGTTGGCACGCGGCCAACAAGTGGCGGCCCTGGGCAATTGCGCGGGTTGTCACACCACCGAAGACGGTGAACGCAACGCGGGTGGCCGCGCCATGGCCACACCGTTTGGCACCGTCTACACCACTAACCTCACCACCAACCGCGAGAGTGGCATCGGTGCTTGGTCATACCGCGCGTTTGAACGCGCCATGCGCGAAGGCGTGTCACGCGACGGGCATCGGCTCTACCCCGCATTCCCCTACACCGCCTTCGCACAGATGCGCGACGACGACATGATGGCTTTGTACGCCTACCTGATGTCGCAACCTGCCGTGGCGTCCCGCCCGCCGAGCACCCAGTTGGCGTTTCCGTTCAGCGTGCGGCCTTTGATGGGCTTGTGGAATGCGCTGTTCCACACCGAAACGCCATACACCGCCAACCCCCAACAGTCTGAAGCCTGGAACCGTGGTGCTGAGTTGGTCAACGGCTTGGGCCACTGCGGAGGTTGTCACACACCACGAGGCTGGCTGGGTGCTGAAAAGTCACAAACCGCCTACCTGCAAGGCGCCATGGTCGACGGCTGGGAAGCGCCCGCACTGACCGCCCTCAACCGCAGCCCCGTGCCGTGGACCGAGGACGCCTTGTTCCAGTATTTGCGCCGTGGCCACAGCCCAGAACACGGCATGGCCGCCGGCCCCATGGGCGAGGTGGTGCGTGAGCTGGCCGTGGTGCCCGATGCCGACCTGCGCGCCATGGCGGTGTACCTGAGCAGCCTCAACCCCGTGACCGACACGGCGGCCTTGGCAGCCCAAGCCAGCCGCTTGATTCAAACCGCTGCCGCCAAGGCACCTGCCCCCAATGCCGCGCAACGCCAATTCGAAGGCAGTTGCAGCAGCTGCCACCACGATGGCGACGGCCCGCAACTGCTGGGCTTGAACCAACCTTTGGCGCTCAACACCAACCTGCACAGCGAGCGACCTGACAACTTGATTCGGGTCATCTTGGAGGGCGTGCAACGCCCAGCCTCACGCGACATTGGCTTCATGCCTGGCTTTGCGCACAGCCTGAACAACGCACAAATTGCCGAATTGGTGGGTTGGATGCGCGCCCGCTATGCGCCCCAACAACCGGCCTGGCAAAACCTGCCGGAAGCAGTGGCGCGGGTGCGCGGACGCTGAGGCAGACACCAAAACAAACGGCCACCCGAGGGTGGCCGTGCGCATGAAACGTGACGAGGTTCAGCGCTGACCGTCGTGCACCGACACGTTTTCTTTGAGCAAGCCGCCCAGGCGCGAATGCACGCGACCACCCGTGCCCATGACCAAGGCAAACAAGATTTCGTTGGGGCGCGGCGCATCTTGAATGCCGACCTCGATGCTGTTGAAGTGGCTGCGCACATACGATGCGTGGATGTAGTGCACGGGCACCATCATGCGGTAGCCCGCATTGGCCACGGCCTTGACCGCAGGCACCATCGACTTGGGGTCACCCAACAGCGAGCGCATGGCCCAGCCCCCAGCTTCGTGCCACACCGCGCCATGTTCCATCTCGCCGTTGACACCCACGATGGCGGCTTTGCTGTAGACCTCGATGTTGTCTTTGCCCAAGGTGTCCACCAGCTCTTGCGCCAGCAAGGTGCCCAAGCTGCGCAACTCGGCCATGAAGGGCATCAGGTCAGGTTCGTAACGACCGGCATAGGGGTTGCGAATGACAGCGCACGCGGCAGCCAGCTTGAGGGGCTTGTCCACCACTGGGCCACCCTCGTGGTAGGTGGTTTCAACGATCAGGCAGCGCTTGCGAATTTCGATCAACGACATGGAGGAGCTTTCTCGGTCAGTGGAGGATGACGCTGGGTGGCGTCGCGTGGCTGCATTTTTGCAGATTGCGCACCGCCTCAAGGCAAGCGCGCGACATCCAACTCCCACAGCAAACGCATGTTGGCGTCGTTGGCAAAGTCAGCGGGGGCCACAAAGCCTCGCTTGTCATAGGCAATGTTCAAACCCAATTGCTTGTAGCACTCGAACACGTATTCGGAGCAGATGTATTCCTCGTTGCGCTTGATCTCGCCTTTCTTGAAACCGATGAACGCGCCCACGATGCGCGCCGTGATGCGGGCGATTTCTTCTTCGTCATAAGGCCGTGCAAAGCGATCCACCGCAAACTGCGCCATGGCGCGTAATTTGGCGGGTGTGGCTTGGGCCGCAAAGTTTTGATGGCGTGCAATGGCCAAACGTCCTTGGTAGCCCTGGCCTGTACCTTCGAAGTTCTTCACATACTCGCTCAGCGGCACGGTGCGCACGCCTTTGCCTTCGATGCTCTCCAACACCATCACGCGGTCAATCTCGTCGAGCCGCATGACAAAGGCCACATGGCTCCAGCAGGAGTTGGTGGCTTTTTGAATCAGCTTAGAAAACATGTACGAACCACTGGCCATGAGCACATCGCCGTTGCGGATGTCTTGGCGCGCGTCATCGTAGGCGCGGGTGTTGAGTTGGGGAAATTGGGCCATGGGACACCTCCTTCTTGCAACAGAAGGCGTCCACACGAGCGTGGATGGGCACCCTGTTACGGCGTCTTTATAAAAAGAGGCGCTGAGACAGGGATGCCCTGGGTATCACAAACTTTGCACGCCGGCCTTGTTTTTGTGGACCACAAAACTGGCTTGCGTCTTCATGCCCGCTTCGCTGCCTGCCGGAAATGCGGTGGTTCTGAAATCACAACGCACACGCTCAGGCGTGACGGTGATCAAGCTGTACCCGCGCTCATCGGCGCGTGCATGCACCACATCCGAATTGCTGGCTTTGATGACGGCCAGCATGTTGTCGCCCATGCCACGGGAGGTGATGGAGGTGGTGACAAACTCACTGGCCACGATGGGCGAGAGCGGGTCGTTGGGCAACAAGCGTAAGTTGCTCGCCACGTTCATGTGGACATCGCCGCCCAAGGTCACCACGTTTTGCAAACGCGCGTCGACCACGGTTTGCAGCAGCCGCTGGCGTGCTTGCGGGTAACCATCCCAGGCATCGGTGTACGTGGCACGCCCCACCGGCGCAGGAATGCTGGTGGGGGCAATCATGGTGGCTTGCCCCAGCAACTTCCAGGTGCGGGTGGAGGTGCTCAAGGTTTGGCCCAACCACCGCTCTTGCGCTGCGCCCAACATGCTGCGTTGTGGGTCGTCCAAGGCCTCGCACTGGGTGACCATGCGTCCGCCACCGCGCACCGGGTCTGGGCAGGCCTGGGGGCTGCGGTATTGGCGGCAGTCCAGGGTCCACACATCGGCCAGCTGACCCCAACTGAGTTGGTCATACAAGCGCATCGAGGCCCCTTGCGGACTGTTCGCATCAGGCCCCAGCAACACGGGCTGGTGTTCAAAGTAGGCTTGGTAAGCCGCCGCGCGGCGCAACAAAAACTGTTGCGGGTCGGTGTAGTTGCGGTCTTGGTCGTTGGCGTAGTCGTTGACTACTTCGTGGTCATCCCACATCAACACCCAGGGGTGTGCCGCATGTGCGGCTTGCAGCATCGGGTCGCGTTTGTATTGCGCGTAGCGCTCGCGGTACTGCGGCAAGGTTTTGGGCTCGGGTCCGCTGTGCTTGCGCAAGGCATATTGCGGGTTGCTGCTTTCGTAGATGTAGTCGCCGACAAACAACACAAAGTCCAGCGGCTGCTGGGCGATCTCTTGGTGCGCCACATACTGGCCTTGCTCGTAGTGCTGGCATGAGGCGAGTGCGATGCGCAACTGGCGCACATCGGCATTGAGGGCCGGTGCCGTGCGGGTGTGGCCCACGGCACTGTGTGCATCGCCCTGGCGAAATCGGTACCAATAGTCGGTGCCGGGTTGCAGCTTGATCACATGCAGGTGCACGCTGTGGCCACGGCTGGCATCGGTCAACACCTCGGCGTGTTGCACGCGCCGTTTCAACGCTGCGTCGGCAAACACCTCCACCTGCACGCGCAAGGTGGTGTCGCCCAACACCGCGCGGTCTTCATCGGACAAGATCAAACGCGTCCACAACACGACCGACTCTGCGCGTGGACGACCGCTGGCCACCCCCAAGGCAAAAGGCGATGTGCGCCAAGCATGGTCACGCGTCTTGGGTGCGGCCAAAGCGCTCATCCACGGGGCCAAGGCCAGGGCCAACGCACTGCGTTGAAGGTGTTGGTTGAATGCGCGTCGTTGCATGTTGGGGTTGATCCCAGAGAGAAAGTGATCCATGTTAAGTTCAATCCCATGCACGCACGACGCTCACACCTCGACCCCTTGGCCATTGGCTTGTTGCTGGCCTGTTGTTTGTTTTGGGGCTTCCAGCAAGTGATGGTCAAAGCCACGCTGGCCGAGGTGCCCCCCATGCTGCAAGCCGCGGTGCGGTTTGCCGGAGCCACGGCCTTGCTGTGGTTGTGGTGTCGAGTGCGCAAGATTCCTTTGTTTGCGCACGATGCCAGCTTGCGCCCGGGCTTGGTGGCGGGACTGTTGTTTTGTGGCGAGTTCATCTGCATCTACTTGGGTTTGCAGCACACCACGGCCACGCGCCTGACGCTGTTTTTGTATGCTGCGCCTTTTTGGGTGGCGCTGCTGTTGCCCTTGCGTGTCAGCAGCGAGCGCTTGGGCTGGACCCAATGGCTGGGGCTGGGCTTGGCATTTGTCTCGATGGGACTGGCCCTCAAAGATGGCGGGGCTGCCAGCACCAGCGAGGCCGACTGGCCATGGTTCGGCGACGCCGTGGCCCTGGCGGCAGGGATGTTGTGGGGCATCACCACCGTGGTGGTGCGCAGCACGGGCTTGTCCACCTTGAGCGCCGAAAAAGCCTTGTTTTACCAAGTGGGCGTGAGCACCTGTGTGCTGCCCTTGGCGTCTTGGGCGATGGCTGAGTCTTGGCCACAAACGTGGAGTACGTTTGCTTACCTGTCCATTGGCTTGCAAACGGTGGTGGGTGCCTTCATGAGCTATTTGGTATGGATGTGGTTGCTTCGCAATTACCCAGCCACGCGCTTGAACGCGTTTGTTTTCCTCACGCCCGTGTTTGCGCTCATCACCGGCGCCGTGTGGCTGGGCGAGCCCATCACGGCGGGTTTGCTGGTGGCCTTGTGCGGTGTGGCCGTGGGGATTGTGCTGGTCAACCGCAGGCCCAAGGCCTAGGTTTTCTTGGCCAGCCCTAAGCGGTCGACCGTGGCGCGCTCGGCCTCGAACGTGCGCAAGGCGTACTTGGTGTAGTCCTCGCTGCTCATGTAAATCGCCGGTTGGTGAAAGCGATCAAGGGTTTCGATCACCTTGGGGTCGTCCAAGGTTTTCTTGAACGCGTCGTGCAGCACGCGCACCACCGCCGGGTCCATGCCTTTGGGGCCGCCAATGCCAAAGGGCGACTCAGAAATGGTGTCCCAGCCGCTCTCTTTGACGGTGGGCACCTCGGGAAACGCCTTGGTGCGTTTGCTGCCCAAGGTGGCCAAAAAGCGCAGCTTGCCCTCGCGCACCAGCGGCAAGATTTCGGTGGTGCTGCTCATCAAGCGCACGTGGCCTCCCAAGACCGCCTGCACAATTTCGGCCGCGCCTTTGTAGGGGATGGGGTTGAGCACCATGCCCGCTTTTTGGCTGAACTCTTCCATTGCCAGATGGGGCGTGGTGCCGGTGCCGGTGTGTGCGTATTCCAACTTGCCGGGGTTGGCTTTGGCATAGGCCACCATCTCTTGCAGGGTTTTGAACGGCGCATCCATGGATGCAGCCAAGCAGAAGGTGTAGCCCGTCAAGCACGCGATGTGGGTGATGTCTTTGATCGGGTCAAAGTTGGTTTTTTGCATGTGGGGCAAGCGGTAAATGCCCAACGGCAATTGGGTGATGGTGTAGCCATCGGGTTTGGCGCTCACCATGGCAGAGGCCCCCAAAATTCCACCGGCGCCCGGTTTGTTGTCGGGCACCACGGCCACGCCCAAGGCACGGCCAGCACTTTCGGCAAATGCACGCAACACAGCGTCGCTGGGCCCGCCTGCGGGCCAAGGCACGATCAGACTGATGGGCTTGCTGGGGAATTTGTCTTGCGCCTGGGCCTCTTGGCTGATGAACGCGGGTGCGGCCAAACTGGTCAGCGAGGCCGCCAGGCCTTGCAAGGTTTGGCGGCGATTGAGAGGGGTGGCTTTGAAGTCGGTCAAGAAGGGGCTCCAGATCTTGTTTGTCTAGAGGCCGACGTTAAACGCATGCCGAGAAAAGCGACACCGGGACAACACCCATGTCCCGGCTTGTTCTAGGGCTCCAAGTCCTCTTGCTCTGAGCTCACGCCGACCAGAACGACATCGGCACGGCCCACAGGCTGTCGCCAAACGGCACCAGTTCTCGTCCGGCATACAACACGATGCCGCGTCTAAAAATAGCAGGCTCTGTTTCTTGCAAATGGCGCAAACCTTTGAAATCTTTGCCGTCGACCGTGGTGCTGGCCTTGACTTCGATGCCGCAAATTTCACCCATGCGATTTTCCAAAATGAAGTCCACTTCCATGTTGGTTTGGGTCCGGTAGTGCCACAACGTCAACCCCATGGCTGAAAAAGCCACATGCTTGAGCAATTCAGACAGCACCCAGGTTTCCACCACCCGGCCCTGTAAGTTCGGTTGCGCGGTGAGACGCTCTTGCGTCATCGCCATGAGATGACACAGCAGTCCGCTGTCAGGCAAAAACACCTTGGGCGCTTTGACCCATCGCTTGCCAGGGTTGCGCTGCCACGAGGGCAGACGCACCACCAAAAACAACATTTCAAGCAAAGCAAAGTAGCGTTTGAGCGACGTTTGTGCAATGCCTGCGGTGCGAGACAGCTCGGCAAAGTTGAGCAAGGTGGCACTGCGTGTGGCCAACAAATGCAGCAAATTTGGAATCTCTGTCAGTTGTTCGATGTTGGCCAACTCGCGTATGTCGCGTTGCAAAATGGCTTGCACATACGCATCAAACCAGGCGGCGCGGCGTGATGTGCTGGTTCTGGTGAGCGCATCTGGAAACCCGCCGCCCAGCCATTGCCCCATCAGTTCCGACTTGTCGCTTGGCGTGAGTTGCGTGTTGGACAAGTCACCTGCAAACAAGGTGTCGGCCCGGTTGCGCTCAGCACTGTCGCAGACTTCGGCGCTAGACAACGGCCACAAAGTCAACACCGCCATGCGTCCAGCCAGAGAGTCGGCCATGCCGGGCAGCAACATCACATCCGCAGAACCCGTCAACAAGAAGCGGCCGGGCTGACGGTCGCGGTCCACCGCCGCTTTGATCGGCAAAAAGAGTTCTGGCGCGCGCTGGACCTCGCCAAGTGTGACAGGCCCTTGCAGGCCATGGATGAATCCTGCAGGGTCTGACTTGACGGCATTCAAGACCACGGCGTCATCCAAGGTCATGTAGCGGCGCGGCGCGACGCCGTCCAAAGACAAACTTTGCGCCAAAGTGCTTTTGCCACTTTGACGTGCGCCATTGATGACGACCACAGGGGAGTCGGACAGGCTATCTGCCAAGAGTGGCGCCAGATGTCGGATGTGCATGGCGCCATTGTATTGGATGAAAATCATCCACTCAGTGGTTGATTTTCATCCGCTCACGGGTGGTCAAGGCCTGCGAAGGAGCGCCTTCACAAGGCTTTTTCAGTTGGCAAATGCCGCGATGCCGGTTTGCGCACGGCCCAAGATGAGGGCGTGGATGTCGTGCGTGCCCTCATAGGTGTTGACCACCTCAAGGTTGACCAGGTGGCGGGCCACACCAAACTCGTCGCTGATGCCGTTGCCACCCATCATGTCGCGCGCCATGCGGGCAATGTCCAAGGCTTTGCCGCACGAGTTGCGCTTCAAGATGGAGGTGATTTCCACGCTGGCCGTGCCTTCGTCCTTCATGCGCCCCAGGCGCAAGCAGCCTTGCAGACCCAGCGCGATTTCGGTTTGCATGTCGGCCAGTTTCTTTTGGATCAACTGGTTGGCGGCCAAGGGGCGGCCAAACTGTTGACGGTCCAAGGTGTACTGGCGGGCGCGGTGCCAGCAGTCTTCGGCGGCACCCAAAGCACCCCAGGCAATGCCGTAGCGCGCGCTGTTCAAGCAGGTGAACGGGCCTTTCAAGCCTTGCACTTCGGGGAAGGCGTTTTCTTCGGGCACAAACACGCCGTCCATCACGATTTCACCGGTGATCGAGGCACGCAAGCCCACCTTGCCGTGGATGGCCGGGGCGCTCAAGCCCTTCATGCCTTTTTCCAAAATGAAGCCGCGGATGGGGCCGACTTGACCGCCTTCGCTGACCTCTTTGGCCCACACCACAAACACATCGGCGATGGGGCTGTTGGAGATCCACATCTTGTTGCCCTTGAGCTGGTAGCCGCCCGCCACTTTCTTGGCGCGGGTGGCCATGCTGGCGGGGTCCGAGCCGTGGTCGGGCTCGGTCAGGCCAAAGCAACCGATCCACTCGCCGGTGGCCAGCTTGGGCAGGTATTTCTGTTTTTGCTCTTCGGTGCCGAAATCGTTGATCGGCACCATCACCAAGGACGACTGCACGCTCATCATGGAGCGGTAGCCCGAGTCCACACGCTCCACCTCACGGGCAATCAAGCCATAGGCCACGTAGTTCAGGCCAGGGCCACCGTACTCGGTGGGGATGGTGGGGCCCAACAAACCCAACTCACCCATCTCGCGAAAAATCTCGATGTCGGTTTTTTCATTGCGAAACGCATTGAGCACCCGGGGCTGCAACTTGTCTTGGCAGTACGCCGCTGCCGCTTCGCGGATCATGCGTTCTTCGTCGGTGAGTTGTTGGTCCAGCAAAAACGGGTCTTGCCAATTGAAAGCGGCGTGGGCCATGAGAGATCTCCTGTGTGTCTGAATAAAGGTTGGGGGTGATCTTAAATGCCCCGGGCTCCCGACAGAAACGGTGATTTAACATCCAGTTATGCTCAACTCTGATATCTGAAACTCTGATGCGCCGCAAAATACCCTCTACCCAAGCGCTGTTGTGTTTCGACGCCGCCGCTCGTCATGAGAGCTACACGCGGGCTGCGCAAGAGCTGGTGTTGACACAAAGTGCGGTGTCACGCCAAGTCACGCTGTTAGAAGACTTTTTAGGGTTGAAGCTGTTTCGCCGCACCCGCCACGGTGTGGCACTCACGCCAGCAGGGGTGGATTACGCCCGCCAAGTGGCGCAGCGCTTGGATGGCCTGGAGCGCGACACCCTCGACACCATGACGCGCCAGGGCACCGGCGGCCACCTCACCTTGGCTGCCGTGCCCACCTTTGCCACCCATTGGCTGATTCCGCGTCTGGCCACCCTGGCCCAGCATCACCCCGACATCACGGTGCACATCGACACCCGCACACGGCCGTTTTTGTTTGCCGACACCGCCTTCGATGCCGCGCTCTACACCGGCACGCCCGAACAAGTGCGCAACTGGCCCGGCACGCGTGCCGACAAACTGCTGGACGAAGACGTGGTGCCGGTGTGCAGCCCCCGACTCATGGACGGGCGCGCCAGCTTGACCCCCAAAGCCCTGGCACAACTGCCGCTGCTGCAACAAAGCACGCGGCCCGAAGGTTGGCGCCAGTGGTTTGACGCCATGGGCGTGAGCGCGCCCAATGCCCTGGGTGGGCCACGCTATGAGTTGTTTTCCATGCTGGCGGTGGCCGCCACCCACCACCTGGGTGTGGCCTTGATGCCTCGGCTCTTGATTGCGGGTGAGTTGGCACGCGGCGAATTGGTGGTGGCCTGCCCCAAGGCCTTGCGCGGGACACGCGGTTACTACCTGATCACGCCCGATGTGGGCCCAGAACCCGAGGTGCTGACGCGGTTCAGGGTTTGGGTGCAGCAACAGGCGCACGCGCCTGGCTGAACACAAGGCGTTAGGCGTGTCGCCCCTGACAAGGAAGCGCAGCGTGTCCCCCACTAGACTCCAGGCGGCAAAGCCCAAGCCCGCAACCCCTGACACTGCACACACCACAGGAGACAAACCATGGAAGTTTCATTCAGCAAAGAGGTGGAAATGCTGCGCATGGGCGCGGGCGAGACCTTTCATGGGGAAGGCATCTTGGCCATCACCAAAGCGCTGCTGCAATCGGGCGTGGCCTATGTGGGCGGCTACCAAGGCGCACCGGTATCGCACTTGCTGGATGTGATGGTGCAAGCCAAGGACTACATGCAAGAGCTCGGCGTGCATGTCGAGGCCTGTGCCAACGAAGCCTCGGCAGCGGCCATGTTGGGCGCCTCGATCCACTACCCCTTGCGCGGGGCCGTGACCTGGAAGTCCATCGTCGGCACCAATGTGGCGGCGGACGCGCTGAGCAATTTGTCGTCACCGGGTGTCAAAGGCGGCGTGCTGATTGTGGTGGGCGAAGACTATGGCGAAGGCGCGTCGGTGATTCAAGAGCGCACCCACGCCTACGCACTCAAGTCTGGCATGGTCTTGCTGGACCCACGTCCCGATCTGAGCCGCATGGTCGACATGGTGGAGCACGGCTTTCGGCTCTCCGAAGCGTCGAACATGCCCACCTTGATGGAGTTGCGCATCCGCGCCTGCCATGTGCGCGGCAGCTTTGTGGCCAAAGACAACCAAGCACCCGCGCAGTCGGCGTTGCACCTGCTGGCTGAGCCCGCCAAGTTCGACTACAGCCGCCTGGCCCATCCACCGGTGACGTTTGGCCAAGAAAAGCTCAAGCACCAAGAACGCATTCCGGCCGCACGCGCCTACATCGAGGCGCATGGCCTGAACGAGCACTTTGACGGCGAGCACCGCGACTTGGGGATCATCGTGCAAGGCGGCCTCTACAACACCTTGATCCGCGCTTTGCAGCAGTTCGACTTGGCCGACGCCTTTGGCAACAGCCGCATTCCCCTGTTGGTGCTCAACGTGACCTGCCCTTTGCTGCCCGATCAAATTGCCAACTTCTGCCAAGGCAAGCGTGGCGTGTTGCTGATGGAAGAAGGTCAACCCGAATACATCGAACAAGAAGTGGCCACCTTGCTGCGCCGCCGTGACCTGCAAACCCCCTTGCACGGCAAAGACGTGTTGCCCCAAGGCGGCGAATACACCGCCGAGGTGATGGCGCAAGGCCTGCTGCAGTTTGTGAACCGTTATGTGACGGTGTCCGTGGACCCAGCGTCTGCCGCCAGCGCAACCGACGCCACAGCCACCGCCACGTCGGGTGTGCAGGCGTGGCTGCAAGGCAACCAAGCACGCCGCGCCGATGTGGCGCAGGCGCTGCAAGCCCAGGGCCAAACCCTGCCGCCACGCCCGCCCGGGTTTTGCATTGGCTGCCCAGAACGGCCCGTGTTTTCGGCCATCAAGTTGGCGCAACAAGACATCGGCGCGGTGCATGTGTCGGCTGACATTGGCTGCCACGCGCTGGGCACGTTTGAGCCGTTTTCTACTGGCCACACGATTTTGGGTTACGGCATGAGCCTGGCCAGCCGGGCCGGTGTGTCGCCGTCGATGCAACGGCGCGTGCTTTCCATCATGGGTGACGGTGGCTTCTGGCACAACGGTTTGCTCACCGGGGTTCAAAGTGCGCTCTTCAACGGGGGCGACGCGGTGTTGCTGATTTTTAAAAATGGCTACACCTCGGCCACGGGCACGCAAGACATCATTTCCACCCCAGACGACGCCGCCAAACTCGCCGCCGCCGACAAATGGCAAAGCCTGGCGCACACCAACCAAACCATTGAGCGCACCCTGCAAGGCCTGGGCGTGCAATGGCTGCGCACCGTGCACACCTACGAAGTGGCCAAGGTGCGCGAGACCTTGGTGGAGGCCTTCACCTCGGACTTCACCGGCCTCAAGGTGATCGTGGCCGAAGGCGAATGCCAACTGGAGCGGCAACGCCGCATCAAGCCCTGGATCGCCAGTTTGCTGAAGCAAGGCGAGCGGGTGCAACGCGTGAAGTACGGCGTGGACGAGGACGTGTGCAACGGTGACCATGCCTGCATTCGCCTCTCCGGCTGCCCCACGCTGACCCTGAAAGACAACCCCGACCCCTTGAAGGTCGACCCAGTGGCCACCGTGATCGACGGCTGCGTGGGCTGCGGTTTGTGTGGCGAGAACGCACATGCGGCCACGCTGTGCCCCTCGTTCTACCGGGCCGAGGTGGTGCAAAACCCAGGCGTGTGGGAGCGTTTGCTGGCCACATGGCGGGCGGGGCTGGTCCGCGCGCTGCAACAGGCATGAAAGACTGACATGACCCAACCGATTTCGATTTTGTTGTGCGCCCTGGGCGGTGAAGGCGGCGGTGTGCTGGCCGACTGGCTGGTGGACGCGGCGCGTCACGCGGGCTACCCGGCCCAAGCCACCTCGGTGCCGGGCGTGGCCCAACGCACCGGCGCCACCACCTATTACCTGGAAGTGTTTCCCACCCACAGCCGCGCCTTGGGCGGGCAACGCCCGGTGTTTGGCCTCAACCCCTTGCCCGGCCGCTTGGACTTGCTGGTGTCGTCGGAGTTGCTGGAAACCGCCAGGCAAACCGCGCTGGGCCTGTGCTCGGCGGACCGCACCTGTGTGGTCAGCGCCAGCAACCGGGCCTTGACCACGCAAGAAAAAATGCAACTCGGCGATGGCCGCTTAGACGACGCGGCCTTGGTGCAGTTGCTGCAACAGCACAGCCGCACCAGCCATGTGCTCGACATGGCCGCGTTGACCCGCCAAGCCGGCACCGTGGTGAGCGCCACCATGCTGGGCTGCATCGCTGCCAGCGGTGTGCTGCCCATGCAGCGCGCCGATTACGAGGCCGCCATTTTGGACGGCCACGCCACGGGCAACGCCAGCCAGCAGGCCAGCTTGCGCGGCTTTGCCTTGGGGCTGGACGCCGTGCAACAGCAACGCACCCAGTCGCGCTATGTCGATGCCGTGCTGGCGCCTGTGGCTGACCCCACAGGGAGCGCCGCGGATGCGCCAGCGCTGCCAGAGGGCGTGGCGGCTTTGTTTCCAGCCGCCGTGCACACCATGCTGCGCTTGGGCCACGCCCGTTTGATGGACTACCAAGGCACAGACTATGCGGCCTTGTATGTGCAACGTTTGCAAGCCGTCTGGACGGCCGAACAAGCGGGCGCGCATGGGCAAAGCCGTGCCACCGAAGAGGCGGCGCGTTGGTTGGCCTTGTGGATGGCGTTTGACGACATCGTGCGCGTGGCCGATTTGAAAAGCCGCGCCTCGCGCCTGCAACGCGTGCGCGATGAGGTGAAAGCCAAAGCCGACGATGTGGTCAAGCTGTACGACCACTTCAAACCCGGCGTGCCGGAATTTGCAGGTCTGTTGCCCAATGCCTTGGCCGAACGTTTGATGGCCTGGGAACAACGCCGTGTGGCCGCAGGCAAAGCGCCACTGGGTCTGCCCATCAAGGTGGGCACGCACACCGTGGGTGGCTTGCTGCTGCTGCGGTTCTTGAGCAGCTTGCGCGGCTTGCGACGCTTTGGTCACCGCTACGCGCAAGAACAAGCGCTGATCACCGAGTGGCTGGCTGCTGTCGAGGCAGGCGCACGCGCGCACCCGGCTTTGGGGCTGGCATTGGCGCAGTGCGGCCGTCTGATCAAAGGCTATGGCAGCACCCACACCCGCGGGCGCGACAACCTGTTGCACATCGTGCGCCACCTGGCACACGGTGCCGTGTTTGACTCGCCACAAGCCCGCGCGCAGGCGATTGACCAAGCGCGCGAAGCCGCCTTGCGCGACGAAGCCGGCCAGGCCCTGGACCTGACCTTGCGTGCGCACGGCGCACCGGCACGCGAGGTACGCGCGCAACCCATCCGCTGGATGCCACGCGTGCGCGCACCTCACGCAGACAAAGGTTGACAGGGGGAAACACCCGTAGTCAGCGGGGGCGTGAGCGATTACAAATAAGCCCTCACCCCGCCACGCGTCTCTTGCGCTGTGGTGGCTTTGATTTCAACTTCTCCCCATTTCATTGCGAGACCTGTCCATGTCACTCTCACTTCCCCGCACCCTGCTCACCACCGCTGCCCTGGCTTTGAGTTTGGGCGCCGCCCAAGCGCAAGACAAACCCGTGGCCTTGAAGTTCGCCAGCTGGGTGCCGGCACAGCACGCGCTCAACCCGGCCTTGGTGGCGTGGGGCGAGAGCTTGAAAGCGGCCTCTGGCGGCACACTCACCGCCACCATGTTTCCGTCAGAGCAACTGGGCAAAGCGTTTGACCACTACGACATGGCGCGCGATGGCATCGCCGATTTTTCTTACGTGAACCCTGGTTACCAGCCGGGGCGTTTCCCCGTCTTTGCAGCCGCCTCACTGCCCTTCATGATCAGCAACGCCAAAGCGGGCTCGGCTGCGATTGACGCGTGGTACCGCGCCTACGCGGCCAAAGAAATGAAAGACGTGCACTTTTGCTTTGCCTTCGCGCATGACCCGGGCGCCTTTCACTCGCGCAAAAAAATCGTGCTGCCCACCGACATCAAAAGCATGAAGGTGCGTCCCGCCACCTCGACGGTGGGCCAAATGATCACGCTCTTGGGTGGCACCAACGTGCAAGCCTCGGCACCCGAGTCACGCGACATGCTCGAGCGCGGTGTGGCAGAGGCCATCACCTTCCCCTGGGGTTCGGTGATGCTGTTTGGCATCGACAAGGTGGTGAAGTACCACATGGATGTGCCGCTGTACGCCACGCCTTTCGTGTGGGTGATGAACAACGACAAGTACAACGCCTTGTCGGCCAACCAAAAGAAAGCGGTGGACAGCCACTGCACCAGCGAGTGGGCCGAGAAGGTGGGCAGTGCGTGGGCCGATTTTGAACTTTCGGGTCGCGTCAAACTGGCCGCCGACCCCAGCCGCGAGGTCTACAAACTCACCCCCGACCAACTCAGCGCTTGGAAACAAGCCGTGGCCCCGGTGGAAGTGCAGTGGGCCAACGACGTGAAAAAGGCAGGACAAGACCCGGTGGCGGTGATGTCGGCCTTCAAGCAATCGCTGGCCAAGTACAAGTCGGGCCTGTGATTGCGGCATGACGGGTTTGACTGAGAAAGCCAAGAGTCCGTTCGATCGCATCATCGATGCCATCGAGTGGATGGCCGCCTTGTTTGTCGGCATTGTGGCGGCCAACATCTTCATTGCGGTGGTGCTGCGCAAGTTCTTTGACACCTCGATCCCCGACAGCTACGACTTCGGTCGCATGCTGCTGGGCATCTTGATCTTTTGGGGCATTGCCGCCACCAGCTACCGTGGCAGCCACATCACGGTGGACTTGCTGTGGACCGGCGCGAGCCCGCGCATGCGCCGCTTCATCGACGTGTTTGCCACCCTGGTGCTGTTGTTTGTGGTGACGGTGCAAACCATCATGCTGTTCGACAAAGTGGCCGTGACGATGCGCGACAACGTGCTCACCTACGACCTGAACCTGCCCACCTGGCCCTTCTTTGCCGTGGCATGGATGGGTGATGTGTGTGCGGTGCTGCTGATTGGCATCCGCACCTGGCGGCTGATCATGCAGCCCGAAGCGCTGGAAGATCACCCCGAAATCAAAACCAACGAGTGACCATGGAACTGAGTACCGATGCTGTGGCCGTGATCGGCTTTGTGGTCTTGTTTGTCTTGATGCTGTTGCGCGTGCCGGTGGGCATGGCCATGGGCTTGGTGGGCGTGGTGGGCTACAGCTACATCGCGGGCATGGGCCCGGCCTTGAAGCTGGTGGGCCAAACCTCGATGCGCACCGTGACCGACTACACCTTTGGCGTGATTCCGATGTTCATGCTGATGGGCGCGTTTGTGTCGGTGTCGGGTGTGAGCCGTGAACTGTTTCGCGCCGCCAACGCCTTCATCGGCCATTTGCGCGGCGGCTTGGGTGTGGCCACGGTGCTGGCTTGTGGTGGCTTTGCGGCCATTTGTGGTTCGTCGGTGGCCACCGCCGCCACGTTTTCTGCCGTGGCCTACCCCGAGATGCGCCGCTTCGGCTACCCCCAATCGTTTGCCACCGGCGTGATTGCCGCGGGCGGCACACTGGGTGCCATGCTGCCACCCTCCACCGTGCTCGCGGTGTATGCCATCTTGACGCAGCAAGACATCGGCAAGCTCTTCATGGCGGGCATCGTGCCGGGTTTGTTGGCCATGACCATGTACGTGATCACCATTGTCTTGATCGTGCAATTTCGCCCCGATTGGCTGCCTGCTGGCGAGCGCAAGTCCTTCGGTGAGCGCGTGAACGGCCTCAAAGAGGTATGGGCCCCACTGACCCTGTTCTTGTTTGTGATTGGCGGTTTGTACGGCGGCTTTTTCACCCCCACCGAAGCGGGCGGCGTAGGGGCCAGTGGTGCTTTTCTGCTGGGTGTGTTGCGCGGCAAACTCGACCGCGCAGGCATACGTGAAGCCTTGTTGTCCGCCACCCGCACCTCGGCAGCGGTGTTCACGGTGCTGATTGGCGCGCTGCTGTTTGGTTACTTTCTGACCATCACCCAAACCCCGCAAAAACTGACCGAGTTCTTGACCGGCTTAGGCATTGGCCGCTACGGTGTGTTGGCCCTGATCATGGTGATGTACCTGGTGCTGGGCTGCTTGATGGACGCTATGGCCATGATCATCTTGACCGTGCCCATCATCTACCCCGTCATCTTGCAGCTTGGCTTTGATCCGATCTGGTTTGGCATCATCATCGTCATGACCGTGGAGCTGGGCCTCATTCACCCGCCGGTGGGCATGAACGTGTTCGTGATCAAAAGCGTGGTCAAAGACGTGAGCTTCATGACCATCTTCAAAGGCGTGATTCCGTTTGTCATCACCGACATCTTGCGCTTGATCATCTTGATCGCGTTTCCCATCATCGCGCTGTGGTTGCCCAACCGCTTGTGACCCCACCCGGTCTCAGCGCGAAACCCCGCAACGCCAAGCCGCCCTCGCCCTCGCCCTCACCCTGACTCTCGCCCGCAGCCAAGGCGAGCCCTCAGCGCCCGATGCTGCGACATCAAGCGCGCAGCGCGGAGCCGCAGCGGGTGCTGGCTGTTCGCCCAACCACCTGTGACCCCGCTAAGTCTCAGCGCGAAACCACACAACGCCAAGCCGCCCTCACCCTAACTCTCGCCCGTAGCCAAGGCGAGCAGTCAGTGCCCGATGCGGCGACATCAAGCGCGCAGCGCGGAGCAGCAGCGGGTGCTGGCTGTTCGCCTTGGCGAAGCGAACGAGCGAAAGAAGGAAGGAAAAACGAAGCAGGCAAACGAAGCAAGCGCCCGAACCTCAACAGACCTTGTAAAAACTCAAATGCACCGCATCCGGCAACCGCAACCCCACGCCGATGAACTGGTGCTCTGCCAACCACCCCCACTGCGGCGTGCTCGCCTCAAAGCTCGGTTGACAGCGAAAGTACACCCGCGCCGGATCCACCGGCTCACCGCGACGAATCTTCGCTGAGTCTTCGGCACTGGCCACACGCAGCGCCTTGTTTTGCACAAACACCCGCGTGCCGTCATTGAGTTCCAACACATAGCGCGCATCCAAATGCGCTTGGGTGCCGTCGCCCACGATCAACTGAAAGTCGGCCCCACCCGCCACGATGCGCCCTTGCATCCGCGGGCCTGTGACCGTGCCGCCGGTGATGGGAATCATGCGGCGCAGGCCCATGGCCGTGGTGCCCACTTCCACCGGGGCATCGATGGTGACCGCCAGGTCACACACATGTTCAAGGGCGGGGGCAGGCAAGCTCATGCCGACTCCAAATGGCGGCGGGCCAGGTCCACATACCAAGGCAGGCAGCCCGGGTTGGCCATGGCGTCTTGGTTGACCACTTTTTCCAGCGGCTGGCCAAGCATGAGTTTTTTGATGGGCAGCTCTTGCTTCTTGCCGGTGAGGGTGCGAGGGATTTGCGCGACCTGAAAAATGTCATTCGGCACAAAGCGCGGGCTGAGTGCAGTTTTGATGGCGTCGTTGAGTTTGGCCTTCATGGTCTCATCGAGCACCAGGCCGTCACGCAGCACCACAAACAAGGGCATGTAGCTGTCGCGGCCCAGGTACTCCAAGTCCACCACCATGCTGTCCATCACCTCGGGCAAGGCCTCCACCGCGCTGTACAACTCGCTGGTGCCCATGCGCAAACCATGGCGGTTGATGGTGGCGTCGCTGCGGCCATAAATCACGCAACTGCCTTGTGGCGTGACCTTGAGCCAGTCGCCATGCCGCCACACCGCGCCCATCTCGGGCGAAGCGTCACCACCACCGGGCTGACGTCCGTGCCCGGCCGGGTACATGTCAAAGTAGCTGGCGAGGTAGCGCACATGGCTCGCGTCGTTCCAAAAATACAGTGGCATCGACGGCATGGGTTGGGTGCACACCAATTCGCCCACCGCGTCGACCACAGGCTGACCTTGTTCGTTCCAAGACTCGACCGCACACCCGAGCAGGCGGCATTGCATTTGGCCGGGAATGAGTGGCAACTCACGGTTGCCCCCGATGAAGGCCCCTGCAAAGTCGGTGCCGCCCGAGATGTTGCACCACCACACGTCTTGGTCTGCGGCTTGTGCGCCCGCCATGCCTGAGCGGGCCGCCATGCCACGCAGAGTGCGGAACTGTTCGGTGCCCCAACGCTGCGCGTCTTCGCTCAAGGGCGAGCCGGTGGTGCCCAAAGCGCGCACGCGGGCCAAGGGCGGCCATTGCGACAGGCCCAAGCCCGACTTCAAGCAGTTGGCAAAGAAGGCAGCACCGGCACCAAAAAAGGTGGCACCAGTTTCGGCTGCAAAGCGCCACAGCGTGCCCCAATCGGGTTGGTCTTTGTCGGTGCCCGCCGGATTGCCATCAAAGATCACGCACGTGGTGCCATTGAGCAGGCCGCTCATTTGCGCGTTCCACATCACCCAACCCGTCGAGCTGTACCAGTGGTAGCGCTCGCCCCAGCTGTTGGGGTGGTAGCTGCAACCCACATCGTTGTGCAAGACCTTCAAGGCCAAGGCCACGATGGTGCTGCCGCCATGGCCATGCACGATGGGTTTGGGCAAGCCGGTGGTGCCGCTCGAATACACAATCCACAACGGATGGTCAAACGGCAGCCACACCGGTTCGAATTGCGCGGTGGCTTCGTCGTCGCGGGCGATGGTGCTGGCGTAGTCGGTGCTGTCGGGCATGTGGGCATCGGGGTCGAGGTTGCGCAGCAAGATCACATGTTCCACCGTGGGCAATTGGGCCCGCATGTCGGCGACCACTTGCAAACGGTCATGGTCACGCCCCCCGTAGCTCACGCCGTCACAGGCCAGCAAAATTTTGGGTTCGATTTGGGCAAAGCGGTCCAGGACCGCAGGCGCGCCCATGTCTGGCGCGCAAATGCTCCACACGCCACCCAAGCTCACGGTGGCCAAGAAAGCCACCATGGCTTGGGGAATATTGGGCAAGTACGCCGCCACACGGTCACCGGGTTGCAGGCCCTGGGCTTTCAGGTGCAGCGCCAGTGAAGCGGCTTGGCGTTGGAGCTCGGGCCACGACAGCTCTTGGTGCAGCCCTTTTTCGTTGCGGCTCACCAGCGCCGCAAAGCCCGCTGCGTGGGCGGCCTCGACATGGCGAAACACCTGTTGTGCATAGTTCAGGTGCGCGCCGGTGAACCACTGGGCACCGGGCATGGCGTTTTTCACCAACGCCGCTTGGTGCGGTGTGGGCGAGCGCAGGTCAAAGTAGTCCCAAATGCTTTGCCAAAACGCATTCAAGTCGGTGGTGGACCAGCGCCACAAGGCGTCGTAGGTGTCAAAGCTCAGGCCTTTGTGCTGGCTGAGCCAATCTTGGTAAAGGCGAATTTGGGGAATGTACGCTGGCGTGGTCATGCGCCAAGATTAACAGGCGACAGCCCTGCATAGCCCCCGAGAGAACACCAAGTTAAGCTCTGCGCTCAGAACTATTTCAGGAGATACCGATGAGCCGCCGTTTTGTGGATTTGTCCATTTTTTTAGAGAACGATGTGGTCAGCGATCCGCCCGCGTTCGCACCCAAGATCGAGTACTTCACCCACGAGAACACGTACGCGCAGATTGAGCCGTTTTTTCCGGGGCTGAAAAAAGAAGACTTGCCCGATGGCGAAGGCTGGGCGGTGGAGTTTGTGCAGCTGTCCACGCACAACGGCACCCACCTGGATGCGCCCTACCACTTTCACTCCACCATGGACAACGCGTTGGGCACCAAAAAGCCCGCCATTGCCATCCACGATGTGCCGCTCGAGTGGTGCTTTCAACCTGGCGTGAAGCTGGACTTTCGCCACTTCGCCGACGGCTATGTGGTGACCGCCGCGGACGTGGAGGCAGAGTTGCAGCGCATTGGCCACACCTTGCGTCCTCTGGAGATTGTGGTGGTCAACACGCGTGCCGGGTCGCGCTACGGGCACAACGACTTTGTGTCCAGCGGTTGCGGCATGGGCTATGAGGCCACCATGTATCTGCTGGAGCGCGGCATTCGCCTGACCGGCACCGACGCCTGGAGCTGGGACGCGCCCTTTGTGCACACGGCCAAAAAATATGGCGAGACGCAGGACGCCTCGCTGATTTGGGAGGGCCACAAAGCCGGTCGTGACATTGGCTACTGCCACATCGAAAAAATGCACAACCTCGAAGCGCTGCCACCCACGGGCTTTTACATCAGCTGCTTTCCACACAAGATCCGCGGCGCATCCGCCGGGTGGACGCGTGCGGTGGCGATTTTTGACGACGCGCTGATGGCCTCGTCGTCCGCCTGAGCCGTCTGGCTCTTGGGCGCTTTATGCAGCGGTGTCGCGCTGCATCCGCTCGCTCTTCCAGTAGACATCGTCGCCACCGTCGATGCGGTTGAGCGTGCGGGCCAAGACAAACATCAAGTCGCTCAAGCGGTTGAGGTATTGGCGAGGAGTCTCTTGAATGGCTTCTTCGTTGCCCAAGGCGACCACCGCGCGCTCAGCGCGGCGTGCCACGGTGCGGCACACATGGGCCAGCGATGCAGCGCGGTTGCCTGCAGGCAAGATGAACTCTTGCAAGCGCGGCAGTTGGGCGTTGTAGGTCTCCAAGGCTTCATCCAAAGCCATCACGGCCTCGGCTTTGAGCAACTCAAAGCCAGGAATCGACAACTCACCGCCTAAGTTGAAGAGCTGGTGTTGGATCTCAACCAGCGCCTCACGCACGTCTGCGCCCATGGGCTCGCACAGCAAGACGCCGATGTGCGAGTTGAGCTCGTCGACCTCACCCATGGCGTGCACGCGCAAGCTATTTTTGGACACGCGTTGGTCGTTGCCCAAACCCGTGGTGCCGGCGTCTCCGGTGCGGGTGGCGATTTTTGTCAGTCGGTTGCCCATGGTGTTGGTCCTAGAGGGAAGGTCCTGGTGTCGTTTGGGGTATTGTGCCCTTCCCACCAAGCCCTGGGCGCTGTGCGCGGGCCCTCGGCTTGGAACGGGGCTTGTCCGTAGAATCTTTCTCAACAACGGAGACCGCCCATGAACGCCCCCACATCCCTCGAACACTTGATTCCACAGGTCAACCAGCGTGAAGTGCCACAGGCCTTGCTCGATGCCCTGGCCGATCGCTTTGGTGCCAACTGTTCCACGGCACAGATCGTGCGCGAGCAACACGGCCGCGACGAGTCGGCCTTCACCACGGTGCCGCCCCCTGCTGCGGTGGTGTATGCCGAAAGCACCCAAGACGTGGCCCAAGCCGTGGCACTGGCCGCGAAATTCCAAGTGCCCGTGATTCCTTTTGGCGTCGGGTCCTCACTGGAGGGCCAGCTGTTGGCGGTGCAAGGCGGCATCAGCCTGGATGTGGCTCGGATGAACCGGGTGTTGAGCATCAACGCCGAAGACCTGACCGTGACGGTGCAACCCGGCGTGACACGCAAACAACTCAACGAGGAGATCAAAAGCACGGGCTTGTTTTTCCCCATTGATCCCGGGGCCGATGCCAGCATTGGCGGCATGTGTGCAACCCGCGCCAGCGGAACCAACGCCGTGCGTTACGGCACGATGCGCGAGAACGTGTTGGCTCTGGAGGTGGTGACCGCCAGCGGCGAGGTGATTCGCACCGGCACCCGCGCCAAAAAATCCAGCGCCGGCTATGACCTGACACGTTTGATGGTGGGCAGCGAGGGCACGCTGGGTGTGATCACCGAAGTCACGCTGCGCCTGTACCCCCTGCCGGAGGCGGTGTCTGCGGCGGTGTGCTCTTTTCCCAGCATTGAGGCTGCGGTGCAAGCCACCATCACCATCATCCAAATGGGGGTGCCGATTGCGCGCGTGGAGTTGATCGACGCCAACACCGTGCGCATGGTCAACGCCTACGCGAAATTGGGCTTGAAAGAGTCGCCCATGCTGTTGATGGAGTTTCATGGTTCACCCAACGGTGTGAAAGAGCAGGCCGAGACCGTGCAAGAGATTGCCACCGAACATGGCGGCCTGTCGTTCGAATGGGCCACCACGCCCGAAGAGCGCACACGCTTGTGGGCCGCGCGTCACAACGCCTATTTCGCGGCCATCCAAAGTCGCCCCGGTTGCCGCGCCATCAGCACCGACACCTGCGTGCCCATCAGCCGACTGGCCGATTGCCTGCTGGACTCGGTGGCAGAGGCCGACGCTTCTGGCATTCCTTATTTCTTGGTCGGCCACGTGGGAGACGGTAATTTTCACTTTGGCTATTTGATCGACCCCAACATTCCCGCCGAGCGTGAAACCGCTGAAAAGCTGAATCACCAACTGGTGCAACGCGCCTTGGCGCTGGAAGGCACCTGCACGGGTGAACACGGCATTGGCTTGCACAAAATGGACTTCTTACTGGCCGAAACAGGCCACGGCGCGGTGGACATGATGCGCACCATCAAACACGCCCTGGACCCTCACAACATCCTCAATCCAGGGAAAATTTTCAGTCGCTGACGCGCAAGCCCAGCAAGACCTCCACTTGCTGGCACAACCGGTCTTGGTCGAAGGGTTTGAGCAACACGGTGTTGACGCCAGCGGCTTGGAAACGCGCCAAATCCTGCGGATTGACATTGGCCGTCAGTCCCAACACCGGCGTGTGGCAGGCGGGCGCTGGCATGGCCATGCGCAAATTGTGGGTGGCTTCGATGCCATCCATCTCGGGCATCACCATGTCCATCAGCACCACATCAAAAGCTTGGGTCTTGAGTGCCTGCAAGGCTTTGATCCCGTTTTCTGCCTCCACCAACACGCAATGCTGCCATGTGTTTTGCAAAATTTGGCGCATCAACAAACGGTTCATGGGATGGTCGTCCACCACCAAAAATCGCAACGCGCGGTCTGCGCTGGCGTGGAGCGCGCCCACTTGCACCGGCGCAAGGTGTGGCGCCACCACCTCGCGCAAAGGCAGGTCAAACCAAAACACGGCACCTCGCCCCGGTTCGCTTTCAAAGTCAATCTCGCCCCCCAGCGCGTTGACCAAACGTTGAGAGATGGACAAGCCCAAGCCATTGCCGCCATAACGAGTTTGAATGCTGTCATCGGCTTGCGAAAACCGCTGGAACATCCGTGCGCGCTGTTCCCGGGCAATGCCGATGCCGGAGTCCTCGACCAAAAATCGCACGCCGTTGTCATGCGCGCGCACGCGCAAGGTCACATGGCCTTGGTGGGTGAATTTGATGGCGTTGCCCAACAAGTTCACCAACACCTGCATCAAGCGGTGACGGTCTGAATACACCCACACGGGCACATCTGGGTCGATGATGCAGTCATAGGTGATGCGCATGCTTTGTACGCGCACATGAAACAGACCAAACGCACTGTTGACCGTGTCTCTGAGGGCAAAGGTGTCCTTGTGCACGCTGAGTTGCCCCGCTTGTAACTGGGTGTAATCCAGCACATCGTTGATGACGGTGAGCAAGTGGTCCGCCGACTGGCGGGTGTGGTTCAAAATTTTGACTGCTTGCTCACGGTCTTGCACGCGCGACAACAGCATGGCGTTGAAGCCCAAAATGGCATTCATGGGCGTGCGCAGCTCGTGGCTGACCGTGGCAATGAAGTTTTCACGAATTTCTGAGGCACGCAGCAATTCTTGTTTTTTCAGCTCCAACGCTTGCGTGCGCTCTTTGCTGGTCCACACACTGCGCTTGTACAGCTGGTCATAAAACAAGGGGCCCAGCATCAAGGTCAAAGGCACCACCCAATGGGTGACAAACGCCAGTGGCGCAAATGTGGCATCTAAAACAAAGCTGGGGTCCAGCCCCTGATGGGCGGTGGCGTAGGCCGCACCCGCCACGAACACGGCCACCAAGCCCGCCCAGACGCATCCCTGTTGACGTCCCAGCAAGTGAAAGGCCACCACGGGTAAAACCGTCAACCAAGCCAAGAAGGGAGAGTAAATGCCGCCGGTGGCCCAAGCGGCATAGGCCAAGTCCCCCAGGGCCAGACAAAGCACGGCTTGAATGCAGGTGCGCAGACGCAAGCCCAGGCACACCGCCAAGACCGCCAACATCAGGACGCTGGCCATGAAGCCTGCGGCCAGTGCTTGCGCGCGCGCGCCGTAGCCAACGCAAATCCAAAGTGCCGCTGACACCACGCAACAGGTGAGCGCAAAGGCTTGCATGTTGTTTTCCCGCAAGCGGGTGGGCATGACAGCCCGCCACGGCGCAAGCTGTGAAAGCAAGGCCTTCAGGTTCATGACGCCGCCTTGTTTCTGTGCTGCAGCACACAGCGTGTGATGTGCTCTACCGTCTCGCTGGGGTCCAAGGGCTTGTGCAACACATCGTCCATGCCACTGGCCAAACACCGTTCACGGTCGACCGGGTTGACGCTGGCCGTCAACGCCAGAACCGGCATGTCACATGTCGGTGCAGGAAAGGTGTGTCGCAGGATGCGGGTGGCTTCCAGACCATCCATGCCAGGCATCATCATGTCCATCAAGACCACATCAAAGCGTTCTGCGCCCAGCAGCTCAAGCGCATGCGCTGCGCTGTCGGCTTGTTGCAGCTTGGCATTGGGAAAGTGTTTCTTCAACATCAACCCGGCTACCATCAAGTTGACCGCGTTGTCATCCACCACCAAAAACCGCAAGGCCTCTTGTGTCACATCGGTGGCCCCCACACCTGCAATGCTTGGAGCGGGCACCTGCGGCAAAGGCAGCTTGAACCAAAAGCGTGAGCCTGAGCCCAGCTCGCTGCTCAGGCCCAGCGTGCCGCCTTGCAAAGCCACCAAGCGTTCACAAATGGCCATGCCCAAGCCCGTGCCACCGTATTGGCGATTGGTTTGGATGTTGGCATGCTCAAAACGGTCAAAAATCACCTGCTGCCGATCCGGCGCAATGCCAATGCCGGTGTCTTGAACCACCACCTCAAGCCCCTGCGTCGACCAGGCGACACGCACGTCGATACGACCTTGGTGGGTGAATTTGATGGCGTTGTCGACCAAGTTGTGCACGATTTGCGTGAGCCGTGCTTTGTCGGCATGCGTCCACACAGGCGCGGCAGGGGTGAACGTGAGTCCCATGCCCAAGCCCTTGGCTTTTGCCCGCGCTTGGTAAGGTACAAGCATGCGCGTGATCGCTTGGGACACGTCAAAGGTTTCGGCATGCAAGACGCACCGCCCCGCTTGCAGCTGTGAAAAGTCCAAGATGTCGTCGACCACCTGCAGCAGTTGCTCGGTGGCACGGCGAATGTGGTCGACCACCGCCACGTCTTCGGGTCGGTCTTCGAGTTGGCTGCGCAACAAGCCATTGAAGCCCAATATCGCATTCATCGGCGTGCGAAGTTCGTGCCCGACAGAGGCCATGAATTCGTCTTTGTGCGCTTGCGCGCGCAGCAAGTCTTGGCTCGTCGTCTCCAACTCTTGGTTGCGCTGCTCGTTGGCCACCACCTGCTGACGGTACATGCGCTCATACAGGTAGATGCCCATCACCCAAGCGCCCACCACGCAGACTTGGTTGAGTACGCCCCAAGCAACGGCTTGCTGAAGGTCCACACGGGTGTCGATCCATCCGGCAACGCCCACCGCCATGAGGCCCATTTGAACCACCGAAATCAGGCCTAACCACCACAGACTTGCCGTTCGCCCAGCGGTGAGCAAGGCCACCATTGGCAACAAACTGGTCCAAATATTTTTCTGTGAGTTCACCCCCCCGGTCTGTGCCGACACCCAGGTGAACGTGAACAAGCCCATCACCAACAACACATTGGCCGCAAACAGCGTGGACACGCCGCGTTGCAACATCAGCATCAACACAAGACCGGTGGCGGCACAAAACAAATAGATGCGGTGGTCGTAGGCCGGGTTATCCAAGGCATAAAACAACACCGACGCGGCCAACGTCAACTGCAAACAGTGATTGGAAAAAAGCCGCCTGCGCTCAGCCAACAAATCATGCTGCAGGCGATCCCCCTTATCCATCCCCACGTCTGTCGCAAGAGAAAGTGCCATGGTGCCTCTGAAGCGCTGGGTGGGTTGAAGGCCTGTCAGCCCCTGAGCTTGTCAATCAAGCCATTGAGCTCATCCAAAGACCCAAACTGGATGGCCAGCTCGCCCATTTCTTCGATGCGACCTTGGCGTTTGACCCGTTTTTTGATGCGCACGTCCACTTGGGCGGTGAGCAAATCGGACAGCTCTTCTTCTACCCGCTTCAAATCGCGGGATTTTTCTTTTTTGGGCTTTTGCGGCACCAGGTTGAATTCGGCACTGAGTTTTTTCACCAGGCTCTCGGCCTCGCGCACCGACATGTGTTTGGCGGCGATTTGATTGGCGGCGGTGATTTGGGCTGCGCGGTCCAGGGCCAACAAGGCACGGGCATGGCCCATGTCCAAATCACCCGCCATCAGCATGGTTTGCACGGGATCCGCCAAGTTGAGCAAGCGCAGCAAATTGCTGGCGGCGCTGCGCGAGCGGCCCACTGCCTGGGCGGCAGTTTCGTGGGTCAGGCCAAACTCTTTGATCAGGCGTTGCAGGCCTTGGGCTTCTTCCAGTGGGTTGAGGTCTTCGCGCTGGATGTTTTCGATCAAGGCCATGGCCGCAGCGGCCTCGTTGGGCACGTCGCGCACCAGCACGGGCACGGTGTCGAGCCCAGCCAGTTTGGCGGCGCGGCTGCGGCGTTCACCGGCAATGATTTCGTATTTGCCGGCGTTGGGGCCGTCGGTGAGTTGGCGCACCAGAATCGGCTGCATGATGCCCTGGGCTTTGATGCTTTCGGCCAACTCGTACAAGGCGCCCTCGTCCATGCGTGTGCGCGGCTGGTACATGCCAGGCACCATCTCACTCAAGGGCAAGGTGTGGGGCAAGCCCTCGTTGGCCGCGGCTTTGGCCAGCGCGCTGTCGTCCACTTTGGGGCCCAACAAGGCTTCGAGTCCGCGGCCTAGGCCTTTGGGTTTTTTAGTGACCATGGTGTGTTTTCTCTTTGATTTTGAATTCGTCCAACAAGGCGCGGCCTGGCGGCCAGTCACCCAAATTTGAGTCGCTGTTGACATATCCGCAATTGCCCACGTCGACCAGTCTTGAGCCCCAGTCCATGGCCAATCGACTGGCGCGCATGAAGCTGCAATGGGGGTCGTTGCGGCTGGCGGCCAACACGCTTTGAAACGGCAAACGTTCGCGCACGATCGGACTCCAACTGTGCAGCACGTGCTGCAATTCCGGCCGCTCCACGTCGCCAGGAGCCACCAACAAAGCGCCGAGCACGCGGTCGGTGTGCTGGGAGTGCGCGGCCCATGCCGAGACCAAAATACACCCCAGGCTGTGGGCAACCAGTACCACCTCGTCGTGCGCCAAGACCGCCTCCTCGAGTTGCGCCATCCAATCGCCCCGCAGCGGAAAAGACCAGTCATGCTGCACCACGCGGGTGTCGCCATGTTGCGCCTCCCACAGGCTTTGCCAATGGTCGGGCCCACTGTTGTGCCAGCCAGGCAAAAGAAGAACGGTGGACATGCGCGCGGCCAGTCTTAGAGCGTTTGAACGCGCTTGACCATCTCTTGAGCAAAGTCAACAAAGGCTTGGCTGCCTTTGGCTGAGGGGTCGAACACCACGCCCGGCAAGCCAAAGCTGGGCGCCTCGGCGAGACGAACGTTGCGCGGAATGACCGCATTGAACACTTTGTCACCAAAGTGGTCCTTGAGTTGGTCACTCACCTGCTGCTGCAAGGTGATGCGGGGGTCAAACATGACGCGCAACAAACCAATGATTTTGAGCTCGCGGTTGAGGTTGGCATGGACTTGCTTGATGGTGTTGACCAAGTCGGTCAGACCTTCCAGCGCAAAGTATTCACACTGCATGGGGACGATCACACCGTGGGCCGAGCACAAGCCGTTGAGCGTCAACATGGACAATGAGGGCGGGCAATCGATCAGCACAAAGTCATAGTCTTGGGCTACCGTAGCCAAGGCCTGTTTGAGCCGGTTTTCGCGGTTGTCCAAGTCCACCAACTCGACTTCAGCACCGGCCAAGTCACGGTTGGCGCCCAACACATCGTAGGTAGGGGCTTTGGCACGTGCGCCTTCGTCACCCCAGTTGCTTCGGACCCGCGCCTCCGCGATGCTGGCAGATTCGAGCAGCACGTCATACACCGACAGCGTGAGTTGGCGCTTGTCGATGCCCGAACCCATGGTGGCGTTGCCTTGCGGATCCAAATCCACCATCAACACGCGCTGACCGACCGAAGCCAAGCCTGCGGCCAAGTTCACCGTGGTGGTGGTTTTGCCCACCCCACCTTTTTGGTTGGCAACACAGAAGATTTTGGCCATGGGAGCTTTCGGTAATGAGGGTTATTTGGACAAGGCCAGTTTCAGACCAAAACCAATCAGCAATAAGCCTGCGGTCTTGTTCAACAGGGTCGAGACGAGGGCACTTGCACGCACCCGCGCCGCCAGAAAATGTGCCAACACCACAACGACCAAGCCATAAACGAAGGTCAGCGCCGCGATGGTGGCAGCCATGACCGCAAAGGTCACCCAGCCCTGATGCACCGTTGGGTCGACAAACAGCGGGAAAAACGCCATGTAAAACACAATCGCTTTGGGGTTGAACAGCGTGATGACGAACGCTTGTCGCGCGTAGTGGTGGGGCTTGAGCTCGAGCACCGGGGCATCCCCTGGTTTGGCACTGAGCAACTTGGCACCCAACCAAACCAGGTAAATCGAACCCAGCCACTGCACGGTGTAGAACACACCCGGATGGGTCAGCAACAAAGCAGCCACGCCCGCCACCGCCAGCCACAACAACGCTTGGTCGCCCGCAATCACGCCCAAGGTTGCCGCCAATCCAGCTCGCACGCCGCCCTTGGCCGTCGCGGTCAGCAAAGCCAAATTGCCGGGGCCGGGAATCGCCAAGAAAACAATGATGGCCACGACAAAAGCGCCGTAGTCGGACACACCGAACATGCAAACCTTAAAACAGGGAATGGGGGTGGGAGTTTAACCGCGCATCCAAACGATACAACGCTCGGCATCCAGGCCGGGAACGGTCAATGGTTCCACGTGAAACACTTTGACACTTGGTGGCAAGGCCTGAATCTCTGCTTCGGGGTGCTTGCCCTTCATGGCCAGCCACACACCATGCGGTGCCAGCGCCGAAGTGGACCAAGTGGTGAAGTCCACCAACGAGGCGAAGGCACGCGAACACACCACATCGAACGGGTCGACCACGGTCTCAACCCGGGCGTGCAGACCGCGCAAATTGGGCAAGCGCAAACTGGCCGCCACCTGCTGGACAAACGCCGCTTTTTTGGCCACCGTGTCGACACACGTCACCGACACGTCCGGGCACGTGATGGCGATGACCACACCCGGCAAACCGGCTCCTGCGCCCACATCCAACAAACGATACCTAGGGTGCGCCACAGACAAGGCAGCGCCTGTCGCTTGCAGCGGCACGGACAACGGCACCTCGGGCTTTGACAGCTTGGCCAACTCGCGACGCAAAGGCGCTACCGCCGCCAGACTGTCGAGCAAGTGGTGCGTCAACATCTCTTGCGCATCCCGCACGGCCGTGAGGTTGTAGACCTTGGTCCATTTGGCAATCAAATCCATGTAGGCCAAGAGTTGCGCCTGCGCAGCCTCATCCAAAGACAAGCTCAGCTCCAGCAAACCTTGGCGCAAAGCGCCAGCCAAGGGGTGCGACATGGTCAGGTTGTCACCGCGTCAGGGGCCTCATCCGCCGCCGAAATCTCAGGCACAAAGCCTTTGACACGCGCACGCTTGAGGTGGATGAGCAACAAGGACATCGCTGCCGGCGTGATGCCGGACAAGCGCGAAGCCTGCCCCAGTGTTTCTGGGCGATGACGGCTGAGCTTTTGCCGCACCTCAATGGACAACGCGGTGACTTGGTTGTAGTCCAGGTCTTCAGGGAGCTTGAGGTTTTCGTAATGGGCAGCGCGCTGCACCTCGTCGCGCTGACGGTCGATGTAGCCCGAGTACTTGGCAGCGATTTCCACCTGCTCCACCACGGCACGGGTGGTTTCACGTGAAACGTCGTCACCACCCAAACCAGCCACCAGCTCGGGGCTTTGGTAGCGACCGCCATCCAGCGACATCAGGGCGTCATAACTCACGTCTGGACGGCGCAACAAATCGGCCAGGTTGTGCTCATGTTCAATGGCCTTGCCCAGCACGCGCTCAGACTCAGCGGATGGCAAATTGCGGGGGTTGACCCAGACCGACTTCAGGCGTTCTGTTTCACGTGAAACAGCATCGCGCTTGCGGCTGAAGGCTTCCCAACGCGGGTCATCGACCAGCCCCATCTGGCGACCAAGCTCGGTCAGGCGCATGTCGGCGTTGTCTTCGCGCAGCTGCAAGCGGAACTCGGCCCGGCTGGTGAACATGCGGTAGGGCTCGGTCACGCCTTTGGTGGTCAGGTCGTCGACCAACACGCCCAAATAGGCCTGGTCACGCCCAGGCGTCCAAGCGCCGCCAAAGTCATTGGCCTGTCCGGCCAAAGCGCGGCATTGCAAAGCCGCGTTGATGCCGGCAAACAAACCCTGCGCTGCGGCCTCTTCGTAGCCCGTGGTGCCGTTGATCTGTCCGGCAAAAAACAGGCCGCCAATGGCACGGGTTTCAAAGCTGCGCTTGAGCTCGCGCGGGTCAAAGTAGTCGTACTCGATGGCGTAACCCGGGCGAATGATGTGGGCGTTTTCCAGCCCTTTCATGGAGCGCACCAGCTCGTACTGGATGTCGAAGGGCAAGCTGGTCGAAATGCCGTTGGGGTAGTACTCGTGGGTGGTGAGGCCTTCAGGTTCCAGAAAAATCTGGTGGCTGTCTTTGTCGGCAAAGCGGTTGATTTTGTCTTCCACGCTGGGGCAGTAGCGTGGGCCCACGCCCTCGATCTTGCCGGTGAACATGGGGCTGCGGTCAAACCCGGAGCGGATGATGTCATGGGTGCGCGCATTGGTGTGGGTGATCCAGCACGGCATGTGCTGGGGGTGCATCATCGCCCGGCCCATGTAGCTGAACACCGGCACCTCGCCGGGTAAGCCGCCGGGCATGCCGTCCCCTGGTTGTTCGGTGCATTGGCTGAAGTCGATGGTGCGTCCGTCCAAGCGCGGTGGCGTGCCGGTTTTCAAGCGGCCTTGCGGCAGCTTGAGTTCTTTCAGCCGCGAAGACAAGCTCACCGCAGGCGGGTCGCCGGCACGGCCGCCCGAATAGTTGTTCAAGCCCACATGGATCTTGCCGTCTAGAAAAGTGCCAGCGGTGAGCACCACGGTGCGGCCTTTGAAGCGGATACCAGCCTGCGTCACCGCGCCCGCCACACGGTCGCCATCCATCATCAAGTCATCCACCGCTTGCTGAAACAAGCTCAAGTTGGGCTGGTTTTCAAGTCGACGACGGATGGCCGCTTTGTACAAAATACGGTCGGCCTGCGCCCGCGTGGCCCGCACGGCTGGGCCTTTGGAGCTGTTCAAGATGCGAAACTGAATGCCGCCTTCGTCGGTCGCCAACGCCATGGCGCCGCCCAGCGCATCCACTTCTTTGACCAGGTGCCCTTTGCCAATGCCGCCAATGGAGGGGTTGCAGCTCATCTGGCCCAAGGTTTCGATGTTGTGCGACAACAGCAGGGTTTTGGCGCCCATGCGCGCAGCGGCCAACGCGGCCTCGGTGCCGGCATGGCCACCACCAACCACGATGACGTCAAATTCTTGGGGGTACAACATAAACAACCAGCCTTTGGGATACAGGGGCTGTGTGCCGCCCTGCCAAGCAGGCCGCCATTTTACAAGGGGTGCGCCGGGCCTGAAGCCATCGGTGTCTTGGCAAACGTCAAGCTCACGCGCAAGCCGCTGGGCGACTCGCCCTGCATCGTCACCTGAACACCCAACAAACGGGCGTACTCGCTGACGATGGCCAAGCCCAAGCCCGAGCCCTCTTTGAGCGCTTCGCCCGCAGACCCTTGCACCCAGCGTTTGGTGAGTTGCTGCATTTGGGGCGCCGACACACCGGGGCCGTTGTCACTGACAGACAAGACCACGGCTTGTGGCGCGTCGTGGACCGCCACCGTGATTCGGCTCTCGCCCTGTGGGGCGCGCCCGTAGCGTAAGGCGTTGTCTAGCAGGTTGTTGAGCACCCCCTCGATCAACGCGCCACTGCCCATCACCCACACAGGTTGCTCAACACCGCGTGCGCCAAGGTCCACGCCAGCGGCATCGGCACGTGGCAAAAACCGCAACACGGCCTCCCCCACCAACACATCCAGCGCCACCCGCTCATGCGCCAAGCTCTGCTGCGCTTCGTCGGCCAGAGCAAGCGCCAAGAGTTGGTCGACCAGATGGCTGGCGCGCTCTTGACTCTGCGCAATGCCGAGCAACTGCTCGCGCCACACCTGTGGGTCGTGATGCCGCAAGCCATACTCGGCCAAGGCCCGAATGCCGGCCAAGGGGGTTCGCAACTCATGGGCCACGTTGCCCGAAAACTCTCGTTGCGCCTGCACACTTTGGCCGATTCGCCCCAACAAGGCGTTGACCGCCTGGCCCAAGCGCTGCACGTCTCGGGTGCTGCCAGACACGGGCACCGGCGTGAGGTCTCGTGCATCACGTTTGCCCACCAAGCGCGTGAGCTCGGCCAAGGGGTTGAGGTCGGTCTCGATGGCGCGCTGCAACCACAAGGCCAAGCCCATCAGCAACAAAATCTGGGGCGCCATCGAAAATGCCAGCAAACGCTGCAACAAACGATCACGGCTGGTGGTGGTTTGTGCCATCACCACATAAAAATCCACCGGTTGCTCGCGGCGAATGGTCACGCTGCGCAAGCTGCGGTTTTGGTAATCCAGGGCACCAAACACGGGCTGCCCTGCCGACTCTGGCTTTCCAGACAAGCCCGCATGTCCTGCGACCAAACTGCCGTCGGGGCGCAGGACCGCAAAGAACAACGACTCGCTTTGGTCAAACAAAACGGTGCTCATTTCTTGGGCCGACAAGCTCAACTCCACCCCTCCAGAACCTGCATCGGCATTGCGCCGCACATGGCTGGCGACTAAATAGGCATCGTCAAGCAACGCGCGGTCAAACGCCTGCTGGGTGAAGTAGCTGGCAATGCCAACAACCAAAACAGAGCCCAACAACCAGGTCAGCGCCAAAGGCAACAAGACATGGCGCAACAAGCGATTGCGCAATGAGGGTTTGGCGGTCAGGCGCTCGGCACTCATACCTGCTCCTCTAGCAGGTAACCCATGCCACGAAGGGTACGGATGGTCGCACCCGTGTGGGCCAGTTTTTTTCGCAAACGAGAAATAAAAGCCTCCAAAGCGTTGTCGCCCAAAGCCTCGTCAAAGCCCGACAACTTGTCGGACAAGACGCGTTTGCTGACCGTGCGCCCGGGTGGCGTCATCAGCTCCCAGAGCACTTCAAACTCTCGCGCGGGCAAGGCCAGATCCACATCGTCCACCACGATGCGGCGGTTCTTACGCAACAACACCAGGCGGCCCACTTGGACCCGGTCATCCGCGCCTTGGGTGCGCCGAACCAACGCACGCAGACGGGCCTCCACCTCTTCCAGATCAAAGGGTTTGCCCAAGTAGTCGTCCGCCCCGGCATCCAAACCGGCAATGCGCTCATCCGTTCTGTTGCGCGCCGTCAACACCAACACGGGGGTGCGGTCACCTCGGCGGCGCGCCTCACGCAGCAACTGCAAGCCGCTACCGGCGGCCGAATGGGGCTGACCATTCAAAGGCAAATTCAAATCCAACAAGACGGCGTCATAGGCCTGCACCTGCCAGTAGTGGGCCGCTTCCTCCAAATGGCTGGCCGCGTCCACGCGGTGACCGGCATCGCTGAGGCTGCGCAGCATGACCGCTTGCAACACGGCATCGTCTTCGATCAGCAAGATTCGCACAAAAGTAGAAAAAAGTAGTGGTCAGGCCTTGGTCAGGGAGGATGCGCGATAAACGCAGCATGAGCATACGACAGAACCTGTATCCGCGCCGCCTGAGCTGGGTGTTGGCCATCTCTTTGAGCCTGTGGGGGGGCGTGACCAGCGCCGAAACCCTGGGTCTGCCCCAGGTGCTGGAAGCAGCACGCAACAACTTAGACGTGTCGATGGCACGACAAGCCGCCGAAGCCGCTCGCGCCGATGTGCTGGCCGCAGATCGGTCGCCCTTCCCGGTCTTCACGGCCAAAACCAGCCAAATCGACCTGGAGCATGGCATTGGTGCCGGCTCCTTGGGTCAAAAAAGAATCGACAAGTCTGGCGGCATCGACTGGACTTGGGAGCGAGGCAACAAACGCGGCTTGCGCACCCAAAGTGCCGAACGGCAAGCCAACGCAGCAGCTGCAGATTTGCAAGACATGCGGGTGATGCAACAACTCGGCGCGGCCTCGGCCTATTTCGATTTGCTGGCTGCGTTGGAGCGCAACCGCGAGATGCAAGCGCTGTCCAAGAGTGCAACACTGTTGGCACACAGCGCCACCCTGCGCCTGAAAGCCGGCGATCTCTCAGCCCAAGATTCAGCGCGGCTAGAAATCGAAGCGCAACGGGCACAAGCCGACGCGCACAGCGCGCAACTCGACCAAGAACGGGCCTTGCTGCTGCTGGGTCAGTTCACCAACCTGCGCATCAACCTGAAAGAGTGGGTGATCCAAGCCGACTGGCCCGCGCTGCAAAAGATGCTCAACGCCAGCGCTGTGCAAGATGCGTGGATCGACCAACGCCCCGATGTGTTGGCGGCGCTTGAACGTGTGTCAGCCGCACGTGCCGCGCTGGAGTTGTCACAAGCCCAAAAAAAATCTGACCTGACCTTGGGCAGCAGCCTGGACCACTACCCCACGCAGTCCACGCGCTTGCTGGAGTTGCGTGTGTCCGTGCCGCTGCAATGGGGGTATGGCTACGAAGGTGAAATTGGCCGCGCCCAGGCGCAGCTGACGCAAGCCCAAGCCCTGTTAGAGAAAACGCGTCACGAAGCCGTGGCCGACTTTCAGCGCTTGTTGCAAGAGCGAAATGCTGCACAACAGCGCGAAGCTTTGTACGAACAAGACATCTTGCCTCGCGCGCGCCGGGTGGCCGAGCAAGCCGAGTTGGCCTACACCCAAGGCGCCTCGTCTTTGACCGACTTGCTGGATGCGCGGCGCACCTTGCGCGCCACCCTGATCGAGGCCGCCTACACCCGCGCCGACTACGCCAAAGCGCACACCGCGTGGCAACTTCGCGCCCCGTCTGAAAACAACCCCACACGCTGAACCACGCCACACCATGAACCACGACAACCACACGCAACCGACGCGCCAAGCCCTATTGAATTCACCCCTACAGCGCTGGAGCGCCGCCGCCGGCCTGGTGGCTTTGCTAGGCTTGGGCTATTACTGGATGAGTAAGCCAGAACTCGCCACACACCCTGTGATGGCCCAACCCATCGTGCAAGGCCAACAATTGCGGTTTCCGGCAGGTCACCCGCAACTGGCGCTGCTGGGCACCACCGCCGCCATAGCGGCGCAAAGTGTGACGATAGATTTGCCAGCACGCTTGGTATGGAATGAAGAGCGCACGCAACGCATCTACCCCGCGTTTGCGGGCCGTGTGGTGCAACTCCATGCAGACGTCGGTCAATACGTGAAGGCCGGCCAAGTCTTGGCCTCGTTTGCTTCGCCCGACTTCGGCGCCGCCCAAGCCGACACCGCCAAAGCCCTGGCCGATGCACTGTTGACCGAACGCGCCTTGACACGCCAGCAAACCTTGTTCGACGCGGGCATCGTGTCTCGCAAAGACTTAGAACAGGCGCAAGCCGACGCTTCGCGGGCTCAGGCCGAGGTATCCCGCGCACAAGCACGCACCAGCATGTACGGCGGCGGCCATTCGGTGAACCAGCAACTGGGACTTTCTTCCACCGTGTCTGGCGTGGTGGTCGAGCGCAACTTGAGCGCCGGCCTGGAAGTGCGGCCAGACCAGGGGGGCCCAGGCAACCCGGCTTTGTTTGTGGTGACGGACCCCAGCTCCCTGTGGGTGCAGATTGACGCGCGTGAGTCCGACGTGGCGTCCCTCAAACCAGGCACCAAGATTGCGTTGGTCTTGCCCAGTTTTGCGGGTCAAAAGTTTGAAGCCACGATTGCCGCCACGGGAGACTTCATTGACCCGACCAGCCGAACCATCAAAGTTCGCGCCGTGGTCGACAACCACTCGCGTTTGCTCAAGGCCGAGATGCTGGGTACAGCACGCATTGAGCGCCAGTTGGCTGCCGGTGTGTTGGTGCCCGCCAGCGCGGTGCAACTTCAAGGCACAGAGCATTGGGCTTATGTGCAAACTGAGCCTGGGGTGTTTGAACCGCGACGGATCAAGCTCGGCTATGAAGGCCTGCAAGAGGTGTTGGTGATCGAAGGCATCAAAGCCAATGAGCAGGTGGTGAAAGACAACAACTTGTTGCTGGCACGTGAATTCCGCAACGCCGAAGACCAAGCCAAACCACACACATCGGTCGGTGGCAGCAGCACGGAACAAAAATGAAACGTCTGATCCACTATGCGTTGAACCAGCCGCTGTTCATTCTGCTGGGCACCTTGTTGTTTGTGATGTCGGGTGTGATTGCCTTCAAGAACCTGTCGGTTGAAGCTTTCCCCGACGTCACCGACACCCAAGTGACGGTGATTGCGCTCTACCCAGGACGCGCTGCCGAAGAGGTAGAAAAAGAGGTCTCACTGCCCATTGAGGTGGCCTTGTCGGGCTTGCCCAACTCCATACGGGTGTTCTCACACACGCAGTTTGGTTTGTCCTTCACCGTGGTGACCTATGACGACAAAGCTGAGGTCAATTTGGCGCGTCAACAGGTCAACGAGCGCTTGCGGGGTGTCGACTTGCCGCCCGGCGTTGAAGCCGACGTCATGCCCAATGCCACACCGGTGGGCGAGATCATGCGCTACCGACTCAAGGGCGACGGCAAGACCTCCACCGATTTGCGCACCATCGAAGACTGGACCGTCGAGCGCGCCCTGCGCAAGATTCCTGGTGTGGCCGACGTGGTGGGCATGGGCGGCTACATCAAACAATACGAGGTTCAACCTGACTTGCAAAAGCTGCGCGCCTACAAGCTCACGTTGCAGGACCTGCAAGAGGCCTTAGGTCGTGGCAATGCCAACGCAGGCGGCAGCTATGTGGCGCAAGGCACTCAGCAGTTCGCCATCCGCGGCCTGGGCCTGTTGCGCTCGGCCGACGACATTGGCCAGATCGTGGTCACCGCGCGCAGCAACACGCCGGTACTGGTGCGTGACGTGGCCAGAGTCAGCATTGGCGCGGTGCCCCGTTTGGGCACCGTCGGCCAAGACATGGACGACGATGTCGTGACCGGCATCGTGATCATGCGCAAAGGTGAAAACCCCAGCGTCGTGCTCAAAGGCGTGAAAGAAAAAATTGCCGACCTGAACAACCGCGTGCTGCCCCATGGGGTGCAAATCGAGCCCTTCTACGACCGCTCGTGGTTGATGGGCAAAACCTTGACCACCGTGTTCAAAAACTTGGTCGAGGGGGCGCTGCTGGTCTCGTTGGTGCTGTACCTGTTCTTGTCCAATCTGCGCGCCTCATTGGCGGTGGTGGTGGTGATTCCGCTGGCCTTGCTGGCCACGTTCTTGGGCCTCAAGATCATGGGCGTGCCCGCCAACTTGCTGAGCTTGGGCGCCATGGATTTCGGCATCATCGTGGACGGCGCGGTGATCGTGATTGAAAACATCATGCACCGCTTGTCCGAACGCGGCGAGGGCATGAACGAAAAAGAGCGGCGAACGTTGATCACCAATGCGGCCAATGAGGTCGGGCGTCCTACCTTGTTCTCCATGTTGATCATCATTGCGGCGCACATCCCAATTTTTGCGTTGCAACGCCATGAAGGCCGCATCTTCCAACCGATGGCTTTGTCGGTGACCACGGCCTTGGTGGGTGCTTTGATTTTTTCGCTCACCTTGGTGCCTTTGCTCGCTTACTGGATGCTGCGCAAAGGCATTCCACACGGAGACAACCGTCTGGTGGCATGGGCCAAACAGGTCTACACCCCGGTGCTGGATTGGGCGATTGAGAAGCCCCGCAAAGTCGTCACGGTCGCGCTGAGTTGTTTCGCCCTCTCCATCGTGGCAGCCGCCCATTTGGGTTCGGAGTTTTTGCCCGAGCTTAACGAGGGCACCTTCTGGGTCAACTGGGACATGCCTGCCAGCGTATCGCAAGAAGAAGCATCCAAAATTTTGCGCAAAGCGCGTATTCAGTTATTGACTATCCCCGAAGTGCGCACCGTGGTGTCCAAAGCCGGCCAGCCCGAAGACGGCACCGACCCCAAAACCCTCAGCATGGCCGAGGTGTTTGTTGACGTGAAACCCGCCGAGGAGTGGCGCAAGGGCATGACGCGCGACCTGTTGATTGAAGAGATGGATGAAAAATTGGCCGTCATTCCCGGCGTGGATCCAGCGTTCTCGATGCCGATCCGCGACAACGTGTTGGAGTCCATTTCGCAAATCAAGGGACAGATTGTGGTCAAGGTCTCGGGGGATGACTTGACCGAGTTGCGTCGCACCACCGAGGCCATGCAACGTGAGTTCAAACAAGTTCAAGGGGTTCAACGCGCCGAAATAGACCGCTTGGGCGAGGTGCCTCAGCTGGTGGTGGACATTGACCGTGAACGCGCCTCTCGCTTAGGGCTGAATGTGGGCGATATTCAAGACGTGATTGAGTCGGCATTGGCGGGCCGCGCCACCACCCAAATTTGGGAGGGTGAGCGCAAGTTCAGCGTGGTGGTGCGCTTGCCCGGTGACAAGCGCACAGCCGCCAACCTGCCCACAACGCCGATCGCCATGCCAGGTGGCGGCTACACCACCTTGGAAAACGTGGCGACCATTCGACAAGCCAGTGGCGCGATGAACATTGCGCGCGAAGCCGGGCGCCGGACCATGGCCATTGGCATTTTTGTCAAAGGCCGCGACATGGGCTCTATCGTGGCCGACATGAAAGCACGTGTGGCCAAGAACGTGACAATTGCCGACAACTACGCCGTCACCTGGTCGGGAGAGTTCGAAAACCAAGAACGCGCCATGCAACGTTTGGCCGTGGTGGTGCCCATTTCGCTGTTGTTGATTTTTGTGCTGTTGTTTGATGCGTTTTCCTCGTTCAAAACAGCGGGGCTGATTTTGCTCAATGTGCCGTTGGCCTTGATTGGTGGTTTTGTCGCGTTGTGGATTTTCAGCATCCCCCTGTCGGTGTCTGCGGCGATTGGCTTTATTGCGTTGTCGGGCCAGGCGGTGCTCAACGGGGTGGTGATGTTGTCGGTCTTTCAGCAACTGCGCAATGCGGGTCTCTCTGTGATCGACGCCGTGAAAGAAGGCGCCCTGCAGCGCTTGCGCACGGTGCTGATGACGGCCTTGCTGGCCGCGCTGGGGTTGCTGCCAATGGCACTGAGCCATGACATCGGTTCTGAGACGCAACGTCCTTTGGCCATTGTGGTGATTGGCGGCTTGTTCACCGCCACGCTGCTGACCTTGTTGGTGTTACCAGCGCTGTATGTGGCCTGGTTCTCCAACAGTCCCAAGCCACCCGGCCACAACGGTCACTGAGTTTTTTCAGGCTCTGCACGGGGTGACCAACGCTTGAGCAACAAGGCGTTGGTCATCACACTGACCGAGCTCAAGGCCATGGCCGCAGCCGCCACCACCGGGCTCAACAACCCAAAGGCCGCCAGCGGAATGCCTGCTGCGTTGTAGGCAAAAGCCCAAAACAAGTTTTGTCGAATCTTGGCCACGGTGCGGCTGGAAATGTCCAGCGCCGCGCCCACCAAGGTCACGTCTCCTCGCATGAGCGTGATCCCTGCGGCTTGCATGGCCACGTCGGTGCCGCCCCCATGGGGGTTGGCCATCGCCATGCCCACATCAGCGGCGGCAAGTGCAGGCGCGTCGTTGATGCCGTCGCCCACAAACGCCACCACCCGACGGGCCCCGTTCTGACCCTGCTGCAAACGCTGCACCAGGGCCGATTTGTCAGCCGGCAGCACCTCTGCGTGGACCTCGTCACCGTGCAGTCCCAGGCGTTGGGCCATGGCATGCGCTGCGCCCGCGTTGTCGCCAGAGATCATGACCAGGCGCAGGCCACGTGCACGCAACGCGGCCAGGGCGGCTTGCGCGCCGGGCTTGGGTTCGTCGCCAAACGCCAACAAGGCGCGCGGCAACAGCTGCGCCATGTCGCCCGAACCAACGCGCTCGGCCAGTACCGAGACGGTGGCGCCTTGGCTCTGCAAGGCCAAGGCTTGCGTCTCCCAGGGCGCGGCCTGACTGGCGGAGCCAGTCAACTTCAAGGCAGTCATCCACCGCAAGCTACCCAGCAGCAACACGCGCTCTTGCACTTGGCCTTCGCTGCCGTAGCCGGGCACTGCGCGCACGGCTTGTGGGGCGGCAAAGGCGATGTTCTGGGTTTTGGCTGCCTGCACCACCGCGCGTGCCAAGGGGTGCTCGCTGCCGCTTTGCAAGCTGGCGGCCATGGCCAACCAAGCATCTGCACCCTCTGATGCGTCCGCAAGGGGCATGAGTGACAACAGGCGTGGCTGGCCCACCGTCAAGGTGCCTGTTTTGTCAAACGCCACCGTGTCCACACGGTGCGCCACCTCCAAGGCTTGCACGTCTTTGATCAAGATCCCATGCTTGGCTGCCACGCCGGTTCCCGCCATGATGGCCGCCGGGGTAGCCAAACCCAGGGCACAAGGACAGGCAATGACCAAGACTGCCACCGCATGAATCAGCGACAGTTCCGCACCATGGCCACTCCACCACCATCCCAACAAGGTCAGCAAGGCCAGTAACAGCACCACGGGCACGAACACGGCGGAGACGTGGTCCACCAGACGCTGAATGGGGGCCTTGGCCGATTGCGCGTCTTCCACCAAACGGATGATGTGGGCCAAGACGGTGGCGGTTCCTGTGGCCAAGACCTGCATGACCACGCGGCCGTCCCCGTTGATGCTGCCACCCGTCAAGCGGGCCCCAACACCCTTGGGCACAGGCAGCGGTTCGCCCGTGAGCATGGATTCGTCCAGCTGAAAGTCCCCCTCGAGCACCAGGCCATCGGCGGGGACACGCTCGCCCGGCAAGACCGCCACACGGTCGCCGACCAACAGCTCTTCAATGGGTATGTCTTGCTCGCCATCGGGCCCGATCACGCGCGCGCGCGCGGGACGCAAGGCATGCAGCGCACGAATGGCGTCGGTGGTTTGGCGCTTGGCGCGGGCTTCTAGCCATTTACCCAGCAACACCAAGCTGATGACCACGGCCGAGCCCTCGAAATACAAGTGCACCATGGCACCCTCTGAAGCCGACCTCCACAGCCACACCGACAAGGCCCACCCGGCAGTGGTGCCCAAGGCCACCAACAAGTCCATGTTTCCCGTGCCCGCGAGCAAGGCGTGCCAACCCGCCTTGTAAAACCGCGCACCCAAGACAAACTGCACCGGCGTGGCCAGCAAAAATTGCCACAGAGCAGGCAGCATCCAGTGCTGGCCCAACACATCACCCAACATGGGCAGCACCAAGGGCAAACTCAACACCAATCCAGCCAATACCGGAGAAAACCCCACCCACGGGCCAGTCGCTTGTTGTTCAAGGTGCTCTGGGGCCAAGGGTTCATAGCCTGCATCGCGCACAGCGCGACGCAGGCGCGCATCGTGGCTGGGCTCGAAATCCTGCCAAACCACGCGTGCGGACTCGGTGGCTAAGTTGACGCTGACGCCGGACACACCCGGAAGCTTGGCAATGGCTCGCTCGACACGTGCCACACACGAGGCACAGGTCATGCCGCCAATTCCAATGTCACAGGTGTTCTCACTCATACGCGGTAAGCTTACTCTCTGGTTAAGGAGAGACTCATGAATCACACATTCCAAGTAAACGGCATGACTTGCACTCACTGCGAGATGGCCGTGAAAAAGGCCGTGTTACGGCTGGACCCGCAAGCCAAGGTAGCGGTTGACCGTGCACACAACAAAGTCGATGTTCAGAGCACGCATCCCCATGAAGACCTGGCACAGGTCATGGTTGAAGAGGGATACCAAGTCGCATGAACACGATCTCACACGCGCGTGGGGTTGAGCGCTTGGTGCGCGGACAAGACACACAAGATGGCGCAGGCGTACGCCTCACACGTCTGCTGTCTCACGACTTGCAGCAGCGTCTAGACCCTTTTTTGATGCTCGACGCCTTTGGCAGCGACAAACCCGATGACTACATTGCCGGTTTTCCCAACCACCCACACCGCGGCTTTGAAACCGTGACGTACATGATTGCGGGTCGCATGAGACACCGTGACAGTGGCGGTCATGAGGGCTTGCTGCAAAACGGTGGCGTGCAGTGGATGACCACCGGACGAGGCCTTGTGCACAGCGAAATGCCCGAGCAAGAAGAAGGGGCCATGGAAGGGTTTCAACTTTGGCTCAACCTGCCTGCAAAGGACAAGTTGTGTGAGCCTTGGTACCGCGACATTCAGAGCGCTGAGATTCCTGAAGTCACCACACCTGAACAGGTGTTGGTGCGTGTGATTGCAGGCGCGTCACACGATGTGACGGGGGCGGTGACACGCGAGCACACCGAGCCGCTGTATGTGGATGTGCATTTCCCCGATCAAGATGGCGTCGTTCTGGAGCAAGCCATTCCATCGAGCCACCATGCGTTTCTTTACGTGTACCGTGGCGGGTTAGACGTTGTCACAGCAGGCGCTCCAACGGCTGTGCCTGCACAACGCATGGCCATCTTGAGCAACGGTGGCGACGGTGTGGTGCTGCGTGCGCAAGCAAATACACGTGCGATCTTGATCGCTGGCAAACCCTTGCATGAACCGATTGCGCAATACGGCCCGTTTGTGATGAACACACGCGAAGAGTTAGCGCAGGCGGTAGACGACTTTCGTGCCGGCTTGATGGGTTGAGACGCGTAACTTCACGTAACGTGTCGCACGCCATAAGGTAGCGACACAGGGGCGGAGCACCGTTCGAACCTACAAGAAGCAAGAAGAGCCCATTAAATATCGATGTTTGCAGCGCGCAGCGCGTTGTTTTCGATGAAGTGGCGACGGGGTTCGACCTCGTCACCCATGAGCATGGTGAACACGCGATCGGCCTCGATCGCATCGTCAATTTGCACACGCAACAAACGTCGAACATTCGGGTCCATGGTGGTTTCCCAAAGCTGCGCTGGGTTCATTTCACCCAAGCCCTTGTAACGTTGGCGTGCCGTTGCATGCTCGGCCTGAGCAATCAACCACCGCATCGCTTGACGGAAGTCACTGACTTTTTCTTCTTTGGCCTTCTCGCCTTCCCCACGCTGCACACGAGAGCCTTCACTGAGCAACCCACGGAAGGTTTGGGCCGCTTCGGCCAAAGCAGCATAGTCAGCACCATGCACAAAGTCTTGTGTGATGACGCTGCTCTTGACGTTGCCGTGATGGCTGCGACTGATGCGCAAAATCGGTTTGTCGGTACGAACATCAAACTCGCCTGACGCTTCCGAGCCACTGCCCAACTCACGCAACTTGGCTTGCATCGCCACTGCAGACGCTTGGGCTTCGGCCAACGTGTCCAGATTGACCGATACACCGTCAGCCATGGCACGAAGTGCCTCTGCATCCATGAACCCACTCAAGCGCGCAATGACGGCCTCGGCCAGTTGATGCTTGCGCGCCAACTCAGCCAATGTGTCTCCCGTCAATGTTTGTGCATTGGCCCCGCCTGTGGTGATGCTGGCATCTTTGAGCGCGATCCGTAACAAGAACGTGTCGAGCGCAGGGCCATCTTTGAGGTACTGCTCTTCTTTGCCAACTTTGACTTTGTAAAGAGGTGGTTGGGCAATGTAGATGTGGCCTCGCTCCACCAACTCAGGCATCTGACGGTAAAAGAACGTCAGCAACAAGGTTCGAATGTGGGCACCGTCAACGTCTGCGTCGGTCATGATGATGATGCGGTGGTAGCGCAATTTGTCAACGTTGAAATCATCGGTGGCTGACTTGCCTGACTCGGCGCTCGCTTTGCCAATACCCGTTCCCAAAGCCGTGATCAGCGTCAAAATTTCGTTGCTGGTCAACAGCTTTTCATAGCGCGCTTTTTCAACGTTCAAAATCTTTCCACGCAAAGGAAGGATGGCTTGAAATTTACGGTCACGCCCTTGTTTGGCAGAACCCCCCGCAGAGTCACCCTCGACGATGTAGATTTCGCACAGCGCTGGGTCTTTTTCTTGGCAATCGGCCAGCTTTCCAGGCAAGCCCATGCCGTCTAAGACACCTTTGCGGCGGGTCATTTCTCTTGCTTTGCGCGCCGCCTCGCGGGCACGTGCTGCATCCACAATCTTGCCGCAAATGATCTTGGCGTCGTTGGGGCGCTCTTGCAAATAATCCGTGAGCGTTTTGGCCACGATGTCTTCAACCGGCGCGCGGACTTCACTGGACACCAACTTGTCTTTGGTTTGGCTGCTGAATTTAGGCTCGGGCACTTTGACAGACAACACACAGCACAAACCCTCGCGCATGTCATCTCCCGACACCTCAACCTTGGCCTTCTTGGCAAAGTCGTGCTCTTCGATGTATTTGTTGATCACGCGCGTCATCGCTGCACGCAAACCCGTCAGGTGAGTTCCACCATCGCGCTGTGGAATGTTGTTGGTAAAGCAAAGCACGCTCTCGTTGTAGCCGTCATTCCATTGCATCGCAACTTCGACACCAATGCTGGTGCCGGGAATGCCACCATATGTGTCAGCAGGACGATCCCCTTCGGCATAAAAAGCATTGGGATGCAAAACTTTTTTACCTGAGTTGATGAAATCGACAAAGCCTTTGACACCCCCCGCACCCGAGAAGTCGTCTTCCTTGCCCGTGCGCTCATCGAGTAAACGAATTCGCACACCGTTGTTCAAGAAGCTCAGCTCTCGCAAGCGTTTGCTCAAAATTTCATAATGAAAATCGCTGTTTTGGGTGAAGATCTCAACGTCCGGTAAAAAGTGAACTTCGGTCCCTCTTTTTTCTGTTTCTCCAGTGACTTTCATGGGAGAGACTTCAACGCCGTTGACAACTTCAATCAAACGATTCTGAACAAACCCTTTGGCAAATTCAAGCGTATGAACCTTGCCATCGCGGCGAACAATCAGACGCAAGGACTTGGACAATGCATTGACGCACGACACGCCTACTCCGTGCAAACCACCAGAAACCTTGTAGCTGTTTTGGTTGAACTTACCTCCAGCATGCAATTCGGTCAAAGCAATCTCAGCGGCACTGCGCTTAGGCTCATGCTTGTCATCCATCTTGACGCCGGTCGGAATACCACGACCGTTGTCAGTCACACTGATGGAGTTGTCGCTGTGGATGGTGACCACGATGTCATCACAGTGTCCTGCAAGCGCTTCGTCGATTGAGTTGTCCACCACCTCGAAAACCAAGTGGTGCAAACCTGTGCCGTCTGATGTGTCTCCGATGTACATCCCAGGGCGTTTGCGTACCGCTTCAAGTCCTTCAAGAATTTGAATCGATCCTTCACCATAGCCCTCAACGGCAGCAGCTTGATTGTTGGTAGTTGGAGTAGGTTCAGTCATGGCAAGTCTTCGTTCGCAAGGCCAAGGGCCTTGCGTGATCTATCAAAAAAATAAGGGGCAATTGCAACTCAGATGCGCATTGGCATCACAACATATTTGAACGTTGTGTTATCTGGAATGGTGATGAGTGCTGAACTGTTGGAATCTGCCAAATCGATTTGAACCATGTCTTGGTCCATGTTGGTGAGAGCATCTATCAAATACGTCACATTAAAGCCAATTTCAATGGCCTCACCTGCATAGTCAATCTCAAGTTCATCGACGGCCTCTTCTTGCTCTGCGTTGCTCGAAGCAACACGCAGCACACCAGGTTCTAAATTCAAGCGAACACCTTTGAATTTTTCACTGGTCAAAATTGCTGTTCGCTGTAATGTGGCCAACAATGCTGTACGACCCAAGGTGATGGTATTTTTGTGGTTCTTTGGAATCACACGGTTGTAATCAGGGAATTTCCCCTCGACCAATTTGGTAACAAACTCCATGCCATCAAAACCAAATTTGGCTTGATTGCTGGCAAATTGCATCTCGATGGCACCTTCCTTGTCGCTCAAGAGGCGCTGCATTTCCAGCACTGTTTTGCGAGGCAAGATGACTTCTTGTCGAGGAACTTCAATCTCTAAAGTTGCCGAAGCGTAAGCCAAGCGGTGACCATCCGTGGCAACCAAGCTGAGCTGTTTACCCTCTGCGACAAACAAAATCCCGTTGAGGTAGTAACGAATGTCGTGGATGGCCATTGAAAAGGAGACTTGTTGTAACAAATCTTTCAGCGTTTTTTGGGGGACGCTGAAAGCAGGGCCAAAAGTTGCTGCTTCTTGCACCAACGGGAAATCTTCTGCTGGCAAAGTTTGCAACGTGAATCTACTTTTACCTCCTTTGAGGATAAGTTTGCTTTGATTCGATTCCAAACTGACAGTTTGGTCTGATGGCATGGTGCGCAAAATATCGATGAGCTTGCGTGCACCAACGGTGGTAGTGAAGCTACCTGCATCGCCATCAAGTTCAGCCGTCGTGCGGATTTGGATTTCCAAGTCACTGGTCGTTAATTGGAGCGATCCACCAGTTTTGCGGATCAGCACATTGGCCAAGATGGGTAGGGTGTGGCGACGTTCAACGATCCCTGCAACGGATTGCAAGACGGCAAGTACCTTGTCTTGGGTAGCCTTCAAAACGATCATGGTTTCCTCTTGATTTCTTAATTTAAATTAGTAGTAGTAGATAAGCACAGCATGTTTCTGTGGACAACTGTATTTTCCTCTTTTTTTTCAAGCACTTGGGTCGCTTTCAAAGGTGTTGGCAAGCTTGTTTTCGAGTGCTTCAATAATCTGGATAACTTTTACATTCGGCACACTTCTGTGGATAACTTGCTTGTTGTTCATGATCCATCCACAACTTTGTACATCGTGGATTTAGCCTTTGAGCGTCTGTTCAAGAACGTGGAGTTGTTGATTGAGTTCGCTCAATTGCAAACGTTCAGCACTGATTTTTCGCACCGCATGAAGCACAGTTGTGTGGTCTCGACCACCAAACAACTCACCAATCTCTGGCAAACTTTTTTGAGTCAGTTCTTTTGCAAGGTACATGGCTATTTGTCTTGGTCTTGCAATCGAGGCAGGACGTTTTTTTGAATACATGTCAGCGACTTTGATTTTGTAGTAGTCAGCCACTGTTTTTTGAATGTTCTCGACAGAGATCTGTCGATTTTGAATTGATAGCAAGTCACGCAAGGCATCACGAGCGAGTTGAATAGAAATTTCTTTTTGGTTGAAACGCGAATAAGCCAAAATTTTTCGCAGCGCACCTTCGAGTTCTCGTACGTTTGAGCGCACATTTTTGGCCACAAAGAATGCGACTTCTTCAGGCATTTCGGTTCCTTCATTACGTGCTTTGCTGATCAAGATGGCAACGCGCATTTCAAGCTCTGGTGGCTCAATGGCAACGGTCAAACCAGCATCAAAGCGAGACACCAGACGTTCATGAATATCTGTCAGGCCTTTTGGATAGGTGTCACTGGTCATCACAATGTGTGATTTTTTAGCCAATAACGCTTCAAAAGCGTTGAAAAACTCCTCTTGGGTTCGCTCTTTGTTGGCAAAAAACTGAACATCATCAATCAGCAACAGATCCAGTGAGTGGTAACGCTCTTTGAATTCGTCAAACGTTTTGCGCTGATACGCTTTAACCACATCGGAAACAAATTGTTCTGCGTGGATGTATAAAACCTTGGCGTCTGGTCGCTCAGCCAATAACTTATTGCCCACAGCATGGACCAAGTGAGTCTTACCCAACCCCACCCCACCATAGATGAACAAGGGGTTGTAAAGTTGACCTGGCATGGTGGCAACATGCATGGCTGCAGCACGCGCCATGCGGTTGGCAGTGCCTTCAACCAAACTTTCAAATGTCAAAGCGGTGTTGAGCCTCGTTCTGGGTCCGCTAGGTGCAGTTTCTTCTAAGCCAATCAAGCTCTCAGGCAGTGACTCTAATTCTTGCGAAAAAGATGCGGGCCTAGTTTTTACGGGCGTCTCTTTGGGAGTGATTGCTAACTCAAGTTGAACGGGCTGCCCATACATTTGATGCAAGATCGCAGAGATTCGGTTGGCATATTGGGCGCGAATCCAGTCCAGTTTGAAACGATTTCCAACCAGAACAACAACCCGGCTGAGATCTTGTGCAACCGTTGCGACCAAGGGTTTGATCCATGTGTTGAACTGCTGCTCTGGGAGTTCTTGCGCCAATTGATCAACACACGCTTGCCATAATCCATCGCCAGAACCATCGGGTAAATGGTCAGGATTGCTGGATGGGGAGGATCCCTGAGTCATGATTCTTTCTGTGGATAGCTGTGTGAAAAAGCACACGAATCGCCACTTTATCAAAAAATTATCCACAGAAGCCGAAAATATTGACAGGTCAAAAAATTAACCTAAAAGGCGTATCGCAAGCGGGTCTTGTGGAGAAGATAAAAATTTGAGATAATCATCGGTTTCCCTGATCATCAGGGTTCAGATATTTGGAATCAATATGAAACGCACTTACCAGCCTTCTAAAACTCGCCGTGCCCGTACCCACGGTTTCTTGGTCCGTATGAAAACCCGCGGCGGCCGTGCAGTGATCAACGCACGTCGCGCCAAAGGCCGTAAGCGTTTGGCAGTCTAATCTTTGGCCCCTGAACAGACCCGCGAGCTACGTGCCGTGGAACGTCTGAAGCAGTGGTCAGAGTTTCAAGCCGTCATGGCCGCAAGCTCGGTGGCAAGAACACCACATTTTGTTTTGCACGAATGGCGACATGCCGACAAAGCCTTCACAGGGCCTGGGTTTGAGAAAACCCCGGCCCTGTTTGCCGAAGGTATGCTGATGCTAGGTGCAGTGACACCAAAGCGCTGGGCCAAGCACGCCGTGACGCGCAACCTGATCAAAAGACAAATTCACCATGTCTGTGCATCATTCAAGGGGCGCCTCAAACCCACTGCCTATGTGGTTCGTCTCAGGACAGGATTTGATCGAAAACATTTCGTGAGTGCGTCCTCGCTGACGCTTAAGCACGCAGTCAGGGCCGAGCTGACACAATTGTTTGAGAAGATTGCTGTCACATGATGCAGGCATTGCTGACTCGTTGTGTTCAGGCCTATCGCCTTTTGTTGAGTCCTTGGTTGGGCTCGGCGTGCCGTTTTGAACCTACCTGTTCTGTGTATGCCCTACAGGCTTTGACCATTCACGGTGCAAAAAATGGCAGTTACTTGATACTGAAACGTTTAGGACGCTGCCACCCTTGGTGTGGCGGCGGATGCGACCCCGTACCCAAAGAATTGAAAATTTTTACTTTTTTGTCATCTTCCAACTCCGGAAAGAAAACTTCATGAACGACATTCGCCGCACCATTTTGTGGGTGATTTTTGGTTTTTCCATGGTCTTGCTGTGGGATCAGTGGCAGGTACACAACGGACAAAAGGCCACGTTTTTCCCAACGCCAGCATCACAAAAAACAACACCACAAGCAAGTTCGAATGCTACGAGCGCAAATTCCACGAGCGCAACTTCGGTGCCTACGGCCGTCAATGTCCCAGTTGCCACAGGCATGAATCTACCTGTCAGCGTATCTCAAAGCCAAGCTAAAAGTGAGAAAGTGGAAATTCTCACGGACGTTCTCAAGCTCACGTTTGACACCGAAGGGGGAACGCTGTCGCGCGCTGAACTGCTCAAGCACATTGATGTGCATCGTCCAAGCCACAACGAAGTTCTGTTGGATGACAGCAAAGACCGTGTCTACCTGGCACAAACTGGGCTGATCGCGAGCGCGTCTGGAACAGCATTTCCGACCCATAAAACAATCATGACGCTTCGACCTGGGCCCCGCAAGTTAGAGGCGGAGGACAAGGACTTATCGATCAGTTTCGAGTCGCCGGTTGAGAATGGTGTCAAACTGCTCAAGACCTACACGCTCAAGCCAGGCGCATATGACATTGCTGTTAAGCACGAAATCATCAATGCCAGCAATCAAGATGTTTCTCTTCAGTTGTATTACCAATTGGTGCGAGATGGCAACAAGCCAGATGGGGAGTCGTCCTTTTATTCAACGTTTACCGGCCCGGCCGTCTATACAGAGGCAAAGAAATACCAAAAGGTCGAGTTTGCAGACATCAAAAAGAAAAAAGTAGACGTCGAAAAAGAGGCGACCAATGGATACATCGCCATGGTGCAGCATTACTTTGTCAGCGCATGGGTTTTGCCTGACGGACTGAATCGCAATATTTCGATGGACGCAGTTGACATTGGCTCAGCCATGCCCGACTGTTGTTACCGAGCGACCATGATTGCCCCCTTGGAAACCATCAAGCCAGGCGAGGCGAAAAGCGTTTCTGCCACGTTCTATACCGGACCGCAAGAAGAGAAAAAGCTCGAAGCTATCTACCCGGGATTGGAGTTGGTCAAAGATTACGGTTGGTTAACCATCATGGCTAAACCTCTGTATTGGTTGCTCGACAAACTCAACCATTACTTGGGCAATTGGGGCTGGTCTATCGTGGCGTTGGTCCTTTTGCTCAAAGCTGGGTTTTACTGGCTCAATGCACATGCTTACAAAAGCATGGCAAAAATGAAAGCGGTTAACCCGCGCATCATGGAAATGCGAGAGCGCCTCAAAGACAACCCGCAACAAATGCAGATGGAGATGATGAAGATCTACCGCGAAGAGAAAGTCAACCCCATGGGAGGTTGCCTACCCATCGCCATTCAAATACCAGTGTTCATTGCACTTTATTGGGTTTTGCTGTCAACCGTGGAGATGCGCAACGCCCCGTGGATTGGCTGGATTCACGATCTGGCAGCACCAGACCCGTTGTTCATTTTGCCGTTGGTCATGACAGCCACAACCATGTTGCAAACTGCTCTGAATCCCGCGCCACCAGACCCGATGCAAGCCAAAATGATGTGGATCATGCCCTTGGCATTCAGCGTCATGTTTTTCTTCTTCCCTGCGGGCTTGGTGCTGTATTGGATCACCAACAACGTCTTGTCCATTGCTCAGCAATGGATCATCAATACCCGCATGGGTGTACCGCCACAGTTCAATTTGCCAAAGTTCTAAGTCAAGAGCGTTGTTGTCCTCAAACCCCGCAGTTCTTTTGAATGGCGGGGTTTTTTCCAGACAAACCACACCATGCTGTCACAACACGACGCCCCCATCGTTGCCATTGCAACCGCACCTGGGCGTGGAGCGGTCGGAATCGTACGGCTGAGCGGGAAGCATCTAGTGCCACTGGTAGAGGCGGTGTGTGGCCGTAGGCTCAAGGCACGTGAGGCCACGTATTTGCCGGTTAAAGATGATGGTGGCGTCCCAATTGACCACGTCTTGGCTTTGTACTTTGCTGCACCCAACAGCTACACCGGAGAGGATGTGCTTGAGCTTCAGGGCCATGGTGGTGCTGTGGTGCTTCAGTTGTTGTTGGCGCGGTGTTTGGAGCTGGCGGCTGGCACACACGGCAACGCAGCGCCGCTTTTAACCGGCCTCAGACTCGCGCAGCCTGGAGAGTTCACCCAACGTGCATTTTTGAACCACAAACTCGATTTGGCTCAGGCCGAAGCTGTGGCTGATTTGATTGACGCGAGCACCGAAGCCGCTGCACGCAGTGCCACACGCTCGCTGTCCGGAGAGTTTTCTGCTGAGATTCACCATTTGCGCGATGCACTCATTCACTTGCGCATGTTGGTAGAGGCGACGCTCGACTTTCCAGAAGAGGACATTGATTTTCTGCAACAAGCCGACGCGGCAGGACAACTTGCACGCTTGCAAGAAAAACTCCTTGAAGTGATGGCGCGTACCCGCCAAGGCGCCTTGTTGCGAGAAGGTATTCGCGTAGTGATTGCTGGGCAGCCCAATGCCGGCAAAAGCTCGTTGCTCAATGCGTTGGCCGGGAGCGAGCTTGCCATCGTCACTCCGATTGCCGGAACCACCCGCGATGTGGTTCAACAAACCATACAAATTGAGGGGGTTCCTCTGCACGTTGTGGACACGGCGGGATTGCGTGAACATCCTGAAGTGGGCGAGGTCGAGCGGATGGGCATTGCCCGGGCATGGGAACAAATTGTGCATGCCGATGCCGTGTTGTTTTTGCATGATCTCACGCGCAATCAAGACCCCTCTTATCAGCAGGCCGATGCATACATTCAGGCCACACTTGCAGGCACTTTGGCGCGTCACGTACCAGTTTTGCATTTGTGGAACAAGTCGGATGCATGCGAGTCCAACAACACCCATGAGGCAACAGCAGATGGTTTGTCGCTGTCAGCCAAGACAGGTCAAGGGTTACCTGATTTAAGAAAAAAACTTTTAGAGCTTGTGGGCTGGCAGGCCGGCAACACGGAGGGCTTGTTCATGGCACGAGAACGACATGTTCAGGCCTTAAACACGGTGGAGAAACACCTAGAGCAAGCAAGCGCGTGCTTGCTTGCCAAGACGCCTCCCTTGGACCTGTTGGCTGAAGAACTGCGGCTTGGACAAAACGCACTCAATGCCATCACGGGGGAGTTCACTTCTGATGATTTGTTGGGTGTGATTTTTTCTAGCTTTTGTATTGGCAAGTGAAAAACGACGGACCGATAAAATTCGACCATGAACACCTCCACAGATCACACGCGTCAGCGGTTTGCATTGGACGAGCAACGCATATTGGCGCTGGCGCATGAAACGCTTGAAATCGAAGCGGATGCTGTGCGTCAACTGCGAGAGCGTTTGTCTTCAAGCTTTGTTCAAGCCGTACGTGCTATTTTGGACGTACGCGGGCGGGTTGTTGTCATGGGGATGGGCAAGAGTGGCCACATCGGGCGCAAACTCACGGCGACGCTAGCGTCGACAGGAACGCCCGCCATGTTTGTTCATCCAGCTGAAGCCAGCCATGGTGACCTAGGGATGGTCAAAGACATTGACTTGGTGATTGCTATTTCAAACAGCGGTGAAAGCGAAGAGCTCTCCGCCATCTTGCCCGTTCTCAAGCGCCAAGGTGTGCCTTTGATTGCCATGACGGGGGGCGCCCAGTCGACCTTGGCCCTTCATGCGGATATCGTGCTCGACAGTGGCGTGACCAAAGAAGCCTGTCCGTTGAACTTGGCCCCCACCGCCAGTACCACGGCGCAGATGGCACTGGGCGACGCCTTGGCGGTTGCTCTTCTTGACGCGCGGGGTTTCAAAGCAGAGGATTTCGCACGATCCCATCCGGGGGGTGCTTTGGGTCGCCGTTTACTCACCCATGTGAGTGACGTGATGCGTCAAGGGGATGAGGTTCCAAGCGTTTTACCAACGGCAAGCTTCAGTGCGTTGATGAGGGAGATGAGCGCCAAAGGATTGGGCGCCTCCGCCGTTGTTGATGTGCAAGGCAAGGTTTTGGGTATTTTTACGGACGGTGATTTACGTCGCCTCATAGAAAAAGGCGTGGATATGCGAAGTCTTACTGCGGGGCAGGTCATGCATGCCCTGCCCCGCACAGTACGCGCCAACGCGCTGGCGGCGGAAGCCGCAGAGTTGATGGAGTTGCACCGTATCACCAGCGTGCTGGTGATAGATGACCAAGGGTTGTTGTGTGGCGCCATCAACACCAACGACCTGATGCGAGCCAAAGTGATCTGACATGTCGACCCCTTTTCCAACGACGCCCGCTCTGTATTTCGAACCGGCCTTGCTCCTCAAAGCCCAAGGAATAAAAGTCGTCTTCTTTGATGTAGATGGTGTCCTCACGGATGGTGGCTTGTATTTCACCGAAGCTGGTGAAACCATCAAGCGGTTCTCGACACTCGATGGCCATGGTTTGAAAATGCTTCAACGCATAGGCATTACACCTGCAGTGATCACGGGGCGCGACAGCGCTCCATTGCGTACGCGATTGAATGCCTTAGGGATAGAGCATGTCCATTACGGAACCGAAGACAAGGCACCAGCCGCAGCACAGGTTTTGCAGACCTTGGGGTTGGATTGGTCACAAGCCGCAGCGATGGGTGACGATTGGCCTGATTTGGCATTGATGCACAGAGTGGCGTTTGCTTGTGCCCCGAGCAATGCGCATGCGGAGGTCAAAGCCATGGCACACCACGTGACAAAACAAGAGGGTGGACACGGCGCGGCGCGTGAACTGTGCGATCTGATTCTGGTGGCTTCTGGGCGTTATGCGGATGTGTGGCGAGGCTATGTGGCATGAGTGTTGTGCCGCGCCGTCTTTCTTGGTGGTTGCGCATGCGCCAGATCTGGGACCGCCTCAGCGTATATTTACCCATTTTTTTGATGGGGCTGATGGCGTTGGCCACCTATTGGTTGGTTCGTAATACGCCAACAGTGGCAGACGTCGCCTTTGTCGCCGTGCCGCAACATGCACCGGACTATTTCATGCAGAATTTTTCGGTCAAAATTTTTGATCAGCATGGCCGACTCAAGAGCGAGATGGCGGGAGCTCAAGGGAGACATTTCCCTGACACAGACACCCTTGAAATTGAACAGCCGCGAATCAGAGCCATATCCAAAGAAGGCCAGGTGACGACGGCGCGTGCGATGCGCGCCGTGATCAATGCCGACGGATCAGAAGTGCAATTGTTTGAAAATGCCGTTTTGATCCGAGATGCCATCAAAATGAGCACGACAGAGATGCAACCACGCAGCGAGTTGCACAGTGAGTTTTTGCACCTCTTTGCCAATACGGAAATCATTCGGACCCACTTACCGGTGGCGTTAATTCGAGGGTCGGAGGATCGATTCACCGCTGATCATTTGGTGTACGACAATTTAGAACGGATCCTGCAACTCCAAGGGAGAGTGCACGGTACCCTGGTAGCAAGAAAACCCAAGCCTCAATAGCCATAAGTTCAAAAAAGCCTCACGCCGACAAACCGCTTGCTCTGAACGTCAAGGTGCGAGCTCTCAAATGAAAAATGCCCCGGAAACGGGGCATTTTTACGCAAGCACACTGAAATCTATTTACATAGTTAGCGAGTGAGGCTTATCGAAGAACTGTCTCTTATACACATCTGACGCTGCCGACGACTAGTCGAGTGTAGAT
>NZ_JAVLFP010000103.1:0-29858 GCF_046052825.1 Limnohabitans sp.
GCTGCGCCGACACCGCAGCGCCTTCGCTGTTGGTGATGCGCTTGCTGGTGCGCATGGCGGCGTCTTCGCAACGCAGGGCCAACTGAGCAGCTTCTTCGCTGGTGATGGCCCAGGGGTGGAACAAGTCCAACTCGGGCTGGTGTTGTGCGATGTCTTGTTCGTCGGGCAAACCGGCCATGGGGTCTTCGGCAGTGAAGCGCGCAATGTCATAGGCCGCTTGCACGGTGCGCTCAATGGCGGCATTGGAGAAGTCAGAGGTGCTGGCATTGCCGCGACGGTGGCCCACATACACGGTGACCCCGAGCGATTTGTCGCGGTTGCGTTCCACGTTTTCCAGCTCGCCCTTGCGCACAGACACACTCAACCCGCTGCCCTCAGAGGCTTCAGCACCTGCGTCGGTGGCGCCCAGTTTTTTGGCATGACCCAGCGCCAAATCCACCAAGGCTTCAAATTGGTCACGGCTGTAACTGAAGCCAGAGTGGGTGGGGCGGGTGGCGCCCAAAGAGGCGCGAGAGGGTGTAGGGGTGGCTTTGCTCATATCGGCGGCTATGATACTTGTCACTGTGTTTCCCTTTGTGTTGAAGGGCAAGCCGACCGCTTTGGACCCCCTCTTTTTATGTCACGCAAACCCAAAAAAGGTTACTTCGTTCGCGGCCAATTTGTGGCCGAAGGCAGCGAACTCGACCTGGAGCTCAAACGCGAACTCAAAGGCACCGACAGTGCCAGCCGCACCGATAAAAAACGCGAAAGCGACGAGCGGCAAGACCTCGGGGTGGAACTGCTGACTTTGCGCACCGACCTGCTAGATCGGCTGCAAACCCAAGGCCATTTGACTGACCAACTGCGCGAGGCCATGGCCGAAGCGCGCCGCATCACCAACTTTGAAGGCAAGCGTCGCCAAATGCAGTATGTGGGCAAGTTGATGCGCAAGCTCACCGAAGACGCGGTGGCCGCCATGCGCGACATCCTGAATGAGCAGCGCATGGGCAGCACCCGTGACACCTTGGCGCTGCATTTGGCCGAGCACTGGCGGGACCGTCTGATTCAAGACGACAACGCGGTGTCGGAGTGGATGCTGGCCCACCCCAGCACCGACAGCCAGCAATTGCGCGCGCTGGTGCGCCAAGCGCGCAAAGACGACACCACCTCCAAAGCCGATGTGGCCAAAGGTCTGCTGCCACGCCAGGGGCGCGCTTACCGCGACATTTTTCAACTCGTCAAAACCACTTTGAGCGATGCCGAAGATGCATTGCGCACCCCCGAGCCAGAAGACACCGAGAGCTACAAGCCATGACAGCACCCGACTTGCCCACGCCCGATGCACGCTGTGACACCCTGAAGGTGGGCATCGTGTCGATCAGCGACCGCGCATCCAGCGGCACTTACGAAGACAAAGGCCTGCCCGCCTTGCGCGACTGGTTGGGCCAGGCCTTGTTCAACCCCATCGACTACCACGCTCGGCTCATCCCAGACGAACAAGCCACGATCAGCCAAACCCTGATTGAGTTGGTCGATGCCGGATGTTCTTTGGTGCTGACCACTGGCGGCACCGGACCCGCATTGCGCGACGTGACACCCGAAGCCACCTTGGCCGTGGCCGACAAAGAGATGCCGGGCTTTGGCGAGCAAATGCGCCAGATCAGCTTGCGGTTTGTACCCACCGCCATCTTGTCGCGCCAAGTGGCGGTGATTCGGGGCCAGAGCCTGATCATCAACTTGCCCGGCCAGCCCAAATCGATCCAAGAAACCTTGGGGGGCTTGAAGGACGCCGAGGGTCAACAACTGGTGGATGGCATTTTTGCCGCCGTGCCGTATTGCATTGACCTGATTGGCGGGCCTTACATGGAAACGCGCGATGCGTTTTGCAAAGGCTGGCGGCCTAAAACGGCCATCAAGTCGAAGCGTGTTTGAAACACCTTGAGCCTGTCTGACGAGGCGCAACTGAGGGCTAACGGAGGGCCAACAGGCGTCCTCCAAGCACGCCTCAGTCCAGCAACTGGTTGATGCGCGCTGCTTCGAAGTGCTCAAGACGCGCCGCGTCGCTGGGCACACAGTCTTGTGGCGAGACCTGGGAAGTTGAGAGCTTCTCAATCGCTTGCCAGAGCAAAGCAATTTGGTGCTCTTGACCCGCCGCGCTGTCAATCAGCCCGCGCATGGCTTGGCTCAAGGGGTCGTCGTTTTGCGTCACCCCGTAGGCTGAAAAACCCATCTTCGACGCCGCTTCTTCGCGCTTGGCATCCGACTCGGCTTGGATGATGCGCGCCGGGTTGCCCACGGCTGTGGCACCTGCGGGCACAGGCTTGGTGACCACCGCGTTGCTACCCACTTTGGCGCCATCGCCCACGGTGAAGCCGCCCAACACTTTGGCGCCTGCGCCAATCACCACATCGCGGCCCAGCGTGGGGTGGCGCTTGGTGCCTTTGTAGAGCGAGGTGCCGCCCAAGGTCACGCCTTGGTAAATGGTGCAGCCGTCGCCAATTTCGGCAGTCTCGCCCACCACCACGCCCATGGCATGGTCAAAGAACACGCGCTCGCCAATTTTGGCGGCGGGGTGAATTTCGATGCCCGTCAACCAGCGCGAAAGGTTGGAGATAAACCGCCCCAACCAACGCAAGCCCCAGCCCCAGCAGGCGTGGGCCAGACGGTGCAGCACCAAGGCATGCAAACCGGGGTAGCAGGTGAGCACTTCCCAGCGGCTGCGGGCAGCGGGGTCGCGGTCAAGAATGCATTGAACGTCAGAGCGAAGGCGTGAAAACATAGGCTGTGAGTCTATCGTTTGTCGCTGGCGGCTTGCACCATGGCTTTGGCCACACCGCGCAAGATGTGGATTTCTTCTTGTGTCAGTTGCGCCCGATTGAACAACTGGTTCAGGCGTGGCATCAGCTTCTTAGGCGACTCCGGGTCCAAAAAACCAATCGTGGTCAAGGCCTGTTGCCAGTGGTCCAGCAGCCCCGTCACTTGGGCAGCATCGGCCAGTTCGCTTGGGGGCACGGCCTCTTGCACCGCAAACCCACCCAGGGCCATGCGCCACTCATAGGCCAGCACCTGCACCGCCGCCCCCAGGTTGAGGGAGCCAAAGTTGGGGTCGGCGGGAATGCTCAAGCAGGTGTGGCAGCGGTACACGTCTTCGTTGCGCATGCCAATGCGCTCCGTGCCAAACAAAAACGCCACCCCTTGCTGCGGGGCCTGCGCATGGGACGCAGCCAAGGCCGCAAAGTGGCTGCGCGGGTCGAGGGTGGGCGGGCCAAAGTCACGCGGCGTCATGGCGGTGGCACACAGGTGGCTGATGCCGTCCAGCGCCTCATCGAGGGTGGCGACGATGCGCGCGTGGTTGAGCACATCCAGGGCGCCACTGGCGCGCTGGATGGTTTCTTCACGGCGCAGCACGTTGTCCCAGCGCGGAGCGACCAACACCAAGTCGGTGAAGCCCATGACCTTCATGGCGCGTGCGGTCGCCCCCACGTTGCCGGCATGGCTGGTGTTTAAAAGAATGAAGCGGGTGTGCATGGGAAATGTGCGGTGCAAGGGGCGTAAAATCTGGCCTATTGTCGCCGCCCGCATCGCCGGGTCTGTTCATCCAACCCTTTGCCGGGTCAGCTCTTCACACAATCCATGTCGTCCACACTCCACCCCATGATCAACGTGGCCATCAAGGCCGCACGCGCCGCTGGTGCCATCATCAACCGCGCCGCGCTGGACGTGGAGGCCGTTCGCATTTCTCAAAAGCAGGTCAATGACTTTGTCACCGAAGTCGACCACGCAAGCGAACGCGCCATCATCGACACCCTGCTGACCGCCTACCCCGACCACGGCATCTTGGCCGAAGAGTCTGGCTCAGAACACGGCAACCCCAAGGCAGACCACATCTGGATCATCGACCCGCTGGACGGCACCACCAACTTCATCCACGGCTTTCCTGTCTATTGCGTGAGCATTGCCCTGCAAGTGCGCGGCAAGCTCGAGCAAGCCGTGGTGTACGACCCCAGCCGCAACGACTTGTTCACCGCCACCAAAGGCCGTGGCGCGTTCATGAACGAACGCCGCATCCGCGTGAGCAAGCGCACCCGCCTTGACGAGTGCTTGCTGTCCACCGGCTTTCCGTTTCGCCCCGAGGACGACTTTGACAAATACCTGCGTTTGATGGGCGACGTGATGCAACGCACCGCCGGCCTGCGCCGCCCGGGTGCCGCAGCGCTGGACCTGGCCTATGTGGCTGCGGGCTTCAGCGATGGTTTCTTTGAACTGGGTTTGCAGCCCTGGGACATGGCTGCCGGTGCGTTGCTGATCACCGAAGCGGGTGGCTTGGTGGGCAACTTCACGGGCGACGCCAACTTTTTGGAACAACGCGAGTGCTTGGCCGCCAGCCCACGCATTTACGCCCAACTGGTGCCCTTGCTGCACAAGTACTCCAAGTTCGCCAGCGCCGACGACAAGCGTGCGGTGAGCGAGTCGGCCAAGACCTTGAGCATCTCCTCGCACAGCGAGGACGACGCACCGCTCTGAAGCGGCTTCACCCAGACCTTCACGCTTGACCGCTGCCATGTCTGATTTGTCTGCGCACACCCCCATGATGCAGCAGTACTTTGGCCTCAAGGCCGAGTACCCCGACACGCTGTTGTTCTACCGCATGGGCGACTTTTACGAGTTGTTCTTTGCCGATGCCGAAAAGGCCACCCGCTTGCTCGACATCACGCTCACGCAGCGCGGTCAATCGGGTGGGCAACCGGTGGTGATGGCAGGGGTGCCGTTTCACTCGGTCGAAACCTATTTGGCACGCTTGCTCAAGCTGGGCGAATCGGTGGCCATTTGCGAACAGGTGGGCGATGTGGCCACCAGCAAAGGGCCGGTTGAACGCAAGGTGGTGCGCGTGGTCACCCCCGGCACGCTGACCGACAGTGCCTTGCTGTCCGACAAAAGCGAAGCCTTTGTGCTGGCGGTGCACCAAAGCGCACGCACCGGGTGTGGCTTGGCTTGGTTGAGCATCACGCAAGGCTTGGTGCATCTGGCCGAATGCGGCAGTGACGAATTGCCCAGCTGGCTGGCCCGCATTGCGCCCAGCGAGGTGATTTACAGCGCCGACGCCAGCCCTGTGTTTGAGCAACAGCTCAAGGCCTTGTGCCAGCAGGTCAACCTGCCCATCCACATCCGTCCGGCCTGGCAGTTTGATGCGGCTTTGGGCGCACGCAAGCTGTTGGAGCACTTGAAGGCCGCCTCGCTCAATGCTTGGAACGCCCAAGACGTGACGCAGGCCCACGCGGCGGTGGCCGCATTGCTGGGCTATGCCGAGCACACGCAAGGCCGTGCCTTGACCCACGTGCATGGTGTGGTGGTGGCACGCGATGACGCGCTGATCGATTTGCCCCTGACCACCCGCCGCAACTTGGAGCTGACCCAAACCCTGCGCGGTGAAGACAGCCCCACCCTGTTCTCGCTGCTCGACACCTGCATGACGGGCATGGGCAGCCGCGAGCTCAAGCGCTGGCTGCTCGAACCCGAGCGTGACCGCAGCAACGCCCAACACCGCCTGGGGGCCATTGCCGCGTTACAAAACACCCAACACGGCGAGGTCTACAAGGCCTTGCGCGAAGCCCTCAAGGGCTCGGCCGATGTGCAGCGCATCAGCGCGCGCGTGGCCTTGCGTCAGGTGCGGCCCCGCGAACTGGTGGCCCTTGGGCTGGCCCTGCACAAAGCCTGGCAGATGCAGCCCTTGTTGGCCCCTGTGCTGAGCGCCAGCCCCTTGCTGGAGCTGGTGGTGCAAGCGCTGAACATGCCCCCAGAGTGCGCACAGTTGGTTGCCAGCGCACTCTTGCCCGACCCCGCCGCACTGGTGCGCGATGGCGGCGTGATCGGCAACGGCTTTGACACCGAACTCGATGAGTTGCGGGCCATTCAAACCAATTGCGACGACTTTTTACTGGCGCTGGAAACGCGTGAGCGCGAACGCACCGGCATTGCCAACCTGCGGGTGCAGTTCAACAAGGTGCACGGCTTTTACATTGAAGTCACGCAAGGCCAAGTGGACAAAGTGCCCGAGGACTACCGACGTCGCCAGACCCTGAAAAATGCTGAGCGCTTCATCACGCCCGAACTCAAAGCCTTTGAAGACAAAGCCCTGAGCGCACAAGAGCGTGCACTGGCACGTGAGAAGTTTTTGTACGAGCAATTGCTCGACGCGCTGCAAGTGTTTGTGCCAGCCCTCACCCGTTTGGCCACGGCGGTGGCCACGCTCGACGCCTTGAGTGCTTTGGCCGAACGCTCGCTGACGCTGAACTGGTGTGCGCCCGAGTTTGTCAAAACCCCGTGCATCGACATCACCCAAGGCCGTCATCCGGTGGTTGAAGCGCGTTTGGCCGAAACCCATGGCATGGCCTCGGGCGGTGCCGCCAAAACCTTCATCCCCAACGACACAAGGCTAGGACCCACGCAACGCATGCAGGTCATCACCGGCCCCAACATGGGCGGTAAGTCGACCTACATGCGGCAAGTGGCGCTGATCGTGTTGCTGGCCAGCATCGGCAGCCACGTGCCAGCGAGCGCCTGTCGCTTGGGGCCAATTGACGCCATCCACACCCGCATCGGTGCGGCTGACGACTTGGCCAATGCGCAGTCCACCTTCATGCTGGAGATGACCGAAGCCGCGCAAATCTTGCACGCCGCCACGCCACACAGCCTGGTGCTGATGGATGAGATTGGCCGCGGCACGTCGACCTTCGACGGCCTGGCCTTGGCCAGCGGCATTGCCGCGCATTTGCACAACAAGACACAAGCTTTCACGCTGTTTGCCACCCACTACTTTGAACTCACCGAGTTCCCGGCCAACCACCGCGGCGCTGTGAACGTGCACGTGAGTGCGGCAGAGAGTGGCAACCACATTGTGTTTTTGCACGAAATTCAAGCGGGCCCGGCCAGCAAGAGCTACGGCATTCAGGTGGCGCGCTTGGCCGGCATGCCCACGCCGGTGCTCAACCATGCACGCCATGCCTTGGCCTCGCTCGAAGCGGGGGCCGATGCGTCACGCTTGCAGGTCGATCTGTTTGCCCCACCCCCTGAAGTCGACCACGCAGGCCCCAGCTTGCTGCATGCGAAACTGGCCGAGATCGACCCCGACAAACTGAGTCCCCGCGATGCGCTGGACGCCCTGTATCAACTCAAAAAACTGTCATGACTTATTGCGTAGGCATCAAACTCAAAGCTGGCTTGGTCTTTTTGTCAGACTCGCGCACCAACGCGGGTCTGGACCAAATCAGCACCTTCCGAAAAATGATCGTCTACGAAAAGCCGGGCGATCGCTTCATGGTGTTGTTATCGGCGGGTAATTTGTCGATCTCACAGTCGGTGCGCGAGATCTTGCAAGTGGAACAACTCAAAGAAACGCCCGAGAGCGACCCCATCACCATTTGGAACGCCAAAAGCATGTTTGATGCCGTGCGCGTGCTGGGCTCGGCCATTCGCCGTGTGCATGAGCGTGACGCTGCAGCACTGCAATCGGCCGGTGTGGACTTCAATGTGTCGCTGATTTTTGGCGGGCAAATTGCGGGCGAAGGCATGCGCTTGTTTCAGGTCTATTCGCCCGGCAACTTCATCGAAGCCACGGCCGAAACACCGTACTTCCAAATTGGTGAATCCAAATACGGCAAGCCCGTGCTCGACCGCGTGCTGCACCCCGATACCCCGCTGGACGAGGCGGCCAAATGCGCTTTGGTGTCGATGGACTCGACCCTCAAATCCAACTTGTCGGTGGGTTTGCCGCTGGACATGGTGGTGTACGAGGCCGACAGCTTTCACAGCGACAAAGTGGTGTGCATCGACGAGCACAACCCGTATTTCCAGATGTTGCACAACAGCTGGGGCGAGCGCTTGCGCGAGGTATTCGATGGCATTGAAGACCCCATGTGGAACGGCGGTCAAACCAACACACCGTTGCTTCAACCGGCTGTGCGTGCACAAGTCCTCAAAAAGATTGGCACCCCAGACGACCGTCTGATCTGATCTGCATGACGAAACCCCTGATCGTCTTCTCGCACGGCAACAGCTTTCCGGCCAGCACCTATGGCGTGATGCTCAAAGACTTGCGGCAACGCGGTTTTCAGGTCGAGGCGATTGAGAAGTTGGGGCACAACCCGCGCTACCCCGTGACCAACAATTGGCCGCATCTGGTGCACGAGTTGACCGACTTTGTCACCCCTTTGGCCCAAGCCACCCCGGTATTTTTGGTGGGCCACTCACTGGGCGGCATCTTGAGCATGATGGCCGCAGCCAAAAATCCGACCTTGGTGCGTGGCGTGGTGTTGTTGGACTCACCCATGCTAGGCGGGTGGCGCGCCAACTTGCTCAAAGTGGGCAAACGCTTGTCAATGGCCGAGTCGCTTTCACCCGCAGCCGTCAGCCGCAAGCGCCGCACCAGTTGGCCCGATCTGGCCGAGGCCTTGGCGCACTTTCAGCACAAGCGCGTGTTCGCCAAGTGGGCCCCCGAGGTGTTGCACGACTACGTGACCCACGGGACGCACGACGAGCCGGGCCCACATGGCCCGCGGCGTGTGCTGAGTTTTGACCGTGACATTGAAAGCGCCATCTACAACGGCCTGCCCGACCACTTAGAGCGCTACTTCAAGCGACACCCGCTCCGTTGCAAAGCAGCGTTCATTGGTGGCTTGCAATCGAAAGAGTTGCGTCAAGTGGGGCTGGACTTCAGCCGCCGCATCACGCAGGGGCGCATCGCCATGGTGGATGGCACACACCTGTTTCCGATGGAACGCCCTTTGGCGAGTGCGGCAGCCGTCGAGGCTGCGTTGCTGAACTTGATGGGTGAAGACAAGTCTGTCGCTTAGGTCAACACTGTGGCTTGTATCAAGCAGCCCAAGTCACCCAACCCAACCCAGCGGTCCCCAGCACCACGATGCCAAACACAATGCGGTACCAAGCAAACACAATGAAGCTGTGGGTGGCGATGTAGCGCAACAACCAGCGCACACAGACCCACGCGCTGAGGAACGAAAAAACCAAGCCCACCGCAAACACAGGCGCGTCCGCCAAGCTCAGCAGGGCACGCTCTTTGTACAGGCTGTAAGCACCTGCGCCGATCAAGGTGGGGATGGCCAGGTAAAACGAGAAGTCGGTGGCGGCTTTGCGTGACAGCCCGAGCAACATCCCACCAATGATGGTGGCGCCACTGCGGCTGGTCCCGGGGATCATGGCCAGGCATTGCACCAACCCCACCTTCAAGGCGTCCAACGGCGTCATCGACTCCACATTGAGGATGCGGGCGTTGTCATTGGGGTGCACATCGGTGGCGCCCTCGGTGCCATTCAAGGCATGACGCCGCCCCCAACCCTCGGCCCACAAAATGATGAAACCGCCCACAATGAACGTACTGGCCACCACGCTGGGTGTGAACAAATGCGATTTGATGAACTTGCCAAACAGCAAGCCCAGCACCACGGCAGGCAAAAACGCGATCAAGACATTCAAGGCAAAACGTCGTGCCATGCGCTGCGAAGGCAAGGCCACCACGGTGCTGGAAATTTTTTCCCAATACACCAAGACCACGGCGAAGATGGCGCCGGTTTGGATGGCGATGTCAAACACCTTGGCCTTGTCATCGTCAAAACCCAGCAAGGCGCCAGCCAAAATCAAATGTCCGGTGCTAGAGATGGGCAAGAACTCGGTCAAACCTTCGACCACGCCCATCACGGCGGCCTTCAACAGCAAAACGATATCCATACAACTCCAGCAAAACGTGCTCAATTATCGGGGCGACTGAGGATGCCGGCGCAGGTACAACACCGCCAACACCAACGACCCCACTTGCAGCGCTGAACAAAAGAAAAATGGTGCGCCAATGCGCCAGTCGCCTTGCGGAAAATGCGACACAGCCGCCAACAAGGGCGCACCCAGCATGGGGGCCACCACGGCCATCAAGCCGTTGAGGGAACTCACCGCGCCCATGGTCTGACCTTGGTTGCGGCTGTCGGCCGCAGACGAAATCAAGCTTTGCACCGAAGCCGTCACCGTCCCCCCGAGCAGGTTGATGCCGATCACGGCGTACATCATCCACCCTTGGGTGGCTGCACCCCACAAAAAGTAGCCCAGCGCAGAAGACACCAAGCCCATGATGACCAAACGCTGAGGCTTGAAGCGTTTGAGCAGCGGGCCCATCAACACCCCTTGCACCAACACGGCCGTGACCCCTACAGCGGTCAGTGAGTAACCGTTTTCCTCGGCCCCCCATCCAAACTTGAAGGCGTTGTAGAGCACCCACACGGTGTAGAGCACAAACTGCGCAAGGCCACTCAAAGCCACCACGCCCACCAAAGGCCCCACACCTTTGAGTTGGGCCAAACCACGCAAGGCTTTGATGGGGTTGGCGTCGCGCCACGCAAAGGGTTTGCGTTTGTCCAATGGCAGGGACTCGGGCAACACAAAGTAGCCGTAGAGCAGGTTGAGCAAGGTCAAACCACCGGCCAGGTAAAAAGGCAGGTGCAGGTTGATGGCCCCCATCAATCCGCCCACCACGGGCCCGATGATGAAGCCCACGCCCATCATGGCGCCTAGCAAGCCAAAGCGTTTGGCACGTTGCTCGGGTGAGGAAATGTCGGCCACATAGGCGTTGGCAATGGCAATGTTGCCTTGCATCACACCACCCAAGGTGCGCACCACGATCAGCCCCCACAGGGTGTCGGTCAACGCAATGCCAAAAAAGCTGATGCCCAAGCCCATGAAGCCCAGCAACAACACCGGACGGCGACCAAAGCGGTCTGACAGTGCGCCCAACAGCGGCGAGCCCAAAAAGTTGGCCATGCCAAAGGCCACAGCGACCACGCCGTACCAATAGGCCTGATCGGCTTGGTTGGCAGAAAAACTGGCCACTAACACAGGCAAGACCGGGATGATGACCCCAATGGCCGCCATGTCGATGAGCACGGCAAGCATGATGAAAGGCATCGCAGCCTCACGGTTGCGAAGGGTTTGGAACATAGCGGGGAATTCGATTCAGAGGAACACGTGAAGCGGAGATTTTAAAGAGTGCACAGCCCCAAAAGCGCGTTCATCACGCCCGTAAAATGAATCGCATGACTACACCGGCTGACAACGACAACAAACCCAGCAATTTTTTGCGCCAAATCATTGAAAACGACCTGGCCCAAGGCACCTACACCAGCCGCCGCTGGGCCGGCAGCCCCGGTGACGCAGCACACCAAGCACAAGGCGCACCTGACCCAGCCAAAATTCGCACCCGTTTCCCGCCCGAACCCAACGGCTATTTGCACGTAGGGCATGCCAAAAGCATTTGCCTGAACTTTGGTTTGGCCCGCGATTACGGTGGCGTGTGCCACCTGCGCTTTGACGACACCAACCCAGAAAAAGAAGACACCGAGTACGTCAACAGCATCATTGACGCGGTGAAATGGCTAGGCTTTGACTGGTCGCAACTCGGCCAAGCCCCAGGCAGTGCTGCGCCTTATCAGGCCAGCGACTACTTTGACTTCATGTACCGTGCCGCAGAGCACCTGATTGAAGCGGGCCACGCCTATGTGGACGAGCAAAGCGCAGAAGACATGCGCGTCAACCGGGGCGATTTTTCCAAACCTGGGGTCAACAGCCCATTTCGCAGCCGCACACCGGTTGAGAACTTGGCACGCTTTCGCGACATGCGAAACGGTTTGCTGGAAGACGGCGCGGCGGTGTTGCGCGCCAAGATTGACATGGCCGCGCCCAACATCAACATGCGCGACCCAGCCATCTACCGCATTCGCCGTGCCACCCACCACCACACGGGCGACACCTGGTGCATCTACCCGATGTACACCTTTGCGCACCCCATCGAAGACGCATTGGAACAAATCACCCACAGCATTTGCACGCTGGAGTTTGAAGACCAGCGCCCGTTCTACGACTGGCTGATGGCCCGTTTGTGCGAAGGCGGCTTGCTGGCCGCGCCCAGCCCTAAGCAGTATGAATTTGCGCGCTTGAACTTGACCTATGTGGTCACCAGCAAACGCAAACTGGCCCAACTGGTCAACGAAGGCAAGGTGTCAGGCTGGGACGATCCGCGCATGCCCACCATCGTGGGTTTGCGCCGCCGCGGCTACACCCCCGAGAGCTTGCAGTTGTTCGCCGAGCGCATTGGTGTGACCAAGAGCGACAGCTGGATTGACTACAGCACCCTGGAAGGTTGCCTGCGCGAAGACCTCGACCCCAAAGCCGCCCGTGCCTGCGTGGTGCTGGACCCGGTGAAACTGGTCATCACCAACTGGGATGCCTTGCATGGCGCGGGCACGCTGGACGATTGCCACGCCCCAGTGCACCCCCACCACCCCGAGTTGGGACAACGCCAATTCAAGTTCGGCAAAGAACTGTGGATTGAGCGTGGCGACTACGAAGAAACACCGCCCAAAGGCTTCTTTCGCTTGTTCCCCGGCAACAAGGTGCGCTTGAAATATGGCCATGTCATCACCTGCACGGGCGCCATCAAAGACGCCAACGGCCAAGTGCTTGAAGTGCATGCTGAACTCATCCCCGACACCAAGAGTGGCACGCCCGGATCGGACAGTGTGAAGGTCAAAGGCGTGATCACGTGGGTGGGGGCATCGGATGGCGTGCAAGCCGAAGTGCGCCTCTACGACCGCTTGTTCACCGACGCACAACCCGACGCAGGTGGCAAAGACTTTTTGAGCTTGCTCAACCCCGACAGCTTGAAGGTGGTGACCGCCTATGCCGAGCCTTCATTGGCACACAGCGCGGCAGGCACACACTTTCAGTTCGAACGCCATGGCTACTTTGTGGCCGACCGCACAGACCATGCGGCAGGCCGGTTGGTGTTCAACAAGGCCACGGGGTTGAAGGACACCTGGGCGAAGTGAAGACACCGAACCTGATGACTTGATTTTAAAATTGTTTCTTATTGTATGCAATTAATCAAAATTGGATACAATCAGAAACATCATGGAATCTACCACGCCTGGTATTCATCCCCCCACTGTCACCCGCTTGCAGACTTTGGGCGCGCAAATTCGCGCACACCGCAAGACGCTGGGCATCAGCGCCACCGTGGTGGCCGAGGCCGCAGGCATGTCACGCATCACCTTACATCGCATTGAAAAGGGTGCACCGTCGGTGACCATGGGTGCTTATTGCAATGCCTTGGAAGCACTGGGTTTGGTGCTAAAAGCCACCACCGACACGATGCCGAGCAGAGAACACGCGCACAAGGGCTGGATTCCAGCACGTATCGCACTGGCGGATTACCCGCAACTCAGGCAATTGGCTTGGCAGGTGCACGGCATGGACACGCTCACACCCCGCGAAGCACTAGACATCTACGAGCGCAACGCGCGTCACATTGACACCCAAACCATGGGCGAGGATGAGCAAGATTTGTGGCAGTCCCTGAGCTTGGCACTTGACACACCAACTCACGATGTTTAATCGAGCACACCACCAGCGCATTGCGCGCGTGCTGTGGGCACTGGATGCCGATTTGCTGCGCCAGCACCATTGCCTGTTCGGCGGGGGCACCTGCATGGCGCTGCGTTACGGCGAATACCGCGAGTCAGTGGATGTGGATTTTTTGGTATCTGACGCAGGCGGCTACCGAGCGCTGCGCCAGCTGTTGACCAGCGGACAAGGCATGGCCCCTCTCACTCGCCAGGGGGCGATTGCACTCACAGTCACGCGGGAGATTCGTGCCGATCAGTACGGTATTCGCACACAGTTGCAAATGGATGGCCAACCCATCAAGTTTGAAATCGTGCGTGAGGCTCGCATCACGTTAGATGCCCCCAAAGACAACGACAGGGTGTGCGACGTGAGCACCCTCACGCCCAACGACATGGCCGCCAGCAAGTTACTGGCCAACTCTGACCGGCAAGCCGATGATGGTGTATTCAGTCGCGATGTGATTGACCTCGCCATGATGAACCTCAAACTGCCCGCATTGCGCCTTGCCATGGCAAAGGCCGAAGAAGCCTACGGTCCAGCGGTGTCACGTGATTTGGCAAAAGCTGTTGAACGCATCAAAACGCGCCCTGGTTGGCTGGAGCGCTGCATGCAAGCAATGGCAATGGATCTGCCCAAAGCTTTGGTGTGGCAAAAAATTCGGGCTTTGACGCGTGTGCTGCCTGCGACTACTTCTCCACCGGATTTGCTGTGAGCAAGTTGGCGGGGTAAGCCCGCATGAACTCCCGCGCTTTTTCAGGCCGCGCACTCAGCCAAGCGCCATACGCGCCTTCGCCCAAGATGACGGGCATGCGTTTTTCGTTGCCGTTTTGTTGGTAACGGTGCAACAAGGCATGGCTGTTGGCGTTGACGGTCAAGAGGGTGAAGCTGACGATCTCCGTCCCGTCTTTGGCCCAGCGCTCCCACAAACCTGCCACGCCCATGGGCTTGCCGTCCACACGGGCGATGCGCGTTGGCACGGCTTTTCCGCTGCGCCAGTCGTCTTCAAAAAACGCCATCATGGGCACGATGCAGCGCTGACCGGCCAGCCAGGTGTCGTGAAAGTTGTTGGAGGTGCTCACCGTCTCGGACCGCGCGTTGACCAGTTTGGTCGAGCGCAATTTGGCGTCAGAGGCGGATTTGACCCAAGGCGGCACTAAGCCAAATTGACCCTGGCCCAATTCAAGCTGTAACGACGCAGGTGCATCGACATCCACCGGTGCATCCGCAGACAGGGACACGCTGCGAATGAAGACCCCCGGTTTGCGGGGCCACAGCTCACGCAACACGGCGGCTTCGGGGGCCGACACACCAAAGGCATCGGGGTACAGGGTGGCGGTTTGCACGCTCTCGTAATGGGCAGTCATGGGGCCATGCTAGCAGTGCCTCGTTGCTCGCCTGCTACGCTTGGGACCATGCTCATTCGCTTCAACAAACCTTATGGCGTGCTCAGCCAATTCACGCCCGAAGGACGCTGGCGTGGCCTGAAAGAATTCATCGATCTGCCGGGCGTGTACGTGGCCGGGCGCTTGGACGCCGACAGCGAAGGCTTGTTGCTGCTCACCGACGATGGACGTCAGCAGGCCCAGATTGCCGACCCCCGCTTCAAGATGGAAAAAACCTACCTGGTGCAGGTCGAGGGTGTGCCCAGCGAGGCAGCGCTTCAGACGCTGCGCCAGGGCGTGTTGTTGAACGATGGCCTCACCCGGCCAGCGCGTGCACGCGTGGCCGAACCTCCCACCGCGCTGTGGGAGCGCACGCCCCCCATCCGTGTGCGACGCCACCAGCCTACGTCCTGGCTGGAATTGGTGATTCGCGAGGGCCGCAACCGCCAAGTGCGCCGCATGACCGCCGCCGTGGGCTTGCCCACCCTGCGCTTGATTCGCACCGCGATAGGCCCCTACAGCTTGAGCGAATTGGCCAGTGGCGCTTGGCAACAAGAAACCCCTTGAAACGCCAAGACACCGCGCAATGTGACTTACCATCCTAGGCATCTCGCTCCGAGATGATCCTCCAGGAGGGCTTATGGCCAAAGGCGAACAACACAGCAACAAAATGACGAAGAAGCCCAAAAAGGACAACTCGCCCCCCAAGACCTCCACCTCGGACCGTCCCAACCCGCCCACCACCTACGTGGCACCTCGCGGCAAGATCAAGAACAAGTGATGCACCCCGCAGCCCCGTCCATTGCCAGCTTGCGTCAAACGCTGTCTGAGGTGCGTGGCGGTGCGCTGAGCGTGTCGGCGTTCAGCAGCGCAGCACGTGCCCAAGAGGTGTTGTTGCAAGCCCTGCCCGCACGCTACAGCGAGGTGTGGTTGGGGCTGTTGGACCGTTTGGAGTCGAGCGCACTGTTCAGCGAAGAAAGCTGTTCGTTCAGCCAAACCGATTTGTTCGACAGCTTGGCGCTGTGGCTGGACAAAGCCGAGCAGCAACTCCATAACCGCGTTTGAGTTTTTTTGAGTGTTTTACTGTGTCTGATGATTTTGGAATTTTCACCGTCCAAGTGATGCCCGCCGATTTGCAATACGACGTCGAGGGCGACCTGAGCTTGCTGGAAGCGGCTGAGATGTCGCGTGTGCAGTTGCCGAGCTCGTGCCGCAATGGCACCTGCCGCACCTGCCTGTGCCGCTTGGTCAGCGGAGAAGTGACTTACAGCATGGAATGGCCTGGCTTGAGCGCCGAAGAAAAGGCCGAGGGCTATGTGCTGCCTTGTGTGGCCCGCCCCACCACCCATGTGGTGCTTGAACAACCCGACGCCTGTGCCTGCTGAGCCCCGCCTGTGATCACCCCGATCTACGAAGACGAACACCTGTTGGTGCTGGACAAACCCAGCGGCCTGTTGTCGGTGCCAGGGCGTGGGCCTGACAAGCAAGACTGTTTGTCCAAACGCGTGCAAGACCGCTATCCCGATGCTTTGGTGGTGCACCGCCTCGACCAAGACACCTCGGGCCTGTTGATCATGGCGCGTGGCCTTGAGGCGCAACGCCGCATCAGCCGGGCGTTTGAAACACGCCAAGTGCACAAGCGCTACGTGGCGGTGGTGGCAGGCAACCCGTTGCTCACCGCCTCAGCACCCAACGACGAAGGTTGGTACACGGTGGAGGGCCCCATTTTGCTGGACTGGGAGCGTCGCCCCATCCACATCATCCACCCCGACGGCAAACCCAGCCGCAGCCTGTGGCGCAGCTTGCAAGTGGGCGACACGGCCAGCCTGATTGAGCTGGAGCCCTTCACCGGGCGCACCCACCAGCTGCGGGTGCACATGCAAAGCCTGGGGCACCCGATGCTCGGCGACTCCTTGTACGCGCCGCCAGAGGTGCTGGCCATGAGCCCGCGCCTGATGTTGCACGCCAAGAGCCTGGCGCTGGCCCATCCGTTCACCCAAGCGCCGCTGTCGTTTGATTTGCCTGTGGCTTGGGGCACGTCAGCACCGTATCAGGCGGCGTAAGAGATCTGTAGCCGAGCGGGTGCACACTGGTCCGGTTTTTATTTTCATCCACAGGAGACAAACATGCGTGAAGTCGTCGTCGTCAGCGGTGTTCGCACCGCCATTGGTACTTATGGTGGCAGTCTGAAAGACATCCCGCCCACCGAATTGGCAGCACTTGTGGTGCGCGAGTCCTTGGCCCGTGCGGGCGTGGACGGCCAAGATGTGGGCCACGTGGTGTTTGGCCATGTGGTCAACACCGAACCCAAAGACATGTACTTGTCGCGTGTGGCGGCCATCCACGGCGGTTGCGGCCAAGCCACTCCGGCCTTCAACGTGAACCGCCTGTGCGGCTCGGGCTTGCAAGCGATTGTGTCGGCCAGCCAGGCCATCATGTTGGGCGACTGTGACATCGCCATTGGCGGTGGCGCCGAAAACATGAGCCGAGGCCCTTACGCATCGCTCAGCGCACGTTGGGGCGCACGCATGGGCGACACCAAGCTGGTCGACATGGTGGTCGGTGCCTTGCATGACCCCTTCCACACCATCCACATGGGCGTGACCGCCGAGAACATTGCGGCTCAATTTGGCATCACCCGTGACATGCAAGACGCCTTGGCCGTGGAAAGCCACAACCGCGCACAACGCGCCACCGAAGCGGGTTACTTCAAAGACCAGATCCTGCCGGTGATCCTCAAAAGCAAAAAAGGCGACGTGGCCTACACCACCGACGAGCACTTCCGCCCCAACTGCAAGGCCGAAGACATGGCCAAGTTGAAGCCCGTGTTCGTCAAAGAAAACGGCACGGTGACGGCAGGCAACGCCTCGGGCATCAACGACGCCGCCGCCGCGGTGGTGCTGATGGAAGCCAAAACCGCACAAGCCCGTGGTGCCAAGCCGCTGGGCCGTCTGGTGGCCTACGCCCACACCGGCTTAGAGCCCAAGATCATGGGCATGGGCCCGGTGTCGGCCTCGCGCTTGGCGTTGCAAAAAGCGGGCTTGACGGTCCACGACATGGATGTGATTGAAGCCAACGAAGCCTTTGCCGCCCAAGCCTGCGCCGTGAGCCAAGAGCTCGGCTTTGACCCGGCCAAGGTCAACCCCAATGGCTCAGGCATTTCGCTGGGTCACCCCATCGGTGCCACGGGGGCCTTGATCACGGTGAAAGCCTTGTACGAGTTGCAACGCATCCAAGGCAAATACGCCCTGGTGACCATGTGCATTGGCGGCGGCCAAGGCATTGCCGCCATCTTCGAGCGCATGTAAACACCATGCCCGGTCCGGCCGACGCTGCTCCCACAGACGCAACGCCACAGTTCGCGTTGTTGAGGCAGCGACGGTTTGGGCCATTTTTTTGGACTTTGTTTTGCGGGGCCGCGAACGACAACTTGTTCAAGTTCGCCCTCACGGTGTTGGTGACCTACCAACTCAGCATCGACTGGCTGCCGCCCAGCTTGGCGGGCTTGGTGATTGGGGCGGTGTTCATCCTGCCGTTTTTGTTGTTCTCGGCCACCAGCGGCCAATTGGCCGACAAATACGACCCCGTGGCCTTGATGCGCTGGGTCAAAAACTTTGAAATCGCCATCATGGCGCTGGCCGCCTGGGGCGTTGCCAGCCAACAGGTCGCCACCCTGTTGGTCTGTATTTTTTTGATGGGCGTGCACTCCACCTTGTTTGGTCCGGTCAAATTTGCCTACCTGCCCCGCGTGTTGAATGCGCAAGAACTCACGGGTGGCAACGGCATGGTGGAAATGGGGACTTTTGTGGCCATCTTGCTGGGCAATGTGGCAGGCGGCCTATTGGTCGCCCTGCCTGAGATTGGGCCTGCCAGCGTGTCGCTGTCCTGCTTGGCGCTGGCTGCACTGGGGCGTTTTGCCAGTGCGTTGATTCCATCCGGTCGTGCCTTGGCACCGCTGTTGCGCATCAATTGGAACCCGTTCACCGAAACCTGGCGCAATCTGCGTTTGGCACGCAGCAACCCCAGCGTGTTTCACACCCTGCTGGGCATCAGCTGGATGTGGTTTTTTGGCGCCATCTTTTTGAGCCAATTCCCCAGCTTTGCCAAAGAGGTGTTGCACGGCGACGCCCATGTGGCCTCGCTGCTGCTGGTGTTGTTCTCGGTCGGCATTGGCACCGGCGCTCTGCTGTGCGAAAGGCTGAGTCGTGGGCAGGTCGAAATGGGTTTGGTGCCACTGGGCGCCTTGGGCATGAGTGTGTTTTGCATTGACTTGTTCTTTGCTGTGCGCCATTTGCCCGAGGCTTTGCCGATGGATATCACAGCCTTTGTGGGCCACACAGCGCATTGGCGGGTGATGGCCGACTTGCTGCTCATGAGCCTGTTCACCGGCTTGTACAGCGTGCCCATGTACGCCTGGGTTCAGCTCACCAGCCACCAAGACCACTGCGCGCGTTTGATTGCGGCGACCAACATCCTCAACGCCTTGTTCATGATGGCCAGCGCCTTGATCGCCGGGGCCTTGCTCAGTGCGGGCCTGACCATTGCCGAAGTGATGCTGTGCACGGGCGTGGCCAATGCGGGGGTGACGGGCGCGATTTTTTGGCTGGAGCCTGCCTACCCACGCCGCTTTGTGGCGTGGCTGCGCTCTGTGTTTTAGACAAACGGCATTCTGCGTGGGAGGTGCCCAGCGCCGTCCGTCTCGCGCTTGACTTAGCGCAACTCAGACGATGTGTTTTCAATTTATGCTCTGACCATTCAAGATTTGGAGACCCCTGCCATGACCACCGAGACCCTGGACTTCACCACTGCACGAGCACCCACCCTGGCGTGGAGCGATGCCCTGGGCCTTGAACTCGACTTCATGGACGACACCCACCGCGAGTTTGTGGACCTGCTGGGTGCGACTGAGATGGCCCAAGACGATGAACTGTTGGATCGTTTTGTGGACTTGATCGCGCACACCGAAGAGCACTTTGGCAGCGAAGACCGCTGGATGGCGGACACGCACTTTTCATCCAGCAATTGCCACAGCACGCAGCACAACGTGATCTTGCAAGTGATGCGCGAAGGCCTCAAGCGTGGCAAAGAGCAAGGTGATTTGGCGTTGGTGCGTCAAATGGCGCATGAGTTGGGTCTGTGGTTCCCGCAGCATGCCCAAACGATGGATGCTGCCTTGGCACTGCACCTGCGCGGGGTGGGCTACGACGAAGCCACAGGGGTGGTATCCAAACCTGAGGGCTTGCCTCAGGGCGAGATTCATGGCTGTGGTGGGAGCACCTGCTCTTAAATCCCTGTTCGGTTGTGGCTGGTTTTTCTTCGCAAGGGCCTGAGCTTTTTTCGCACGGATCAGATCTTTTGCCGCACGGACCTGAAAGCGTTAGTGCCTTGTTCCGCTCATGTCCCCCGAGTCTTGCATGCTGCAAGACTCTCCTCCTTCACTTCGCTTCACAAGACACTAACGCTTTCTGATCCTGAGAATTTGGAGCGCCTGTGTTTGTGTCCGCGACTTGACGTTAGCCAAGGAGGTGTTTGGGTGTCTGTTGCAGCGAAGTGAAGGAGGAGATTCAGGCGCAGCCTGGATCGGGGGACATGAGCGGCAACAGGCACCCAAACACCTCCCCCACCGCCAAAGAAACAAAGCTCAGGCGTAACGCTGACGCGCCAACGCAGCGCCAGCCGCCAAGGCTTGGAGCTTCTTGGTCGCCACCTCACGGCTCATCGGTGCCAAGCCGCAATTGGTGCAAGCAATCAAACGGTGCTTGGGCACAAACTGCAAAGCGCGGCCAATGGTGTCGGCCACTTCTTCGGGCGTTTCAATCACGTCGCTGGCCACATCGATCACGCCCACCATCACGTCTTTGCCTTCCAGCAAGGCCATCATCTCGGGCGGCACGTGCGAGTGGTAACACTCCAAACTCACTTGCTGGATGCTGCTCTTGGCCAAGGCCGGAAACACCTTTTCGTACTGACGCCATTCGTCACCCAGGGTTTTCTTCCAGTTGTTGTTGGCTTCGATGCCATAGCCGTAGCAAATGTGAACTGCGGTGGTGCAGGTCAGGCCTTGCGCAGCGCGCTCCAAGGCTTTGACGCCCCAGTCTGCGGCTTGGTCCAGGTAGACGTTGAAAGCAGGCTCGTCAAACTGGATGATGTCCACGCCATCGGCTTGCAAGGCCAGCGCCTCTTGGTTGAGCAGCTCGGCAAAGGCAAACGCCATCTTGATGCGGCCCTCTTCGCCCTCGCCATAAAAACGATCGGCCACGGTGTCCACGATGGTCATGGGGCCAGGCAAGGTGAACTTGAGTTTTTTCTGGGTGTGGGCGCGGGCCAGTTGTGCTTCAAACGCATGCACACGGCCTTTGAGTCGCAAGGGGGCAATGACTTGGGGCACTTGCGCGTCGTAGCGGTTGTTGCGAATGCCCATGGTCACTTTGTTCTCAAAGTCGATGCCTTCGACCTGCTCTAAAAAACCGTGCACAAAGTGTTGGCGCGATTGCTCGCCGTCGCCAATCACGTCCAAGCCTGCGTCTTCTTGGGCTTTGATCCACAACAGCGTGGCATCGGCCTTGGCTTGCCGCAGGGCATCGCCCTCGGCGTGCCACTTGGGCCAGAGTTTGTTGGTTTCGGCCAACCACTCGGGTTTGGGCAGGCTGCCGGCAATGGCGGTTGTAAACATGTGAGAGCTCCGTGTAGTGGGGAAAAAATGCGTTCAGTTCAGCGCGAACTCGCGCGCCAGCAGTTCATAGGATCGGCTTTGGGCGGCTGGGTCGTGGGTCCAGGTGATGAGCACCACCTCGTCGACTTGCAAGCGCTCGGACAAAGCGCGCAGCTTGGCGGCGACTTGAGGGGCACTGCCGACCAAGGCCTTGGCACGCATCTCGGCCAAGGCCACTTGCTCAGACGGTGTGTAGTCACGCGCCGCTTGGTCGGGCGGCAAGATCGGGCCAATGCGACCGGAATTGCGGTCCATGCGCCAGCGCGCACGACTTTGAAACAGCGCCCAAGCCTCGTCTTCGGTGTCTGCGGCCAAGGCCCACACACACACCGTGGCCTGGGGTTTGGCCATGCCCTCGCTGGCACGGAAGTTGGCACGGTAAAGCTGAAGGGCTGCGTCAGCCCCTTGCCCGTCGGTGATGAAGTAAGCAAAAGCATAGGGCAAGCTCAAATGAGCGGCCAGTTGCGCACCATAGTCTGAACTCCCCAACATCCACACGGCAGGTGAGGTCGGGCCACTTGGGTAGGCGAAAACGCCATGCCCTGGGTGCCCTTGCGGAATAGGCTGTCCAGTGACCCAGGCTTGCAGCTCCAGAACCTGTTGCGGGAAGTTGTCTGAGGCATGGCGGTCGGGGTTGAGCAACTGGGCGGTGCGTCCATCGCTGCCTGGCGCGCGGCCTACGCCCAAGTCAATGCGCCCGGGTGCCAAAGCGTCGAGCACACGAAATTGTTCGGCCACTTTGAGCGGTGCATAGTGCGGCAGCATCACGCCTGCAGACCCCAAGCGGATGCGCGTGGTGCGGGCCGCAATGGCCGCCATCAGCACCTCTGGTGCAGTGCCAACGATGCTGGGGTGACTGTGGTGTTCGCTGACCCAAAAGCGGTGGTAGCCCCAGGCTTCGCATTGGCTCGCCAAAGCCAAGGTCTGGCGAATGGCGGTGTCTTGGTGGCGGCCTGCAGCCGCAGCAGATTGGTCGAGGACAGATAGTTTGAGCACAGGCCGTAGCTTACCCGCACCGACAAAAGCCAGCTGTCACCCAGGCTTTAGTCAGTTGCGCCTGACTTTTGTGCTTCTTGCAAGGCCCGCCACATGACTTTGCCGCTGCCGCTTTTGGGCAGGGCATCGACAAATTCAACTTGGGTGGGTGCTTTGTAGACCGCCATGTGCTCGCGACACCACGCCACGATGTCTTGTTCGCTCACCCCGCCTTGGTGGGTGCCGCGCAACACCACCACAGCTTTGACGGTTTCGCCCCGGTAGCTGTCATGTGACGCGATGATGCAAGCCTCTTGGATGGCAGGATGTTTGAACATCAACGCCTCCACCTCTGCGGGCCAGACCTTGAAGCCCGAGGCATTGATCATGCGTTTGAGACGGTCGGTGATGAAGAAGTAGCCGTCCTCGTCCACCCGGCCCAAATCGCCGGAGCGAAAAAAACGCTTGCCGTCGAGATCAAAGAAGGCAGCAGCGGTGGCCTCGGGCTGCTTCCAGTAGCCGTTGAACACTTCAGGGCCATGGATGACGATTTCGCCCGACTCGCCTTGTGGCATTTCGCGCAAGGTTTCGGGGTCGACGATGCGTGCATCGGTGCTCATGAACGGGATACCCAAGCACTGCTGCTTGGGCGCATCGGGCGGGTTGTTGTGTGAGGGGGCTGCGGTTTCGGTCAAACCATAGCCCTCGCTGTAGCGCAGGCCATACAACTCCCACAACCGTTGCGCCACCGCTTGCGGCATGGCCGCACCGCCTCCCCCAATGTGGACCAAGCTTTTCAAATTGAATTTGTCAAAGTTGGGACTGCCCAAGAGGTCAATCACCATGGTGGGAATGTTCGTCCAATGGGTGATCTGCCAGTTGGAGATCAATCGCCCCGCCAGTTCACGGTCCCAGCGTGGCATCAGCACCAAGGTGGCCCCAAGGTAAATGCCCGCATGCATGACGCTGGTCATGCCCGTGATGTGAAACATCGGCACCACCAACAACCCCACGTTTTCGTGGGTTCCGCCACTCCAAACGGCCGAGGCAATCGCGTTGTGCATGAGGGTGCGGTGCGGGTGCATGCACCCCTTGGGCAAGCCCGTGGTGCCGCTGGTGTAGGGCAAAACCGCCAAGTCTTGCGGCCCTACTTCCAAGAGCCCCAAAGGATAGGCACTGGACAGCGCTTGTTGCCAGGTGTGCACTTGGCCAGCGGCCAATTCTGGCAAGAGGTGCTGGGTTGACAACCAGGCTTGCCAAGCTTGGGGCGGGGCGTCGTCGCCTTGGATGTTGGCGTCAAAGGCGTCGGTGAAATGGGTCACCACCATGTGTGCCAATCCCTGCCCCTGGGGCAACTGGTTGCTGGCCTTGGCCAACTCGGCGCTCAAGTCGGCGGTGGTGATGGCCACGCGCGCATCGGGGTCGGTGATGTAGTGCTTGAGCTCCTCGGCACGGTTCATGGGATTGACGGGCACCACCACCGCATTGGCACGCAAAATAGCGAAATGGGCCATCACCAGTTGTGGGCAGTTCTGCATGTCGAGCACCACCCGATCCCCTTTTTTCACCCCCAGGTGTTGCAAGTAGGCCGCCAACTTTTCAGCCTGGTCCATCAACTGCGCATAACTCACACGCCGACCTAAAAAAATCAAGGCTGATTTGTGCGGGTAACGACAGGCGCTGATGCGCAAGTTGTCCCACAAGGACGTCTCAGGAACAGAGAGAGTGTGCGGCAGGCGCGCGGGCCAAAAACGATGATGGGCTTTCATGCCAACAGCTTAGCTTGGCGCGCCAGCCAAACACATCGGGGTAGGCCCTAGCGCGGTACAGCCCGTTGAAAGCTTGTGCACCTCAAACGCGAGAGCGGCGGTTGATTTGCCGCATGGACATCAAGGCGTCAAAAAAGCCGCGCAACCAATCCAAGTCGATGGGTTTTTGCAACAACTGAACACCGTCGGGCAACCCCCCTTTGGCCTGCACTTCTTTGGCACTCATGCCGGTGATGGCCACGATCGCCAACGAAGAAAACAAGGCATGTTGACTCAGCGTTTTTAAAAATTGAAAACCATCCACGTTGGGCATGCGCAAATCGGTCAGCAGAACTTGGGGTTGCAGACTTGGCATGTCCAACAAGGCCTCCATGGCTGAGGCATACATCACGGCATCGATGGGCAAGCCCCATTTTTCAAAATTGGCTTGCAGCATCAGACGGGTGTTCTCATCGTCTTCCACCACCAAGACGCGCAAACAATCTTCAGTGGCGGATGAACTGGCCTGAGACAGGTTATGGCGCCGTTGGTATTCCTGAATCGATTGCAAAGAGATGCGGCGGTGTCCACCTTGTGTTTTCCATGCCCTCAGGTCGTTTTTTTCCACCAAGCCTTGTACAGTCCCCACAGAGATACCCAACACTTTGGCGGCATAACTGGTTCCACAATAGCCGTCGTAAGGCTCTTTGATGGAGAGAGTGGCCATGAAAATCCTTATTTGCTGAAATTTAAACTTAAGGGCTATTTTAAGTTATTTTCTTCAAATTTTACGAATACTAAATAAACCATGAATAACGATAGCCTGACCCGAATTGCGGGACTCACAGTCGGTCATTTCAGCGATACACGCCGACCCACGGGTTGCACGGTGGTGCTGTCACCCCAAGGCGCCGTGGCAGGGGTGGATGTACGTGGAGCGGCGCCAGGCACGCGCGAAACCGACCTGTTGTCCCCCGGTAACACGGTCCCACACGTGCACGGCATTGTACTGAGTGGGGGCAGCGCCTATGGCCTCGATGCCGCCTCAGGCGTCATGCGATGGCTGGAAGAGCACGGTCATGGGCTGTGTGTGGGGCCGGTTCGGGTGCCCATCGTGCCAGCGGCTGTGATCTTTGACTTGATGGTGGATGATTTCTCCCAAGGTGGCTTGCGCATTCGCCCAGATGCCCACGCCGGCTACCAAGCCTGCGTCGATGCCAGCCCTGCACCTGTGGCTCAAGGCAATGTGGGGGCCGGTGCGGGTGCCACGGTGGGCAAAATGAATGGCCCCAACTGCGCCATGAAAGGCGGCGTCGGCAGTGCGGCCCTCACGGTCAACGGCGTCACCGTGGCGGCCTTGGTGGTCTGTAACGCCTTGGGCGATGTGGTGGATCCGCTGACGGGTCAACTGCTTGCAGGGGCCCGACGCTCACCCGATAGCCTGGAACTGCTCAACATCCGCCAGGCCCAGCTCGCAGGCCATGCGATGCACAGCGTGCCCGTGGGCAGCAACACCACCATAGGCGTGGTGGCCACCGATGCGGTGCTGACCAAGCCCCAAGCCCAGCGTTTGGCACAAGTGGCCCACGATGGCCTGGCACGCAGCATCTGCCCGGTTCACACACCGCTCGACGGTGACACCCTGTTTGCCCTGGCCACGGGCACCAGCGCGCATGCACCAGACATGATGCTGCTGAGCACGCTGGCCGCCGAAGTCACCGCCATGGCGGTGGTGAGGGCGGTCCAAGCGGCGACCGAGTTGCGGCTGGGACAGCACTGGTGGCCAGCCATGACGCGTGTTCCCCACGCCGAATAGACCCCAATAGACCCCAATAAATCCAATAGCCCCCATAGCACCCATAGCCCCCTACAAGCCCCTGTAAGCCGAACTGAGCGCAAACTGAGCGCCCCATGACAACAGGCCCAGTTCTGTCGAACTGGGCCTGTTGAACAGATGCGCAAAGTTATTTCAAAGCCTTGAAGCGCACGCGCTTGGGCTTGGCACCTTCTTCACCCAGGCGCTTCTTCTTATCGGCTTCGTATTCTTGGTAGTTGCCATCAAAGAACAACCACTGGCTGTCGCCTTCAGCGGCCAGAATGTGGGTGGCAATGCGGTCGAGGAACCAGCGGTCGTGGCTGATCACCATCACCGAACCGGCGAACTCCAGCAGCGCGTCTTCCAGGGCACGCAAAGTCTCCACGTCCAAGTCGTTCGAGGGTTCGTCCAGCAGCAACACGTTGCCGCCTTCGATCAAGGTCTTGGCCAAGTGCAAACGACCACGCTCGCCGCCTGACAACATGCCGACCTTCTTTTGCTGGTCGCCACCGTTGAAGTTGAAGCGCCCGCAATACGCACGGCTGGGCATCTGGAACTTGCCCACCGTCAAGATGTCAAGACCACCCGAGATGTCTTCCCACACGGTTTTTTCGTCGTTCAAGTCGTCGCGCGTCTGGTCCACAAAGGCCATCTTCACGGTTTGACCCACTTTCACCTCGCCGCTGTCGGGCTTTTCTTTGCCGGCAATCAGCTTGAAGAGGGTGGACTTACCAGCCCCGTTCGGGCCGATGATGCCGACGATGGCGCCGGCTGGCACCTGAAAGCTGAGGTTGTCAATCAGCACACGGTCGCCAAAAGACTTGCTGACGTTTTTGAACTCAAACACTTCGTTGCCCAAACGCTCGGCCACTGGAATGAAAATTTCCTGAGTCTCGTTGCGTTTTTGGTATTCGTAGTCGGACAACTCTTCAAAGCGCGCCAAACGGGCCTTGCTCTTGGCTTGGCGGCCCTTGGGGTTTTGGCGCGACCACTCCAGTTCTTTCTTCATGGCCTTGGCACGCGCGTCTTCGGTGCGGTTTTCTTGCGCCAAACGGGCTTCTTTTTGCTCCAACCACGTGGAGTAGTTGCCTTTGTAGGGAATGCCGTGGCCACGGTCGAGTTCCAAAATCCACTCGGCGGCGTTGTCCAAGAAATAGCGGTCGTGGGTGATGGCCACCACGGTGCCTGGGAAACGGGCCAGGAACTGCTCCAACCAATCCACCGACTCGGCGTCCAAGTGGTTGGTGGGTTCGTCAAGCAGCAACATGTCGGGCTTGGACAGCAACAAGCGGCACAAGGCCACACGACGCTTCTCACCACCAGACAGCTTGCCAATGATGGCGTCCCATGGGGGCAGGCGCAGCGCATCAGCCGCGATGTCCAACAAATGGTCTGAGCCGTCCCCCGCACCCGAAGTCGCGATGATGGCTTCGAGCTTGGCCTGCTCAGCAGCCAAAGCATCGAAGTCGGCGTCTTCTTCGGCGTAGGCGGCATACACCTCTTCCAAACGGGCTTGGGCTTCTTTGACCTCACCCATGCCACTCTCCACCGATTGGCGCACCGTGTGCTCAGGATCGAGTTGCGGCTCTTGTGGCAAATAACCAATCTTCAAGCCGGCCATGGGAATGGCTTCGCCTTCGATTTCCTTGTCGATGCCCGCCATGATTTTGAGCAACGTGGACTTGCCCGAGCCGTTCAAACCCAACACGCCGATCTTGGCACCAGGGAAGAAGCTGAGGGAGATGTCTTTCAAAATGTGGCGCTTGGGCGGCACAATCTTGCCGACACGGTTCATGGAGAAAACGTACTGAGCCATGTGTTGTTCTTTCGGGGGTCGCAATTGCAATAAAGACGTGATTATCCCTGTACTCCTGATCCGTGCCACAATACATCCCGTTGTCGCCGCCAGTTGCCACAACATCAGCACTTCTGCTGGAGCTTGTTCCAAACACCCTTGTTTGTGATCCCAACAGCTCACCTTGTAAATATTGCCGACCTTTGACTGGGTGGCCTTCGGGCCAAGCGGGTCGGTGTCATGCGCTCTGACATGGGCGCTCCATCATGAACTTTGAAGAATTGAATTTGGCTCCGGCCATCCTGAAAGCCGTAGTCGAACAGGGCTACGAAACTCCCACCCCCATCCAAGCCCAGGCCATCCCCGCCGTGCTGGCCGGCCACGACCTGTTGGCAGGTGCGCAAACCGGCACCGGCAAAACCGCCGCCTTCACCTTGCCCATGCTGCACAAGCTCACCATGAGCCGCAGCACCGAAAACAAATTCGGCGTCTATGGTGTCCGTGCCCTGGTGCTCACGCCAACCCGTGAACTCGCCGCGCAGGTGGAAGAGTCCATCCGCACTTACGGCAAATACTTGCAGCTCACTTCCACCGTCATCTTTGGCGGCGTGGGCATGAACCCACAAGTCGCACGCATCAAAAAAGGCGTGGACATCTTGGTGGCCACGCCAGGTCGCTTGCTCGACTTGCAGCAACAAGGCCTGTTGGACTTGTCCACCGTGCAAATGTTGGTCCTGGACGAGGCCGACCGCATGCTCGACATGGGCTTCATCCACGATGTCAAGAAAATCTTGGCCCTGGTTCCCAAAGACAAGCAAAGCTTGTTGTTCTCAGCCACCTTCAGCGACGAAATTCGAGAGCTGGCCAGCGGTTTGCTCAAGGACCCACAAAGCATCCAGGTCACCCCCAGCAACACCACGGTGCAACGCATCACGCAAGTGGTCCACCCGGTGGGTCGTGGCAAGAAAAAAGCCTTGCTGGCACACATCATCAACGAGCACAACTGGAGCCAAGTGTTGGTGTTCACACGCACCAAGTTTGGCGCCAACAACGTGGCCGAGTTTTTGACCAAGAACGGCATCAGCGCCATGGCCTTGCACGGCAACAAAAGCCAAACCGCCCGTACCCAAGCCCTGGCAGGTTTCAAGAGCGGCGACATTCGCGCCTTGGTGGCCACCGACATTGCCGCACGCGGCATCGACATCGACGAGTTGCCACACGTGGTGAACTACGAGATTCCCAACATCAGCGAAGACTATGTGCACCGCATTGGCCGCACCGGTCGTGCAGGCTCAAGTGGCGAAGCGGTGAGCTTGGTGTCCTTGGACGAAGAAGGCTTCATGAAAGACATTGAGCACTTCACCAAGCAGCAAGTTCCTGTCGTGGTGGTCGAAGGCTTTGGTCCCGAGGCCGATGAAAAAGCCGAACCCATTGCCATGGGCCGCCAAACCCTCTGGGGTGGTTTGGGCAAACCCCCAGGCCGCGACGTGATGGCCGCCGCAGCCAAAGCCGCGCGCAGTGAAATGATGCAACGCATCCGCGACACCAAAGGCGCCTCGGGTGCGGGTGGACGCGGAGGCCGTGCCCCTGCACCTCGTGGCGAAGGCGGCGACAGCGAAGGCCGTGCCCCACGCCCCAACGGCCATGTGAGCCGGGACCGCAACGGAGACCGCCCTGTGCGTGACGGCAATCGCCCCCAAGGCCAAGGTCCTCGCCCAGCGCGCCAATTTGACAACCGTGGTCCGCGTCAAGATGCCCCACGCCCGTCACGCGACTTTGAGCCACGCATGCCACGCGACAACGAGGCACGCCCGCCACGTCGCGATGACGATGACTTTCAACCCCGCGCCAATGCGCATCTGGGCACCCAAAGTGGTGTCAATGCCTTTGGCCACAAAACCCAAGGTGGCGGACAACGCCAACCCGACCCCACACGCACCAGCGTTGACCTCATGACCGAGCGCAAGCGCGGCGGTGGTGGATTTGGTGGCGG
>NZ_JAVLFP010000104.1:0-110968 GCF_046052825.1 Limnohabitans sp.
GAGTCTTGTGCTCCGTACCCTATAGATCGACTGCTACAAATGGAACTTAAGAAAATTTGCAAAAAATAATTCAATGAGTTAAGAAAATAAAAAAAGCGGCAAACAGTTGCCGCTTTTAGAAATTTCTACCATTTACTTTTTATATGCGTTCATCATCCCATCAAAGGTGGATGTCAAACTGGTCTTGAGGCTGTTGCTCTTGCCAACGATCGAGTCCATGGCCGCAAACTGCTTGGTATAACGCGCCAGCAAACTGTCCATGCGGGTTTGCAGCTTGGTCAAGTCGTCCTGGTATTTGGTGACTTTGGTCGAGTCGGCTTGACTGCCTTGCAACAAAGGGCCCTGCGCCGACACCAGGGTCTTGACCCAACCAGTGAGTGAGACAGCGACACCATTTGTAGGAGCCCCTTTTTCGTTTTGCAGGCTCTTGCCAGAAAACATCGAGACGACTTGATCGTACTTGGCTGTACTGACCTTTTGAAACACCGTAGCGTCCACAGTCAAGGTGCCGTCTTGCTGCAAGGTCACGCCCAAGTCGCGCAAACCGCGCACGCTGTTGTTGGTCGTTGACCCTGCTGTTCCAAATACCAATTGGCGCAATTTGGCTTGCACCGTTTTGCCAATGGACACTTTAGATAAAGTGCCGCCGAAATCTGGATCGCTTGATTTTGGATCGTTCGCGATCTTGATGAAATTTTGAAAATCGTTGAAGGTGGAAACCACCTTGTCAATCTTTGTTTTGAGATCACTGGTGTCACGGCTCAACTGAATGGAAGCCGACGAACCCACCGTTTCAGACAACAAATCAAACGTGACGCCAGGCACCACATCGGGAATGGTATTGGAAGAACGCGAATAACTGATGCCGTCCACCACAATGTTGGCGTTGACAGCCGATTGCAAGGTGCTGTCCGCCTGACCTGGCGTTGAATTGGTGTTGAAGCCAATGCCAGCGATGGAAGAACTCAGGGTGAACGAATTGCTGGCCCCGGGTTGTCCCGTCACCATGATTTTGTAGCGGTCCGCTGCGCCTTGAACGCCCGAATCAATGATTTGCGCCGTCACACCGGCGTTGGCAGAGTTGATGGCGTCTTTCACACCAATCAATGTGCTGTTGGCAGGCACGGTTATGGCAACGGGTGTGGGAGAGGACGAGTTTGCCGATGTCAAGGTCAGCGTGAAATCAGAACCCGATACCACCGAGCTTGCGCTGTCTGCAAAGCCTGCATTGGTGAGCGAACGCTGTGGCTTGGCCACATTGGTGACGCTGATGTCATGCATGCCAGGCTGTGCGCTCGGATTGGTGATGACTTCAAACGCTGCAGGTTGCGAGTTTTTTGTGACAAGGCCGGCGAACTGCGTGGGGTCTGCCAGCACGTCAAACGCTTTTTTGACCTCGGTCACCACATACATCAAGCCGCTGTAGCCGGTGATTTCTTTCTTGGTGGCGTCAATCTTGTCGTTGATGATTTTGGATTGCGGCGTTTTTTCTGCATCGACCAAGCTTTGCGCCAAAGATTGGGTGTTCATGCCCGACCCCGCCCCTAAGGCCGCAATCAGGCCTGCAGAGGCTGACGCACTGGTAGACGTGGCGGAGGCAGTGGTGGTCATGATGGGGTATCGGTTGAATTTCTAAAAGCTTGAGTGCATCAATTCATGTACTTGAACAAACTCAACTGAGAAATCTTGGCAAAGCTGCTTTGTGCGGCCTCTAACGCGAGTTGGTCTTTGTTCATTTTTGTGATGGCTGCGGTGTAGTCCAAGTCCTCGGTATCAGACTTGGTGGTTTTCAAACGTAGGGTGACTTCGTCAAGCACGTTGTTTTGCATGTCGACCACGTTCATGTCGGTGCCGACCTGCGCCAAGGCATCGCTGGTTCCTTGTTGCAAGGCATCCATCTCAGCAATGCCGTTTTGCATCTTGCTGTGGTCAGAGGTTTTGATGGCATTGGCCAAGTCGTCCAAGGCTTGGAAAAAACCAACCGCAGTGTGTTGACCTTTGCTGTCGGTGCGCACCACTTTGACAAAAGCATCTGACCCGGGCATGTTCATGTTCATGCGGCGGTTGTCACCTACCGCAACTTTCATACGTGCTTGATCGCCTTGGTAGACCACTTGACCGCTGGGATCTTGACCAAATGCAGGCTGCCCCACTCGACTGCCCGAAAACAAATAATTTCCGTTGGTGTCTTGGGTATTGGCAAAGCTCAATATTTGATCTTTCAAGGACGTCACCTCCAAGGCCAAGGACTGACGATCTGCGGGAGCCAAGCTATCGCTGGCGGCTTGTATGGAGAGTTCTTTGATGCGCAGCAACACGTCACTGGTGTTTTTGAGTGCTGCCTCTTCCGACTGCAAGCGCGTGTTGACGGACTTCAAGGTGTTTTGGTAGCTGGCCTGACGCGCCAGTTCTGACTCCAGTCGTGTGACGGAAGAGGCCTTGTCGGGTGAATCGCTGGGTTTGACAATTTGCTTACCTGTCGACAACTGCTCTTGCGTTTTGGCCAATTCGCCTTGCACATTGCCAAGTTGCTGAGTGGCACGGTCAAAGTAGAGGGTGGAGGATATTTTCATGAAGGCTCTCTATCACCGAATTTGTACGATCGAATCAAACAACTGCCCCGAAATTTGCAAGGCCTTCGCACAGGCTTGGTAAGCCTGCTGGTAACGGATCAACGCGGCAGCTTCTTCGTCCAAGTTCACGCCGGATACTTTGTCGCGTGCGGACACGGCCTGGTCGTTCACCACGGTCAAGGCTTGTTGGGTGATGTTGGCTTGTTGCGCCAAGTTACCCACGTTGTTGATTTGGTCGATGTAACTGTTGGCAATGGTTTTGTCGCCAATGACAGGCTTCTTGGCCAAGTCCACCATGTCGAGCATGTTGACGTTGTTGCCCAAGCCGTCTTGATTCCCATCCACTTGGAAGCTATCACCCACACTGGGGTTGTGCGACAGTTTGAGCTGCAAACCTTCAAAGTCAATCAAGGGCTCTAACACGCTCGGGTCGTAGTGCCTGTCGGCGAGTTGGGTGCCTGTTTTGGCGTCGGTGATGGTGTAGCGGTCCGCCGCCGTGAACTTGACCACCAAAGACTGGCTGCGCAAGTTGTCGCGCATGTTCAGGGGTGTGCCACTGAAGGTTGCGGCAACACTGGCTTTGCCTTGGCCACTCACAAAGACAAGCAGGTCGTCTTGCGAAGCACTTTCGATGTAAGCACCCGTTCGCAAGCCAGCTCTGGCCAAGTCAACTGGAGAGCCCATATGGGCAGGATTGCCGTAACTGCCAAATGACAGACGGATATCAACCTTGCCCGGATCATTGTCCGGCAATTGCTTGAGTCGATCTGCGACAGAGTAATCCAGTGGCTCTAATCCCAAACCGTTTTGCGTATAGGTTCCATCGCTGTTTTTGCCTGGACCGATGGAAATATTGGCAGTGCCCGTGGCATCGGTGGTGGTGAGCACCAAGTCGCCATAGAAGCCAATCGATGCTTTGATGCCTGGGCTTGGATCTTGGCTTGGATCGTTGATACGGTCTGCCAAGGCTTGCAAACGCTCTGTCAAGGGCAACGCCATGAGACCCGTCGTGTTGATGTCGACATTGTTGATTTGTATTTTTCGGTTCAAATCAACATTGGTGCTTGGAATGTGCAAATCACGCGCCACTTGCACCAGCCGCACCTGGCCGTTGTAGGTCATCGGCGACATGCTCAGCACGTTGTTGCTGCCCTCACCCGCCACAGCGTCGGTATTCAACACAATCGGAGCACCTGTGGTGAGTGAGGCAATCACCAACTCTCCGTCTTTGATGCTCGCGTTCACCCCGATAGCGGGCTGCAATGCATTGACCGCATCCACCAAGCCTTTCACATCTTTGATGTCTCCAGGTACCAGTTGGTCATTGATTTTCAGGTGCTTGGTGAAGTCGAGCTGCTGTGTCGGTACACGAATTTCACTGAATACCTCTGCACGCACACCTGTTTGGGAAGTCAAACTGCTGCTGACTTGGAGCACCCCACCCGATGTAGAGCCTGCACTGGGTGTCAACGCCACATTGCTGATGGCGCGACCCAGAGCGTCAGTGATTTGAACGTCTTGGCTGTTGTTGATCAACGCCACACTGATGTTATCGCTCCCATCTAAGGCGCGTAAGCGCGTCTGCAACGTACTGGCCAATGTGGTTAAGTCGTTGGGTACAGGGTTGAGTGCCTGCACATTGAGTTTGACACCACCGAACGACGCTTGAAATCCGCTGAAAGTAGGAACCGCTACCGTGACTTGGGATTGACCATTGACCCAGGCCGCCACATCATTGGGAGACAGAGCCATATCCGGCTGGGTGGTGAGATCGGGCATGGGCACACCATTGAGCACAATGGCTCCGGCTTGGATTTGAGTGCCCGCTGAGTTGTCAGGGATGCGCCCGGTCTCGAGCACCGCAGCTTGCGCAAGAGGTGGCGCAGCGACACCATTTTTGTCGAAGATCTGCGCGTACCGCACCTTGGCCATGGCGCCGTAGAAGACGTCCATGTTGCGATAGCCTTTATCGCCGGATTGGTTGAGATAGGCGTCGCTGTACACCGAGTTCGGCACAAAACCATTCTCGGGTGAGAGCATTTGAAACTTTTCTGTTTCGCTCAAAGATTGACCCAACAACTGCCGACCGTCGCGCGTCAGGACCTGCAATTGCTGTCCCGGTTTTGCATCGTCCAGATAAAAAGTGGCACGAACCCCGGCTGAGACCGTGGTCACGGGGCTGAATACTTGCGCACCTTCGACTTTGACGGTGAGGCCTGCGGCGGCGTTGGGGTTGTTGTCCAAACGCGTGTTGCTGATGCCATTGGCTGGCGGTTGAGCCGCAGGCGAGAACTGCACGCTCGCGCGGGTCGAGCTGGTATTGCCACTGGCTTCGCTCACGCGAAATTGGGCCGCCGTGGCCACCCGCATCGCATCGTTGAGCGCAACCCGAATGCCTGCGGCTTCGTTGCTGACGCTGGGGTCTAGGGCAAACAAGTTTTGCCCAGTTTGACCATAACCGTCGATGCCATTGGTCTGAATCTTGTTGGCCTCGGTGACCACAGTTTTGGCTAAGAAATTGAGGTTTTTTTGCGCGGGCTCCAACACTTGGCTGATGAAGGTTTGCAAGCCGCCCAACTGGCCACCACTGGCAGAGGCCAGAGATTCGGTGTTGCCATACGGGTCGAGCAACAGCTCCGTCTTGCCCTTGACCGTCGCGTCTACGCCAATAGGGCGTGACTTTTGACCATCGACCACCACACTTTGAGTGACCGTGTTACCCAAGCCCACATTGACCGTGCCATTGGTGGTGAAACTGGTTTTGATGCGAACCAAGTCGGACAACTGGCGCAACAACAAATCTCGGCGGTCCAGAATTTCTGCCGACTGCCCCTCTAAGGTCGCCGACTTGGCCATGCTTTGGTTCACCAAAGCCAACTGAGAGGTCAAGGTGTTGACCTGGTTGGTGGTGCTCTCCAAGGCTTGACGGGTTTCAGTCCCCACCAAGTCAAGTTGTCCTGACAATTCGGCAAAACGAGAAGTCAACCCCTCCGAGCTGCGCAAAAACGTGCTGCGTAAAACCGATGAGGCAGGATCGGCCGACAGGCTGTTGGCAGCGGCAAAAAAGTCGTCCAGTGCCGAGCTCAAGCCCACGCTTTTGTCACCCATGATGTCCATGACACGCTTGGTGTATTCGACCATGGGCTTTTGGGTGGCCAAGTCACTGGTGCTGTTGCGCAGGTTGGATTCAGCAAACGCATCGAACTGGCGTTTGACAGCCTGAAGTGATACGCCCGTACCAAAGAAGTTATTGGCCGCCTTGGAAGGCGCCGTGTCTTTGAGCACCACGTCTTGGCGCGAATAGCCTTCGGTGTTGACGTTGGCAATGTTGTTGCTCACCGTGCTCAAGGCACGCTGGTAAGCACCCAGTGCGTTGCTGCTGATGCCCAACATGTCGCTCATGAACCGCTCCTGTTCATGAGTTTGAGCTCATCCAGCGTCTTGATGCGCAGTTTGGGCAGGCTCATGCTGTCCGCGGCTGGCACGCCCATCGGCAGGGCAGGTTCTTTGGGATGCAAGGCCATGCCCGTGCGGGCTTTGAGCATGTCGGCAGTGCTGGGTTGGATTTGTTGCTTGACGGCCTTGGCCATGAAGTCGGCCACGCCCATGGCGCCGCGCTTGGACATTTGCAAGGAGACTTCCTTGTCAAACATGTTTTCAAAGGTTTCGCGTGCGCTGGACTCGTTGTCTTCGTCCTTCATCGGCGTGGAGGCTTCGCGCATGGACTTCATCATCATTTGGATGAACAAGCCCTCAAATTGCTGAGCCGACTCTTTGAGCGCCTTGTCTTGGTTTTGCTGCGCTTGCCCGCGCAACTCACCCAGGCCCGAAAAGTCCAAATAGGACCGGGCGGTGGTGGTGTCGACGGGGCTGCTCATGGCGTGCTCGTTAGGGGGTCAGTGGCGTTAGATGATGATCAGCTCAGCGCGCAAGCTGCCGGAGCTTTTCAAGGCTTCGAGAATGGCAATCAAAGCAGAAGGCGTGGCCCCCACTTGGTTGACCGCATCCACAATTTGACGCAGCTCCACACCAGGTTGGAACAAGAACATGGGGTTGTTGGGCTCGGCCACTTTGATGTCGGCGTTTTGCACCGCAGCGGTTTGGCCCCCAGCCAACATATTGGGTTGAGAAATTTCGTTGGTGGCGGTGATGGCCACCGAGATGGTGCCGTGTGACACCGCAGCCGCAGTGACGCGCACCGAGCGGTTGATGACCACCGTGCCCGTGCGTGAGTTGATGACCACGCGAGCAGGCGGCTCACCGGGGGTGACCTCCAGCGACTCGACCATGCTCATGAAAGCCACGCGTTGATTCAAGTTTTGGGGAGCTCGTACCGATACCGATACACCATCCAAGGCTTGTGCGATTTCGCCGCCAAATTTTTTATTGATCGCGTTGACGATGGCCGTGGTGGTGGAGAAATCGTTTTCACGGATGTTGAACACCACGTTCTCAGAGCTCTCAAACGGTGTGTCCACCACGCGCTCCACAATGGCGCCGCCAGGAATGCGTGCCGAGGTGGGCACGCCAATTTGTACTTTCGAACCCGCTGCACCTGCGTCGATGCCAGTGGCCGTGAGTGCACCTTGGGCCAAGGCATATATCTCGCCGTCCACACCGCGCATGGCGGTCATGACCAAGCTGCCACCGCGCAAGTTGGTGGCTTTGCCAATGGCTGAGACGTTGATGTCGATGCGCTGACCGGGCTTGGCAAAGCCAGGCAAGTCGGCGGTGACCAACACGGCGGCGGTGTTTTTGATGTCCACGCGGGCTGCGGTGGTGGCCTGTTCAAAGTCGGTCAATGGACCGTCAATGCGCACGCCCATTTGGGCCAGCATAGCTTTCATGCTTTGGGTGGTGAAAGGCACTGAGGCATCGTCGCCCGTGCCTTGCAAGCCCACCACCAAGCCATAGCCAATCAATTGGTTGGGACGCTGAGCCGCCAACGAGGCCAAATCCTTGACGCGGTCAGCGCAGGCTGAACCTGCAGCCACCAAGCACACGGTGGCCAAGCAAGTTTTGATCAGTTCAGAAATGCGCGTCATAAAGGTCTCGTTCCATCAGAAAGGCCAGAGCTTGTGCATCAAGCCAGTTCCCCAGCCGACACGCGACGCGTTGGCCAAGTCGCCAGTGCCGCGGTAAGCAATTTGTGCGTTGGCCAAACGGCGCGACTGCACCGTGCTGTTGGGGCCCACGTCTTCGGGGCGAATGACGCCAGTGACTTGAATCACTTCGGTGCCCTCGGCCAAACCGAGTTTCTTTTCACCGCGAATGACCAAGTTGCCATTGGCCAAAATTTCCACCACCGTGACCGCCACGGAGCCGACCAAAGAGGCTTGTTGGTCTGCCTGGCCTTTGCTCTTGCTGTCGATGGCGTTGTTGTTGAGGTCGATGCCGTTCAAGAACGGGCTCATCTTGCCGATCTGGGTGCTGAAGCCCGTGGGCAAGGTGTTTTTAGAGTCGCGGTTGATTTCGCTGTTTTGCGTGCGCGCAGCTTGGGTGGACTCGTTCAACAACACGGTGATGATGTCGCCCACTTGGTAATTGCGGCCACGGCCAAACCAAGCGTCGCTCTGGCGGTTGCTGTAAATGCCGCCGGTGGCAACTTTTGGCCGCTCGGAGGCCAGCGGATAGACCGGGGCAAATTCGGGCGAGGGCTTCAACACCAGCTCGGTGTTGTCGGTCGCACAGGCTTGCAGCAAGGCCACCAGGGCCAAAGCAGAGAGGGAGCGCAAGGTGTTCATGAGGTGCCTTGATCAAACGTTCTGGTTCAAGAACTTGAGCATGCCGTCCACCGCCGAGATGGCTTTGGAGTTGATCTCATAGGCGCGTTGGGTTTCGATCATGTTGACCATTTCCTCCACCACGTTGACGTTGGAGGCCTCCAAAGAGCCCTGATTCAAGGTGCCCGCGCCGTTGACGCCAGGTTGCAAAATTTGCGCCGCACCGCTGGCTTGCGAGGCTTCGTACAAGTTGTTGCCAATTGGCTTCAAGCCGCTTGGGTTGACGAAGCGGGCCAATTGAATTTGGCCGATGTTTTGTGCGCCGGCCCCCGCCACCAGCTCAACGCTGACCGCGCCATCGCGGCCCACGGTCAAGGCCGCAGCGTTGTTGGGAATGGTGATGGCCGGGACCAAGGGAAAGCCCAAGGCGGTGACCATTTGTCCGGTGTTGGAGAGCTTGAAGTTGCCATCACGTGAATACGTGGTGGTGCCGTCAGGCATTTGAATTTGGAAATAACCGTCGCCCGTGATGGCCACATCCATGGGCGCTTGGCTGTTGACCAAGTTGCCTTGCATGTGCAGCTTTTCGGTGGCGTTGATCTTGACACCGGTACCCAGCATCAAGCCGGTCGGTGACTGGGTGTTGGCGGTGGTTTGACCACCGGGTTGCTTGATGTTTTGATAGAGCAAGTCTTCAAACACCGCACGGTCGCGTTTGAACCCGGTCGTGTTCACGTTGGCCAAGTTGTTGGAGATCACGTTCATGCGCGTTTGCTGCGCGTCTAAACCTGTCTTGGCTACCCACAATGATGCGTCCATGGCTGTTCGCTCCCTATTAATCTGTCAAATTCAGCCGACCTTCATCATGGAAGCGCCGGACTCGTCGTTGGACTTGCTTTCTTTGATGATGCGAACCTGGTGCTCAAACGAGCGGCTCTGTTCAATCAGCTTGACCATCGATGCCATTGGATTGACGCTGCTGCCCTCCAGGGCCTGCGGTGTCAAAGAAACTGGCCCAGTACCACTTGCAAAGTCTGTGCCAGCGGGTTTTCCGTCAACTTTGTACAAACCGTCTTCGCGTTTGCTCAAAGCCGTGGCGCTGGCGTCTTTGAGCAAGAGCTGAGCTATCACTTGTTGTTGCGGCACACCTTGTTGCGCTGGGTCGATGGCGTACAAATTGCCATCCGAGCCAAACGACAGCTTGAAACCTTGGGGCACGGTGATGGGCCCGCCGTCTTGGCTGCGCACGATGTGGCCCGAGCCCGTCTCCAACACACCGTTGGAGTTGACTTTCAGGTCCCCCCGACGGGTGAACGCGAGCTCACCCGTGCTAGAGGTCACGCCCAACACAGTTTTGTGGTTCATGGCCACGTCCAAATCACGGCCAGTGACCATCAAGGGACCGGGGTCCAAAATGATTTGGTCATTGGCATACATGCGCGGTTGCAGGCGTGAGTCAAAGCCCTCGCCCACCGCTTGGTGGGGCTGCAACGTGACTTCGAAGGTTCGTTTGAAACCCACGGTGGACACGTTGGCGATGTCGTTGGACAACTGGTGGCGCCCAATGCGCTCTTCGTTGATCGCGGCCATCGCGTTAAAGGCTAAGCGGTCCATGGCTGTCTTTCAGTCGGTGACTCAGTCAATCCGCTTAGTTGCGGATTTGAATGATGGTCGAGGTCAGCGAGGTGCTGGTCTCAATCGCTTTGGCGTTGGCCTGGAAGTTACGCTGCTCGGTGATCAAGTCCACCAGTTCTTGCGTCAAGTCCACGTTGGCACGCTCGGTCGCGCCAGAGCGCACCGTGCCGTAACCAGCTGAGCCTGCCTCGCCGTACTTCGGCACGCCTGAATCAGAGGTTTTGTAGTAGCTGGTGTCACCAATCTGGCGCAGGCCCGTAGGGTTGGAGAAGTTCACCAACACCACCTTGCCCAAGGCCTTTTGCGATCCGTTGGAATAACTGGCGTTGACCAAACCGTCGTCCTTGATGGCCAAACCCACCAAGTCACCTTCAGGCGCACCGTCCTGCGACTGTGACAGCACAGAGAAAGGTGAAGCAAATTGAGTTGATTTGGAGTAATCGATGTTGATGGTCAAAGAACCTTTACCGTTGGGCAGGTAAACGGTGTCGAGTTGCGCGCCTTGTTTGGGGGAGACCAAGTTACCAGTGGTGTCAAAGGTCAGCTCGCCTTTGTCAAAGTAAACCGGAGACCATTCGGGCAAGACATCAAAGCCTGCCGCTGTGGCGGACTCTTTGCCGAATCCGTCGATATAGACCGTGGCGTTCTTGTCGTCCTTGAAAGGCGTAGGTTTGGTCCAGGTGGTGGTTTTGCCAAACTGAGCATCCAATCCCACCAGGCCCCAACGACCATCACCTGTGACTTTGATGAACGAGTTGGTTGATGCCGTTCCTGTGGTGAAGACCAAGGAGTTTTTCTTGGCGTCGTAGGACACTTTGACACCGTCCACGGTTTGGGGGGAGCCGCCATCGACTGAGGGGCCTTGCAGACTGTTGATCCCCGATTGCAGAGCCTCCATGAAGGTGCCCAAGGTGTAGGTGTCTTTGGGTGGCACCACCACGGTACCTGTGACGCCGTTGACCGAGACCACAAATTTGTTGTTGGTGTCGTCGACTGGGAAGTTGTTGTCCACGTTCACCGCCATGGGGTTGCCGTTGAGCACCGCTGGCAAAGAACTGACACCGCGCAAGGCTTCAATTTTGGAGGGTTTCACGACATAGCTGGCCGGGTCACCGGTCATACCCAAACCTTTGGACGTCTGAGTGGCCAAACTGTTGGGTTTGATGTTGGTGAGGGTCACGCTGGATGCGTCTCCCGTGGTGCCAGACTTGAAAACAAACTGGCCCTTGACGGCGTCGTACTCCACCTTGGCGCCGTAACGCTGGTCGTTGAGGGCACGGTAAGCGCCAACAGAGGCTGAAGGAGCCAGATTGACACCGATCGCATCGTCGTTGATGCCTTGGACCAGAGGATCGCTCAAGCCAATGGAGCTTTGCGTGCTGCTGATGGTGACCTTGTCATTGCCCGCAGGCGTGAACATCAGCTTTCGAGACACGGTGTCGTAAGAGACCGTGATCTTGCCTTTGTAAGAAGCGTTGTCGTCCACCATGGCCTGCACCGACTTCACCAAGTCTTCAAAACGCATGTTGTGGTCGGCGTCACCGGCTTGCGACAAGTCAATGTCCAGTTTGGCTGGGGGTGTGACGCCATTGGCTGGGGTGAGTTGGATCGACAAGGTCGGCCCCACCATGGAAGAGAAATTAAAGGGTTTCTCATCACCATAGGCGCGGTTGATGGCGTTGGTCAACTCTGAGGCAATTTGGGCCCCCGACAAGCGCAGATTCGAGCCGACCAAGCGTTCCAACCCGACAGTCACCGGTGTGATCGAGTTGTCGACATTGATTGAAAACAGGTCTTTCAAATCATCGATGCTTTTCTTGCCAGCAAAGTCGATGGGAGCCTGATGTCCGTTGATGGTGGATGTTCCAGCGTCTGTCAGCAACTGGCTGGCCACAACGGCAAAACCGCTGCCCTCTGGGGCTTGGGAAATTGTGAGCGCATTGGTGATGGACACGGCGTTGGGTGTGGTGGGGTCAAGCGCTGTGATGACCAAGGTTGAATCATCGGGTGCCGGGTTGACGCTGGCCTTGTAAGACTTGGAGAAAGTGGCTTCGTCATTCAAGGCTTTGGCAAAAGCCACCACACTCGGCCCAGTCACGGTGATCGGTGCAGCTGTAGGGCCAAACGTGGCCTTGAAGGTGTTGGTGGGGTCCAAGGCATAACCGGCTTGGCTTCGGGTGAAAGGCGTCGGCAATGGCGCGATGTTTGTATCCACGATCGTCGTGCCACCGATGGCAACGGTGACGTCTTGGGTGATGTCGTCTGCCGACACATTGGGGTCAATCGCAGTGATCTTGAGTTGGTCCACGCTGAACAAGTTACTTTCAATGGCTGGATCACCAACGGCTGTGGGTGTCAAAGTTGCGCTGGTGATGGGTCGACCCGACGCATCCACAATGCTCAGGTTGGTCCCGTCAACCAAGACACTGAGATCGGTGTTGCCAGCATCTTCGCGGCGCAAACGTGTTTGCACTTCAGCCGCCAAAGCCGCCATGGTTCCCGCTACTGGCGCCAAATCGACCGTGATGACTTTGCCACCCAAAGTCATCGACAGGGTTGAGAAATCGCTCGCAGAGGCGATGCTCACGCCACTCAAGGTGGCAGAAGTCGGAACTTGCGCCACATACTTGGCACCGAAGTCAGGGTCGGCATTCAAGGCTTTGGCCAAGGCCAACGTGGTCAACTGGGTTGTCGCGGCAGGCGGGACGGTGATGGTTTTGGGTGTGACACTGCCAAACGTCAAGCTCAACGAATCGGTCGAGGCCAGTGTGTCTGGCATTTGATAGTTCACCGCACTGCTGCCTTGCTGCCAAAGCAAGTCAGATTTGTTCAAGTTTTTATAGGTTGAAAAATCAACGCCATCGTTGGAGCCCGTGCCCAGATTGATGGCGTTACCGCCAGTCACGGCCGCTGGCTCTGAGGTTCGCACATCGGTCAATTGATCTAAGGAGAACTTGTAGGTCTTCTTGGAAAAGCTGCTGTTCAGGGCAGCAATTTCTTCGGGTGTTTTGAAATCATTCTTCGCTTTGAGCTCGCCGTATTTATTGACGTACATCACATCGCCCAATTTGTTAGTGGCTTGCTGCAACGATGCACTGACCAACTGGTCACCCACATACACATAGGTTTGCCATTTGTTGTTGGGTGTCGCCTGGCTGGCGTTTTGTGTTTTGACGTAATACACCGTGGCCAAGTAGCCGTTGCCACCGCCGTCATACACCGTCAAAGCGGTGCTCTTGTTGTAGGTCGAAGGGTCGTTGCGGTTGAAGTCTGTCGCAATCACTGGGGCGTCGGCCGGGAAGTTCAGACCCAACTGCACCTTGCTGGTTTGATTGGCCATGCCAGTGGTTTTTTGCGGAATGCTCAACACATTCATGTCATTCATATTGGCTTTGCCGGACGAGTCGACTGACGCCGCCATCAACCGTTGGCCTGCTGAGTTCACCACGTTGTACTGGTCGTTCATCATGAACGAGCCGTTGCGCGTGAAGATGTCTTGGAAACCGTCTTGTGATTTGAGCGGGAAGAAACCGTCGCCACTGATGGCCAAGTCCAAGGTGTTGGACGAGAAAGTCATGTTGCCCTGACCAAACTCTTGGGTCACCCGTTTGAGTGACACACCTTGACCGATGGTGGACGAGGCTTTTTGCAGCGGTGAGGTGGCAAAGATGTCGCCAAAGTCGGCCCGGCTGCGCTTGAAGCCCACGGTACTCACGTTGGCGATGTTGTTGGCGGTCACACCCAATTGGGCGGTGGCGGCATTCAAACCGGTGAGGGAGGTGTAAAAAGACATGGTGCGTTAACTCCGATGAGAAATTTCTAAATGCTGGATCAAGAACCGACGCGCTTGACGTCTGCCAAATTGAGGGTCTTGCCGCCATCGACTTCGAGCAACAAGGTGCCGTCGCCTGTGGACGAGCTGGACACGCTGCGCACGGTGGCAAAAGTGTTGACAGTAGGTGTGCTCATCTTGCCGCCGCTGTTGACGCTGGCAACATAGCGGTAAGTGCCATTGGGTGCGGCAGCGCCGCCGTCGGTCATGCCATCCCACGCCAGGGTGAAGTCGCCCACCGGTTGCGCACCGATGATTTGCGAACGCACCAAAGCACCTTTGTCGTTGAAGACCTGCAACTTGATACCGTCTGCACCGCTGGGCAGGTTGATGACGCCTTGCGCCACGGTGGTGTCGGTCACAGCCACAGGGCCATCGGGCACAGACACTGTTTTGCCAATCAATGAAGCAGCGCCCAACATGCGGTCGCCGCTCATGGCGGATGCCATGTTTTCCATGCTGGTCTTCATCGCAGTCGTGGCTTCGAGCTGCGAGAACTGCGCCAACTGGGCCACAAAGGCTTCGTTCTTGACGGGGTCGGTGGGGTCTTGGTTGGTCAGCTGCGTGGTGAACAGTTTGAGAAACGCGTCTTGTCCCATGCCTTTGGTGGCCGCTGCGGACTTGGCGGCATCTTGCTGCGCTTTGTATTGCGCGGTGCTCATGATGTTGCTGGGCAACGCGCTCATGCTGGATGTGGTGTCGAGTGCCATGGGTAGTTCTCCGTCGCTTTAGCCGTTAGCTTTTGATGATGTCGAGGGTGCGCGACATCAGTTGTCGGGCGGTGTTGACCACCTCGACGTTGTTTTGGTAGGAGCGCGAGGCGGCCATCATGTCGACCATCTCGGACATTTCGTTCACGTTCGAATGGAAGACATAGCCTTCTTTGTCGGCCAAGGGGTTGCCCGGCTCCCAGGTTTTGCGCACCGGTGCGGTGTCGTCCACGATGCGGTCGACTTTGACGCCGCCGACGAATTGCGCGCCCGCGTGGGTCATTTCTTCTTTCATCAAGGCCTTGAACAGCGGGCGTTTGCCACGGTAAGCCTCGGCTTCGGTCCCAGCCACCGAGTTGGCGTTGGCCAAGTTGGAAGCGGTGGTGTTCATGCGGATGGACTGCGCGTTGAGCGCCGTGCCGGCAATGCCAAAGACGTTATCGAGTTGCATGTGTCATCACTCCCCGCGCATGGCTTTGCGCAGACCGCCGATGCGGTTTTGTAAAAATTGCAAGGTGGCCTGGTAGTCCGTGGCCGCCTTACCGTATTGGGCTTGCTCGACGTTCATCTCGACGGTGTTGCCGTCGAATGAGCTGTTGAAAGGGGTGCGAAAGCGCATGCCGTTGTCAGGTGCTTCTTGAATGCCAGCGAAGTGTTTTTCGTTGGTGGCCGTCAAGTACTCGGTCTTGACTTCTTTGAGCATGGCCTTGAAGTCGACGTCTTGTGCTTTGTAGTTGGGCGTGTCGGCGTTGGCAATGTTGCGCGCGAGCACTTCCATGCGCTGGCTTCGCACACCCAGCGCTTTTTCATGTATTCCAAATGCGTTAGAAAAAACATCCATCGCACAACTCCAATCTGGATTGACTCCAATTCATTGACACCCGGCCTCAAGTTGTGAGGCCTCGTGTCGATTAGTGCAAGAGATGTGCCAAGTGTTTTTGACGCTGTTTGCGGCAAAGCTTTGCCGCTGGCTTGCCGCTTTGCATCAACACACCGCGCTCAGGCGCTGATGCAGGTGCCGTGCCGGGTTGGCTCAGTGCACCTCGGTGACGGCAGCTTGGGCGGCATAGGCGCTCATGCGCGCGGTTTGAACGGCGTTGCGTTGCGCCACGTCGGTTCCCAAACGCTCGTTGGCGTTTTGGTGCAAACCCGCCAAGATGGAATTGCGGGTGATGGGCGCGCGCGTGTCGCGGTTGACGTGCAAGTAAGCCGCTTGCTGGCCTGGAATGTTGAGCGCCACATTGGGTCGCGTTTCGTTGCGGGCCGCCGGGGTGAGCACGGTCAAATACAAATCGTCCAATCCCACAGGACCGAAGTTTTTCAAACCCGTGTCCTCAAAGTATTTGTCGACCATGTCGAGTTGCTTGAGCACGCTGTGACCCAGAATGGCTTTGGGGTTGGCGCCAAAGCCTGCACTGGCAGCGCCTCGGTCAGGGCCATCGCAAAACTGGATGATGCCGTGGCAACGGCTGTTGCTGGCTTTGGGGTTCATGCCGTCGCTCTCCATCAGCGTGAGACGGGCAAAGTCATCGGGCGCAAAACGGTGTTGCTCTGACAACTGAACAATCTTGTTCATCACCGCTTGTTTGTCTTGTGCGGGGATGAAGCCTTTGTCAACGGCACGGTCGATGGTTTTTTCCAGCACCGGGTTGTGGGTGCGATCCGCACGCAACAACAGTTGCACTTGAGCCGTGCCTGCCAAGGCGGTGTTGGCCGCGGTGTTGGCAGGGCTGTTGTTGACAGCCGACGTGCTGGACGCGTTGTAGGCCGCTTGCGCTTGATTGACCAGGGGGCTCAAGCTGTCCAAGCTCAAGCGTTGGCCTGGATGGATCAAATTGGCGTTGTTGATGTTGTTGGAGCGGGCCACGTTTTGCGCCAAGCGCATGGCCTCACTGTTGCTGATGGTCACACCGCGGGCGGCCATTTGGTCGCGCACGATGCCGGTCAAGGTTTGGCCCGATTGCACCGACACGCTCCAGGGCGCAGCGGCGGCTGCAGGGCTTGCCGTGCCAGCCAATGTGGCCGAGAGGTTGGCAGGAACCGCCAACTCGCCACCCGGTTGCTGCTGGGCCGCGGCCAAGGCGCGCGTGAATGCGGGCGCTGAGCGAGCAAACGCCAAGGGACTTCGAGCCAGCTGGGGAAAGCCAGAGGCATCGGTGCTGGTCACCGTGGGGTTCATGGGCGGATCGAATCGCATGGGCAGGCCTTGTGGAAAGTCCGGGTTTAAAAGCTGGTCTCGTTCTTGCAAAGAGGTGTGGGTCTGCAACAAAAAGTCAAAAAACCAACACCTGACCCGAATGAATATGCAAGTGCTGTGCCTAATAAATTCCGACAGTCGCCCTGCCCTGATGGCCCGGCGCTGGGGGACAGTGCTGTGCCTGGTGGTTGCCCTGTTCACCGTGGCAAGCCCCGTCAATTCAGCCTTTGCACAAACTGAACAGACACCACCCAGCACATTTGACGTGCTGCAAAAACAAGCCTTGCAATGGGCCGCCAGTGCCCCTGCCTTTCAAGGCAAGACCTTGCACGTGGCGCCATTGGATGGCCGCATCACGGTCCAAAGCTGTCAACAAAACCTGCAATTTGAGCAACCGTTTCCCGGCCAACCCTCGGTGCGTGTGCGTTGCGCCCAACCGCAGTGGCAATTGTTTGTGACCTTGAACCAAGGCTCCGAGCCTGCGGTGGTGTCACGCAACGGCACGGTGGCACCGACCCTGCACAAAGTGTTGGTGCCCAAAGAATTGCTCAAGCGAGGCACCTACCTCAATGCCGCCATGTTCAACGTGGCGGAGATGCCCGCGGCCGGCATGGAGAGTCAGTTGATCTCGGACCCCAAACTCATTGCCAACATGGAGCTGGTGCGCGACCTGACACCGAGCACGCCCTTGAGAACTTTTGACGTCAAAACGGCGGTTCTGGTCAAGCGTGGACAAGAGGTGCAGGTGACAGCGGGTGAAGGACAAGGCTTTTCCATCACCATGCGGGCAGAATCTTTGCAAGATGGTGGCTTGGGTGAACAAATTCGCTTGAAAAACAGCGAGTCGGGTCGATCTTTGACAGCAGTGATCACTGGGCCCAACACCGCAAGAGTGAGATAAAAAGTGTTAACGATAAAAAGAAGTGAAAAAAAACCCTCAAGTTCTAGAATTTGGGGTCGATTGAAGTGTTGTGGAAAAGTTTGACCTGCTTTGACAGGTTCAAGAAAGAGAGAACATCATGAGTGACGCTATTTCGAACTATGGACGGATGGCCCAATCGAACGCTGCCATGCGCAGCAACATCGAGAAGGTCGACAAAAAGAGCGCTTCTGCCGCACAAGGCAAACCAGAAGCCGCACCCCAAGCGCCTGAAAAGGCAGCAGCTGGAGCAGACCAAGTGAGCCTGAGCAATGTTGCCCAAAAAGTCATGGCCCAGCCAGACTTTGACCGCGCCAAGGTCGAGTCAATCAAGCAAGCGATCAAAGATGGCAACTACCCCATCAACCCGCGCCGCATTGCAGAAAGCTTTGTGGCGTTGGAAAAAATGATCACCAATTGATCGGCATTTCTCTGACATGACCCGTACCGCCAGAACAGCTGCAGATCAAAGCGACAAGTTGTTGAGCGCTTTGGCTGTGGCTGAGGAATTGGAGGCGTTGCTGGAAACCGAGTTTGAGCACCTGAAAGCTCAAGCATTGGATGCGTTCGAGGCCACGCAATCGCGTAAAAACACGCTGTTGCAGGAACTCACGCAGCTCGCAGACATCCAAGGCCCTGAGTCTGCCGACGCGTTGGGTCCGGAGTGGGACGGCTTCAAAACGCAGATGGTGCATTGCCGCGATTTGCACCGCCGCAACGAGGTGCTGATCCACCGAAAAATCGACGCCATCCGTGGCGCCTTGCAAAGCTTGCAAGTGCAAGACCCCGCCAGCTCAGTCGAGGTCTATGACCGCCTAGGCCAACTTTCGCGCACCCGTCGTGGACGTGGGTACAGCGACGCCTGATTTATTTTTCGTCCCCGGGCTGCATGCCCTTGAGCCAGTACACCCACGACAAAATCACCGCCACGGCATTGAAAATGTCGGCAGGAATTTCTTGCCCCACGTCGAGTCGGCTGAGCATCGCCAGCAATCTGGGGTCTTGGGTCACATACACCCCCTGGCGCTGAGCCTCTTGCACGATGCGTGCAGCCAATTCGCCATCCCCCTTGGCACTGACCACCGGTGTTTTGTTGCGGCCGTATTCCAGGGCCACGGCTTCGGTATAAGGTTTAGGGTTCATGGCGTGTGGTGCATCGTATGCTGCGATGTCAGGCCCGTGTATCGACCAAGGCGCCGTGGTTGACGTTCTCACGCACAGGCTGGCTGTCAGGTCGGCGTGCATGGAAGACCTGAAAACTGCCCATCACCAATCCAGCGCTTTCCAATTCGTAGGTCAACTCGCTGGCATTGAAGCGCGCCAAGGAGGCCACTTCTTCTTTGACGGCCCACATGGTCAAGTCCACCTGGGCGTCGCCTCGGATGATGGTTTTGAGCCAGACCTCGCCCAAGTGGCGGCTGTGGGTGTGGATGTTGACGACCATGGGGTTTGGCGGCTGGCCGGGCTTGTTGCCCTGGCGCTCAAATTGCATTTCAACCGGGTCGGCATCCCTGAATGGAATCACCAAGCTGACATTGAGATGGCCTTTTTGCAGGTCTTGGGCGGCTTGAACTTGTGCGCCTTCAAGTTCATCCAGTGCATGCTGCAAGGTGTCATGGCTGGCCATGCTCTCTTGCGCCTCCTCGTTGGCACGCGCGTTCATGAGCAGACGCAACAAGGCCTTGGGGTCGTCCTCGACAGGTTGGCCCTCGGCCAAGCTGGCTTCTGCTGTTTTGGTGTGCTTGAGCACCCAACGCTTGAGGGCTTGAGGCTGCAAGCTGGCCATGCTCAGACGCTGCGCGTTGAAGCTGTCGAGCAGGCTTTGGGCATTGGGCGAGGGCAGCAAGGCATCGAGCACCCCAGGGCGCAGCAAGCTGAGCCAGTTGGCAAAGCCGCCCGGCTGCAACAACAAGGTGTTCAACCGAGACGGCGTGGCCGTCGCGGTGAGGGGGTCGTGCCCGGCAAAGCCCCCCGTGTGCAACAGCTGCAAACTCCACTGCCCACTGGGCAACAAGTGCGCACGCAGTTGTGCCACGTCGCCTTCTTTGATGTAGGGGAACAGGGGCATGTCAAAGACATGCTCGTTCAACACCAACTTGAGTTGGTCCTGCCGAACGGCCGCCGTGGCTTGAACCACTTGTCCATCATGCAAGCCGAGGTGGCGCGCGACAACAGCCTCGACATAGACCTGTCGCATCTCAAGATGCACTGGCGCGATGCGTGTGATCTGATGGACGCCCTCGGGCCCGAGGATGGCCATGTCAGGGGAAGCGCACCCAGTTTTTGCGCTCGTTCATGTTGATGTCCGCGGTGGTGTAACCGGCCAATGGCGCCCCAGGTGTGGGGCTGCCAGCTTTGCTGTGGGAGGGGCGAGGCAACAACTCGTCGGTCGTGGGCAGCGTGAGCACTGCGCCCGCAATCAGCACACGGGGATTGGACTTGGTGAAGGCCTGTGGGTTGTGTGCCATCAGGGCTTGGCGCAACACCGTGCTTTTCAAGGGACTGTCGCCCATGGTTTGACGGATCACTTGGTCCACGGTGTCACCGGGTTTGACCTCGTAGGTTTTGGGTTGTGCCAAGGCCATCGATGCGCCCACACAGCAAGCCAGAGCACAAGCGATACGGGGCACAACATTGAGCAAGTTCATCTCGGTTTCCAATCAAGGTTCATTGGGATTATCAGTAGGTGTAGGGCCATGCCACCCAAGCACCTTGGAATTTTTGAGCGCGCCCAGCCACTTGCTTGAGCTCGGCTTGGTAGGGGGTGACCGATTTGACTTCGGCCAACACCGCCGCGTCAAGCGCACCAGCTTCGAGCGCATGCTTGGGCAACACACGGGCGTCTGACAACATGAGCTTGTCACCCACTCGCAGTCCTGCACGCTGGCCGGCATTGACGCTCAAGCGGCCGTTTTCGTTTTGGGTCACCTCGATGCTGGTGGGCTCGCAGGAGAGATGTATGTCCAAGGACTGGGCCATGCGCGACACCGCGCGGTCAATGGCCTCATGCATGTCCGTGTCGAGCTTGGGGGTGCCCCAAGACGCAGGACGGGGCGCGGTCAGCAACAGGTCTTGCGATCTGTACATATTGTGCGATTGACCTGGGGCACGCACTTGCCACTTGAGCAGGTAGGCGGAGGCATCGTCGGTGGTCAGTCCCAGCGCAGCAGGCACCACGGTGAGTTGCAAGTGCCATTGCACGCGTTCTTCGCCGTGGCCGTGAATGAGGCGGTCATAGGTACGGGTGTAGACCGGCTCTGTCATCAGTCGCCAGTGTTGGGCTTGGCTGGCCGCCTGCAACACACGTTGACGCGCAGCCAACCCGACTTGCTGCGCGGTGTAACGCTGACTGGCCGACAAGCTGGGGGACAAGTCCATGCCCACCGACATGACGTGCATCACCGCCGTCTTGGCTTGGGGGGCATTGCAACGCACCGGCTCGACGGGCTCCGTGGCCACAGCCACCACCTCCGCCTCAGGTTCTTGGGCTTCGTCGCGACCATAGCGGGTGACTTGCAAATCACGCACTTTGATTTCAGAGGAGAAACGGTTGAGCTCACGCAAGGCACCGCTGGAGTCCATCCAACTGGTTGCGCTGACGCGGGTGTTGCTTTTCATGGCCGCTTCCACCAAGGCCTGGCGAATGGCTTGCAAACGCTGCTCCGGGTTGAGCTCGGCAGCTTGCGCGGCTGTGTGCAAAGCGCCTACGGCCAGCACCAAGCCACACAACAGGCGATGCATGACAAAGCGGGGCACACAAGGAGTCGACATGGTGTTGTTCTCGTCTGTTCAGGTTCAACGCCGCTTGCTGGTGAGGTGCGCGATGTACAAGGTGCGCAAATCATTCACCAAGCCGCGCTCGAGCGACAAGGTGGTTTCATAGGTGTCGTCACCCACAGGGGTGATGCTCACCAGCACCGCCCCATACACCACGCCTTCGACGCGTGCGCGGAAGGTGTCGCTCATGACCGTCATGTCGGCCACCGTGGTGTTGGCATCCAGCTGCTGTCCGTACACCTGTTCGGTCAGGGAGCGGTAGGCATCGAGCTTAGAGGCGCGAATGGCCAACAAACGCTGCTGCGCCGGATTGCGGTGGTTCTGAATGCTGATGACGGCATAACCGGTGGCCGTGAGCGTGTCGCGCTTGTCCATCATGGGCGAGATCATGGTGGCCGCAGGTTCCGCAGGTTTGCGTTCGGCGGCGGCCTGAGCAGGATCTTCTTTCCATTCATGCACATGGTTGAACTTGAACAAAGAGCAGCCGCTCAAAAGCAGGGCCGCTGCAACCAGCGCAAAAGGGGTAAAGCGTTTCATGTCGTTGTCCTTGAATAGGTCTCCCCCACGATTCGACACCAAGCGGGGCATCTTTAACGCTGGCGCGGATGAATACTTTTTCTGTCTTGTGCAATTTGACGAGGTTCAGACAATGGGGTGTAGGAATTTTTGACATGAAACCCATCACCCACTTCATTGGCTCCAGCGAGTCAGCACAAGCCTTGCGCGACCTCGTGAGCACCATGGCGAACTCGAATGCCACCGTCATGATCACCGGTGAAAGTGGGACGGGCAAAGAGCTGCTCGCACGCTTGTTGCACGATCAATCGCACCGTTGCGGCGCGAACTTTGTGCCTATCAATTGCGCAGCTATACCCAAAGATTTACTCGAAAGTGAACTTTTCGGGCACCGCAAAGGCGCCTTCACGGGCGCGGTGGCGGACCGGGTTGGGCGCTTCGAATTGGCCCACGGCGGCACCATTTTCTTGGACGAAATTGGCGACATGTCACTGGACATGCAGGTCAAATTGTTGCGCGTGTTGCAAGAGCGCACCATCGACCCGATCGGTGGAACCCGACAGGTCCATGTCGACGTGCGTGTCGTTGCCGCAACACATCGTGATTTAGAGCACGAAATTTCTGCCGGACGTTTTCGCGAAGATTTGTACTATCGTTTGAATGTTTTACCTGTTGTGACGCCGCCTTTGCGTGAGCGCCCTGCCGATGTGGCTGAGTTGTTGGCTTTTTATGCCAAGAAGTTTGTCAACTTTGACCAAAAGCCCATCCGTTTCAAGCCCGAATTTTTGACAGCCCTGCAAAACTACCCATGGCCTGGCAACGTGCGTGAATTGTCGAATTTGGTCGACCGTTTCAGCACCTTGTACGCAGGCCAAGAACTGGATTTGCGCGCCATCCCCCCCACCTTGCTGCCCAGAGGATTGGTCAGCGCACAGGCCGAGTTGCAGGCCCAAGAACCGCTGCTGGCCACCTTGGAAATGACACCGCCCCCTGAGGTGCTGGCAGAAATGCAAGACGCACAACCAGAAGAAGAAAACGATGTGGAGAGCATCATCATGCTGGCCCAAGGCATGCCTCAGCTGCCGCCTGAGGGCTTGTCGCTCAAAGAGCGCATGGCTCAAATTGAGCGCAGCATCATCGAACAAGCCCTGGAGCGCAATTCCGGCAATGTGTCACGCACCGCCAAGTTGCTGAACCTGCAACGCACCACTCTGATTGAAAAGATCAACAAGTACGAATTGCGCACCGTTTGAGTCCTGTGGTCAGCGCCCACTAAAAAGCAGCCCGAGGGCTGCTTTTTAGTCTTGGTCGTTGTAGAGCACCGTGATGCTCATGCGCCGGTTGCGTGGATCGCGCGGGTCTTTGGGATTGAACGGGTCGGTATCGGCCACCCCTTCAATGCGCGCAAAGCGACTTTCTTTGATGCCACTCTTTTCCAACAATGCACGCGTCACCTCAGCCCGTTCCGCCGAGAGCGACCAGTTGTTGCGGCCCTCTTTGTTTTGGAAAGGCACGCTGTCGGTATGGCCACGGATCGCAATCTTGTTGGGCATGTCCGCCAATGAAGCTGCAATTTCGCTGATCAAACTCGAGGCTTTGCCTTGCATGCTCATGCCACCGCTGGGGAACATCGCAAAGTCGGCTTTGTCGATGATCTCAATGCGCAAGCCCTGCTTGTCGCGTGTCACCGAGACCTGGTCTTTCAAACCACCGAGTTTTTTATTTTCAGAGAGTTTTTGTTCAATCTCTTTTTCGAGCTTGTCAAAGTCGGCCTTTTCTTGCGCAGCGGCAATTTCCTTCTTCTGCTCAGGCGTCAGCTTGTCTGGATCTGAATAGGGGTTGTTGTTTTCTTGACCGGGATCGGTGCTGGGGTTGGGCCCACCTTCAGAGCGCGGCGTCAAGCGCTCCAGCAAGGCGGTTTGTTTGGCAGCGAATGGAAAACCATCAGGATCGATGATCGAGCGACCGCCCAACACACCGTTGGAGCCGGCCAATTGCCCAATGGCAACCAAACTTTGGGAGGTGGGTTTGAAATAGTCTGCAATGCTTTTGCGCTGGTCTTCGTTGGATGCACCCAACAGCCACATCAACAAGAAGAAGGCCATCATGGCGGTCATCATGTCGGCCAAGGCGATTTTCCAAGCACCCCCGTGGGCCCCCCCGTGTCCATCATCAATGATCTTCTTGATGATGATGACCGGCGCGGGTGCCGCAGCAGCAGCGGCTTCGGCCGCCGCTTTTTCGGCCTCTGCAGCGGCGACAGCGGCAGCAGCGGCGGCAGCTTTCTCTGCTTCGTCTTTGTCGTCAGCCATTATTTCCTCAACGCATCAAAGACTTCGCCGAAAGACGGCTGACAGCCATGGCTGATGCACACGCGGCCCGCTTCGATGATCAAGGGCACGGGGTAGCCGTGCATATTGCCAATGATGATTTGTTTGGCCACGTTGAGTGCTTCACCGTCTTCGTCGATGATTTGTTTGAGTCGGCTGCCAAAGGGCTCAAAAATACCGTAGGCCAAAAACACCCCCAAGAAGGTACCCACCAGCGCACCACCGATCAAGCCACCCAGGACAGGCGGAGGTTGGTCAATCGCGCCCATGGTCTTCACCACACCCAACACGCAAGCCACAATGCCCAACGCAGGCAAGGCACCTGCCAAGGTCGCAATGGCTTCGGCGTTTTTCATTTCGTTGTGGTGGTGCAATTTGATCGACGCGGTCATCACGTCTTCCACGGCATAGGGGCTCAACGTGCCCGAGGACACCACCATCAAACGGATGGTGTCGCACACCAAAGCGACCAAACCATGGTCATGCAGCATCTTGGGACATTCGCCAAAAATAGCGCTGGCCTCCGGGTTTTCGACGTGAGATTCCATGGCCACCGCACCCTCTGCCTTGAGGGTTTTCATGAGCTTGGAGATCACGGCGATGATGCCGATGTAGTCTTCCTTCTTATACATGGGACCTTTGATCACGCGCCCCATGCCGCCCCAAGCGCCTTTGAAAATAGCACCCGAGTTACCGGTGATCATGCCCCCAACGCCAGCACCCCCAATGATGAACATCTCGAATGGGGTGGCTTTGATAATGGGCGCCAAGCTGCCGCCGGCGATCACGAAACCGCCGAACACGCAAATGAACAGGACGACCAAACCAATAATTGCTGACATCTCACACTCTCCCTAAGCAGGATGGCGCATTCAGAGTGGCCTCTGAGATGCGCCGTAAATTTCTCATCAACCTGTGAGATTAACTGAAAAAGAGGAGTATTCCGCGTTGTCGCGGAAATGCGCTCTCAATTCATCAAGCTCGCAGATCGATCGGTCGCGGGAATCAGGGCTGGCACACCCTCCCAAGCATCGCGAATCTCGCGCATCAAACCATGGATCTCGTCCAAAACGACCACGTCATTTTGAGCGTTGACATGGAACAAACGACGGGTCACATAGCTGTACAACTCATTGAGGTTGTTGGCCAGATCACCACCTTTTTCAAAATCCAAAGCGCCTTGCAAGCCAATCACGATGCGGCTGGCACGCGCAATGGATTTGGATTTTTCAGTGAGGTTTTTATGCTGGATGTGACCGCGAGCAGCCACCAGACTTTCCAGCAGTCCATCAAACAGCATTTGAATCAATTGCACATTGTTGGCCGATGACACGCCACTGTTGACTTTGACATCGCCGTAACTTTGGATGGCTCGTTGGTTGGCTCGCATGTGATCTAACTCCTGTGTTTTCTACTTGACACAGGCAGTATCGGTAGCGAGGGCACAAACTTGAGGTGAAAGACAGCCACAGTCAGTTTTCCTTAGACAGGCTTGAGCTCGGCTTGCGCAGCATTGACTTCGATCACTTCAGCATCGTGGGCGGCGGCAAGGTCTTGCCGCTGCTGCTCTTCATATTCTTGTGCATGTTCCAAACCTTGCGCCAACTCTTGAGCGGCCAAGTCTGGCATCCCCTCTAAGACTTCGGCTTGGTCGCTCTGGTCGGTCAAGGCCAGCATGTCATCCGCCGTGGGTTCGGGCTCGGCAGCTGGCGACAGCAACAATTCAGAGTACGGCACATCCAGAGGCACGCCAACTCGCTGATAGAGCATGGTGGTGACACTGTCCAAGGTTTCTTTCAAGCGCGCCAGCACATCGGGGTTGGGGTCTTTGGCATAGGCTCCGCCAAACTCCACCCCCGTGCGGTAGATGCTGCCCAAATGTTGAGGCGGCAACCATGACTGCACATGGCCGCGCACGGTGTCGATTTGCCGTTGCGAGCTGGGTGTCTTGGCCTCCGCCTCGCTGGCCTCGTCCACCCCATCTTTGAACGTGGCACTGATGTGCTCACGCAAAATCGGCTCGTAGTGGGGCCGCAGTGAATCCAACAAGCTGGTGTCAAAGCCTTGCACCGCTTTGCCGTTCATGGCGTCCCAGAGTTTTTTACCTTCTAAACCGGCAAACAACAAATCACCTGCAGGAGGCGCTTCAGGTTCGGGAAGCGGCTCAGGCTTGGGCGGCTCATACATCGCAGCCAAGTGGTTCACCTTGTCAATCAAGTACAGGGTCAAAATAACCAACAACAACAAGACCCAGGAGATCATGTTCATCATGAAGTTGCTCATGCTTGTCTCCTCATGGCGGGTTTATCCGACTCCCCTCCATCCACTTTCAAAGTGCCTCTGAGCTTTTTGACCACCGAAGAGAGGATTTGGCTCACGCGTGACTCGCTCACGCCCAAGGTTTCGCCAATCTCTTTCAGGTTGAACTCTTCCACATAGTAGAGCTGCATCACCAGTTGTTCACGCTCAGGCAACTCGGCAATCGCATCCGTGACCGCGTCCATGAACTGGGCCTCTTCCACAATCACGTCTGGCTGCTGCGAAGAATCGTCGGCGATGCTCATGACCTCTTCGGTCACCACCTCCATCGAGTAGGTTTCAAAGCGCTTGGCTTTGCCCCGCTCTTTGTGAAAATCTTCCAAGTCTTTGCCCATGTAGTCGGCAATCTCAGACTGGGTCGGTGTCCGGCCCAACTCAGCCGCCAAGGTGTGGATGCTTTCGTTGTGTGATTTGTTGAACGCTACCGCCGAGCGGGGCAGGAACGACAAGCGCCGAACCTCATCGAGCATGGCGCCGCGCACCCGGCTGTGGGCAAAGTTTTCAAACTCCACGCCCTTGACGGGGTCAAAGGCACGCGACGCTTCCAGCAAACCGATCATGCCTACTTGGATCAACTCGTCGAGTTCCATGAACGCAGGGATACGCGCTTTGAGGTGCAGCGCCACGCGCTTGACCAGCCCCAAATGGGCCAGCACCAAATCCTCGCCCTTGGGCTTGCAGGATTCGTACATTTGAACGGGGGACATGGACTTCATGCGTCTGCCGGACTGTTTTGAATCAGCCGCTCCATGAAAAATTGCATTCCACCACTGAGGTGGCCCAGGGGGCGCAGTTGGGTACACGCCTCTGCCAAGCGACGGTAATCACGCGACGCGCCACTGCCGGGTGCGAGTTCGAGCACCGATTGGTATTTTTTAAGCGCGCGCAACACCATTTCATCGTCTTCAATCGACGTCAGGTAATGCACAGGCTCACCCAAAAAGCGCACGCACACGTCGTTGAGCTTTTTGTACAGCTTCCAACCTTCAGATTGGCTGTGGACCATGTTGGGCACCAGGTAGATTTCGTTCAAACCCATTTCTTTGGTCAAGATCTTGATGGTGCCGTAGGCGTCGGCAATCGACGATGGATCGTCTTTGACCACAATGAAACGACGCTGGCAGGCCGCCAAGAATGACAGCACCGAAGGTGAGATACCGGCAGCGACGTCCACGATCAGGTAGTCCACATCGTCTGCCAACACACCGAACGACTGCACGATGCTGGCCGCTTGCATTTGACTCAATGCCGCCAACTCTTGCATGCCCGAAGCGCCCGGAATCAAGCGGATGCCTTGGCGCGTGGTGACCATGATGTCGTTGAGACTTTTTTGCCCGGCCAAAAAGTGCCCGAGGTTGAACTCTGCGCGCGCGCCCAAGGCAATTTGTGCATTGGCCAAACCGAGGTCGGCGTCGAAGAGCATGACCTTGTGCCCCATTTGACTCAGGGCGACGGCCAAGTTGATCGAGGTGGTGGTCTTACCCACGCCTCCTTTGCCACTGGCAATGCCGATGACTTCTGTTTTGCGAGAGTTACTCATGGCTCAGACCTGTGGTTTCGGGTTGGAATCGGGCGGCAATTTGCGACAGCTTGGAAGCCGCCAAGTTGTTCAGCGCGGCATCGCGTGCGGCAGTGGGCATGACCTCGGGTGAAGTCAATGGCAAATGCTCGAGTGCACGCTGCACCAGGTCACTCAACACCACGTCTTGCACCAAGTCGGCGGTGCGCTCGCCACGACTGGCCACGGACACACCCAATGTTTTTTCTGTCAAAAACTGGAGCAAGGCCCAGGGTTGGCTGGCTTCGTCGAGCTTGCTCAACATCAAACTGGCCCAGGGGTTGTCGGTGTTTTCAAACACGCGACGCAAGGTCGCAGCGGAGGCGTCTGCGGGCACCACCGCGTGGCACTGGACACCCGCTTGGATGGCTCGGATGTCCGCCAAGCGCTCATTCATTTGAACGCCCGGAATGTCGATCAAGACCAAGCGGCGACCCGCGTGCTCTTCCAGCAACAATTTGAGCGTTGCAGCGCTGGTGGCCCGGAAGCAATCCACACCCGACTGCGCACTGAGCAATTGGGTTTGGTTCCAAGCGCCAGCGCGCTGGTCTTGGAAGCTGATGACCATGACTTGTTCGCAGCCGTGTTGTACCGCGGCACTTTGGGCCAAGCGGGCCACCATCAGCGATTTGCCGGCGCCCGAAGGACCGGCCAAGACGTGCATGCCGGTCAAAGGAGTCTCGGCTTGCTCTTGTTCCACAGCGTGGCTGAGCTGACGGTGCAAGGCACCCATGGCATCGGCCAGGTTGTCGTGGTCTTTGATGCTGTCAATCAGCAAGGCACGCAAGGCCACGGGGATGGGTGCGTCGTTGAGGGCGTCGCGCAAAGGGTTGAGTGCAGGAGGCAATGGCATATTGCCTTGCCATGCCGCCATTTGTTGGCCCAGCTTGAATTCGCGACGCAAAGACGCCAGCTCTTCACGCACCAGCGCCACAATTTCTTTGCCACGCAGGCTGTCGTGCTCTTGTGCCTTGGCCACTTCCGACGCTTCAACCCCCGGCTTGGTGCTTGTGTGGGGCAACGATTTGGCTTGGGTGGCCATGCGCGGGGCGGGCGTTGCCGACATTTCAACCAAGGGCTTGGCCACTTGCGTGGCTTGGCGCTCGCGTGAGGAGCGTTTGTTGTGCTCCAAGGTTTGGCCCAACAACACGTCGAACTTGGGCGTGGGCTTCAAGCTGTGAGGACGCACGAAATCCGTCTTCAAAAAGGGTTCAGCTTCCTCTGGCGTGAGCGGGGCCAAGTCGACCGCCACGATCAATTCGGTCAGACCATTGACTTGACTGGTGGAGATGACCATCACGTCTGGGCCGTACTGGGCCACCGCCTTTTCATTGGCGGAACGTGCATCGCGGGCAAGGATTCGTTTCAGTTCCATGTGTCAGCTCACTCAGTTTTTAAAGTTGTTATCGGGTTCAAGGGGTCAACGGGCTTTGGCGTCCACGGTGTGGATCACTTTGACAGCCTGGTCATCTGGGATTTCGCTGTAAGACAGCACCGTCAAATCGTTCACGCGGAAACGGGCCGCTTTGGACAGCCAGCCACGAATCACGGGAGAGACCACCAGCACAGCAGGGTGTCCCATGTCTTCCACGGTCCGCGCGCCTTCGCGCAAACCGGCAAATAAGTTCTCGGCCAAGCCTGGCTCCATCACCACGGGTTGACCCGGTTGGCTTTGCTGCAACACGTTGTGCAGCAGCTGCTCCAGCGAGGGCTCCAGCGTCATGACTTGCAAACCACTGTCGCTGTCGACCAAGCTTTGCATGATCATGCGGCCCAACTTGGGACGAACCATGGCGGTGAGTTGCTCCGGGTCTTGGGTGCGGGTGCTGGCCTCGGTCAAGGCTTCGGCGATGGTGCGCATGTCACGGATCGACACCGACTCGGACAACAGGTTTTGCAAGGTGCGGGTCAAGATGCCCAAAGACAACTTGCCGGGCACCAGGTCTTCCACGATCTTGGGTGACTTGGCGGCCAGTTTGTCGAGCAGTTGTTGGGTTTCGTCGTGGCTCAACATTTCAGAGGCGTTTTCACGCAGCACTTTGTTGAGGTGGGTCGAAATGGCAGTCGCCGCATCCACCACGGTGTAGCCCAAGGTACGAGCTTGGTCGCGCTGTGACGGTTCGATCCACACGGCTTCCAAACCGAAGGCGGGTTCGCGGGTGGCAATGCCTTCGAGTTGACCGTAGACATGACCAGGGTTGATGGCCAGTTCACGTCCCACCTTGACTTCGCCCTTGCCGCGCACCACGCCTTTGAGCACGATGTTGTAGGCGTCGGGATCGATGTTGAGGTCGTCGCGAATGCGCACCGGCTGGACCAAGAAGCCCAATTCAGCGGACAGCTTTTTGCGCACACCTTTGACGCGGTTCATCAATTCGCCACCGGTCTCGGCATTGACCAAGGGAATCAGGCCGTAGCCAATTTCCAAACCAATCAGATCGACTTGGTCCACATCGTCCCAGTCCAATTCTTTGGGGGCATCGACCGGTTCTGCATCTTTGACGGCTTGTTCAGCTTGTTCGTCTTGAACTTCGCGGGTGACGATCATCAGTGCCAAACCTGCAGAGGCCACGGCCAAGGTGATGAACATCAGATGCGGCATGCCAGGCACCATGCCCAGCACCACCAAAATAGCGGCAGAAATGAACAGTGCCGTCGGGTTGGCCAACTGGCTAGAGGCCTGCTCTGAAATCGATTCGGATGTGGTCACGCGGGTCACCACAATGGCAGTGGCCAAGGACAACAGCAGCGACGGGATTTGCGCCACCAAGCCGTCACCAATGGTCAACAAGGTGTAGAGCTTGCCGGCTTCGCCCACTGGCAGGTCGTGTTGTGCCACACCGATGATCAAGCCACCAACCAAGTTGATCAACAGAATCAACAAACCGGCCATGGCATCGCCACTGACAAATTTAGAGGCACCGTCCATGGAGCCAAAGAAATCCGACTCTTGGGCCAACTCAGCGCGGCGCTTTTTGGCTGTTTCTTGGTCGATCACGCCAGCGTTCAAATCGGCGTCGATGGACATTTGTTTGCCAGGCATGGCGTCCAAGGTGAAACGCGCGTTCACTTCAGACACGCGGCCTGCGCCTTTGGTCACCACCACAAAGTTGATGATCATCAGAATTGCAAAGATGATGAAACCCACCACATAGTTACCGGCGATCACAAACTCACCGAACGCGGCCACCACCTTGCCAGCGGCATGGGCGCCTTCATGGCCATGAACCAAGATCACGCGGGTCGATGCCACGTTGAGCGCCAAGCGCAACATGGTGGCAAACAACAACACGGTCGGGAAAGAAGAAAACTCAAGCGGTTTGCGGGTGCCAATGGCGATCATGATGACCACCAAGCTGCACATGATGTTGAAAGTAAACAAAAAGTCCAACAACAGAGGCGGCAACGGCAACACCAACATCGCCATGATGACGAGCACCACCACCGGAATACTCAGTCCGTTGAGGTCAAACTTTGACAAGTTCTGTCGAATCGTTGACAGAGTGAGCGTGCTCATCAGTGGCATCCAGTTGAAAGTTGAACGTTTAGGTTTCTTTTTGTCGAGAAATGATTTCCTCGGCAAGTACCTCAAGCAATCGATGTGCCAACCTAAACTGACAGGGTGAGCCGCCCGCACGAGAAACGGCAAGAACTGTCCTGTCACGGTTTTTGCTTTACTCCTGGGCCAACTCGATTTGAACCAACATGAACCTGTCCAGTTACCTCCAAATGCCGCCGGCTCCGCCAGCGTCACAAACGTCCACCACCACGGCGCCTACAGGGGCGCCAGCGGGGGTGAGCCCTGTGCCGGGCAACAGCCTGGGGTTGGACTTCGCCAAAATCATGGCGCGGCAGTTTGAGCGCATGCCTCAGAGTCAGCGGCAAGCTTTTGCCGCTCCGGCCCCTGCGGACAGCATCACCCGGGCCAATGCCCAAGCCCAAGCCGATGACAAATACATGCAAGCGGCCGATCGGCAGGCACAAGACGGCATGGACAGAGATCAAGCAGCGCGCGCTCGCATACACACAGATCAAACGGCCCAGACCCCAGTGGACACCGCAGAGGCATCCGCGCCAAGCCATGTGAGCAAACGCGCAGCGAACAAAGCCGCGGCACACACGCCAACGCCCTCGCCCACGCTCCCAGACCCCACCAGGGTGACCGTTCCAGATGGGATCAACGCGGCAGCAATGGTCACCGCAGTGGCTGCAACGCCCTTGGCTACACCTAGCGCCGCTGAAGTCCGGCCTCAAGCCTTGCAAGGCAACCCTTATTTGAAAGACGTGGCTTTGCCCAGCAGCGATGCCACCACCCCTTTGCGCACGGTAGAGCTCAGCCCCCATGTGCGCATCATCACCGACCCCCGCCAAGCGCCCAGTCCAGAGAGCTTGACCGCCTTCGCCAAGTCGATGGGCTTGGATGAAGCGGCCATCCAAAAGCTGATGGGGCCCACGGACACCGCACAAGTTCAAGCCATGGCGGCAACGCCTGGGGCCTCAGACACGGCCAACGGTCTGACCGTGGCCTTGAACACACCCGCTGCCCAACTGGCGGACAAACTGGCGGCCTCCTCGCCCACGGTCACCGTCACCCCCCTGGCGTCACAACTGCCCAACGCGGGACTGATGGCAGCCGCTGCGGCAAACACAGCCGCGACGGCTGCCGCAACAGCAGCTCCGATCTTGGGTGCTGCCTTGCAAGGTTTGACGCCTAACGACTTGGCCAGCATTCAAGAGATTCAAATCACGGTCTTGCCACCCGCTGTCGCACCGATCGTGGTGGCCAGCAACACCCCCAGCACCGCATCGGTGTTGTCTTTGATGGGTCCCGGCTTGAGCGAACCAGACATCAGCGCACTGGCCGCCAGTTTTGAGCAAGGCGCCGCAGGTGGCGACACCGCACAACAACAAGCCTCAGGGGGTGACACCTCGGGCAGCGCATTTGGCCAAGCCTTGCCACGCCAAGTGCTGCCGGCCAACACGGCCACAGCGGGCACACACGCCACGTCTGACGTGCACATGAGCGAGGTCTACGACCAACTCAGCGACAAGATGGCCACCGAAATGGCAGCGCGCATGCACAAACAACTCAGCGATGGCGAATGGAAGATGAAGTTTGGTTTGCGGCCTGCCAATTTGGGAGGCGTTGAAATTCAGCTTGAAATGAAAGATGGCAAGCTCCATGCCATGATCCAAGCCGACAACCCGCTCACACGTGACTTGCTGCAAAACAGCACCCAACGTTTGCGCGAAGCACTTGAAAACTTTGGCATTCATACGGGCCAATTCAGCATCGGGCATGACAGCCGTGGCGCGCAACAAAACCCATCTGGGGGCTCGTCCAAACAGCCTGAAGTTGGCGAAAATTCAATCTCGCAAGTCAAGAACAGTTCCAGCACCCCCAATGCTGACGCTGTGTCCGCCAAGGCCAATGCGTCCTTGCTTGACCTTTATGCATAAATGACGCACGACAATCTGGAACAACAGGAGTACGAAAATGGCAGAAGCAGCAGCACCCGCAACCGAAGAAGTAGAAGGCGAACCGAAAAAGAAGAAACCGATTCTTCTCATCGCCGTGATTGCTTTGTCGGTCATTCTTTTGATCGTCTCAGTGGTGTTTGGCACCCTGTTCATGTCGGGTTATTTCGCCCACAAGAGCGAAGCCGCCGCGCATGAGAAAGTGGACGAACTCGACAAAGCCGCCGAAGAGGCACGCGCCATGCCCGAAGGCCCATCGAAGGTGAAGAAGGAAGCCGAAGCCACCCGCTTTGAAAACACCTACCTTCAGATCGACAAGGAGTTCATGACCAACATCACCAACAGCAAAAAAGTGATGGTGGTGCAGATCGCCGTGATGACACATTACGACGCACGTGTCTTTGACAACGTGAAAAAACATGAGTTCGCCATCCGCTCGGCGATCTTGGATGTGATGCGCCAGTCCACCGAAGCCGATACAGCCAAGGGCAACTTCCGCACCGAACTGGCGGCCAAGATCAAAGACGTGATGAACGAAATGCTGATGAAGTACGAAGACTTCGGTGGCATTGAAGATGTGTTTTTCACTTCGTTTGTGATGCAGTAAGCCCTATCCATGAAATCCAACCTGCTCTCGCAAGAAGAACTGGCCGCCCTGTCTGACGGGGTGCGCGACGGTTCGATCGAGACCGACACGGGCTTCAACACCCGCGCACGGGTGCGCAAACACGACCTGGCCAGCGAGGACAGCAGCCTGGGTGTGAACGTTTCGTCGGTCGACATGATCAACGAGCGCTTCATCCGACTGTTCCGTCTGGGTTTGCTCGAAGTGTTGCGTACCAGCCCAAGGGTGAACCCCACACGGGTTCAGATCTTGAAGTTTGGTGACTACCTCAAGGGACTCAAAGCCCCGCTGTCTGTCAACATCGTGCGCATGAACCCGCTGCGGGGCAACTCGGTGATCATCATCGACCCCAATGTGGTGTTCAGCTCACTCGACAGTTTCTTTGGCGGTTTTGGCAAAGGTGTCGGCGACCTCCCCTCAGGTCGGTTGTTCACACCGACTGAAACCCGCATCATCAAAATCATTCTGGAAGTGTTCTTTCGCTCACTGACCGAAGCTTGGGGGCCTTTGATGCCCATCGAGTGCGAGCATGTGAGCTCTGAGATCAACCCGCAGTTTGCCCAAATCGCCGACGAAAACGACTTGGTGGTGCTCAGCCGCTTTGAAGCCGATGCCACCGTCAGCGGCGGCAAAGGCTTCATCGACTTGGTCTACCCCTATGCCACGTTGAAACCCATACGTGAATTGCTCAGCAGCCGCGTCCAAAGCGGTGAAGGCAACGAAGAGTCGGACCGCAAATGGCGCAAAGACTTGGCTGCCGCTGTGGGAGACGCACGGCTGGAACTGCAAGTCTCGATGGGTGAAATCAAGACCACCTTGCACCACCTCAACAACTTGCAAGAAGGCGAGTTGTTGTTCTTCAAGAAAGAAGACACCGCGTTGATGACCGCCAACGGCGTGCCGACCTTCCACGTCAACGTGGGAACACGCGGCTCGCAAGTGGCAGTACAAATTGACCACGAACACGTTCACGGCAAACTTTGAGAGACAGGACACACCATGACTGAAAAAACTGAAAACCCTAGCGCTGAAACTGAAGATCCAGCGCATGCAGAAGACGAACATGCGGACATTGCTGATGCGCATGATTTGAAGTTACCCACGCACGATGACGACGAAGATCCTTCTCTGGAAGACTTCAAACCGATGTCACCGGGCAACATCAACCCCGAGGTGTTGCAAAACATTTCGGTGACTTTGTCCATCGAAGTGGGACGGGCTCAAATCAAGATCAAAGACCTGATGCGTTTGACCCAAGGCAGCGTGGTCGAACTCGACCGCATTGCAGGCGAGCCCCTGGACTTGCTGGTCAACAACTCGGTGGTGGCCCAGGGCGAAATCGTGTTGGTGAACGACCGCTATGGCGTGCGCCTGACCCGTGTGGTGCCGTCGTCTGAGCGTTTGAAGCTGATTTAAAGCCCCGGCTTAGAACGCACAACCCCGCCTCGGCGGGGTTTTTTCATGGCTCAAAAAAAACGCCTGCATCAGCAGGCGTTGAACTTGGAGACGGGCGGCCGATCAGTTGGCGTTGATCTTGCGGCCGTTGAGCGGTTGCACCGGACGCGCGTTGCGCTTGAAGGGGAAGTCGGCCACTTGTTTCTTGGCGATGTCCACGGTGGTTTTGAGGATGTAGAAGTTCACGCCTTCGGTACAAGGTGGTGTGGTGAGTGAGCCTTCGTAGCTGTAGTGCGTGAGGGCCGCAGGCACCAGGTTGCCGGGGTTGAACTTGACTTTCTCAGGCATCACTTCAGGGCCTTCGCTCTTGGGCGCGTTGTCCCACAAGACTTTGATGGCGTCGTTGTCTTTGCCTTCGTTGAGCAACACGCCCAACACGGCCAACTTGCCGTCGGCATTTTTGTGGACAAAGTGCGCCACCATGGCCATGGGTTTGCCATCAATCTGTTCTTCGCTGGGGCGATGGAAGTGGAATTGCAACAGGTTGTAGACCTCTTTGTTGATCTTGAGCGTGCTGCCAGGCTCCACATTCACTTGAATGGTGTGGCCGTTGTTCAAGATCTTCAGCGGACCTTCTTTGTAGTTCACCACCAGCGTGTCTTTCGATTTTTCGAAAGGTCCCGCAATGTTCAGGGGCGACTGCTTCATGCCTTTGCCGCAGGTGGGGAATTCGTCACCCCAGTTTTCAGGTCCCATGTCACCGGCATAGTCCCAATGCACCGCATGGCCTTTTTTGGCATGGCCTTCTTCTTTGTCTGCCGCACAGTCGGCCAGCACTTTGACTTTTTGACCCGCTGCTGCCAAGGCGTTTTGCGCCGCACAAATCGACTTCAGGCGTGACGACCATTCGGCCATCTCCAGCGCTTTCTGGAAGGCGCTCACCGTCTCAGGGTCTTGGGCACCCTTGGTCAACAAGCGCAAAGCACCCAAACCCAATTGACGCTCGCTGATGATTTGGCCTTTTTGTGCTTTGATGAAGGCTTCGTAGTCTTGCAGCACCACGCCGTTGGCGAACGAGTCTTTGACAGCCGCCAGCTCTTTGGCAGCGGGTTCAAGTTCTTCAACTTTTTCTTTGGCCTCAGCCAACTCTTTGGTGAGTTTTTCCAGCTCTTCTTGCGCTTCGGTGACTTCGTCGCTGACGTCGGTCAGCTCGTGCATGGCATGGGTTTTACCGTTGTAGCTCCAATAGGCCAAAGCCAGCGCGCCTGCCAACAGCAGACCCAGAACAACCTCGATGATTAAGCGTAAATATTTTTTCATAGCCATTCACTTTTGAGTGGGTGCATCAGATGAGACGCCCGAAGCCAACACGCAGCGCGCATCCTCTTTGGGCAGGTCAGCTGGTATCGGCACGGTGCGCCACAAGCTTTAATCGCTGCTTGAAGCGGCGAATTATTGCCGCTCTTGAAACAGGCTTCGGTGAGGACTTGCTTGGAGGACTGCGCAGGCAACAAAGGTGAGTGTCACCGCTCAAGCACAGCACGGCTTGCCGCCAAGGCTTGGCCTGACCAGGCCAAGTCGCCCACGGCGCGGGCACGCACGTGGTGGGGCACTTCCACGCTGATGGGCAGGTCGGGCGGCAAGGCCTGAAACAGGGCGCGCAAATCAATCGCCCCTTCACCAGGCAACAAACGCTCGCAGCGGGCGGTGTGGATCATGTCGTCCACGCTCAAGTCGGTGCTGCCCCGGGCGTTGGTGGTGGGGGCATCGCAAATTTGGGCGTAGTGCAGCAGCTCGCGCGGCAGTGCGGCGATGTCAGCCAAGGAGGTGTCGGAGCGGGCCACATGCAGGGCGTCGACCAAGATGCCCGCGTTGGACGGACGCCCTGCGGTGGTGACCACCTGCAAGGCGTCGCGGGCGTGACGCACCGCCGTCCAAGGCATGAATTCCAAATCGGCCGTCATGCCATAGGGCTGCATGAGCGCGCACAACTGGGCGTAGTGGTCGCTCAAGCGGTTCAAGTCGGGGTCGTCACCGGCCACCAACACCGCGCGCGCTTGGAGCGCGGCTCCCACCTCAAGCAAGGGCAGGTAATGGTTGGGGTCAAACCCAGGGCCGATGCGGATGATCTCTAAATCAAACACACCCACAGCGCTGTCGGCCAAGCGCGCCTGGCATTCGCGCAGCACGGCTTTGTCGCCCAGCAAACGCTGACAGGGGCCGCCCGGTGCGTTGGGCAGCAAGCGCAAGCCCACAAAGCTGTAGCCCAACTGCACGGCGTGCGCCATGGCGTCAGGCGCAGAGGAAGCCTCGGCCGTGAGGTAGGCCTGCGAGTAGATGCGTGACATGGCAAGCCCTCAGGTTTATTTCAAAGGCGACACCGCCGTGGGCAGGGCGATGGTGGACGTCATGGCAGTGGTGAGCCATGCAGGCCCGCCTTTGGGCGGCCAAATGCCTTGGGCCACCGAGTCGGCGCGGGCTTTGGCGCGCGCATCCAGCGAGGGGTAGGCCCAGATGTTGGTGAAGCGCAGCGGGCCGTCCAAAGCCACCATGGCCACCACACAGGGCGAGATTTTGTCGCGCGCGGGCACGGCTTCTTCCCACAAGTCGAGGGTGGGTTGCACACCCCCTGGTTGGATGCCATAGGTGCGAATTTCATACACCGGGCCGTGGATGCCGCTCTCGGCGCTGGGGCGCACCGGCTTCATCCATGGAAAGCCTTGGTAGCTGTGCTGCTCCAGCGATTGAAAGATCTCGCCACAGCCAAACGGGCTGGCGTTGAGCTGGGTGCGCTGGCGTTCGGCTTGCAAGCTGGCCAAGTCATGAAAGCCACGCAAGACCACCATTTGGTTCAAGGTGCCAATGTCGGTGAACCAGCAGCCCAGCAATTCGCCCTGGCCTTGGGCGGCAAAGGTTTCGACATTTTTAGCGGCTTGGGCCGCAGTGCCAAACGGCAGGGTCAGGGTGGCGAGTTCGTAATACATGGACGTCCTTTTGAAAAATGTGTCGCTCAGGGGTTGTGCCGCCGCGTGGTGGGCAGCGATGTAGCCAAAGGTCATGGCGGGGCCGAGGGTGATGCCACCGCTGGGGTAGTGGCCGCCCATGATGCTGTTCATGTCATTGCCCCCGGCGTACAAACCCGCAATGGCTTGGCCTTGGGCATTGAGCACCTGGGCGTGTGCGTTGCAACGCAAGCCTGCGAAAGTGCCCAAGCTGCCCGCCACCACGCGCACGGCGTAAAACGGCCCCTGTTGCAGCGGGGCCATGCAGGGGTTGGAGCCAGTGTGCGTGGCGTCGCCTTGGATGCGGTTGTAGGGCGTTTCGCCTTTGCCAAACTCGGCGTCGCTGCCGGTGTGGGCCATCACGTTGTAGCGCGCCACCGTGGCTTGCAAGGTGTCGGCCTGAATGCCGCACCGCTCGGCCAGTTCTTGCAAGCTGGCACCGCGTTGCAAGTAGCCATTGGCCAGCCACTGAGCCAACGGCATGGGAGCCGGTTGGACCGCACCCAAGCCCCAGCGGCGGATGAAGCGGTGGTCGCACAGCAGCCACGCTTGCACGGGCTCGCCCGCTGGCAAAGCCTGAATCAGACTTTGCATGACGTCGTGGTACGCGTCGGCCTCGTTGGTGAAGCGTTGGCCCCAGCGCGTGACCGCGATCAGCCCGGGCTTGGCGCGCTCAATCAAATGCGGAAAGTGGGTGACGCTGCCATCGGCTTGGGGCACCAAGGACACCGGTGCCAAGGCAGCCGCTTGGCGCAGGTCGTTGGCCACCACCGCACCCAGGCTTTCGCCCAAGCGCAAACCGTCGCCGGTGTTGCCACGCGAGGCGGCTGAGAAATGCGCGTCGCCTTGCGGATCGTGTGGCAGCAAGGCGCGTTTGCGTTCAGGGTCGTGCGGAAAGCCGCCCGTGGCCAGCACCACCCCGCGTCGCGCATGCACCCCCTGTTCGCCTTGCGGCGTGCGCACCACGGCACCGCACACGCGCAGCGCATCACCCTGCCCTTGCGTGAGCAAACGCACCACGGGGCTGTTGACGCGCAGGTCCACGCCGGCATCGAAGGCCGACTTGGCCAAGGCGGCGACCAAGGCGTTGCCGTTGACCAACTGCATGCCTCGGCCATGCCAGAGCAGGTCACGCACATGGCGCACAACGCGGCGGGTGACGTGGGCGAATGAGGCCCAACTGCGCAGGCTGTTGAAGAAATGCCGCAGGTCGGCGCCCGACGCAATGCCCATGCCCCACAGCGTGGTCTCGGGCAGCGGCGGTTTGAGTTGCGCGATGCGCTGACCCAGCGCACGCCCATCAAAAGGCGCGGCACACACCGAGCGGCCCCCGGTGGCCGCGTCGGGGCTGCGGCCATGGAAGTCGGGAATGCTGTTGCCGTCGACAAACTGCAAGGCCGTGTGCTGTTGAAAGAACCGCACCATGCTCGGGGCGTGGGTCAAAAAGGCCAGCGCACGGGTCTCGTCAAATTGCGCACCCAGTTCATGGCGCAGGTACGACAGCGGTTTTTCCAAAGGCTCGGCGATGCCAGCGGCCAGCGCCAGCGGGTTGCGCGGAATCCACATCCAACCGCCCGACCAGGCGGTGGTGCCGCCGTACTGCGGGTCTTTTTCGACCACGATGACTTTGAGCCCCAAGTGCGCCGCCGTCACAGCAGCCGACAGCGCGCCCGCACCCGAACCCACGACCAACAGGTCGCAGGTGGTGGTGGCCGCGTCTGACGGGGGGTGTGAAGGCGTCATCGGCGTTTAAGGCGCGTAGATCGGCTGGCGATCTTTCGCCGAAGCGCGTTGGTTGAAGAAGGGCGACGCCCCACTGGCTGCGGCCAGTTGCGCCGCGAACGATTGCAGTTCGTCACCCAAGGCCAGCATGCGCGCTTCGGTGAAGCGCACCGTGGGCCCGGCGATGGTCAAGATGCCCATGGGCGGCTGGCCGTTCAGGCGCACGGGCGCGGCCATGGCGTTGAGGCCCGCCGTGAAGGTTTCTTGCGTGAGGCTGTAGCCACGCGTGCGGGCTGCCTGCAGTTGGTCCAACACCGCCTGCAAGCTGGTGGGGGCGTTGGGGCCGTAGTCGGCGGGCAGGCCCAAGCCTTGTTTGGAGACCAAGGCCAAGGCGGCGTCATCAGGCAAGGCCATGAGCCAAGCCAAGCCCGAGGCCGAACAGCTCAAGCGGGCGTCGTTGCCCATGTCGGGGTCGTAACGCAGGCCTTGGCGGGCCCCTTGGGCGCGGGCCACCCAGGTCAGCCGCTCGCCGTCGACCACCGACAAACGCACCAGCTCACCCGAAATCTCGGCCAAGCGGTCGAGCAGGGGCTGGGCCACGTCGACGATGCCGGTGTTGCTCAAAAAGCTCAGGCCCATCGACACCAGCTTGGTGGTGAGCACGTAGTCGCCGTGGTCGCGGGTTTGGCGCACATAGCCACAGCGGATCAAATCCGCCAACAAGCGGTGCACCGCGCTGCGCGGGATATGGAGCTGGTCGGCCATGGCCGCCAGCTCCATGCCTTCGCCATGGGCGCTGAGCAGCTCCAATAGGCCAAGGGTTCGTTCAAGGACACCGTTCATCGTTGTGCAACCGTTCTGAGGTGAGGGGCTGGAGGGCAGTCTAGCGATTTTCAGAATTAAATTCAATAGTTGAATGATATTCCACTTTTAACTATAATCAGCCTGTTTCCAATTTCTGAGTTCAGACATGCTCGACAACTTCAGTGGCGCCACCCGGGTGCATTTCATCGTGGGGGACCCGATCGCCCAAGTCAAATCACCGTTTGGCGTGACCCAGGCGTTTGAGCAAGCCGGTCGCGACGCCATTTGCGTTCCGGCCCATGTGCCCACCGCCAACTTGGCGGCGTGGTTGGACGGTGTGTCCCAATCGCGCAATGTGGACGGCGTGATCGTGACCGTGCCCCACAAGTTTGACTGCTACAGCCTGTGCGCCACGGCCTCGCCGCGCGCCGAGTTTTTGAAAACCGTCAACACCCTACGCCGCAATGCCGACGGCAGCTGGCATGGCGACATGTTCGATGGCCTGGGCTATGTGCAAGCCATGCGCTTGAAGGGCTGTGACCCGCAAGGCCAGACCGCTTTGCTGGTGGGCGCAGGAGGCGCGGGATCGGCCATTGCCCACGGCTTGGTGATGGCGGGTGTGCGCGAGCTGGCCATCCACGACCCCGACACCACACGACGCGACACCTTGGTGGCGCGACTGGCCAGCTTAGGGACAGCCCATGTGACAGCGGGTAGCCCCAACCCCGCAGGCTTTGACATCGCCATCAACGCCACGCCGATTGGCATGAAAGACACCGACCCCTTGCCCCTGGAGGTGCAAGGCCTCAGCAGCACGGCGTTCGCGGGCTGCGTGATCACCGCCCCAGCGGTGTCGCCTTGGATTGCCGCTGCACGCCAGCAAGGCTGCCGTACCCTGACGGGTGCTGACATGTTTGCGCAAGTGCGCGATTTGATGGTGCAATTTTTGTTGGAAAGCACGCCCACGCCATGAGTACCTGGTCTCCCAGCACCCCACCGAACACCCAACTCGACCAATTCAGCGAGGACGCCAGCGTGGATGTGCTGGTCATCGGCGCTGGCGGGGCGGGCATGTCATCGGCCTTGTTTGCGGCGCTGCAAGGCGCACGCGTGCTGTTGGTGGAAAGCACCGACTACCTGGGCGGCACCACCGCTTTATCGGCAGGCACCAGTTGGGTCCCTGGCACGGCCAAGGGCTTGGCGGTGGAACCTGGCGACACGCCCGAGCGCGCCAAAACCTTTTTGAACCACGCGGTGGGCGACAAGGCAGACGCTGCCTTGCGCCACGCGTTTGTCGACCATGGCGCGAAAGCCGTGGCGACCTTAGAAGCCCACACCGAAGTGCAGTACCAAGTGCGCACCTTGCACCCGGACTACCTGTCGGAGCTGGAAGGCTCGGTGTTGCGCGGCCGTGCGATTGAACCCATGCCGTTTGATGGCCGCCGGTTGGGTGCGGCGTTGAAGCTGATTCGCCCGCCGATTCCTGAATTCACCGTGCTCGGCGGCATGATGGTGGACCGCGACGACATTGGTCACTTGCTCAAGCTCACGCAGTCTTGGACCTCGTTCGCCTATGCAACCCGCATCATCGTGCGCCACGCTTTGGACAAACTGTTGTGGGGACGGGGCACACGCTTGGTGATGGGCAATGCCCTGATCGCACGGCTGTTGTATTCGCTGCTGCAACGCGGGGTGAACATCGTCACACACACCCAGGTGGAACGACTGGTGAAAGAGGGCGACGCCATACAAGCGGTGGTGCTGCGCCAAGACGATGTGCAACGCACCGTGCGCGTGAAGGGCGGCGTGGTGATGGCCAGTGGCGGCTTCAACCGCCACCCGCAAAAACGCGGCGAAATGTTGCCCGGTGCCGATGTGCGTTGGTGCCCCGGTGCGCCGGGCCACACCGGCTCGGCGCAAGACTTGGCGCTGGCGGCAGGTGCGTGCTTTGGCACCGGCGGCATGAGCCATGCCTTCTGGGCCCCGGTGTCGACCCGCCAGCGTGCCGATGGCAGCACTGCCGTGTTTCCCCACTTTGTGATGGACCGCGGCAAGCCCGGCATGGTGACGGTGAACCAAGCGGGCGAACGGTTTGTCAACGAATCGACCTCGTACCACCTGTTTGGCATGGCGATGCAGCAAGCCCACCCCCACGCGCCCAGCGTGCCAGCCTGGTTGCTGGCCGACGCCGCAGCCTTGAAGCGCTATGGCATGGGCATGGTGCGCCCAGGTGGTGGTGGCCTGGCACCGTTCTTGGCCGATGGCTACTTGACGCAAGCCCACAGCTTGAGCGAGTTGGCACAAAAACTCGGCATGCACCCCGGCACGCTGGAAGCCACGGTGCGCGAATTCAATGCCATGGCAACCCAAGGCACAGACACCGCGTTTGCGCGTGGCACCACCGATTACCAACGCGCCAACGGCGACGCCAGCTGGGACGGCCCCAACCCCTGTTTGGGCCCGCTCACGCAAGCGCCTTTTTATGCCCTGCGTTTGTACCCAGGTGACATTGGTGCGGCCACGGGTTTGCGCACCGATGTGCATGCCCGTGCGCTGGACGCCCAAGGCACGCCCATCGCGGGCTTGTACGCCTGTGGCAACGACATGCACTCGATCATGGGCGGGGCCTATCCGGGCCCTGGCATCACCATCGGCCCGGGCTTGACCTTTGGCTATTTGGCGGCTGAACACGCGGTGGCACGCGCACGCGGGGCGTGAACACTGGCGGGCATCCACGCACCCCAGGCGATGCCCAGCTTGAGTGAGTGAATCCGTGGGTGCGTGCGCAAGTGCGTGTGCAACGCCTGCCAAGGGGCATGGCCGCTTGCGGTCCATGGCAAAGCCCACACAAGCAGGCCGCACCTACAATGGCGGTCTTCTTCAACAGCCTCTGGATGAACCCCATGAAACGCTGCACTTGCCCCCTCGGGGAGGCTCACGCATGAGCCGCAAAGTCTTTATCAAAACCTTCGGTTGCCAAATGAACGAGTACGACTCGGACAAGATGGCCGATGTGCTTGGGCAGTCCGATGGCTACGAAAAAACCGATGACCCCGAACTGGCCGACCTGATTGTGTTCAACACCTGTTCGGTGCGCGAGAAAGCGCAAGAGAAAGTGTTTTCTGACCTGGGCCGGGTGCAACACCTCAAGGCCAAAGGCGTCAAGATTGCGGTGGGTGGCTGTGTGGCCAGCCAAGAGGGCGACGCCATCATTGCGCGCGCGCCTTATGTGGATGTGGTGTTTGGCCCGCAAACCCTGCACCGCTTGCCCGAGTTGCTGAACCAACGTGAGTCGCAGATGCGGCCTCAGGTGGACATCAGCTTTCCCGAGATTGAAAAATTCGACCACTTGCCCCCCGCCCGCGTGGAAGGTGGCAGCGCGTATGTGAGCATCATGGAAGGGTGCAGCAAATATTGCAGCTACTGCGTGGTGCCCTACACCCGTGGCGAAGAAGTGAGCCGTCCGTTTGACGATGTGCTGGTGGAAGTGGCGGGCCTGGCCGCGCAGGGCGTGAAAGAGATCACGCTGCTGGGACAAAACGTCAACGCCTACCGGGGTGTGATGGGCGGCACCGCAGAGATCGCCGACTTTGCCTTGCTGATTGAGTATGTGGCTGAAATTCCAGGCGTGGAGCGCATCCGCTACACGACCAGCCACCCCAATGAGTTCACACAACGCTTGATCGATGTGTACGCCAAGGTGCCCCAACTGGTGAGCCATTTGCATTTGCCCGTGCAGCACGGCAGCGACCGCATTTTGATGGCCATGAAACGCGGCTACACCGCGATGGAATACAAGAGCACGGTGCGCAAACTGCGCGCCATTCGCCCCGACATGGCCATGAGCAGCGACTTCATTGTGGGCTTTCCCGGTGAGACCGAAGAAGACCATCAAAAGCTCATCAAGCTCATGCACGATGTGTATTACGACAACTCGTTCAGCTTCATCTTCAGCCCACGCCCCGGCACACCGGCTGCCAACTTGCACGATGACACACCGCACAGCGTGAAGCTGCGTCGCTTGCAAGAAGTGCAAAAAATCATCGACGACAACGTGCGCGCCATCAACGTGCAGCGCGTGGGCTCGACCCAACGCATCATGGTGGAAGGCTGGTCGCGCAAAGATGCCACCGAGCTGATGGGCCGCACCGAGTGCAACCGCATCGTCAACTTTGCGGGCGGCCCCAACTCGGAACGCTTGCTCGGTCAAATGATCGATGTGACGATCAGCGAAGCCTATCCGCATTCGCTGCGTGGGCAGGTGTTGGTCAAAGAAACGGTGTGAAAGCCAGCCGACGTGGGGCTCACCACGTCGGGGTGTAGCCCGTGTCTTTCAAATACCGCAGGTAGTCGCCGTGCGGGATCGGCACACAGCCTTCTAGGCTGCGGTTGTACACATAGGTCCACGCTTGCAAGCGGCGGCCATCGCTCAGGTCAACCGCCATGCGTTCGCGCAGGTATTCGCATCGCTCGGGGCGTTCGGGCTGGTAGGACTCCACCTCGTCCAAGCGCACCAGCATGGCGTCGTCCACCTCAAACACTTGGCCTTGCACTTGGCCTGCACCGCCCACCAGCGCGGGGTAAGCGCCCAAGTCAAACAAACTGCCTGGCACCTGCGCAGCGCCCACAGGGCGTGCGCCTTGCATCACCTCATGGCGACACAAGCCAGGCAACAAGGTGCCGTACACAAACAACAGATGCGTCATGGGCGTATTGTGCTGTCGCCCACGTGCACGCGGGCTGTGCCAAGTCAAAAAAGCATCAGCGCCTGCGTTGTATAAAGAGCGCATACCAAGACACAGAGGCAAGCCATGAAAGCAGAACTCAACGAGCGCGTCACGCGCATTGGCCCGGGCACACCGTGTGGCGATGTGATGCGCCACTACTGGCAACCGGTGGCGCTGGTGGACGAGTTCAACCCCACGCTGGATGCACGCATGGGCGTGCGCCCAGTCAAAGCGGTGCGGGTGTTGGGACAAGACTTGGTGTTGTTCAAAAACGCGCAAGGCGTGTTTGGCCTGCTCGACCGCGACTGCCCGCACCGGGGTGCCGACCTGGCGTTTGGCCGCAACGAAGGAGATGGCCTGCGCTGCCCGTTTCACGGCTGGAAATTTGATGTGACCGGCCAATGCACCGAGACCCCGGCCGAGCCCACGGGCAGCAAGCTGTGCACGCATGTGAAGCAACGCAGCTACCCGTTGGTGGAGCGCAGCGGGATTTTGTTTGGCTGGTTCGGACCGCAAGACGTCACGCCACCGCCGTTTCCAGCGCTCGACTGTTTCACCGCCCCCAACAGCCACACCTTTGCCTTCAAAGGTTTGTGGCAGTGCAACTGGTTGCAGGCCTTTGAGGTGGGGGTGGACCCCGCGCATGCCTCGTTCTTGCACCGGTTTTTCAACGACGAATCACTGGACGACACCTATGGCAAACAGTTTCGCGGTGCCAGCGCTGGTGAGATTGAGGGACAGCGCTGGCCCATGACCCGGGTGATGCGCGAGTTTGACCAACCCCAGATCAGTGTGGAAGCCATGCCGTTTGGCATGCGCTTGACCAGCCTGCGCCCGATGACCGAGGCCTTGACCCATGTGCGGGTGACGAATGCGATTTTTCCGCACACCTTTGTGATTCCGCTCTCCGAGACCATGACCATCACGCAGATGCATGTGCCGGTGGATGACACGCACACGTATTGGTATTCGGTGTTCACCAGTTTTGAGGGCCCGGTGGACAAAGAGGCCATGCGCAACCAACGTTTGCAAGCGATTGATTTGCCCGACTACACACCCAAATCAGGCCGCCACAACCAGTGGGGGTTTGACCCGCAAGAACAAATGACGCGCACTTTCCTGGGCATGGGCGAGAACGACATCAATGTGCATGACCAATGGGCTTGCGAAAGCATGGGGCCAATTCAAGACCGCACGCGAGAGCACCTGGGCACCAGTGACAAAGCCATCATGGCCAACCGCCGCACGCTGTTGCAAGCGATTGACGATGTGGCTGCGGGCAAGCTGCCACCCGGCTTGGCGCAAGCCGAGGTGGCGAGCCAACGCATCGGCCCCGACACGGTGGACGGCATTGCCCCCGCGCACGACTGGCAAGCCTGGTGGCAGCGCGCCGTAGAGGCCAAGCGTGCCGGCGCGCCTTGGCCTGCGGCACTGACCTCAGCCTCCACCGACGCCGAAAACCTCCATCCCCAGGTGAATGCATGAGCCGCTTTGCCACACGCTGTGGCTTAGACACGCCAGCATGGCAAGCGGCGGTGGCCCGCACCACACAGCTGCTGCGCGCCAGCGACATCGAGCTGGTGCGCTTGGCCTGGTGCGATGTGCACGGCGTGACACGCTGCAAAACCTTGGTGACCGAAGCCGCCATTGAAGCACTGCACCACGGGGTGGGCATGGTGAGCACCTTGCTGCTCAAAGACACCTCAGACCGCACCGCGTTCAAGGTGTTTGAAGCCAGCATCAGCGATGAGTTGCCGGGCTTTGAATTTGCCAGCAACTTGCTGCTGATGCCCGACCCGGACAGCCTGCACATCTTGCCGTGGGTGGACAACACCGCTTGGCTGCAATGCCAGCCTTGGTTTCCCAACGCACAGCCTGTGGCGCTGGACAGCCGCCACCAATTGCAAAGCGCACTCGCTCGTTTGGCTGAGCAGGGTTTAGGGCTCAAGTGCGGCCTGGAAATTGAATTTCACATTTACCGCTTGCAAGACGCCACGCAGGGCAAAGACCTTGACCCCGACTTGGCCGCTTGGCCAGGCCGTGCGCCAGCGGTGCGCATGATTCACCCGGGCTACCGCCTGCTGTCCGAGCACGACATGGACCAATGCGAGGAGCCGCTGCGCATCGTGCAGCGCACCGCGCAAGGCTTGGGGCTGCCTTTGTTGTCGTTGGAAATTGAGTTCGGGCCCAGCCAAGTGGAAGCGGTGTTCAGTGCCACGGACGCACTGACGGCTGCCGACAACATGGTGCTGTTTCGCAATGGGGTGCGCCAAGCGCTGCGACGTGCGGGCTACCACGCAACCTTCATGTGCCGCCCCCCGTTTCAACACATCATGTCCAGCGGCTGGCATTTGCATCAGTCGCTGGTGCGCTTGAGCGACGGGCGTAATGTGCTGATGCGCGACGAGGCGGCAACCCACACCCAGGCCCATGACGCACGGCACACGCTGTCCGACTTGGGGGCGCATTATTTGGCAGGCTTGCTCGACCATGCCCAAGGCAGCACGCTGCTGTGCACGCCCACGGCCAATGGCTACGGACGTTTTCAACCCAACGCCTTGGCCCCACAGGCCATTGTGTGGGGACGCGACAACCGTGGCGCCATGTTGCGCGTGGTGGGCCAGGCGGGCGACCCTGCCACACGGATTGAAAACCGTTTGGGCGAACCCGCTGCCAACCCCTATCTGTACATGGCCTCGCAAATTCACGCGGGCTTGGCAGGCATGGCGCAACAGCGCATGCCGCCGCTGGCCACCGAAGCGCCGTATCAAACCCTGCCCGTCGACGACACAGGCAGCACACGCATTCCGAGCCATTTGGGCGAGGCCTTGAACGCCTTTCAAGCCGATGCGGCCATGGCGCAAGGGTTTGGCGATGCGTTTGTGCGCTACTACAGCCGCATCAAACAGTCGGAGCAGCAGCGCTTTGAAGCCGCCGAAGACACGCTAGAGTTTCAGCGCCGAGAATATTTCAGCCGCATCTGACAACACGCACAAGGACCATTTTGATGATTCGCATCACCCTCTTCAACCATGCCCAAGACACGCAAGGCACCACCATCGAGGCCAAACCCGGGCACAGCTTGATGAAGGCGGCTGTGTCAGCCGATATCGAGGGCGTGGCCGCCGACTGCGGCGGCACCCTGACCTGCGCCACCTGCCATGTGATGGTGCGCGAACCCTAGCTGAGCCAGTTGCCCGCCATGAGCGACGACGAAGACGGCATGCTCGACTTTGCTGCCTGCACACGCCAGGCCAACAGCCGTTTGTCGTGTCAGATCAGGCTGACCGAGGCGATGGACGGGATGCAGGTGGATTTACCGGCCAGCCAGTACTGATTCTTGGGCCTGTGCTGCTGGTCACATCAGCAGTCACCAGGCCAGCGCTTGGGGGTGTGGTGCTCAGCGCATGCCGGGGAAGCCGCCCCCGCCCATGCCGGGCATGCCTTTCATGCCACCCATGCGCTTCATCATTTTCATGAGGCCACCACCGCGCATTTTTTTCATCATGTCTTGCATTTGCTCAAATTCTTTGAGCAGGCGGTTGACGTCTTGCACTTGAACCCCAGCACCAGCAGCGATGCGACGTTTGCGGGTGGCTTTGATGAGGTCGGGTTTGCGGCGCTCCAGCGCGGTCATGCTGTGGATGATGCCCTGCTTGCGACCGATGTCTTTTTCGGCGCGGGTCATGTCGACTTCGCTGGCTTTGGCCGCCATCTGAGTGGGCAATTTGTCCATCAGGCTCGACAAGCCACCCATGGAGCGCATCTGCTGAATTTGGGACAAGAAGTCGTTCAAGTCAAAAGCGTCGCCGCGTTTGACTTTGTCGGCCAGCTTTTGCGCGGCCTCCATGTCGACACCGGCCGTGACTTGCTCGACCAAGGCCAAGATGTCACCCATGCCCAAGACGCGACCGGCGTGGCGTTGGGCATCGAAGAGTTCCAGGCCATCGAGTTTTTCGCTGGTACCTGCAAACTTGATGGGCGCGCCGGTGATTTGGCGCACCGACAACGCAGCACCACCGCGTGAGTCGCCGTCGAGTTTGGTCAACACAATGCCGGTGAGCGGCAAGGCTTCTTTGAAGGCTTTGGCCGTGTTGATGGCGTCTTGACCCTGCATGGCGTCGACCACGAACAAGGTCTCCACCGGGTTGAGCACACTGTGCAAGGTTTTGATTTCTTGCATCAGCGCTTCGTCAATGGCCAAGCGGCCCGCCGTGTCGACCAGCAGCACATCAAAGTAATGTTTGCGCGCATAGTCGAGCGCCGCACGCGCAATGTCTTCGGGTTTTTGATCGGGGCTGCTGGGGAACCATTCGGCCCCAGCTTGTGCCGTCACGGTTTTCAACTGCTCAATGGCGGCTGGACGGTACACGTCACCAGAGACGGTGAGCACTTTCTTTTTGCGCTGGTTGATCAGCCAGCGCGCCAGCTTGGCGGTGGTGGTGGTTTTACCCGCGCCCTGCAAGCCCGCCATCAGGATGACGGCGGGTGGTTGTGCCGCCAAATTGAGGTCGCTCACCCCCTCGCCCATGGTGGCGGCCAACTCTTGGTTGACGATGGCCACCAAGGCCTGGCCTGGTTGCAGTGAGCCAATGACTTCTTGGCCCAAAGCCTTTTCTTTCACGCGGGCAATGAAGTCGCGCACCACGGGCAAGGCCACGTCGGCCTCGAGCAAGGCCATGCGCACCTCGCGCAACATGTCGGCGACGTTGCTTTCGGTGATGCGGGCCTGTCCGCTGATGTGTTTGACCAGGCGTGAGAGTTTGTCGGTGAGGGTGGAAGCCATCGATAACCCCAAAGTGAGTTGGGTCTGTGGGTCGAGCAAAACGCTAAACTTGCGACATGATTTTAGCCAGCGACGTCCCACACACCCTGTGGCTTGGAGTGCCCACAGCGGCAGCGTATGCCTTGACAGCGCTGATGGGCCCGCGCATTGCGCCTTCCACGGGACATCGTTTGTTGGTGATGCCTTGGGTCTTGCACGGCTTAGGCTTGGTGTTTGCCTTGTTTGGTGCGCAAGAGGGTTTTGCCCGCTTTGGTTTTGCGCCCGCTTTGTCGGTGACCGCTTGGTTGATGTTCACTTTTTATTTGTTGGAGCAGCATTGGTTCCCACAGTTGCGCATCCGCTGGACATTGGCCAGCTTGGGTGCCGTGGTGGTGCTGTTGGCCGCCCTGTTTCCGGGCGCTCCATTGCACGTCGCGGCATCGCCTTGGTTGCCCATGCATTGGGCGCTGGGCATTGCCTCCTACGGTTTGTTTGCCGCCGCTGTGTTCCACGCGTGGTTGATGACCCGGGCAGAAAAGAACATGCGCCTTGGCGCCGATACCCACATCGGCCTGCCTTTGTTGACGCTGGAACGCCTGACGTTTCGCTTTGTTTCCGGCGGATTTGCCTTGCTAACGGCCACCTTGGCCGCAGGTTGGTTGTTTGGTGACAGCCTGTATGGCGAACAAGCTGCTTGGCGCTGGAACCACAAAACGGTGTTTTCTGTCTTGTCTTGGTTGACCTTTGCGGCGTTGCTGATTGGACGCAACCGTTTTGGTTGGCGAGGCCGCACCGCGGTGCGCGTGCTCTACATCGGCTCAGGCTTGCTGTTGCTGGGCTATGCCGGTTCTCGCTTTGTGCTGGAAGTGGTGTTGGGCAGAAGCCTATGAAGTACCTGATCTTGCTGGTGATGGTGTTGGCCGGTATCTGGTGGATTCGCAAACAACGACCTGACCATAAAAGCGCACAACAAAGCAAGCCCTCGGGGCCTCAAGCCATGGTGACTTGTGCACACTGTGGGGCCCATGTGCCCAGCGACGATGCGGTGGCCGGTCAACAAGCGGTGTATTGCAGCGAGGCGCATCGCCAGCTGAGAGAAGCATGAGGGCCAGCGAATGAGCGCCGTCTCGCTGTGGCGCCAAGGCTGGTTCCAAGACGCGCAACACATGCACTCCCCCAACTTTGGGCCACGCCCCATGGGCGGCGAGGTGGATTTGGTGGTGATCCATGCCATCAGCCTCCCCCCAGGTGAGTACGGGGGGCCCCAAGTGCCCGCCCTGTTTACCAACTCACTGGATTGGGAGGCTCACCCCTACTTTGCGCAAATTCGTGGAATGGAGGTGTCCGCACATTTTTTCATTCGACGCCATGGTGAATTGATCCAGTTCGTGAGCTGCGATGACCGCGCTTGGCACGCGGGGCGATCCCACTATCGGGGCCGCGACGATTGCAACAACGACTCGATTGGCATTGAGCTCGAAGGACTGGATGGTCAAATTTTTGAACCTGCCCAGTATGAAACACTGGGAAAACTGATACAGGCCATCGCACAACATTACCCCATCGCCCATTTGGCGGGACACGAGCATGTGGCACCCGGACGAAAACAAGACCCTGGACCCGGCTTTGATTGGCGCTTTTTGCAACAGCGTTTGGGCTGGGCTGATCGGTGTTTTCCCCAAAATACTTTTCTTTCTTCGATCGAAGAAAAAAAATCTTAGGCCGTCTCGCATGCACCCAAGCGGGGCATCACTGGATTGGGTTTTTTGCATCTCTTGAAACGACGGGCTTTGGCACGCCAAACTTGCTCAAAAGTGGCATGGATTCTGGGTTTTATTTGAACAACCGCATGTGCCTTGGGTTTCAATTGCATGTCAAAAAATCAAGCACCCAAGGGCTGGCTTGGAAAATCACCCTGAGCCGCATTTGTCCATGAAAACACTACCCGTAGCGTCTTGAAGGCCACCCCAACACCAGATATAGTGTGCCTTGTTGGTGACGTGGTTTGAGCACATCACGCACCAGAGGCAATACGGCAGACCGACACGCGTCATGCCACGCCCCACACAATGTCAATCAATCACAAGGATAAACACCGTCATGCAAATCGCTGAAAACGCGCCACAGACAGCCAGCACAAGCCCCATGCCCGCGCCACAAGATCGCGTCGCTTTGGACAGTGTCTCCATGCTGGCCCATTACCAAATCATTCGTCGCAATGGTGCTGTGGTGCCGTTTGAGCCAGCCAAAATTGCTGTGGCGATGATGAAAGCGTTTTTGGCTGTGCACGGCACCCAAGGGGCGGCGTCGGCCAGCGTTCGTGAAGTGGTGGATGCACTCACCCAAGCGGTGGTGCGTGCGCTGATGCGTTCACGCCCAGGTGGTGGCACCTTCCACATTGAAGACGTGCAAGACCAAGTCGAGTTGGGCTTGATGCGCGGAGGCCACCATGAAATTGCCCGCGCTTACGTGCTGTACCGTGAGCGCCGTACACAAGAACGCGCGCACATCAAAGAACAACACAGCCCAGCTGTGCCAGCGCTTCATGTGATGGAAGGTGGACAACGTGTCCCCCTTGACATGGATCATCTGCAAAGCTTGATTCAGGATGCCTGCATGGGCTTGGGCGCCGATGTCAAACCGGACCCTATCTTGGCAGAGACCATGCGCAACCTGTATGACGGCGTGCCCATGGACGAGGTGTACAAAGCCGCCATCTTGGCCACGCGCACCCTGATTGAAAAAGACCCTGACTACACCTACGCCACCGCCCGTTTGCTGATGCACACCATCGTGCGCGAAGTGCTCGGTCAAGAAGTAGCCCATTCAGACATGGGTCAACATTACGCCGAGTATTTCCCTCAATTCATCCGAAAAGGGGTCGACAACGACTTGCTCGACGAGCGTTTGCTGCAATTCGACTTGGCGCGCTTGGGCCAAGCACTCAAAGCCGATCGTGATTTGAAGTTTGATTACCTGGGCCTGCAAACCCTGTACGACCGTTACTTTTTGCACGTGCGCAAACAACGCATCGAACTGCCACAAGCCTTCTTCATGCGCGTGGCAATGGGCCTGTCACTGGACGAAATTGACCGTGAAGCCCGCGCGATTGAGTTCTATGAAGTACTGTCGTCTTTCGACTTCATGTCGAGCACACCGACATTGTTCAACAGCGGCACCTTGCGCTCACAACTCTCCAGCTGCTACCTGACTACGGTGCCTGACCATTTGGACGGCATTTACGAATCGATCAAAGAAAACGCCCTGCTGTCCAAATTTGCCGGCGGATTGGGCAATGACTGGACGCGCGTTCGCGCCTTGGGCAGTCACATCAAAGGCACCAACGGCGAATCGCAAGGCGTGGTGCCGTTCCTGAAAGTGGTCAACGACACGGCTGTGGCTGTGAACCAAGGTGGCAAACGCAAGGGTGCGGTGTGTACCTATTTGGAAACATGGCACTTGGACATTGAAGAGTTCTTGGAGTTGCGCAAGAACACCGGCGACGACCGCCGACGCACCCACGACATGAACACGGCCAATTGGATTCCTGATTTGTTCATGCGTCGCGTGATGGAAAAGGGCGAGTGGACCTTGTTCTCCCCTTCCGATGTGCCTGATCTGCATGACCTGTTCGGATCAGCGTTCGAGAAAGCCTATGTGGCTTACGAAGAAAAGGCTCGTCGCGGCGAAATCAAACCCAGCAAAACCGTGCAAGCCACCGATATGTGGCGCAAGATGCTCTCCATGCTGTTTGAAACCGGTCATCCTTGGATCACCTTCAAAGATGCGTGCAATGTACGTTCACCCCAACAGCACGCAGGTGTGGTGCACTCGTCCAACCTGTGCACCGAGATCACGCTCAACACCAGCGACACCGAAACCGCGGTGTGTAACCTGGGTTCAGTGAACCTCTCGCAGCATTTGAAAGACGGCCCCAACGGCAAAGAAATCGACCACGACAAACTCAAGCGCACCATCAACGTGGCCATGCGCATGCTCGACAACGTGATCGACATCAACTACTACGCGGTCAAAAAAGCGCGTGACTCCAACCTGCGCCACCGCCCTGTGGGTTTGGGCGTGATGTCTTTCCAAGACAGCTTGTACGAGATGCGCATTCCTTATGCATCACAAGCGGCCGTGGAATTCGCCGACACATCGATGGAAGCCATTTGCTACTACGCCTACTGGGCGTCCACCGAATTGGCCAAAGAGCGTGGCAAGTACTCCAGCTACAAAGGTTCGTTGTGGGACCGTGGCCTGTTGCCTCTGGACACTTTGGACATGCTGGCCAAAGAGCGCGGTGGTTATGTCGAAGTCGACCGCTCAGCGACCTTGGACTGGGATGCTCTGCGCAAAAAGATCGCTCAAGACGGCATGCGCAACTCCAACTGCGTGGCCATTGCCCCCACGGCCACCATCTCCAACATCATTGGCGTGGACGCCTCGATTGAGCCTTGCTTTGGCAACCTCTCGGTCAAGTCCAACTTGTCCGGCGAATTCACCGTGATCAATGGCTACTTGGTGCGCGACTTGAAGCGCCTAGGCTTGTGGGACGATGTGATGGTGATGGACTTGAAACACTTCGACGGCTCCTTGCGTCCCATTGACCGCGTGCCACAAGAAATCAAAGCCTTGTATGCCACCGCATTTGAAGTCGAGGCGACCTGGTTGGTAGAAGCTGCGGCACGTCGCCAAAAGTGGATTGACCAAGCACAGTCCCTCAACATCTACATGGCGGGTGCATCGGGCAAGAAGCTGGACGAGACCTACAAACTTGCCTGGCTGCGTGGCTTGAAGACCACCTACTACCTGCGCACATCCAGTGCTCAACAAGTCGAGAAATCTACCGTGCAAGCGGGTTCACACAATGCAGTGTCGTCCAGCGGCGTGAGCAACAGTGGCATGAGTGCACTCGAAGCAGCTGCGGCTGCGGCACAAGCACAGATGAATGCAATCCCTGCCACCGACATCAAATTCTGTGGCGTGGACGATCCCACCTGCGAATCGTGCCAGTGATTTTTTGCAATTGAGCAACACAAATCTGCAACGAAGTGAAGGAACGCTTTGCGTTTCTCTTCGTTGCATTCATAATTAGCGTATTGGAAAATTTTCTATGTTGACCTGGGACGAAGAAGTCAAGCCCTCATCGCCATCACCACTCGCCAGCGGCATCTCTGCCCGCTCGATGGAACTCCCGCCTCTTTCTGCAGCACCCGTCGCTTCAGTACGCACCTTGAACGACGGTGCAACCGCGCCGATGGCGCCTGCGCCTTCGAGTGCTGCATCTAGCGAACGACGCGTCAATGCAGCTGACAAGCGCATCATCAATGGTCAGACCGATGTGAACCAACTGGTTCCCTTTAAGTACAAGTGGGCTTGGGAAAAATACCTGGCGACCTGTGCCAACCATTGGATGCCACAAGAAGTGAACATGACGCGCGACATCGCGTTGTGGAAAGACCCCAATGGTCTGAGTGACGACGAACGCCGCTTGGTGATGCGCAACTTGGGTTTCTTTGTGACGGCCGACTCCTTGGCCGCCAACAACATCGTGCTGGGCACCTACCGCCACATCACAGCGCCTGAATGCCGTCAGTTCTTGTTGCGTCAAGCCTTTGAAGAGGCTATCCATACCCATGCTTACCAATACATTGTGGAGTCTTTGGGTCTGGACGAGTCTGAAATCTTCAACGCTTACCATGAAGTGAAGTCAATCCGTGACAAAGACGAATTCCTGATCCCGTTCATTGACGCGATCATGAATCCCAATTTCCACACGGGCACACCTGAAACCGATCAAACGCTGTTGAAATCTTTGATTGTTTTTGCATGCTTGATGGAAGGCTTGTTCTTCTACGTGGGCTTCACACAAATTCTGGCACTGGGTCGCCAAAACAAAATGACAGGTGCTGCCGAGCAGTACCAGTACATCTTGCGCGATGAGTCTATGCACTGCAACTTTGGCATTGACTTGATCAACACCATCAAGCTCGAAAACCCACATCTGTGGACCGCTGATTTCAAAGCAGAAATCAAGGACTTGTTCATGAAAGCGGTGGAACTCGAATACCGCTATGCCGAAGACACCATGCCACGCGGTGTGCTGGGTTTGAATGCCTCCATGTTCAAGGGTTACTTGCGCTACATTGCCAACCGCCGCGCCACCCAGATTGGTTTGGAGCAGCTGTTTCCCAATGAAGAGAATCCTTTCCCCTGGATGAGCGAGATGATCGACCTCAAAAAGGAACGCAATTTCTTTGAAACCCGTGTGATCGAGTACCAATCTGGTGGTGCTCTGTCGTGGGATTGATGCCACACACACGATGACAACCGATTTGTCCGACACACACACAAACACCCAATTCGAGGTGGTGTGTCTGACTCACTGTGTTCATGGGGTTGGACCCGGGTCCAGCGCCATGAATCGCTTCGCATGCATCCAACAGATGCGAAGTGCTTTTCACCCAATGATCTCAACTTGATCTAGGAGAATATAAAAATGGCAACTGCAAAAAAACCGGCCGCTAAAAAGGCCCCCGCAAAGAAAGCTGTTGTGGCCAAAAAGCCCGCAGCCAAAAAAGTAGCCGCTAAAAAGCCGGCCGCTAAAAAAGTAGCAGCTAAAAAGCCAGCAGCTAAAAAAGTTGCTGCTAAGAAGCCTGTTGCTAAAAAAGTAGCCGCTAAAAAGCCAGCAGCCAAAAAAGTTGCTGCTAAGAAGCCTGTTGCTAAAAAAGCAGCTGCTAAAAAGCCAGCAGCCAAAAAAGTTGCTGCTAAAAAAGTAGCGAAAAAAGCTGCTGCCAAGAAACCAGCTGCTAAAAAGCCTGCTGCCAAGAAAGCCGCCAAAAAACCAGCCGCCAAGAAAGCTGCGAAAGCACCCGCTGCCCCTGCGCAGACGACGCTGAACCCTCAAGCTGCGTGGCCGTTTCCGACCGCCAGCAAGCCCTGATTTCACGATCAGTGGTGACGGTTCTTCCGTCAGCTCAAGCCCGAAGTCGCAAGGCTTCGGGCTTTTTCATGGCGTGAATGAATGTGATGCCATGACGCAGCCTACATTGAGTTTTATGCGCGTACAAAAAGATGGCGCGGTGATGGTGGAGATCCACGTGATTCCCAATGCATCACGCACCCAAGCCGATGGTATGCACGATGGCGCCTTGCGGGTGCGCTTGCATGCACCACCGGTAGACGGCAAGGCCAACACAGCCTTGACGGTGTGGCTGGCAGAAACACTCAAAGTGCCTAAAAACCAAGTGACCTTGGTGCGCGGCCTGACCTCTAAGCGCAAGCACTTGCAAGTCAGTGCAAGCGCCACTGCCCATGCCCGTTGGGCCGTGTTAAGGGATCAAGCGATGGCCAAGGATTCAAGGGTGTAGTTTTGCGGTCCCCGTTGGGCGATCTTCAGTGCCCCCACTTGATTGCCCAAAGCGGCGCATTTCGCCAGTGACCAGCCTTGCTCTAAGCCAAACAACAAAGCGCCGCGCCATGCGTCTCCACAGCCTGTGGGATCGACCACCGCCTGAGCCTTGACTGGGGGGACCCAGGTTTTTTCACCATCGATCCAAACGTCGCAGCCCTCTGCACCCAGCGTGACGATCAAGCCTTGAACGCGGCGGGAAATGTCTGCGCTGCTCAGGCCCGTTCGGTCGCACAACATCTTGCCCTCGTAGTCATTGACGGTGACCCACGTCGATTGGTCAATGAAGTGCGCCAATTCGGAGCCGTCAAACATAGGCAGGCCCTGGCCTGGATCGAACACAAAAGGAATGTCGGCTTTCTTGAATTGCTCGGCATGCTGCAGCATGGCGTCACGACCATCGGGCGAGATGATGCCCAGTTTGATGTCGCTGCGCTTTTCAATCTGCAAGGTGTGCGCTTGCATCATGGCACCGGGGTGAAAGGCTGTGATTTGGTTGTTGTCACGGTCCGTCATGATCATGGCTTGGGCGGTGTACGTGCCTTCGACTTGGTGCACAAACTCGGTCGGAATGCCCAAGTCTTTGAGCCGCTGAAAATAATCACTGCCATCGGTCCCCAGTGTCGCCATGGGCAAAGGTGACCCGCCCAAGATTTTCAAACTGTAGGCAATGTTGCCCGCACAGCCCCCAAAGTCGCGTCGCAAAGCGGGCACCAAAAACGACACATTCAAAATGTGCAATTGGTCTGGCAAGATTTGCTCAGCAAAGCGTCCTTCAAAACTCATGATGGTGTCAAATGCAAGCGAGCCACAAATCAGCGAAGCCATATCAATACTTTCTCAATCAAGGGTAAAAAATCAAAGCGTGAAAACCAGACACATGGTCACTCACTTTGGCATCCAAATCAAAATGGATCGTGGCACGTGCGTCGCGCAAAGCCGCCAAGGACTCGGGTAAGCCCATCTCTTGAACCGAGAACACGCGACGCACCACCACTTGATCTTGCAAGTCGATCAAGCTGAGCTCCAGGTACGGTGTGGCCACGGGATGGTGCTGCGTGTTGCGCAGGCGAATTTGGAGGGCATAACCACCTTCTGGATCTTCGTTGAAGCTGGTGTTTTCGATTTGAATCGAATGCGGCTCTTGCGGCCACTCCACCTCACAGGCCAAAGGTGCGCACAACACCTCCAGCCAAGGTTTCAAGCTCGGCTCTTCAGCAGCCAGAAGATGTCTTTGCGACACAATGACTTGCCATGCGAACAGCAGCAACATCACGCCGCAAGCGATCAGCCAGGTGATTTGTGAGCGTGTCGGCTGGGGTGGCGGACTGGTTTGAGCGATAGCGGCTTGCCCCGCTGGCTTTGGCTCATCCAAGCTCGTGATCCAACTGGCCTCATGATCCCATCCGTCCTGCAACGGCTCTGGCTCTGGCTCTGGCTCTGGCGCTGGGGCTGGCGGGGGCTGTGACGGCATCGGGGCCGAAAAATGATGCTGCGCCTCAAACACCGCGCCACAGCGACCGCAACGAACCCACCCACTGGCCAAGGCCAACTGCTCAGGCGACACCTTGAAAGCAGTGCTGCATTCGGGGCAGTGGGTGATGTCCATCAGCAATGCGCCGTCATCAAAATCCAGCCATCCTCGCTGTCACTGACTTGCAGTGCGCAGTAAGGCGCATAGGCATCGATGAGCTCTTGGGCTTGACGCTCCAAGATGCCAGCCAACACCAAATGCCCACCCGTCTGCACATGCTGTCGCAACAAAGGCGCGAGCACCTTGAGGGGCGTGGCCAAAATATTAGCCAGCACCGTTTGGTAAAGACCTGTCGCTTGATCAGGAAAACCGGCATGGAGTTGGACGCGGTTGGCTTCGGCATTGAGCAACGTCGAGGTCACTGCCGCTTCATCGATGTCCACAGCATCCACGCGCGTTGCGCCATGAAGCGCCGCACCAATGGCCAAAATACCAGAACCACAGCCGTAATCCAACACGCGCTGCTGTGAGACGTCATGGGTCGCGATCCAGCGCAAACACATGCGCGTCGTCGGGTGCGTGCCGGTACCAAACGCCAAGCCCGGGTCCAAGCGAATCACATGTGTGGCCTGCGCAGGGGGTTCGTGCCAAGTTGGCACAATCCAAAACTCAGGCGTGATCTCGACCGGTGCGAACTGAGATTGCGTCAAACGGACCCAATCTTGTTCGGCCACTTCTTGTATGCCCAGATGCTGACATCCGACAAAGAAATCTTGTGGGGCCAACAAACGACTGGCGTCATCGGCAGCGGCACGGTCAGAGAACAAAGCGATGATGCGAGAACGCTGCCAACCCTCCTTGGGCGGGGGCATACCAGGCTCACCAAACAGGGCCTGCTCGGCATCTGTTTGTGCATCGGCATCTTCGACCGACACACTCAAAGCAGCCAATGCATCCAGCGCATCGCACACTGCCTCCACATGCGCCTCTGGGCAAAGAAGTCGCAGCTCAACCATCAACGCTTGTGAGCGGCAAGCCACTCCTCCAAGTAGTGGATGTTGGTGCCGCCTGCCATGAACTTGGCATCCACCATCAACTCGCGATGCAACGGCACGTTGGTGCTGATGCCCTCGACCAAGGTTTCATCCAATGCGGTGCGCATGCGGGCCAACGCTTGTTCACGGGTATCACCGTGAACAATGATTTTTCCAATCATCGAGTCGTAGTTAGGCGGTACAAAGTAATTGGTGTAAGCGTGCGAATCCACCCGCACACCAGGACCACCGGGCGCGTGCCACATGGTGATGCGTCCGGGAGAAGGGGTGAACTTGAACGGATCTTCGGCATTGATGCGGCATTCAATCGAGTGGCCACGGATCACGATGTCACGCTGTGTGAAAGGCAATTTCAAACCCGCAGCCACCATGATTTGCGTCTTGACGATGTCAATGCCCGTGATGTACTCGGTCACAGGGTGCTCCACCTGTACGCGGGTGTTCATTTCAATGAAATAGAACTCACCGTTCTCGTACAAGAACTCAAAGGTACCCGCTCCGCGGTAACCGATCCTTTTGCAAGCTGCGGCACAACGGTCCCCCACTTTTTCAATCAGCTTGCGTGGAATACCAGGGGCAGGCGCTTCTTCAATCACCTTTTGATGGCGACGCTGCATCGAACAATCGCGCTCACCCAGATACACGGCATTTTTGAACTTGTCAGCCAAGATTTGAATTTCGACGTGGCGCGGATTTTGGAGAAACTTCTCCATGTAAACAGCCGGGTTGCCAAATGCAGCGCCCGCTTCAGCCTTGGTCATTTGCACCGCGTTGATCAGCGCCGCTTCGGTGTGAACCACACGCATGCCGCGACCGCCACCGCCACCGGCTGCTTTGATGATCACAGGGTAGCCCACAGACTTCGCGATGCGGCGGATTTGGACAGGGTCGTCAGGTAATTCGCCCTCAGAGCCAGGCACACAGGGAACCCCTGCTTTGATCATGGCTTGCTTGGCCGACACCTTGTCGCCCATGATGCGGATCGACTCGGGCGTGGGGCCAATGAATTGAAAACCGCTTTTCTCGACCCGCTCGGCAAAGTCTGCGTTTTCGCTCAAAAAACCATAGCCAGGGTGAATGGCCTCAGCGTCTGTGACTTCAGCCGCCGCAATGATGGCCGGCATATTGAGGTAGCTCAAAGAAGATGCCGCTGGACCAATACAAACGGCTTCGTCGGCCAATTTCACGTATTTAGCTTCTCGATCTGCTTCGGAATACACCATCACCGCTTGCACACCCATCTCGCGACAAGCGCGCTGGATGCGCAAGGCGATTTCGCCACGGTTGGCGATCAGAATTTTTTTGAACATGAAAGCTTCGTCCGTTACTCGATCACCAACAAAGGTGCGCCGTATTCCACAGCCTGACCGTTTTGAGCCAAGATTTGTGTGATCGTGCCGGATTTGTCAGCCTCAATCTCGTTCAAGATCTTCATCGCTTCAATGATGCAAATGGTCTCGCCCTCTTTGACTTGGCTGCCAATTTCCACAAAGGCTTTGGAGCCAGGGCTCGATGAACGGTAGAAAGTTCCCACCATCGGCGACTTGACTGTGTGACCTACCGCAACAACGGGCTCGGCCACAACGGCGGCTGGGGCAGCGGTCACCACAGGCGAAGGTGCAGCAGCCACGGGTGCGGGCACAGAAGTCACCACAGCCACAGGAGTTGGAGCACTCTTGACAATGCGAACCTTGCCTTCAGCCTCGGTGATTTCGAGTTCAGAGACATTCGAGTCCGAGACCAAGTCAATCAAGGTCTTGAGTTTTCTCAAATCCATAACTACATCCTATTTGTTGCGAAAGATCCCTGAATTTACACTAAAAATTAAATATCAGGCCCAGCTTTTCACATCATCTTCGCTTAATTTACCAACTTTTCGGTATTTCAACCCACCATGAGGGGTCAACACCACGGTGAAGGGCAAGCCACCCTCTGAATTACCCAGCAGTTGCCCTAGCTCGGTCCCGCCAAAACCTGCAAGTCCAATCGGATAACTGACGGGAAACTGCCCCAAGAACCGACGCACGGGCGTGGGTTGATCAATCGCCAAACCTATCACTTGCCAACCTTTGGATGCATTTTGTTGGAAGAAGCGCTCTAATAAAGGCATCTCCTCCACACAAGGGGGACACCAGGTCGCCCAAAAGTTGATCACCACCGCCCCCCCTTGAAAGCGAGACATCTTCAAAAGTTCCCCCGATGGCGAGTCGAACTCAGAGGCCCACAAACGCGCCAAGACCAAGGGGGAGAGCACGCCCTCGCCCTTGCCCTCGCGTTGGCGCTGCCAAGCGACACCAGCGCCGGACACAGCGGCCACAGCAGCCACGCCAGCATACAAAGCCCGCCGGCGAGATGTATTCATCGTCATTCAAATTCCCCTATCAACCTCTTTAATGCAGCCAAATCACCCCGGGTACTTCTTCCGTTCGCATCCGGTTTCAATGCCCCGCGCAAGTCGTCGTGGTCGTACACCATCAAATGCACCCAGGTTCGTTGATTCAATCCTGGGGCTGTAGCCAAAACACTCAGTGCGTCCACCGTTTCACCATGGAAGCCTTGGACGGTGCTGACCTCGTAGCGCACCTGATGGTCAATCAGTCGAATCTCTGCTGATTTGGAGTCATCGCAAAACAATTGCAGGTAAATATCGGACAACGCAGTCGCCGTACCCCGCCACACGGCACCGCTGAGATGGGGCCGGAATTCAGCCATTCGCGCCATCCATCCCAAGGCGAGTTGCCGCAAGGCCAACAGCTCGGCGGCTTGTGTCTCGGCGCAAAACACCTCGATGTAGTCGCGCACCTCATCTTCCACCGCATCGTTGCCAGGCAAGGCGGTGCGTGCAGGCAACCCCATCTGCTTGACGGCTCTGCGTTTGGCCACACCGTACTCCAAGCCTTCTTCCACCACCATGCGGGCTGCGGTTGCGGCGATTTCTTGCGACAGACTGTTCATAAGTGGCCCATTGTCCCCCACCTAAAATCCCCCCATGCACATACACATCTTAGGAATCTGCGGCACCTTCATGGGCGGTCTGGCCGCCCTGGCGCGCGAAGCAGGCCACCAAGTCACCGGCTGCGACGCTGGCGTTTACCCCCCGATGAGCGACCAACTGAGAAGCCTGGGCATCGAGCTGATCGAGGGATTTGATGTCGACCAAATGCGCCTCAAGCCTGATGTCTTTGTGATTGGCAATGTGGTGTCACGGGCACGGTTGGCGGATGGGACCCCGAAATTTCCACTCATGGAAGCGATATTGGAGCAGGGTGCGCCCTACACCAGCGGTCCCCAATGGTTGGCGGAGCAGGTGTTGCACCACACAGACCAGCCCCGCCATGTGCTGGCCGTGGCTGGCACGCACGGCAAAACCACCACCTCCTCCATGCTGGCTTGGATTCTTCAAGCGGCGGGGCTGGAGCCCGGCTTTTTGGTAGGGGGCGTGCCCCTGAACTTTGGCACATCGGCCCGGCTGGGCCGCCTGAGCCCTCCCAAAGACGTCGCGGCACAGCGACGCACGCCCTTCGTGATCGAAGCTGACGAATACGACACCGCGTTCTTTGACAAGCGCAGCAAGTTTGTGCACTACCGGCCGCGCACCGCCATTTTGAACAACCTGGAGTTCGACCACGCCGACATCTTTGACGACCTCGCAGCCATCGAACGCCAATTCCACCACTTGGTGCGCACGGTACCTGCCAGCGGTCGTTTGGTGGTGAATGCCGACGAAGCAAGCTTAGGTCGTGTGCTGTCTCAAGGTTGCTGGAGCGAAGTGGCCCCATTTGGCGCGCACGCCAGCGAACTGGCATCCGTGGGCTGGTCTATCCAGGGCGAGCCCGACAGTTTTGGGGTGCTGCGCCATGGCCAAGAAGTCGCCCGCGTGCACTGGGACATCAGCGGCGTGCACAACCAACTCAACGCCTTGGCGGCGATTGCAGCGGCCGAGCATCTGGGCGTGTCGCCTACTCAAGCCGCTGCATCTCTCAGCGAGTTTCAAAATGTGCGCCGCCGCATGGAAGTGCGGGGCCGCATTCCACGCGGGGGCGCAGACATCACGGTCTACGACGACTTCGCCCACCACCCCACCGCCATTCGCACCACCGTCGACGGCTTGCGCCGCCAAGTCGGGCCCAAGGCACGCATCTTGGCGGTGTTCGAACCGCGCAGCAACACCATGAAGCTGGGCACCATGAAGTCCCAACTGCCCTGGAGTTTGGAAGATGCCAACTTGGCGTTTTGTCATTCAGGAGGCTTGGATTGGGATGCAGCACAAGCACTCCAGCCCATGGGCGCGCGCGCCTGTGTAGGCGCGAGTGTGGAGGAAGTGATCGCCCAGGTGGTGGCCGCAGCTCAACCAGGCGACCACGTGCTGTGCATGAGCAATGGCGGGTTTGGCGGCATTCACGCCAAGTTGTTGGCCGCGCTGACGCAATGACGCCATGACGGGCCACACGATGTGGTCCCGTGTTGCTCAACCCTTGCGACGCGCAGCCACGGCTTGCGACAACACGTCCAGCGATGCCACCGAGTCATTCCAGTCGAGACATGCATCGGTGATGCTCTTGCCGTATTCGAGCTGAGACACATCGTCCTTGCCGGGCGTGAATTTTTGTGCACCCCCTTGAATATGGCTTTCAATCATCACGCCAAACACCTGGTGTGAGCCGCCACTGATTTGCTCAGCAATGTCACGCGCCACCACCAGTTGACGTTCGTGTTGCTTGCTGCTGTTGGCGTGGCTGCAATCGACCATCAAACTGGCAGGCAACTTGGCCTTGGCCAACTCTTGGCAGGCGGCGGTCACACTGGCGGCGTCGTAGTTGGGCGCTTTGCCACCGCGCAAAATCACATGGCAATCTTTGTTGCCCTTGGTTTGCACAATCGCCACTTGGCCGTTTTTGTGGACCGATAAAAAGTGATGCGCGCCAGCGGCAGCTTGAATCGCATCGGTCGCGATCTTGATATTGCCGTCTGTGCCATTTTTGAAACCGATCGGGGCAGAGATGCCAGACGCCAATTCACGGTGCACTTGGCTCTCGGTCGTGCGCGCACCAATCGCGCCCCACGAAATCAAGTCGCCGATGTATTGTGGGCTGATGGCATCTAAAAACTCGCTGCCAGCAGGCAAGCCCAAGCGGTTGATTTCAATCAAGAGTTGCCGGGCTATGCGCAAGCCCTCGTCAATGCGGTAGCTCTCGTCCAAGTACGGGTCATTGATCAAGCCTTTCCAACCCACCGTGGTGCGTGGTTTTTCAAAGTAAACGCGCATCACGATCTCAAGCGTGTCAGCGTACTTTTCCCGCAAAGGTTGCAGGCGACGTGCGTAGTCAATCGCCGCCGCAGGGTCGTGAATCGAACATGGGCCAATCACCACCAACAGTCGGTCATCGCTGCCGTGCATGATGTTGTGAATGGTCTTACGGGTGTGGGTGATCAGCTTCTCCACAGGAGTGCCCTGAATCGGGAAGAAGCGAATCAAATGTTCGGGCGGAGGCAGCACGGTGATGTCCTTGATACGTTGATCGTCGGTTTGACTGGTGTTTTCAACGTGGCTTGGATAAGCGGTGTGGGGTTTCATGGTCTCGTCCTGAAGTTTGAAAAAATGAAAAATTAGGCCAAAAAAAACCGCCGGGGTTGCGGCGGTTGGTTGGGGAGTTCAGAGCGTTTGTTTCAAATACGTTCAGATCTCTCGACCGCCGTTGGGGCGTGAGATAAAAAAGTAAGCAAAATAAAAACGTGTGGGACCCATGGCTCCGAATATAGCACAGGGTTTAAGCCGTTCCGCCCACCGTCAAACCGTCGATGCGCAGGGTCGGTTGACCCACCCCCACGGGCACACTTTGCCCCTCTTTGCCACACGTGCCCACGCCGCTGTCGAGCGCCATGTCGTTGCCAATCAAGCTCACACGGGTCAAGGCATCGGGGCCATTGCCCACCAAGGTGGCGCCTTTGACTGGGTATTGGATTTTGCCGTTCTCTACCCAATACGCTTGCGAGGTGGAAAACACAAACTTGCCCGAGGTGATGTCGACTTGGCCACCGCCAAAGTTCACCGCGTACAAACCTTTTTTCAGACTGGCCACAATTTCTTGGGGGTCTTTGTCACCCCCCAGCATGTAGGTGTTGGTCATGCGCGGCATAGGCACATGGGCGTAGCTCTCGCGACGGCCATTGCCTGTGGGCTTCACGCCCATCAAGCGCGCATTCATGCTGTCTTGGATGTAGCCCTTCAAAATACCGTCTTCAATCAGGACATTGCGCTGACTGGCGTGTCCTTCGTCGTCCACATTCAAAGAACCACGACGGTCGGGCAAGGTGCCGTCATCCAACACCGTCACCCCTTTGGCAGCCACGCGTTGGCCAATTCGACCACTGAAAGCGCTTGACCCTTTGCGGTTGAAGTCGCCCTCCAAGCCGTGTCCAATCGCCTCGTGCAACAAAATGCCCGGCCAACCCGAACCCAGCACCACACTCATCTCACCGGCAGGTGCAGGCCGCGCCTCCAAGTTCACCAAGGCCGCTTTGACGGCTTCGTCCACATAGCTCTGAGCCAGTGCGTCGTCGAAATGGTCCAAACCAAAACGACCACCACCGCCGCCTGAACCCATTTCACGGCGGCCGTTTTGCTCAGCGATCACCGTCACACTCAAACGCACCAAGGGGCGCACATCGGCAGCCAAGGTGCCGTCAGCGCGCACCACCATCACCACGTCGTACTCGCTGGCCAAACCGGCCATCACTTGTGACACACGCGGGTCTTTGGCGCGTGCCATCTTTTCCACCCGACCCAACAAAGCCACCTTTTGGGTGCTGTCGAGCGAGGCAATCGGGTCGAGGTCACGGTACAGCGAACGGCTAGTGGCCACGCGCCGCGAAGGCACCTTGACCCGCCCACCCTTGGATGCCGCCGCAATGGTGCGCACCGTGCGGGCCGCGTCCATCAACGAGGCCTCGGAAATGTCATCGGAATAGGCAAACGCTGTTTTTTCACCACTCACAGCACGCACACCCACACCCTGGTCAATGCTGAAAGAACCGGTTTTGACAATGCCCTCTTCCAAACTCCAGCCTTCTGAGCGGGTGTACTGAAAGTACAAATCGGCGTCATCCACTTTGTGGGCCCGAATCTCGGCCAAAGTGCGGGTCAAATGGGACTCGTCCAAGCCAAAGGGCTCAAGCAACAAGCTTTGGGCAATGGCCAAACGTTCGAGGGTGGGTTCGCGTGAAATCATGGCGCGATTGTAGGAGTCACCCAACAACCCTTAGCTCCACAGGGTGTGGCGCCCCCAAGCTCAGGACTGCACCAGCTGCTTGGCCTTGGCCACCGACATCAAAATGCCTAAGCCCAGCCCCAGGGTCACCATGGCGGTGCCGCCATAGCTGATGAACGGCAAAGGCACGCCCACCACCGGCAAGATGCCGCTCACCATGCCCATGTTGACAAAGGCATAGACAAAAAAGCTCAGGGTGATGCTGCCTGCCAACAAGCGGGCAAACAAGGTGGGGCCCTCAACCGCAATGGCTAGACCACGCAAGATCAAAAAGACAAAGCTGCCAATCAGCATCAAATTGCCCACCAAGCCGAACTCTTCACCAAAAGCGGCAAACACAAAGTCGGTGGTGCGTTCAGGAATAAAGTCCAAATGGGTTTGGGTGCCTTGCATGAAACCCTTGCCCCAAAACCCACCCGAGCCAATGGCGATCATGCCCTGGATGATGTGAAAGCCTTTGCCCAGAGGGTCGCGGGTTGGGTCGAGCAAGGTGCAAATGCGTTGCTGTTGGTAGTCATGCAGCAGCGGCCAACGAAAACCATTGGCGCACAAGGTGGGCTCAAACACCACGATCAGCACCACGCCCACCAAGCCCAGCAAGATGGGCGGAACAATCAAATACCAGCTCAAGCCCGCAAAGAAAATCACCGCCAAGCCAGCAGACAGCACCAAAATGGCCGTGCCCAAATCAGGTTGCCTGACGATCAACGCCAACGGGACGATCAACAACAAACCTGCCACGAAGAAGTCCAGCGGACGCAGCTGACCTTCTCGCTTTTGAAACCACCAAGCCAGCATCAAGGGCATGGCGATCTTCATGATCTCGCTGGGCTGAATGATCACGCCCACATTCAACCAACGCCGCGCCCCCTTCTTGGTCAAGCCAAACAGTGCCACGGCCACCAGCAAAGCCACCCCCACGGTGTACAGCGGCACGGCCAAGGCCATCAAACGCTGGGGCGGCACCTGCGCCACCATGAACATGATGAAACCGGCCAACAGCATGTTGCGCCCATGGTCCACAAACCGTGCACCGTTGGCAAAGCCCGACGAATACATGATCAACAAGCCTGCGCATGCCAACAAGAAAACCCCAAACGCCAACGGGCCGTCAAAGCCCTTGAGCAAGGGCATCAGGCGTTGTAGCAGGCTGGGGTTTTGGAGGGCGTTGGACATCTCGCGCGATTATCCCCCGACCCGTCCACTGCTAGCATGAGCGCATGGTCACCACCCACTTGCTCTACCTGCACGGTTTCCGCTCGTCCCCTCAGTCCACCAAGGCCCGCCAGATGGCGGCACTGATGGCCGAGCGGTTTCCGCAGGTGCAGTGGTGGTGTCCGCAGTTGCCGCCCTCGCCGCAAGCGGCTGCCGCATGGATCGCCCAGGGCACCGCCCGCTGGCCCGCAGCCACCTCGGGCGTGATCGGCTCTTCGCTGGGCGGGTTTTACGCCACCTGGATCGCCGCCCAGCGCGGCTGGCGTGCGGTCTTGCTCAACCCTGCGGTGGACCCGGCCCGCGACTTGAGCCGTTACATCGGCGAGCAAACCAGCTGGCATGACCCAGATGAGCGTTTTTTCTTTGCCCCCGAATTTGTGGACGAACTGCGCACCTTGGCCGTCGGCCCTTTGGCGCACCCCGAACGCTTCATGGCCCTCATCGCGAAAGGTGATGAGGTGCTCGACTGGCGCGAAATGACCGCCCGCTATGCAGGCGCTCAGCAAACAGTTCTTGAAGGCGGCGACCACGCCTTGAGCGACTTTGAGCAACACATCCCCACGGTATTGGCCTTCCTCGGCCTGTCTTGATTCCGCGTCACATCGAGCCGCAGCATCGGGCCGCGGTGCAAGGCAGGCATGGGACAATTGCACCCATGTACGCATTGTTTGAAGAAGCTGGCAAATTCCAGACCGGTCGGGTGCTCTCCGAAGCAGAGAGCTCGGCCCAAATTGAGCTGGAATCCGGCAAACGGGTGAAGGTGAAGGCAGCTCAGCTGCTGCTTAAATTCGAGAAACCCTCGCCCACCGAGTTGATGCGCGAGGCACTTGCCTTGAGCGCCACCATCGAGCTGGACTTGGCTTGGGAGTTCGCCCCCGAAGACGAATTTGGTTTTGCCGATTTGGCGCGTGAATATTTTAGCGCCCAAGCCACACTGACCGAACAAACCGCCGCCCTGCTGCGCCTGTTTGAAGCGCCGCATTACTTTCGTCGCGCGGGCAAAGGCCGCTTCAAAAAAGCCTCCGCTGAAGTGATCCAGCAAGCCTTGGCTGCGATCGAGAAGAAAAAACAAATCCAAGAACAAATCAACAGCTGGGCCCAGGCACTGGCGGATGGGCAATGCCCAGAGCCGATTCAAGCCCAGCTCTACAAGATTTTGTTCAAGCCCGACAAAAACGCACCCGAGTACAAAGCCGTGGTCGACGCCGCGCGCGCCACCCAAACCGCACCCCTGGCCCTGCTCCAACAAGCCGGTGCCATCACCTCGGCCTACCAGTTCCACTGGCAGCGTTTTTTGTTCGACAACTTTCCCAAAGGCACGGGCTTCGCTCCCATGCAAGCCCCCGCCATTGCCGACGAACTGCCACTGGCCCAGGTGCAGGCCTACTCCATCGACGACTCCCAAACCACCGAGATCGACGACGCCTTGTCGGTGCAGGGCTTGGGCACGGGGCACGTCACTCTGGGCGTTCACATCGCGGCACCCGGCTTGGCGTTGAAACCAGGCGACGCCATCGACCAATTGGGTCGCCAACGTCTGTCCACGGTGTACATGCCCGGCTACAAAGTCACCATGCTGCCCGATGCGGTGGTGCAAACCTACACCCTGCAAGAGGGGCGTGACTGCCCGGCGGTGTCGCTGTATGTGACTTTTGACGAAGCCACGCTGAGCATTCAACACACCGCCACACGCGTCGAGCGCGTGCCGATTGCGGCCAACCTGCGCCACGACCAGCTGGATGCCATCGTCACCGAAGCTTGGCTCAACGACCCCAGCTTCCAACACACCCAAGGCACACCAGAACCCGCCATGCCACGCGCACAACTGGCGTTCTTGTTCCGTTTGGCCCAACACCTCAAAGCCCAGCGCGAGGTGGTGCGCGGCAAGCCCGAAAACTTCAATCGGCCCGACTACAACTTCCGGCTTGTGGCCGGTCCAGACCAAGATCGCAACCATGGGCTCGCACCCACTGGCCACGAACAGGTACAAATCAGCGTGCGCCAACGCGGCGCGCCGCTCGACCTGATGGTGGCTGAAGCCATGATTCTGGCCAACAGCACCTGGGGCAACTGGATGAACGAACTGGGCGTGCCCGGCATCTACCGCAGCCAAGCCAGTCTGTTGCCGGGTGTCAAAGTGCGCATGGGCACCAAAGCACTGCCCCACGCCGGCATTGGCGTGCCCAGCTATGCCTGGAGCACCTCGCCCCTGCGCCGCTACACCGACCTGGTCAACCAATGGCAAATCATTGCTTGCGCCAAACATGGCAACACCGCCGCTTTGGCTGCACCGTTCAAGCCCAAAGATGCCGAGTTGTTCTCCATCATCTCGGCCTTTGACAGTGCCTACAGCGCTTACAACGGCTACCAGGCGGGCATGGAGCGCTTTTGGACGCTGCAATACCTCAAGCAGCACCACATCACCGAGCTCACCGCCACGGTGTTCAAAACTTTCCCAGGCCAGCCGCCCATGGCGCGCGCCGACACCCTGCCACTGGTCTTGCCCGTGCTGGGCAACAGTGAGCTTCAGCGCGGTGCGCGCGTGCAACTGCGCTTGGGTGCGATCGACGACATCACCCTGGACGTCAGCGGCCACTTCATGTCCCTGCTCGACGCCGACCAGCCCCAAAGCAACGACAGTGCCGAGCCCGCAGAAGACGAAGACGACAGCGCAGCCGCCGGACCCATCGCCATTGCGGTCGACATGGGCGATGCATCGGCTGCGGAGGTGGCCCCAGCGTGAGCGTCTTGCAGCGCGTCACCCGTTTGCAATGGGCCTTGGCCATTTCAATGGGCGTGCACGCTGCGCTGCTGAGTTTGCGCCTTGCAGCGCCCGCGCAGTTTGATCGCTTGTTCAAAGACACACCGCTCGATGTGATCTTGGTCAACACACGGCTGGTGTCTGCTGCGCCCGACAAGGCCCAAGCTCTGGCACAAACTCAGCTGGCAGGAGGCGGTGAGCAACGCAGCGGACGTGCGGCGTCGCCCCTGCCCTCGGCCGCCACCACCACCGCGGGCGACAGTGCAGACGCCATGCAAAAGCAAATGGCCTCGCTGCAAAAACAACAGGCTTTGCTGCTGGCACAGGTGAAAGACTTGCTGGCCCAACTGCCCCCACCGCAACCCAAAAAGGCCGACCCAGCCCAAGAGGTTCTGGAAGAAAAACGCCGACAACTGCTCAAGCTGCTGGCTGAGATTGAACAGCGCATCGACCAAGACAATGCACGCCCGCGCAAGCACTACATCAGCCCCGCCACCCGCGAAGCGGCCTATGCCCAGTACTACGATGCCCTGCGGCGCAAGATTGAAGAGCGCGGGACCTTGTACTTTCCAGAGCGCGGCGGACAAAAACTCTACGGTGAACTCACCATGGTCATCACTGTCAACACCGACGGACGTGTGCTGAGCACCGAAGTGGTCCAAGGCTCAGGTCAGGCGGACTTGGACCGTCGCGCCCAAGCCATTGCCACCAGCGCCGGGCCTTTTGGCGGCTTCACCCAAGCCATGCGCCAACAAGCCGATCAACTGGCCGTTGTCTCACGCTTCATCTTCAGCCGCAACAACACCTTGCAAACACGCGGTGGGGAAGGCGCGCCGTGATCACGTTCTCTCGCACCTCCCCCCTGTGGCGTTGGCTGTTGCTGGTGCTCGTCGCGTGGCTGGGTTTGCAAGTTTTCTTTTTGGCACGCATTGCCCTGATGGCGCGCCTGGCACCTGAATCCACCGCCTTTGAACGCTCTGAGGCCTGGCGCATTGTGAGCACCCAAGGGCATTTGCCTTGGCGCCAAGACTGGGTGCCCTACAGCAGCATCTCCAACCACCTCAAGCGCGCGGTGATCGTGTCTGAAGACGACATCTTTGCCCAACACGACGGCGTGCAGTGGGACGCGATTGAAAAAGCTTGGGTCAAAAATGCCAAAGCAGAGCTGCAAGCCAGCCGCGCCGCCTCGAACACATCACGCCCACCCAAAGTGGTGGGCGGCTCCACCATCACCCAACAGCTGGCCAAAAATCTCTTCCTCTCTGGCGAACGCACCTTGCTGCGCAAAGGCCAAGAGTTTGTGCTGACCCTCATGCTCGAAGCCATGCTCGACAAACGGCGCATCCTGGAGATCTACCTCAACCATGTGGAATGGGGCGAAGGCATTTTCGGTGCCGAAGCCGCCGCGCAGCATTACTTTCGCAAGCCCGCGGCGCAACTGGCCCCGTGGGAAGCAGCCCGCTTGGCCGTGATGCTGCCACGCCCCAAGCATTACCAAAAGTTCCCGCAGTCTGAGTACCTCGCCGGCCGCACCGCCATCATCGTGGCCCGCATGGGCGGCGCACAACTGCCTTGAACGACCATGCGCATCCTTGGCATTGACCCCGGCTTACGCACCACAGGTTTTGGGGTGGTAGAAAAAGACGGCCAGCAACTGCACTACATCGCCAGCGGCACCATCCGCACCGACAAGCAAGTGCAAGGCAACTTGCCTGAGCGCCTGAAGGTGTTGTTCGACGGCATCCACGAAGTGGTGGCGCGTTACCAACCCGAGTCTTCGGCGGTGGAGATTGTCTTTGTCAACGTCAACCCACAAGCCACCTTGCTGCTGGGTCAGGCACGTGGTGCGTGCGTCACGGCCTTGGTGACCTGCAACCTGCCCGTGGCGGAATACACCGCCTTGCAAATGAAACAAGCTGTGGCGGGTCATGGCCTGGCCAAGAAGGCGCAGGTGCAAGAAATGGTCAAACGGTTGTTGAATCTGCCGGGCTTGCCCGGCCCCGATGCGGCTGACGCCCTAGGGCTGGCCATCACCCACGCCCATGCAGGGCACTCGATGGCACGCTTGGCGGCCGCCACAGGTTTGGCGCGCGCCACCAGCGGCATGTACAAGGCGGGGCGCAGTCGCTGAGCGGCCTCCGATTGCTAGCACTTCGCCAGGCGCTGTGTCATAGCGCTCAAGCTACATCGTTTTCCAGCAACAAGCGCACATAACGCGTGTAAGGCATACCTTGCGCTTGCGCTTTGAGCTTGAGTGCATCCAATAATTTCTGAGGCAATCGCATGTTCAGCGCCGCCGCCTTGGGCTCAAATTCGAACCGTGTGGCTTTGAAGCCCGACAGATCGTATTGCGACAAATCGGCCTTCGCCACAAACTGCTCGGCTTGCGCGTCGGTTTTGAGCGACGGCATGGGTTGGGTCTTAGCTTTGGTTTTCATAATGAGCGATCTCCTTGGCGTGCATGTAACGGGCGCTGATCGGGCGTATCAAAGTTTCATGGCCTGCATCGCGAATCATGAAGACCAAAAAAACATAACGGCCTTGTTGGGTTTTGCCAATAGCCCGCATTCGAGGTTCGTCGGGATGCGGGTCAGGCATGACCGCTGGGTAACCCCTGAGCACCTGTTCAATGTCCAACTTTGAAACACCGTGCTTGCCACACTTGGGCCAGTTGCCATCGTCCCAGTCAAAACCTGACACTTTCATGCACAGATCATACCCATTTGTCTACACATTTGCACGCGTAAATTTCAGGCCAGCAGCCTCAGGTGGTATGACTTTGAGACCGCCCCAGCGGGGAATATTCACCAAGCTGGCGCGAGCTGCGCCAAACCCGGTGGCGCTTTGCGCGCGTCTTCAAAGGTCACCACCTCGTAGGCGTCGGGGCGGCTCAAGAGTTCACGCAGCAGCTTGTTGTTCATGGCGTGGCCTGAACGAAACGCCGAGTAAGCGGCCAACAAGGGCTTGCCGATCAAATACAAGTCGCCCATCGCGTCCAAGATTTTGTGTTTCACAAACTCGTCGTCGTAGCGCAGCCCGTCGCTGTTCAACACCTTGTAGTCGTCCATCACGATGGCATTGTCCAAGCCGCCGCCCAAGGCCAGGCCATTGGCACGCATCATTTCGACATCGCGCGTGAAGCCAAAGGTGCGGGCACGGGCAATGTCGCGCACATAGTTACCGGTGTCCATGTCAAACACCACGCGCTGGCCGGTGGAGTCCACCGCCGGGTGGTGAAAGTCAATCTCAAAGCTCAGCTTGTAGCCATGGTGGGGGTCTAAGCGGGCCCACTTCACGTTGGCACCATCTCCTTCGCGCACCTCCACGGGCTGGGTGACACGGATGAAACGCTTGGGTGCGTTTTGCTCCACGATGCCCGCGCTTTGCAGCAAGAACACAAACGACGAAGCCGAGCCGTCCAAGATGGGCACCTCTTCGGCCGTGATGTCGATGTACAGGTTGTCCAGCCCCAAACCTGCGCATGCCGACATCAAGTGCTCGACGGTGAACACTTTGGCACCCGCATTGGAGATGGTCGAGGCCAGCCGGGTGTCCGTCACCGCCACCGCGCTGATGGGAATGTCCACCGGCAGCGGCAAATCGACCCGACGGAACACGATGCCCGTGTCGGGTTGCGCCGGGCGCAGGGTCAGCTCCACACGCTGACCGCTGTGCAGGCCGACGCCCACCGCTTTGGTGAGGGATTGAAGGGTTCGTTGTTTCAGCACAGGACGAATTTTACCGAGCCCCCTGTGCAGGGGGCCGGGTTTGTTTCAATGGCCTTGATAGAAACGATGAAACACTCAGTCCGCTTGCTTGCGCAAGAAGGCTGGAATTTCATAGTCGTCCATGCCGCCTGACGACAGCGCGTCCACCTTGGCCGCAGCCTGGGTGCGGTTGGTGCGCCACACGCTGGGGACGGCCATGTTGGCGTAGTCAGGTTGCGTGGCCGCAGGTGCAGCCCCCACCCCCAAACCAGCCGCCAAACCCGACAGCCCTGCGCTGGCAGCAGCCAGCACACCCGCAGGCGAGGCGTTGTTGGCGTGCATGGGCATGCCCACGCCGTCGGTGCCCGTGCGCAGCACTTGCAACTGAGGGGCAGCACGACGGCCACCGGCCAAGCCCGTGGCCACCACCGTGACGCGAATTTGGTCGCCCAAGTTTTCGTCGTAAGCGGTGCCGTAAATCACATGCGCTTCGGGCGATGCGAACTTGCGGATGGTGTTCATGGCCTCGCGCGACTCCGACAACTTCAAGCCACCTTTGGCTGCGGTGATCAGCACCAACACGCCCTTGGCGCCTGACATGTCCACGCCTTCCAGCAGCGGGCAAGCCACGGCTTGTTCGGCGGCGATGCGCGCGCGGTCTGGGCCATTGGCCACTGCCGTGCCCATCATGGCTTTGCCGGTTTCGCTCATCACGGTGCGCACGTCTTCAAAGTCGACGTTCACCAAAGCTTCCACGTTGATGATTTCGGCAATGCCGCCGACCGAGTTTTTCAACACGTCGTTGGCAAACGCAAAGGCTTCGTCTTGGCTGGCGTCGTCGCCCAGCACGTCCATCAGCTTTTCGTTCAGCACCACGATCAGCGAGTCCACGTTGGCTTCGAGTTCGGCCAGGCCTATTTCAGCATTGGCCATGCGACGGCTGCCTTCAAATTCGAACGGCTTGGTCACCACACCCACGGTCAAGATGCCCATCTCACGCGCCACCCGCGCCACCACGGGGGCTGCGCCGGTGCCGGTGCCGCCGCCCATGCCTGCCGTGACAAACAACATGTTGGTGCCTTCCAGCGCCATGCGGATGTCGTCAATCGCAGCCTCAGCCGCTTCACGGCCGCGCTCTGGTTTGCTGCCAGCGCCCAAGCCCGTCGAGCCGAGCTGAATCACGCGGTGGGCGTTGCTCACGCGCAAGGCCTGTGCATCGGTGTTGGCCGAGACGAACTCTACGCCTTGCACGCCAGAGCTGATCATGTGCTCGACCGCGTTGCCGCCGCCACCGCCCACCCCAATGACCTTGATTTGGGTGCCTGAGTTGAATGCTTCAACTTCGATCATTTCGATGCTCATGTTGTTTCTCCTGTCGATCTAAAAATTTGCAGTTGCCTTGAATTCATGTTTTGCTTGTTGTGGTGCATCTCGCCCTTTCTACGTAGGCGGTGCATGTGCCGCACCAGGTCGCCATCGTCGACCACGGTGCCCTGGCGGCGGACTGCCGCGCGCCAGATAAAGCAATGAAGGAGGAATCATGATTAAAAATTCCCCACAAACCAGTCTTTGATGCGGTCCATGGCCGATTTGACCGAACCACCCTTTTGCGACACCTTGACACCGCGCATGCGGTCGATGCCCGCTTCTTCGAGCAAGCCCATCACGGTGGCCGCGCGAGGCTGCGACACCATGTCGGCCAAGGCGCTGCTGTACTGCGGAATGCCGCGACGCACAGGCTTCAAGAAAATGTCTTCACCTAACTCCACCATGCCGGGCATCACCGCGCTGCCACCGGTCAACACAATGCCCGATGACAACACCTCTTCGTAGCCCGACTCACGGATGACTTGCTGCACCAGCGAGAAAATTTCTTCCACCCGTGGCTCGATCACGCCTGCCAGAGCCTGACGGCTCAACATGCGTGGCGCGCGGTCGCCCAAGCCCGGCACTTCGACCTGCACATCGGGGTCGGCCAACAACTGCTTGGCAAAGCCCGACTCGACCTTGATGTCTTCGGCGTCTTTGGTGGGCGTGCGCAAGGCCATGGCAATGTCACTGGTGATCAGGTCACCGGCGATGGGGATCACCGCGGTATGGCGGATGGCACCGTTGGTGAAGATCGCCACATCGGTGGTGCCCGCGCCAATGTCCACCAGGGCCACACCCAACTCGCGCTCGTCATCGGTCAATACCGACAGGCTAGAGGCCAAGGGGTTGAGCATCAAGCGGTCCACATCCAAGCCACAACGGCGCACACACTTGATGATGTTTTCTGCGGCGCTTTGTGCGCCCGTCACGATGTGCACCTTGGCTTCGAGGCGGATGCCGCTCATGCCAATCGGTTCGCGCACATCTTGGTTGTCGATCACAAACTCTTGCGGCTGCACCAACAGCAAGCGCTGGTCGGTCGAGATGTTGATGGCCTTGGCCGTTTCCACCACACGCGCCACGTCAGCCGCCGTCACCTCTTTGTCTTTCACCGCCACCATGCCCGTGGAGTTGATGCCACGGATGTGGCTGCCCGTGATGCCGGTGTAGACCCGCGTGATCTTGCAGTCGGCCATCAGCTCGGCTTCTTTCAAGGCCTGCTGAATGCTTTGCACGGTGGCGTCGATGTTCACCACCACGCCGCGTTTGAGGCCGTTGCTCGGCGCCACACCCAGGCCTGCGAGTTTGAGCTCACCGCCTGGCATGACTTCGGCCACGACCACCATGACCTTGGCTGTGCCAATGTCTAAGCCGACCACCAAATCTTTGTAATCTCTTGCCATAACTGCCTCGTTCTTTCTCTGCTCTTGCGCCATCCGTCAGCGCAGAGCGGGCACGTCAGTCGTGCTCACCCCGCGCAGCCGCAACGCATAACCGTTGTCGTAACGCAGGTCGGCCGACTCAATGGCCGTCACCTTGCGTCCTAACTTTTGGGTGGCTTGCACCAGCGTTTGTGCCAAACGCTGCATGCGCACCATCACCTCTGCCGTGTTGCCACGGCCCAACTCAATCACAGCGCCATGCGCCACGCGGGCGCGCCAACTGCCGCGACCCGTCAACTCCAAACTCTCCAGCGCCAAGCTCAGCTGCGAAAACACGGGGGCCAAACTGCGGTACATCGCCAACACCTGCTTGGACTGGCTGTCGGGCCCGCTCAGGCGCGGCATCTTCTCGTCATCCAACTCACCCACGTTGGCCTCGAACACTTCGCCAAAACTGTTGACCATGCGCGAGTCGCCGTCCTCACCCCAATACGCCACGGGGTTGTGCTCTTGCAGCGTCACGCGCAAGCGGTTGGGAAACTCGCGCGCCACACTGGCACTGCGCACCCAAGGGACAGCCTCAAAGGAAGCACGCACGCGGGCCAAATCGGCAGTGAAGAAATTTCCGGTCAAACGCGCTGCCACATTGGCACGCAAGGTCACGGCGTTGTTGTGTGCCACATCCCCCAACACGGTGATGCCCGTCAGCGCAAACGCAGGCAAACGCACCAAAGCCCACACCCCTGCCGCCAAAGCGGCCACCACCACAGCGATCAACATGAGCGACGACGCCACATGCATCAAACGCACATCCAATGGCACCACCACCGAGGTGTCTACCGCGGGGCGTGGGCGCATGTGGGTGGTGTAGCGGGTGCTCATGGGCGCAACACGCCTCCCGGATGGTCCAGCGTGGCACTGGCCAACAAACGCAAGCACAGGTCTTCGTAACTGATGCCTGCCGCCCGTGCCGACATCGGCACCAACGAGTGGCTGGTCATGCCGGGCGAGGTGTTCATCTCCAGCAAAAAGGGTTTGCGGTCGCTGGCGCGCAACATGATGTCGGCGCGGCCCCAGCCACGGCAACCCAAAGCACGGTAGGCCGCCACCACCAAGCGTTGGACCGCCTGTTCTTCTTCAGCGGGCAAGCCGCTGGGGCAGTGGTACTTCACGTCATCGGTGAAGTACTTGTGGTTGTAGTCGTACGCGCCATCGGGTGCCGCAATGCGCACCACAGGCAAGGCATAAGCCGTTGCACCGCTGCCCAGCACGGGACAGGTCAACTCTTCCCCGGTGATGAACTCTTCGCACAACAAATCGGGGTCGTAACGCGTGGCCAGGGCCGCAGCGTCTGCCATCTGCGCGGCATCGGTCACACGGGTCATGCCAATCGACGAGCCTTCACGCGGCGGCTTGACGATCAGTGGCAAACCCAGTTGCGCGGGGACAGCCGCTACTTTTTCGGGGGTTTGTTCATCGGCATCGAGCCACACATAGCCGGGGGTCGACAAACCCACCGCCGTCCACACCCGCTTGGTCATCACCTTGTCCATGGCCATGGCCGAGGCCATCACACCCGAGCCGGTGTAGGGAATGCCCAGCAACTCCAGCGCACCTTGCACCGAACCATCTTCGCCATAGCGGCCATGCAAGGCGATGAATGCATGGGTGAAGCCTTCGCGCTGCACATCGTCCAAGCTGCGCTCGGCCGGATCAAACGCCAAGGCATTCACGCCTTGGGATTGCAACGCTTTGAGCACGCCACTGCCCGACATGAGCGAGACCTCGCGCTCTGCCGAGTGGCCGCCCATCAACACCGCCACTTTGGCGGTTTGCACATCGAATGTTGGATTCACGCGGTTCATGCCATCAACTCTGGGTGGGGGTCAGTGCCAACACCTGGGCGGGCACTTGACCGATGGAGCCTGCGCCCATGCACATCACCACATCGCCGTCTTGGGCGTTGTCGGCAATGACTTGGGCCATTTTTTGAATGTCATCCACAAAGACCAGGGCTTCATGGCCTGCCACGCGCATGGCACGCGACAAAGCGCGACCATCGGCAGCCGGAATGGGTGTTTCGCCAGCGGCATAAATTTCGGCCAGCCACAGCACGTCGGCCCGGACCATGACTTGCACAAAGTCTTCAAAGCAGTCCCGCGTGCGGGTGTAGCGGTGTGGCTGAAACGCCAACACCAAGCGTCGACCTGGGAAAGCGCCACGTGCCGCCGCCAAAGTGGCCGCCAACTCGACCGGGTGGTGGCCGTAGTCTTCGATCAAGGTGAAGTGGCCGCCGTGTTTGGCCGCCACCTCGCCATGGCGCTGGAAGCGTCGGCCCACGCCCTTGAACTCGGCCAAGGCTTTGACCAGGGCCTCATCGGGCACGTTCAACTCCACCGCCACCGCAATCGCCGCCAAAGCGTTGAGCACGTTGTGCTCGCCCGCAAGGTTGAGGGTGATGTCCAGATCGGGCAAGGTCACGCCATTGCGCCGCTGCACGGTGAAGCGCATGCGCCCGTTGTCGGCCTGCACATTCACGCCACGCACTTGGGCTTGTTCGTTGAAGCCATAGCTGGTGATGGGGCGCGAGACCTCGGGCAAGATGCTGCGCACGGCCGCATCGTCGGTGCACAAAATGGCCGCGCCATAAAACGGCATGCGGTGCAAGAACTCAATGAAAGCACCCTTGAGTCGGTTGAAGTCATGGCCATAGGTGTCCATGTGGTCGGCGTCGATGTTGGTCACCACCGCCATCACGGGCAACAGGTTCAAGAACGAGGCGTCTGACTCGTCGGCCTCCACCACGATGTGTTCGCCCGACCCCAACTTGGCATTGGCCCCGGCGCTGTTGAGACGCCCGCCAATCACAAACGTCGGGTCCATGCCCGCTTCGGCCAAGACGCTGGCCACCAAGCTGGTGGTGGTGGTTTTGCCGTGGGTGCCTGCAATGGCCACGCCTTGCTTCAAACGCATCAACTCGGCCAACATGACCGCACGGGGCACCACCGGGATGAGCTTGGCGTGTGCCGCCACCACCTCGGGGTTGTCGGCTTGCACGGCGGTGGACGTGACCACCGCGTCGGCGCCTGTGATGTGCGTGGCCGCGTGTCCGACATGGGTCTCAATGCCCAGGGCATGCAAACGCTTGAGCGCCGCACTGTCCGACAAGTCAGAGCCCGACACGACATACCCCAGGTTGAGCAACACCTCGGCAATGCCACTCATGCCGGCCCCACCGATGCCCACGAAATGGATGTGGCGAATGGCGTGTTTCATCGCACACGCCCCTCGCTGGCCAAAGCCTGACAGGCCGCTACCACGGTGTGGGCGGCATCTACTTTTCTCATGGCATACGCCTTTTCTGCGCAGGCTTGCAGCGTGCGACGGGTCAAAAATTGCAAACGGTTGGCCAAGTCTTGCGGCTCCAGTTGCGCTTGTGCAATCAGCCACCCCCCCCCCGCATCCACCAAGAAGCGGGCGTTGGTGGTTTGGTGGTCGTCCACCGCATGGGGAAACGGCACATAGATCGCGGCCACACCCACCGCTGCCAGTTCGGTCACGGTGCTCGCGCCGGCGCGGGCAATCACCACATCGGCGTCGGCAAACGCCTGCGCGGTATCGTCAATGAAAGGCGTCAACTCGGCCTGCACACCCGCTTGGGCATAGGCCTCGCGCAGGGCGTCAATTTGTTTGGCGCCGCTTTGGTGAACCACGTGGGGGCGTTGGTTCACCGGAATCAAGGCCAGCGCTTGTGGCACCACCGTGTTGAGCGCTTGCGCGCCCAAGCTGCCGCCCACCACCAACAAGCGCAAAGGTCCCGTGCGGTGGGCAAATCGCTCTGCGGGGGCAGCTTGTGTGACAAACCCTTCGCGCAGCGGGTTGCCCACCCATTGCCCCTTGGGCATCACGCCAGGGAAGGCGGTGAACACCCGTTTGGCCACGGTGGCCAAAACTTTGTTGGCCATGCCCGCGACCGAGTTTTGTTCGTGCAGCACCAGGGGCTTGCCGCACAAAGCGGCCATCAACCCAGCGGGGAAGGTGATGTAACCCCCCAAGCCCAGCACCACGTCGGGCTGCACACGGCGCATCACACACAGGCTTTGCCAGAAGGCGCGCAGCAACTTGAAGGGCAGCCAAGCCAAAGTGGCCAAGCCCTTGCCGCGCACGCCTGAGAACTGCACCGTTTCATAAGCCAAACCGCGCGGCGGCACCAACTGGCTCTCCATGCTCGGTGCAGGCGCACCCAGCCAATGCACTTGCCAGCCTTGGCTGCGCAGCAACTCCGCCACGGCCAAGCCAGGGAAGATGTGGCCACCGGTGCCACCGGCCATGACCAGGGCTGTGCGAGGCGCGTTCATAGACGTCCTCCGTGCATCAAGACCCGGTTCTCAAAGTCCACCCGCAGCACCACGGCGATGGCGATGAGGTTGAGCAAGATGGCCGAGCCACCGTAGCTCATGAGCGGCAAGGTCAGGCCTTTGGTGGGCAGCGCGCCCAAGTTCACACCAATGTTGATGAAGGACTGAAAGCCCATCCAAATGCCCACCCCTTGCGCCACCAATCCAGCAAACACGCGGTCCATGGCAATGGCTTGGCGACCGATGTACATGATGCGGCGGGTCAACCACATGAACATGCCAATGATGGCCACCACGCCCACAAATCCAAACTCTTCGCCAATCACAGCCAGCAAGAAGTCGGTGTGGGCTTCAGGCAACCAGTGCAGTTTCTCCACACTGCCGCCCAAACCCACGCCAAAAATCTCACCCCGGCCAATCGCGATCAACGAGTGCGAGAGTTGGTAGCCCTTGCCCAGCGCATGCTCCATGCTCCACGGATCCAGGTAAGCAAAGATGCGTTCGCGCCGCCACTCGGACGACGCAATGATCAAACCGAACACGCCAATCAGGGCCGCCGCGATCAAGAAGAACATGCGCGCGTTGACGCCGCCCAAGAACAAGATGCCCATGGCAATGACAGCGATCACCAAAAAAGCGCCCATGTCGGGTTCGGCCAACAACAGCAAGCCGACGATGAACACCGCCGCGCCCATGGGCGTGACGGCTTTGAAAAACTTCTCTTTCACGTCCATCTTGCGCACCATGTAGTTGGCCGCATACAGCAACACGCCAAACTTGGCCAACTCTGAAGGTTGGAAGTTCATGAAGCCCAAACCAATCCAGCGCCGCGCCCCATTGACGGCTTTGCCAATGAACGGCAGCAGCACCGCCATCAGCAGCACGATGGAGATGATGAACACCCAAGGCGCCACCCGCTCCCAGGTGTTGAGCGGCACCTGAAACGCCAACAAGGCAGCCACAAAGGCCACGCACAGCGACAAGGTGTGGCGCATCAAGAAATGGGTTTGGGTGTAGTACGCGCCCGTGCGGGGGTTGTCAGGCATGGCAATGGAGGCCGAATAGACCATGACCAAGCCCACCATGAGCAAGGCAAAGGTGACCCAGACCAAGGGCTGGTCAAAGCCTTTGACATCCACGGGTGCGGCCCCGGTGCGGGTGAACTCGGTGCCATGCACGCGAACCGGCAAAGCGTCTAAGCCAGCATGGGGTTCTGCGCCCGTCCAACGGGCCACACGTGCGTTGAGGCCCTGCATGAGTCGCGCGCCCAGACTTGGCTTGTTGCCTAAAGTGGCTGCCGTCACAGGGCACCTCCATGCGCAATCGCCAGGGCCTGCACCGCATCGACAAACACCTCAGCGCGGTGGGCGTAATGGCGGAACATGTCCAGGCTGGCACACGCAGGGGAGAGCAACACCGCGTCGCCCGATTGCGCGAGTTGGTGACACAAGGTCACGGCCTCGGGCAATGACGCGGCGTCGTGCAAGGGCACACCACTGTCTTGCAAGGCCACTCGCAACAAAGGCGCGTCACGGCCAATCAACACCACGGCACGCGCATGGTGGCTGACGGGGTTGAACAACGGCGCAAAGTCTTGGCCTTTGCCGTCGCCACCCAAGATCACCACCAAGCGACGGTCAGCGCCCAAACCTTGGATGGCCGCCACCGTGGCGCCGACGTTGGTGCCTTTGCTGTCGTCAAAATATTCCACGCCTTGCAGCACGGTGACGGGCGCCACGCGGTGCGGTTCACCGGTGTATTCGCGCAGGCCATACAACATGGGCGCCAAGCTGGCTCCGGTGCTGCTGGCCAAGGCCAACGCAGCCAAGGCATTCAAGGCGTTGTGGCGGCCCCGGATGCGCAACGCGTCGGCGGGCATCAAACGCTGGATGTGAATTTCCTCTTCGTCGTCTGGGCTGCTGACACGCTTTTTGCGGCGCGTCTCGTCGGCCTCTAGGGCACGCACCAACCAGGTCATGCCATTCATGTTTTCAATGCCGTAGTCACCGGGGCGTTGCGGCAGATCGCCACCAAAGGTCACATGGGCACGCACCTGCGGGCGTTGCAATTTGACTCGCACCGGTTGCGGCAACATCGCCAGCACCACCGGGTCTTCGCGGTTGAGCACCATCACACCTTGGGCACCAAAGATGCGGGCTTTGGCGGCGCCATAGGCATGCATGTCGCCGTGCCAGTCGAGGTGGTCTTGGCTCAGGTTGAGCACCGTGGCGGCGGTGGGCTCGAAGTTGTCCACGCCGTCGAGCTGAAAGCTGGACAACTCCAGCACCCACACCTGGGGCAGATGCGGGTGGTCTGCGGGCGGTGGGGGTGGCGGCACCAAGGGTGGCAAGTCCACCTCGTAGGGCGGGTCGTCTGTGCTGGCGGCAACGTCCAATTCAGATGGCGCAGCAGGTTCAGACGCCGCATCGGGCAACAGCTCACCCTGTGTTTCCAAGGCAGATGCTGTGTGTTGCGCATCCTCGTCGGTCAGCGCAGCGTGCGCTGCGAGGTGTTCTGCCTGTTGCTGTGCGGCCAGCTCTGCCGCCTGCTGTGCGGCGAGTTGATCCGCAGCGTGTTGTGCGGCTTGTTGGACATCCAACTCGGCTTGCTCTTTGGCCGCTTGCGCTTGTTCAGCTTGCTGAGCCACAGCCGCATCGGCAGCGGCTTGGTCGAGGGCCTGCGCCAAGGTGTCCAACAACGTGGGGCCAATGTTGCCGGCCACGGCCACGCGCAGTCCAGCCCGCTCCAACAGTTGTCCGGTGAGCGAGGTGACGGTGGTTTTGCCGTTGGTGCCGGTGATGCCCAACACCTTGGGGTGGTAGGCCTGGGTGCTTTGCAAGTCGTGCAAGGCTTGGGCAAACAAGGTCAATTCGGTGCCCACCCACAAGCCAGCGGCTTGCGCCGCTTGCCACACCGGGGCCACCGCCTGAGGCGACAGGCCGGGGCTTTTGAACACGGCACGCACGTCCTGACCGTCGACCAAGCTGGCCGCGAAGGCGCTGTGAACAAAGCTGACCTGCGGCAAATCGGCGCGCAACAGGGCCAGCTGAGGTGGCACCTCGCGGGTGTCGACCACCTGCACCTGTGCGCCGCAGCGCACACACCAACGCGCCATCGCCAGGCCGGAATCACCCAAGCCCAGGATCAGCACCGATTGGTTGTGGAGTTGCAGCATCGGCGTCTTACCTCAGCTTCAAGGTCGACAGACCCACCAGGCACAGCAGCATGGTGATGATCCAAAAACGCACCACGACCTGGGTTTCTTTCCAACCGGTCTTTTCAAAGTGGTGGTGCAGCGGCGCCATTTTCAAAATGCGTCGCCCTTCGCCATATTTTTTCTTGGTGTATTTGAAGTAGCTCACTTGCAGCATGACCGACAAGGCCTCCACCACAAAAATGCCCCCCATGATGGCCAGCACAATTTCTTGCCGCACGATGACCGCGATGGTGCCCAAAGCGCCACCCAGCGCCAATGCCCCCACGTCGCCCATGAAGACTTGTGCAGGATGGGTGTTGAACCACAAAAAGGCCAAGCCAGCGCCGGCCATGGCGGCGCAGAAGATCATCAACTCGCCCGAACCGGGGATGTAGGGAAACAGCAGGTACTTCGAATACACCGAACTGCCGGTCACGTAGGCAAACACGCCCAAGGCCGACCCCACCATCACCACCGGCATGATGGCCAAGCCATCGAGCCCATCGGTCAAGTTCACGGCATTGCTCGAACCGACGATGACCAAGTAGGTCATGATCACAAAGCCGAACACACCCAGGGGATAGCTCACCTCTTTGATGAAGGGCAGCAACAAACCGGCTTTGGGCGGCAAGCTCACATCAAAGCCTGACTTGACCCAGGTGTAGAACAACTCCAACACGCGCAGGTTGCTGCTTTCGGAAATGCTGAACACCAAATAGAGGGCCGCCAACAAACCAATCAAGGACTGCCACAGGTATTTTTCGCGTGACGGCATGCCCTCGGGGTCTTTGCGCACCACCTTGCGCCAATCGTCGGCCCAGCCAATGGCGCCAAAGCCAAAGGTGACGATCATCACGATCCACACAAAGCGGTTGCTCAAGTCGGCCCACAACAACGTGGACACAGCAATGCCAATCAAGATCAACACACCGCCCATGGTGGGGGTGCCACTTTTGACCAAGTGGCTTTGCATGGCGTATTCGCGGATGGGTTGGCCAATTTTCAAGGCGGTCAAACGCCGGATGACGGCCGGACCGGCGATCAAGCCAATCATCAACGCGGTCACTGCCGCCATCACGGCACGGAAGGTGAGGTACTGAAACACCCGGAAAAAACCAAACTCTGGCGAGAGGGTTTGCAGCCATTGGGCCAGCGTCAGCAGCATGGGGCGGTCTCCTGGTTGTTCTTGTCGTTCTTGTTGTCGTGGCAGGCTTGGATGGCGTCGACCACACGTTCCATCTTCATGAAGCGCGAGCCCTTGACCAGCACGCTGCCCACCTGGGGCAAGGCTTGCAACACCTGCGCGGTCAAAGCTTCCATCGAGGCAAAGTGCCGCGCCGTGGGGCCATAGGCCTGCGCGGTCGAGGCGGCCAGATCGCCCAAACACAGCACGTGTTCGATGCCTGAGTCGCGCGCATGGTGGCCCACTTCTAGGTGGAATTCGGGCCCTTGCGTGCCCACCTCGCCCATGTCACCCAACACCAGCAAGTGCGGGCCGGGCAACTCGGCCAACACGTCGATGGCAGCGCGCACCGAGTCTGGGTTGGCGTTGTAGGTGTCGTCCACCCCAGTGATGGCTTGTCCTTGGCACACCACACCAAAAGCACGCGAGCGGCCTTTGACGGGCTCAAAGGCCGACAGGCCTTGGGCAATCACATCCAGCGTCACACCTGCGGCCAAGGCACACGCGGTTGCGGCCAAGGCATTGCCCACGTTGTGGCGGCCGGCGATGTGCAGTGGGGTGCTCATCAGGCCTGCGGGGGTGTGCACCTGGACGTCCCAGTGGTCGTTGGCCCACACCGCTTGGTGCAACACCACCTCGGCAGGCGCTTCACCCGCGTGCGAGGCACGCATGGCAAAACGCATGCAGCGGCGCGCGCCAGCCAAGCTTTGCCACAAGGGCGTGTAGCGGTCGTGCGCCGGAAAGACGGCCACCCCAGTGGCGGGCAACGCACTGAGGGCGGCGCCGTTTTCTTGCGCCACCGCATCAACCGTGGCCATGAATTCTTGGTGCTCGCGTTGGGCGTTGTTGACCAAGGCCACGCTGGCGTGCGCCATCGCAGCCAAGCCGGCAATTTCGCCCGGGTGGTTCATGCCCAGCTCCACCACCGCGCAGCGGTGGTGGGCGCGCAAACGCAACAAGGTTTGGGGCACGCCAATGTCGTTGTTCAAATTGCCTTGGGTGGCCAAGGCGTTGTCACCCCAGCCTGCACGCAAGATGCTGGCGATCATTTGGGTCACGGTGGTTTTGCCGTTGCTGCCGGTCACGGCAATCAGGGGCAAGTCAAACTGGGCACGCCAGCCCTGCGCCAACTGTCCCAAGGCACGGCGGCTGTCTGGCACTTCCACGCCTGGCAGTTGCGCTGCCTCTAGCCCGTGCTGGGCCAACGCGGCTACGGCACCGCTGGCTGCGGCTTGGGGCAAGAAGTCATGGGCATCAAAGCGCTCGCCCTGCAAGGCGACAAACAAATCACCCGCTTGCAAGCTGCGGCTGTCGGTGTGCACCCGTTGAATGCAGACAGCGGCATCTCCCACCCCATGTGCGCCGGGCAACCAACTGGCAATGCGTTGCAGGCTGAGGTTCATGTCAGACATGTGCCCTCCATTGCTGCAAAGCTGCTTGGGCTTGCGCCACGTCGCTGAAAGGCAGTTTGACGCCCTGTACGTCTTGGTGGTCTTCGTGGCCTTTGCCGGCCACCAACACCACGTCGAGTGCGCTGGCTTCGCGCACCGCGCAGGCGATGGCCTGGGCTCGGTCGAGCATCTGCCAACTGTCTGCCGGGCGCGTTAAGCCCTGCAGCATCTGAGTGAGGATGGCCTGGGGATCTTCGCTGCGCGGGTTGTCGCTGGTGAGCACCACACGGTCGGCGTATTGCTCAGCCGCTGCGGCCATCAGGGGACGCTTGGCCTGGTCGCGATCACCGCCACAACCCAGCACGCACACCAAGGCGCCACCCCGTGTGCTGGCCAAGGGGCGCAGCGCCTGGAGTGCTTGCACCACCGCATCTGGCGTATGGGCATAGTCCACCACCACCAAAGGCTGCCCGATCTGTCCCAGGGCTTGCATGCGCCCTGGCACGGCGGGCAAATCGGCACAGGCCTGCACCGCTTGGGCCAGGCTGTGGCCCAAGGCACGCAGACAAGCGATCACGCCCAACACATTGCTCACGTTGTAGTGGCCCACCAAGCTGGTGTGCAAGGTGTGACGGTGCTCGCCTTCAAGCACATCAAAACTCAGCCCTCGCGCGCCATGGCGCACCTGTGTAGCTTGCAGATGCTGCACCCGGCTTGCTGCCTCAAAACTCAGGCCTGTGGCAGGCGCGTGCTGTGCGGTGATGGGCGCGTCGGGCTGGGGGGCGTCGGCCGCGATGCCAACGGTCCAGAGCACCAGATCTTGGCGAAGGCTGAGCTGCTGGGCCAGTTGCGCGCCATAGGCGTCGTCGGTGTTGACCACGGCGGCTTGCAGACCCGGCCAGTTGAACAAGGCTGTTTTGGCCTGCCAGTAACCGGCCATGCTGCCGTGGTAGTCGAGGTGGTCTTGCGTGAAGTTGGTGAACAGGGCCACCCGAACTTGGGTTCCGTCTAAGCGATGTTCGGCCAAGCCGATGGAGGACGCTTCGATGGCACAGGCCTGAACACCCTGTGTGACCATGTCACGCAAGCGGGCTTGCAACAACACGGGGTCTGGCGTGGTCATGCCGGTGACTTCCAGTTGGCCGACTTCGCCCACACCCAAGGTCCCCACCACCGCACAGCGCTGACCCACGCACCCCAGCGCATGGGCCAACCACCAAGCGGTGGAGGTTTTGCCATTGGTGCCTGTGATGGCCAAGACGTCCAACGCGCGGCTGGGTTGTTCGTAATAAGCCGCAGCGATGGGGCCGCTGGCAGCTTTCAAATCGGTGTAGCTGGCCAACGCGTGGGACGCAGCCATGGCGTCAGACACGCCCGGCTTCTTTGCACCGTGGAAGGCATCTTGGAAGGCCTCCACACCTTGGTGTTCGACCAAGCATGCGGCAGCGCCTTGGGCCAAGGCCGCAGGCACATGGCGACGACCGTCACTGGCAGCACCGGGCCAGGCGATGAACCCGTCGCCGGTGGTGACCCGGCGGCTGTCGGTGTGCAACTCGCCGCGCACTTGGGCATGCAGCCACTGGGCGGCTTCTTGGGGGCTGTGGAGGTGTCGCATCAGAACTCCTCCTTCTCAGCCTTGGCCACCACTTGGGGCTTGACCGCCATGTCGGGCTGCACGCCCATCATGCGCAGCGTCTGCTGCACGGTTTGACTGAACACCGGGGCCGCTACATCGCCGCCAAAGTACATCCCGTTGGTGGGCTCGTCCACCATCACAGCCACCACGATGCGGGGGTTGTCGATCGGGGCGATGCCGACAAAAAAACCGCGGTATTTTTTACCCGCATAGCCACGGCCTTCGACCTTGTGCGCGGTCCCCGTTTTGCCACCCACCGAGTAGCCCATGGTCTGGGCTTTGGGGGCCGTGCCACCGGGCCCTGTGACCAAGTGCAACATGTGACGCACGGCGGTGGCATTGGCAACCGAGAACACGCGTGCACCGCTGATGTTGTCATGGGTTTTGAGCAGGCTCACGGGAACCAACTCACCGTCGCGGGCAAACACGCTGTAGGCCTGGGCGAGTTGAAACAAGCTGGTGGACAGGCCATAGCCATAGCTCATGGTGGCTTGTTCAATCGGCTTCCAGGTTTTGTAGGCCCGCACCTTGCCCGAGACGGCACCCGGGAAAGGCACTTGCGGCTTCTGGCCTAAGCCCACTTGGGTGAACACTTCCCACATGTCGTGGGGCTGCATTTGCAACGCAATTTTGACCGTGCCAATGTTGCTGGATTTTTGGATGACTTCGTTCACGCTGATCAAGCCGTGGGCATGCGAGTCAGAAATCACCGCCGAGCCCATTTGCAACTTACCCGGTGCGGTTTGGATCATGGTCTCGGGTTTGACGATGCCTTTTTCCAGCGCCAAGCCAATCACCAGCGGCTTCATGGTGGAGCCGGGCTCAAAGGTGTCGGTGAGCGCACGGTTGCGCAGCTGCGCGCCGGTCAAATTGCCGCGCTTGTCAGGCGCGTAACTGGGGTAATTGGTCAAGGCCAGAATTTCACCGGTCTTGATGTCAAGCACCACCACACTGCCCGCCGCCGCCTTGTTGTTGATGACGGCTTCTTTGATTTTTTCGTAAGCAAAGTACTGCACCTTGCTGTCGATGCTCAACTCCAAATCACGGCCATCGATGGGCGGGACCATTTCGCCAATGTCTTCCACCACGCGACCCAACCGGTCTTTGATCACGCGACGCGTGCCCGCTTTGCCACCCAGCTCTTTGTTGAAGGTGAGCTCTACCCCTTCTTGACCCAAGTTCTCGACATTGGTGAAGCCCACCACGTGGGCCACCGCCTCACCCTCAGGGTAGATGCGCTTGTACTCTTTGCGGGTGTAGACGCCTTTGATTTTGAGGGCGTCAATGTCTTTGCCGACCGACTCGTCCACTTGGCGTTTGACCCAGACAAAGTTTTTGTCCTCGTCTTGCAACTTTTTGTCCAACTCGGCCTGCGTCATGCCCAACAACTTGGCCAAGGCTTTGAGCTTGACAGGGTCACGGTCTACATCTTCAGGACTGGCCCACACGCTGGGCACGGGCACGCTGGAGGCCAAGATGTGGCCATTGCGGTCCAAAATCCGTCCCCGGTTGGCAGGCAGATCCAAGGTTCGGATGAAACGCACCGCACCCTGGCGCTTGAAGAAGGCGTTGTCAATCACCTGCACATAGGCTGCACGTGCCACCAAGCCAATGAAGCCCAAGGCGATGCAAGCCACCACAAATTGGCTGCGCCAAACGGGCGTTTTGCTCGCAAGCAAAGGGCTGGTGGCGTATTGAACGCTGCGACGGCTCATGGCTTGCCCTGAACAGAAGCAGCCACCCCAGCAGGCAGCGTGGCGTAATGGGTGATGGCCGGCGTGATGGTGCGCATGTGCAATTGCTCGCGAGCCAGCTTTTCAACCCGCAGGGGTGTGGCTTGTGCGCGTCGCGCCACATCCAAGCGGTCGTATTCAATGTCTAAGCGGCGCGCTTCGCTGGTGGCACGATCGAGCTCGGTGGTGAGTGAGCGCGACTCGTACTGGGTGCGCACCACGAACAAGGCACTCAAGAGCACCGCCAAAAACAACACCACGCCGATGCGCGTCATGGCGCCGTCCCCTCGCCCAGCCGCTTGGCCACACGCAACATGGCACTGCGTGAACGCGTGTTGGCGGCGACCTCTTCCACACTGGGTTTGATGCGCCCGATGGACGCCAGCGCCATCACTTGGGGCGGCGCAAACGGTGCGCGACGGTCATACACCTCGCGTGAATGTTTCGCGATGAATTGTTTGACGATGCGGTCTTCCAACGAGTGGAAACTGATCACGGCCAATCTTCCTGCTGGGCTGAGCACCTGCAACGAAGCGTCTAGCGCTTGTTGCAACTCCTCAAGCTCGGCGTTGATGAAAATCCGAAAAGCCTGAAATGTGCGCGTTGCAGGGTCCTTGCCCGGCTCGCGGGTTTTGACCGTGTCAGCCACGAGCTGGGCCAGTTCAGAGGTGCTTGTAGGAACGCCCCGTTCTTGTCGGCGAGCAACAATCGCCTTTGCAATCTGTTGAGCAAACCGTTCTTCGCCATATTCACGTATCACCTCCGCAATGTGTTGGAGTTCTGCATCGGCCAACCACTCGGACACGCTCTGGCCACGGGTGGTGTCCATGCGCATGTCCAAGGGACCGTCGAATCGAAAAGAAAAGCCCCGCTCGGGCGTGTCGATTTGGGGCGAGCTGACCCCCAAATCCATCAACACCCCGTCGATTGAGCCCACCGGCAACTCGCCCAGGTCGGCAAAGCCTTGATGCCGGATGGAAAAACGGGGGTCTTGGATGCTCTGCGCCGCAGCAATCGCTTCGGGGTCTTTGTCGAAGGCAATCAACCGCCCCTGAGGCGAGAGCTTGGACAAGATCAAACGGCTGTGCCCACCGCGCCCAAAGGTCGCGTCGACGTACGTTCCATCGGGCTGAATGTCGAGGGCCTCGACAGCTTCGCGCAAAAGAACGGTGGTGTGCGTGCATGCCGTGTCCACCGTCTGCCTTTAAAAAGAGAATTCCTTGAAGACATCGGGCATGTCGCCCTGCATGGCTTGGGCTTCTTGGGCTTCGTAGGTGGCCTTGTCCCACAACTCGAAGTGGTTGCCCATGCCAAGCAACATGGTGTCTTTGCTGATGCCCGCCGCGGTGCGCAGCTCAGGGGAAATCAACACCCGGCCGGTACCGTCCATCTCCACATCCATGGCATTACCCAAGAAGATGCGCTTCCACCACTGTGCGCTCATGGGCAAGGCCGCGATGCGCTCGCGGAACTTCTCCCATTCGGGGCGGGGGAAGACCATCAAACAGCCATGGGGATGGCGCGTGATGGTGAGTTGCCCAGCAGCCGTCGCGCTCAAGACGTCACGATGCCGTGTCGGCACCGACAAACGACCTTTGGCGTCAAGACTCAGCGATGAAGCTCCCTGAAACACGGGCTACCTTCCTAAAAAACAGCGACAGCAGGCAAATGGAGAGGCCAAAGGCACTTTCCCCCACTTAATTGCACTTATTTGCACTGTATCAGGAAAACCTCATCTCACGAGGCAATTTCTAACTTTTTTCAATGAAATCAAGGACTTACAGCGGTTTCGAGAAATATCCAGAAAGACAAAAAACGTTACAAATGAAGCACTTAGCACAAGCACTCAAAGTGGCTTATCAAGAAAAAGTCGGCCAAAAAAAAGCAGGCGTTTGGCCTGCTTGTGGCATTCAAAATGAAAAAAATGATCAATCACCAAACATTTTTTGCTTCAGTTCCCGGCGTTCTTGCGCTTCGAGGGACAAAGTGGCCGTTGGGCGTGCCAGCAAGCGGCCGACACCGATGGCTTCACCCGTCTCATCGCAATAGCCGTAGTCGCCGCCATCGATGCGGTGAATGGACTGCTCGATCTTCTTGAGCAGTTTGCGTTCACGGTCGCGGGTGCGCAATTCCAGCGCATGCTCTTCTTCGATCGTGGCTCGGTCTGCAGGGTCTGGCGTGACAACGGTGTCCTCGCGCAAGTGCTCGGTGGTTTCGCTGGCGTTGGTCAGCACCTCATCCCTGAGTTTGCTCAGCTTGATGCGGAAAAACGCCATTTGAATGTCGTTCATGTACTCGCTGTCAGGCATGGCGATGACTTCTGCATCGGTGAGCTGATCTGCGGTTTTGGTTTTCCAGTTGTTGGCAAGTTTGGCGTCTTTTTGAGGTATCACAGGCACGATCGAGGGAACAGAAGGAGCGGTCATCGGCATGAAGCTCGATTTGGCAGCGTTGGTCACCACCACCGCAGCAGGCGGTGGTGGCACCAGGGCAGCCATCTTGGCTGCTCTGGAGTTTTTCTTGTGCACCACCGGGGTGTAACCGGGGATGACGGGTACCACATGCACCACAGGCGCTGGCGCAGCCACCACTTTGTCAGCCTTCACCTTGACCTTGGCGGCTTTGGGCTGTTTGACTACAGCTGCGGGGCGCGCAACAGGCTTGGCCGCCGCTTTGACAGGCGCTTTCGCTGTGTTTTTAGCGGGGGTTTTGGTCGGCGCTTTGACCACCGGTTTGGCCGCTGCCTTTTTGGGGGCGGTCACCTTCACGGCGGCTTTGACCGCTTGGGCTTTGGCTGGCGTGGCTTTCTTGGCAGACACAGGCTTGGCTGGCGTCAATTTGACCGCCTTTTTGACGACAGGCTTGGCGAGCACCTTTGAAGGAGCGGCTTTCTTAGGCGCTGCTTTCGGCGGCACGGCTTTTTTGACGGCTGGCTTGGCGGCGGCCTTTTTCAGCGGCGTTTTGGCGGCAGCCTTCTTGGCCACAGGCTTTTTCACCACAGACTTGACCGGCTTGGCCGCAGCCTTGGCCACGGGTTTGGCAGGCACAGGTTTTTTCACGATTTTTTTCGCAACCGCTTTGGGCGTTGCACCAGTTTTACCCGCTTTTTTGGCAGGCGCAGGCTTTTTAGAAGCGGGTTTGCGGGCTTTGGCGTTCACGGTTTGTCTCCTGGCAGGCCGTTGCCGCACGTGGCTGTGCGAAGGGTGGTTGATCGGGTCTATTTCATCCTGTTGAGTTGAATCAACCCGGTCTCATCCCCAGTGTGCCGCATTCAAGAACTGGCGCGGCACGGCTTTGGTCTGGCGCGCGGGATTGTAGCCACAAAGGCTGAACAGTCTGTGCGCTAGACCACACGGGCCATTTTTCACACCAGCGAATTTTCCAAACCCTGCAACAAGATGTCTTTGGGCAAATCAATGCCAATGAAAACCATTTTGCTGATGCGCTCCTCATCTGCGCCCCAATCAGGGCCTAAATCGCTGCCCATGAGCTGATGCACACCTTGGAAGATCACTTTTTTCTCGGTGCCTTTCATGTTGAGCACACCTTTGTAGCGCAGCATCTTGGGACCGTAGATGTTGACGATGGCGCCCAAGAAGTCTTCCAGCTTGGCGGGGTCAAACGCACGCTGGGACTTGAAAACAAAGCTCTTGACGTCATCGTCGTGGTGATGGTGGTGACCTTGGCCGTGTTCATGGGCGTGCGACGGATGGTCGCAATGCTCGCCGTGCTCATGGTCATGGTGGGCATGGTCGTGGGCGTGCGAGGGGTGGTCGCAATGCTCACCATGGTGGTGTTCGTGGTGGGCGTCATCCGACAAAAAGTCGGAGTCGATGTCGAGTTTGGCGTTCAGGTTGAAGCCTCGCAAATCAAACACCTCGGCCAAGGTGACCTCGCCAAAATGCACCACTTTTTGCGGTGCGCGGGGGTTCATGTGCTTCAAACGGTGCTGCAAAGCGTCCAGCTCTTGAGGCGACACCAGGTCGGACTTGCTGATGAAAATCTGATCGGCAAAGCCCACTTGGCGACGCGCCTCTTGGCGGTCATTGAGTTGCTGTGCCGCGTGCTTGGCGTCCACCAGGGTCAAGATGGAGTCGAGCAAAAAGCTCTCGGCAATCTCATCGTCCATGAAAAAGGTTTGCGCCACAGGCCCTGGATCGGCCAGACCGGTGGTCTCAATCACCACACGTTCAAAGTCAAGCAGCCCCTTGCGCTTTTTAGCGGCCAGCAGTTGCAGCGTGGTGCGCAAGTCTTCGCGGATGGTGCAGCACACACAGCCGTTGCTCATTTGGATGATTTGCTCGTTGGTGTCCGATACCAAGATGTCGTTGTCAATGTTTTCTTCACCGAACTCGTTTTCGATGATGGCAATTTTTTGTCCGTGGGCTTCGGTCAGCACGCGCTTCAAGAGTGTGGTTTTGCCCGAGCCTAAAAAGCCGGTCAGGATGGTGGCGGGGATCAACATGAGAAAGCCTTGTGAGATTTTTAGAGAACAGGATCGGCGTGTATTGTGGCGCGGCTGGGTCTGTCCACCAGGTTGGCCGCCTTCATGACCACCAAACCCTTGAGGTATTCACCCTCAGGGAAGGTCAAGGTCATGGGGTGGTCGGGCGCGCCTTGCATGCGCTCGCTGATGAAACCGTCCACATGGGCATCGGTGCCCGCAGACGCCACGATTTTGTGGAACAGCTCGGCACCAATGCCGCCCGAACAGCTGTAGGTGAACAGCACGCCACCGGGCTCCAAAATTTTGAAAGCCAAACGGTTGATGTCTTTGTAGGCCCGTGCCGCACGGTCGGCATGCGCAGCAGACGGCGCGAACTTGGGAGGGTCAAGCACGATGGCATCGAACGTGCGCCCTTCTTTGTAGAACTCGCGCAACGAGCCGTTGACGTCGGCGTCCATCATGGTGGTGCGTTCGGCGTCAAACCCATTCAAAGCCACGTTGGCGCGGGCACGCTCAATGGCAGGGCCTGAAGAGTCGATGGACGTGACATGCGCCGCCCCGCCCGCCAAAGCCGCCACCGTGAAACCCCCGGTGTAGCAATAGCAGTTGAGCACGCGCTGGAACTGCAAGCGGCGGGTGTAGTCGGCAAATTTCTTGCGGCTGTCGCGCTGGTCCAAATAAAACCCCGTTTTGTGCCCCTCGGCGATGTCGAGTGACAACTGCCATTCGTGTTCGCGCAAGATGATGGCGGTGGGCCCTTCGCCGCGCAGCCAGCCGGTGACGGGCTGCAAGCCTTCTAAGCCACGCACGCCTGAATCAGACCGTTCAAACAGCTTGGTGAGGCCGGTTTGCGCCAGCAAGGCGTCGGCAATCTCATGTTTCCAACGCTCGGTGCCGCTGGAGAGGAACTGGGCCACCAAGGTGTCGTCGTAGCGGTCAACGATCAGGCCGGGTAAACCGTCAGATTCGCCGTGGATCAAGCGCAAGCCATTGCTTTGGATGTCAAACCGGCTGCGGGCCGCAATGGCGCGGCGGATGGCGGCGTTGAAGAAGTCGGCATCGATGCGTTGGCTTTCGTCAAAGCTCCAGATGCGGGCGCGAATTTTGGAGCTTGGGCTGAAGGAGGCCCAACCCAAGAAGCTGCCACTGTGGGCCTCGACGCGCACGGTCTCTCCTGGGTCGGCACCGCCTTTGGCAATGGCACTGTCAAAAATCCAGGGGTGGCTTCTGAGGGCTGAGCGTTCTTTGCCGTCTTTGAGTCGAATCGTTTTCATAGCCCGTTATTGTCGTTGCTTCGGTATTGGGCTTTGCGGCTCTTGCCTCTTGGGTCTTGGCTTATTTCATTCGCTGCGCCAAGGCGCGGTGCGGGGCCCGCTGCGGCTTAACGTCGCCGAAGCGCCTGATGGCGCCGCATCGAGCCCCGCACCACACCTTGGCTTCGGGTTACAGCTGGCGTGGCGTGTACCGGTCCACCTAAGGGTCGCGAACACGTGGATAAGACCTAGCGCACGGCACCGCCACGCAACCTAAAAGTGAGGCGGGGCAATTACTTTTTACGCGCTCGTGGATGCGCCGCGTCATACGCCTGCGCCAAATGCTGAAAGTCCAAGCGCGTGTACACCTGCGTGGTGCTGATGTTGGCGTGTCCCAACAGCTCTTGCACCGCCCGCAAATCGCTGCTCGACTGCAGCACATGACTGGCAAACGAGTGGCGCAGCATGTGGGGATGCACAGGCGTAGCCAGCCCCGCTTGCAAACTTCGCTGACGCAAGCGTTGCCAAATGGCCTGAGCACTCAAACGCGTGCCATGACGGCCAATGAACAACGCGGGCTGTTCGGCGGTGGCTGCCGTCAAGCCCTCTGCGCGCACGGTGTACCAAGCTTGCAAAGCGTCCAAGGCTTTGCGGCCTACTGGCACGCTGCGGCGTTTGCTGCCCTTGCCCAACACATGGGCCTCGGCGGCTGGCAGATCAATCCATCCTTTGGCATGGGTGCTGGCGTGTACGTCCAGGCCCGTGAGTTCGCCCACCCGCAAGCCACAGCTGTAGAGCAACTCCACCATCGCCGCATCGCGGCAACGCAGCCAAGGGTCTTGGTCCGTGGCAGAGGCGCCGGCAAACTCGGCGAGTTGCACCGCATCGTCCACGCTCAAGGCTTTGGGCAAAGGCTTAGGGGCTTTGGGCGCACGAATGCCTTGCACGGGGTTGTGGGGGACCAGGCCTTGGCGCCCCATCCACACATAAAAGCCACGCCAACCCGACAAAATCAAGGCAATGCCCCGACCACTTCGGCCACCACTGTGCATCTGTGCCACCCAGCGGCGAATGTGCGTGGGTTGCACCGCATCCAGGGCAACCTGGGCCTCGGCGGCGTAGGCGGCAAGCTTTTGCAGGTCTAGGGTGTACAGCGCCAGCGTGCGCTCGGCCAAGCGCTTTTCAAAACGCACATGGTCGAGGTAGCGGGCCACCCAGTCCATGTGCCAGGCCCTCCGCGCCAGCTCAGCGCAGGTGCGACAAGGCCGCGCTGGCCAAGTCACCCAAGCGTTCAATGAAGACCGTGCCAATGCCTTCGTGGTAACGCTGGGCATCGGGCGAGGCCAGCACCAACAACCCAATCACCGGGGCCGTGGCCGCCGTGTGTGGCGTGTCTTCCAGTTGGGTGGCGCGCAGCGGAATCAAGGCCACTGATTGCGCGGCACTGGGTTCGGCCAACCACTGCGCCGCTTCAAATGCGGTGTTCAAGCCCACATAGGGGCCCGTCAAACCGGCCGCAAACTCTTTCACTGCGTCGCTCACACCGACCGCAAAAGGCTCGATCTGAAAGCTGTCCGCCACACCCCACACCTTGATGGCCACTTGGGGCACCATGAAGTCGTGTTGGATTTGATCGGCGATGGTGTGCGGCAAGTCCCGTGCGTTGGTGGTCATCAGCAAAGTTTTGACCCAGCGCTGTTGACGCTCCACCAAGACCTCGTTTTCGGTGCCATGGCGCATCAAATCCATCATGCGCAATTCGAGGGCGCGAATTTTTTCGCGCAGCATCTCGGCCTGGCGCTCTTGCAAGCTGACAGCACGCTGGCCATGCGGGCTGGTCAAGCGGACCGCCGCCAACAGCTCGGCATGGCGGTTGAAAAAGTCAGGCGTGTTCACCAAAAAATTGGCGATGTCGTCTTCGGTGATGGGGTTCATGGCAGAGGCAGTCATAAGGTATCGGGTAAGTTGATTTCGCCGTGAAAAACAGTGTCTGCAGGGCCGGTCATGTGCACCGAGCTGGCGCCACCGGCCCAGGCAATGGTGAGGTCACCCCCATGGGTGTGCACCAGCACTTCGGGGTCTAACAGGCCCCAACGAATGCCCGTGACCACGGCAGCACAAGCACCCGTGCCACAGGCCAAGGTTTCGCCTGCACCGCGCTCAAACACACGCAAACGGATGGTGCGGCGGTCGATGATTTGCATGAAGCCCGCATTCACACGCTTGGGGAAAGCTGCGTGGTGTTCCATCAGCGGGCCTTGGGTCAGCACAGGCGCGTTGTTCACGTTGTCCACCACCTGCACCGCATGCGGGTTGCCCATGGAGACCACGCCCACGCGGCATGTGCTGGCGTCGCTGAGCGTCAGCCACCAGGCATGGGGCCCATCGGCTTGCGCATGGTGCGGGTCAAAGGGAACTTGGTGCGCATCGAACACCGGGGCGCCCATGTCCACCCTCACCTGTCCATTGGGCAGTTGGTGCAACTCAATCACGCCGCCATGCACTTTGACGCGCACGCTGGTTTTGTCGGTCAGGCCTTGCTCGCGCACAAAGCGCACAAAGCAGCGCGAGCCGTTGCCACACTGCTCCACCTCGCCACCGTCGGCGTTGTGGATGACGTACTCAAAGTCCACATCGGGCTGCGGCGCTGGACGCACGCTCAAGATTTGATCGGCCCCCACGCCAAAGTGACGATCGGCCAAGAAACGGTAGTGTGCGGGGCTCAGGTTCAAACGTTCGCGGGTCTCGTCCAAGACCACGAAATCATTGCCTGCACCTTGCATTTTGGTAAAGCGAATTCGCATAAGTCCGATTATCGGCCAGCCAGCTGTCGCGCAGCGGTCAAGGGACAGACGGCGCGCGGTATATCCTCGCCGCCTTGTTTGTCATTCCTGTTTTAACCGAGGCCTCACGATGCGCATTCCAGATTGGACCCCCGAACAAAAACCCCAACCCCAAGACCTCATCGACACGGTCTTGAAGCGTCGCGGCGGCGCGTTCATCAACCTCGACCGCGCCTTGTTGTGGAGCGAGCCTGTGGCGCGCGGCTGGAACCACTATGTGGGCAATGTGCGCTCCGCCCTGCCCACCAGCTGGAAGCTGCGTGAGTTGGGCATTTGCACCGTGGCTTTGCTGACCGGCGCCACCTACGAGTACCACCACCATGCCCCCGACTTCTTGAAAGCCGGTGGCACCCCAGCCGAACTCGATGCGCTCAACCGCATCACGCAAGGCGATGCGCGTCGCCCCAGCACGGATGCCGGACTGGACGAAATCGGCCGCCTGGTGGTGCAGTACGCCGCGCAAATGACCCTGGACGTGAAGGTGGAAGACGCGGTGTTTGACCAACTGAAAACGCACTTCGACACCACCGAGTTGGTGGAGTTGACCACCGCCATTGCCACCTACAACATGGTGGCGCGTTTCTTGGTGGCCCTGGGCGTGTCGCCCGAACACTGAGCTTCAATGCCTTGAAGTCAAAAGCCGCCCAAGGGCGGCTTTTTCGTCTGACGCGTCTGCGCCGTCAATCGGCTTTGATGTTGTTGTCTTTGACCACTTTGGCCCAGATGGTCATTTGTTTTTCGATGAAGGTGCGGGCTTGTTCAGGTGTGCCACCCGAGATGTCAATGCCTTGTGCGTCGAGCTTTTTAGCCACATCGGGGTTCTTGAGCACTTTGTTGAGCTCTTCGTTCATGCGCTTGACGATCTCAGGCGGGGTTTTGGCCGATGCCAACACAGCCCACCACGCGGGGGCTTCAAAGCCCGGGTAGCCGTTCTCAGCGATGGTGGGCACGTTGGGTAAGTCAGCGGCACGCTTGCTGCTGGTCACCGCCAGCGGACGCATGCGACCGCTGTCGATGTGGGGCTTGGTCACAAACACCGACCCAATGGACAAAGGCACATGGCCTGCCACCGCATCGCTCATCAACGGGCCGCCGCCTTTGTAGGGCACATGGGTCCACTCCACACCGGCATCCTTGGCCAGCAAAGCCATGGCCAAGTGACCCAAGCTGCCGTTGCCGATGGTGCCAAAGCTCACATTCTTTTTGGCCTTGGCCGCCGCCATCACGTCGGCGAAGGTTTTGTATTCGGAGTTGACGTTGGTGGCCAGCACCATGGGCGAGGTGCCCACCAGCACCAAAGGCAGCAGGTCTTTTTTGCTGTCAAACGGCATGCTGGCGTTCAGGCTGGGGTTCACGCCATGGGTGTCAAACACCACCGCAAAGGTGTAGCCGTCCGCTGGGGCTTGCACCACAGCGGCCGTGCCAATCACGCCAGAGGCACCGCCCCGGTTTTCCACAATCACGCTTTGGCCCAGTTGCTGCGACAACGGCTGCGCAATGATGCGGGCCACCTGGTCCACCGAGCCACCGGGTGGGAACACCGCCACCAGTTTGATGGCTTGTTTGCTCGGCCATGCTTGGGCTTGGGCCAACATGGGCAGGCTCAAGGCGACACAGGCCACAGCCAGCCCCATGGCGGCTTTCAAAGTGCGAGGTTTCATGGGGAGGCGCTCCAAGGATGGGTTGATGTTCATCCCAGAATTGTTGGTCAGCCACGAGGCCCCAAGCCTGCGGCTAATACGGATGGGGAAAATACGAGGCTGTCATTCCTCATAATCCGACCATGGTCAGACCTACCCAACTCCTCCACACCCAGCGCGACAGCGCTCCCCTGCGACCTGCGGCCACGGTGCTGTTGTTGCGCGATGGCCCGCAAGGCCTGGAAGTGCTCATGACGCGTCGCGCCATGACCGCCAGCTTTGCGCCTGGCGCCTACGTGTTTCCGGGTGGCGGCATCGACCCTGCCGATGCCCAAGCGCACGCCCTGGCCGCGCGTCGCAGCACGCAAAGCGATGGTCTGTTGACCCAAGCCGTGGCGGCCATTCGCGAAAGCTTTGAAGAGCTAGGCATCTTGCTGGCGCGCCATGCCGATGGCCGCATGGCCGACGACGCCGACATCGCCGCCCTGAACCGCCATGCCCCCGCAGCCGACTTTGCACGCCAGTGTCAACAACACGGCCTCACCTTGGCGGCTGACCAAGTTTTTCTGCTGGCCCATTGGGTCACCGACCGCGACTTGCCGCGCCGCTTTGACGTGCCGTTTTTGGTGGCGCGCATGCCCGAGGGGCAAACCCCGGTGGCTGACGACAAAGAACAATTCGAGCCGGTGTGGGTGCGCCCCGCCGATGCCCTGAGTCGCCATGCCGCCGGCGACTTATTCATCATCTTTCCCACCATCCGCACGCTCGAACGCTTGCAGCACTTCACCAACGCCGACAGCGTGTTGGCCGCTTGCGCCAACGAGCAGCCTTGGTTCACCAGTTGCCCCCGTGCGGGTTGGTTGGCGGGCAAAGAGTCGCGCCACATGGAGCACGAGTCGCCTTTTGGCGAACTGGCCTTGACCAGCCCCGATGGCCAAATCGTGCACCACCTCGACTGGCAAACCGACCAAGCCGTGTGGCTGCTGAAAAATGTGCAACGCCTCACTGCCCCCAACCCTGGCGTCATGACCGGCCCTGGCACCAACAGCTATTTGGTGGGAGACCCCGACACAGGGTTCATCGCCATCGACCCTGGCCCTGCCGACCTCGAACACCTGGACCGCTTGTGGCGTGCCGCAGGCGGCAACGTCCGCCTCATCGTGTGCACCCATTCCCACCCCGACCACTCACCCGGCGCTGCCCCGCTGCAAGCGCTGTGCGAGCAGCATGGCCACCGCCCGCCCGTGTTGGGCTTGAGTTCAGCCCCCACAGCCCGTGCACACAGCAGCTTCACGCCGGATCGCGAACTGCAAGATGGTGAATTGCTGGTGCTGCAAAGCGGCGACACCACCCACACCTTGCGCGTGCTACTCACCCCCGGCCACGCGGCCAACCACCTGTGCTTGGTGCTGGAAGAAGACGGCTTGTTGTTCAGCGGCGACCATGTGCTCAACGGCAGCACCACCGTGGTAGACCCGCCCGACGGCCACATGAACGACTACATGAACTCGCTCGACAAGCTGCTGGCGGCGTGCGAGCAAGACCGCATTGAGTTCATCTTGCCCGCGCATGGTTACGTGCTGGGCAATCTGTGGGACCAACCCCATGACGCTCGCGCCTGCATTGCCCACCTCAAAGCCCACCGCCTCAAGCGCGAGGCCAAAATTTTGGGCGTCATGCAACACCACCCCGAAGGCAGCATGGACGACTGGGTGCAACTGGCCTACGACGATGTGCCACCGCGTTTGTGGCCAGTGGCCATGCGCTCGTTGCTGGCGCATGTGGAGCGAATCCGGGAGTTGTCTGCTTAATTGACGTTCAGTGCCGCTTGCCGTGTAACAAGGCAATGTTCATCTCGGCAGACAAGGTGCTGGCGTAAAACTTCTCCACCATCTCCACAGAAGTTCTGGCGTTTCTGGCCAAGGTCAGCAAGTCAATGCTGCCGCCGTAAATCAGGCGAAATGTGATGGCGGTGTGGCGCAAACTGTAGAGGGTGCGGTCGATGCCATGCGGGCCTTGCTTGATGTCGAGGTCGTACAAGATCCAGTTGAACAACCAACCCACAATGTCCAAGATCAAACGTCGGTTGGTCTCTTCTGGAAAAAACACATAGTCATCTGGGCGCCCATAGCCTCTGGCCATTTGGTGGGCCAACAGGTTTTTGTACACATTCACCGCAGGCGCCAAGCTCACTGTGGCCGCGTTGTGACGCTTGACCTCGGGTAAATTGAGCCGCAAATAGTTGTGCTTGCCTTGGATGATTTCGATGTGTCGGTTTTTGATTTGCCGAATATCGCCGGGTCTGACGAAGGTGTACACCATGAAGCGAATCAACCAATTCATCTCAACAGGCATTTGGTGGAAAGCGCTCTTGATCCACACCTTGCGATCGGCCACCCAGTTGGCATACACCACCGTGCGCAACTGCTTGGACTTTCTCAAAATCGCTTGGTACTCACTCACCGTGAAGGCGCCTCTGGAATGCACTTGCGACGTGACCTTGGGGAACGGGGGTATGGCTTGCAGCACCCCTTTGCGGTTGAGCAACAGCAATACTTTTCTGACATGCGCCAGATAGCCTTGAATCGTGGCGGCAGATAAATCTTCTTGCGTCAGATACGACACAAAGTCTTCCAAGGTGATGGTGTTGATTTTGTTCAACGGACGCTGCTTGAAGAAAGTGAAGATGTGGCCTTCGAGCCGGTTTTTGGTCATCAGGTACGAGCCATGTTTGATGGCATCGCGTTTCACTTTTTCTTCTTCAGAGCGCAAGATCTCTTGAACCAGATCGAACAAAAGCCGTTGGTTTTCTGCCTCGCCCAACGCGCTTGATTTGGGCACTTTGAGTTTGTAAACACCCGCTTCTTGCAAGCTGTCAAAAAAGACGCGTGCAAACTCTTTGGCCTCGTCGATGTCGGTGGTTTTGAGACTGCGCGAGATGTACCGCCCCAAGTTGTACAAACGCACCTGCCAATACTTGCTGCCGGCAATGCGGAAAATTTTCAGCTTATCGGGCAAGCCCTCCACACTGGTGACGCTGGATTTGATGGGCGCGTTGCGAAACCGAGGCGGCGCAAAGTCAGCCTCGTTGGCTGCAAGTTCCCCCACCACAGAATGGTCCATGCTCGATCTTCCTCCTGATTTTTTTTAATTATTATTCATTCATATTTAGATTTAATACTTTTTGATGATTTAATTGAATTGTTGTTCATAGTTCATAATTTATTAAAATTCATGATTTTGGCATTGTATTTAATTTATTGTTTTAATTCAATGACTTAATTTGCAAAATGAGTTTGATGGTGCAACAACCCTCGTTGCCCTGGCTGCTTTGGCAGCCACCTCTGCATTCGCACAAAGCGTTACCTTGTACGGTATCGCTGACGTATCCTATGGAACCAAAACCCACACAGCTGGCAACGGCACCGTGTTGGGTAAAACGCAAGGTATCCAAGAAGGCTACCAAGCCGGTAACCGCATTGGCTTCCGCGGTATGGAAGACTTGGGTGGCGGTAAATCTGCAGGTTTCGTGATCGAAAACGGCATCAACTTGACAGAAGGTCAGTTGTTCAGCTCACGCGCTGCTGCTGGCGGCTTGGCCATTCCTGACGGTGGTTCAATTTCTGGAAACATGCCTGGACGTGCTTACAGCTCAGCAACTAACCGTCAATCGTTTGTGAGCTATGCTGACAAAGCATTGGGTGAAGTTCGTTTGGGCTATCAATACACTGCCTTGTACACAGTGTCCACCAACAGCGGTTATCACCTCGGCTCTGAGCAGCCTGGCGGTGACTTCGCACACGGCACACTCGATCAAGCCAACTACGGCGGTACACGTGCCAACGGCATCAACTACATCTTGCCAACATTTGCAAACACAACAGTCACCTTGTCTAAAGGCGCTGGTGCTTCGCGTGAAGTCGTTGACAGCTCGACTGTATTAACGAACAGTGGTAAGACGGCTGATACACAACGCCGTTGGAGCATCTTGGCACAGTATGTGAATGGTCCTTTGAATGCGTCTTACGCTCACACAGATTGGACCAACAATGCTTCAGCAACGACTGCCGAAGCCATTGGTGCAGCCACCAACATCTTCGCTGCTGCAAGTGCAGAAGTCAAAGCCAGTGCAGGTGCTAAGAATTACCAAGCCAAATTAGACCAGTTCGCTGGTAGCTACCAATTGGGCTCTGCCAAGTTGACATACAGCTTGGCTAACGGTAAGCGTGATGAAGTTGTGGGTTCAACTTACACCAAAAGCAAGGCCCAACAATTTGGTGCTGAGTACGCATTGGGTGCCATCCGTCCTTTCGTAATTTCTGGCACAGGCAAAATCACGAACGAACTCGGTGCAACCACTTCTGACTTGAAGTCTAGCCAATGGGGGGTTCGCTACGACCTGAGCAAGCGCACGCTGGCTTACATCATCTCTGGTAAGGCAGAAGACAACGCTGTTGCTTCAACTGCATCTACCCTCGCCAAGCGCGAAGGCACAGCCATTGGCCTATTCCACTCTTTCTAATCCCCACGCTGGCGCAAGCCAGTTAAGGATTTAAAAGCATCAAACCCCGCCACTCGCAAGAGTGGCGGGGTTTTTTAACGACAGTTTAAGAATAAGTGTGAAGCCCACCGATACGCCGGATTCTGTGCAGGGCGGTTGCCCACCCCGTGACCGTCATTAATCTGGGCCGAGGGTCACCCACTCGGCTCGGTGCTACCTACCCGCCAACTCAGCGGACCGCCTCAACGTTGGCCTACTTGGTATTGCTGCGCGCAGAGATTGCCCGTTTCACCCGCACTCAAGCGGCTCGTCTCTGTTGCTCTGATCCTCACCTCACGGTGGAGAGGTGTTACCTCTTGCGCTGTCCTATGCAGTCCGGACGTTCCTCCAGTGCGGCATTTCTGCCCAACGCTTGCGCGTTGACCTTGCGGCCTGCACCGGCGACGGCCTGGTGAGCTTCACACTGGCGATTATCCGCCGATAATCACGGCCTCACTCATCGCTTTGCCCGATCACCACGGGCCCCATGCTTGTGATTCGACTCTCTGAACTCAAACTCCCCCTGTCCGACTTGCCGTTGCCCCAGCGCCGGGCAGCGGATGCGCCCGCAGAAACCGAGGCTGACCGCCATGCGGTGCCCCACCCCGTAGACACCTTGCGGCAGATGGCGGCACAGGCTTTGGGGTTGGCACCTTCTGCCATTGCCACCTTGGACGTGTTCAAGCGCAGCTTTGATGCGCGCAAAAAATTGCTGGTGGTCTACATCGTCGACGTCGCCCTGGCCGACCCCACGCAAGAGGCCGCCTTGTTGGCCCAACACGCACAGCACCCCCACATCCACCCCACACCGGCCATGGCTTGGCAGCCCCCTGCCCACGCCCCTGGCGACTGGGGCGACACCGAGGGTGAGCGCCCCGTGGTGGTGGGCTTTGGGCCTTGCGGCATCTTTGCGGCCTTGGTGTTGGCGCAAATGGGGTTCAAGCCCATCGTGATCGAGCGCGGCACCTCGGTGCGTCAACGCACCCAAGACACCTGGGGCTTGTGGCGCAAGCAGGTGCTCAAGGCTGAAAGCAATGTGCAGTTTGGCGAAGGGGGTGCGGGCACCTTCTCGGACGGCAAGCTGTACAGCCAAATCAAAGACCCTCGGCACTTGGGCCGCAAGGTGATGCAAGAGCTGGTGCGTTTTGGCGCACCCGAAGAAATTTTGTGGGCTGCGCACCCGCACGTGGGCACCTTCAAACTGGTGAAGGTGGTCGAAGGCCTGCGCGAAGAAATCATCCGCTTAGGGGGCGAGGTGCGCTTTGAGCAGCGCGTGGTGGACTTGCTGTACGAAGACGCGCCGGCTGCCACCAGCACCCAAGCCTACACAAACCTCCATACCAACAACCCAACCCAGCCACGCCAAGTGCGCGGCTTGCGCGTGTTTGATCTGACCAGCGGCGAGACCCACACACTGAATGCGCACCACGTGGTGATCGCCTTGGGCCACAGCGCACGTGACACCTTCACCATGCTGCATCGCCATGCCGTGTCGATGGAAGCCAAGCCGTTCTCGGTGGGTGTGCGCATTGAACACCCACAAAGTGTGATTGACCGTGCGCGCTGGGGCCAACATGCCGGCCACCCTTTGCTGGGTGCCGCCGACTACAAGTTGGTGCACCACGCCGCTAACGGCCGCGCGGTGTACAGCTTTTGCATGTGCCCAGGCGGCACCGTGGTGGCAGCCACCAGCGAGCCGCATCGCGTGGTGACCAATGGCATGAGCCAGTACTCACGCAACGAACGCAATGCCAACGCGGGCATCGTGGTGGGCATTGACCCACGCGACTACCCCACCGACCCGGCAGCATTTGAAGCCGCCTTGGACGAAGACATGGGGCACAACATTCCGCACAGCGTGCGCCACGACACCCGCGACGCACCGGGCGGTTTTCACCCGCTGGCTGGCATGGTGTTGCAGCGCCAACTCGAATCGCATGCCTACACCTTAGGCGGGGGCACCTACGAAGCACCTGCGCAGTTGGTGGGCGACTTTGTGGCGGGCCGCGCCTCTACCGCTTTGGGCACGGTGGAGCCGTCGTACAAACCCGGCGTGAAGATGGTCAGTTTGGACAGCGCCTTGCCCTCCTACGCCATTGCCGCCATGCGCGAGGCCTTGCCGGTGTTTGGCCAAAAGATCAAAGGCTTTGACATGCGAGACGCGGTGATGACGGGGGTCGAAACCCGCACCTCCTCGCCGCTGCGCATGGCGCGTGACGACCACTCGCTGCAAAGCCCCAACATGGCGGGGCTCTACCCCGCTGGCGAAGGCGCTGGCTACGCGGGCGGCATTTTGTCGGCCGCAGTGGACGGCATCAAAGTGGGCGAAGCCCTCGCACACCAACTGATGGCCAAGCGCTGAACCCATCAAGCCCGGCACTGACACAATCTGCCCCACATTCATCCATCATCATTCATCCATCACACACGACCAGGAGACCCGCATGAAAGCCAACACCGTTCTCGACACCATCGGCCACACCCCCCACATCCGCATGCAGCGCTTGTTTGGCGACACGCACCAGGTGTGGATCAAGTCTGAGCGCACCAACCCCGGTGGCTCCATCAAAGACCGCATCGCACTGGCCATGGTCGAAGACGCTGAAAAATCGGGTGCTTTGAAGCCAGGTGGCACCATCATCGAACCCACCTCGGGCAACACCGGCGTGGGCCTGGCCATGGTGGCTGCGGTCAAGGGTTACAAGCTGGTGTTGGTGATGCCCGACAGCATGTCGATCGAGCGCCGTCGCCTGATGTTGGCCTATGGCGCCAGCTTCGATTTGACGCCGCGTGAAAAAGGCATGAAGGGGGCCATCGCTCGCGCCCAAGAACTGGCAGCCGCCACACCTGGCGCCTGGATTCCACAGCAGTTTGAAAACCCAGCCAACATCGACGTGCACGTGCGCACCACGGCACAAGAAATCTTGGCCGACTTTTCACACCTCGACGCCATCATCACAGGCGTGGGCACCGGCGGCCACCTCACCGGTGTGGCGCGCGTGCTCAAGGCCAAATGGCCTGCGCTCAAAGTATTTGCCGTGGAGCCTGCGGCCTCGCCCGTCATCTCGGGTGGACAGCCTGCACCGCACCCGATCCAAGGCATTGGCGCGGGCTTTATCCCCAAGAACCTCGACACCGCTGTACTTGATGGCGTGATTCAGGTGGACGCCGAAGCCGCACGCGAATACGGCCGCCGCAGCGCCCGTGAAGAAGGCTTGCTGGTGGGCATTTCGTCGGGTGCCACATTGGCGGCCATTGCCCAAAAATTGTCTGAGTTGCCTGCCGGTGCCACCGTGTTGGGTTTCAACTACGACACAGGTGAACGCTACCTGTCGGTGGAAGGCTACTTGCCCGTCTGAACGCAACGCATGGCGAGGCCAAAGGCCACCGCACCGCACCGAGCACTTCTGCCTTGAACAACAGCCCTCAAGCCCCACGCGCATTGCGCGTGTTGAGCCTCATCCCACCGATGACGCAGCTCAACACCCCCTACCCGTCCACCGCGTACTTGACGGGTTTTTTGCGCGGCCAAGGGGTGGATGCGGTGCAAGACGACTTGGCCTTGAAACTGGTGCTGGCCTTGTTCACGCCCGAAGGCCTGCTGCGGGTGCATGCGCGTGCCCTGGCCTTGCCCGTGGAGGCACGCAGTGCGTGCGTGAATTTTTTCCTCGACCACTTCACGCGCTACCACCACACCATTGCCCCCACGATTGCTTTTTTGCAAGGGCGCGACGCCACGCTGAGCCACCGCATTGCCGGGCGAGGTCTGTTGCCTGAAGGCCTACGCTTTGCTGCTCTGGACGCGTATGACGTAGAGGGTGAAGGTGGCGATTCGTTGGCCTGGGCCTTTGGCGCCTTGGGCCAGCAAGACCGCGCACGCCATTTGGCCACGCTGTACCTCAACGATTTGGCCGATGTGCTGCGCGACGCGGTGGACCCACGGTTTGAGTTTGTGCGTTACGCCGAGTCGCTGGCCAGCAGCCAAGCCAGCTTTGAGCCCTTGGCCCAAGCCTTGGCCGATGCGCCCACCTTGGTCGACGAGGTGCTGCACGACTTGACCTTGCAAAGCATGGCGCAGCACCAACCGCAGTTGGTATTGTTGTCGGTGCCGTTTCCCGGGGCGGTGTATGCCGCGCTGCGTATCGCGCAAACCATCAAAGCGCACCACCCACACACCGTGATTGCCATGGGTGGCGGTTTTGTCAACACCGAGTTGCGCAACTTGTCTGAGCCGCGCCTGTTTGACTTTGTGGACTACATCACGCTGGACGCCGGCGAACGCCCTTTGCTGGCGTTGCTGGCCCACCTGCAAGGCCAGCGCAGCGCGCAACGCTTGGTGCGCACCTTTGTGCGCGATGCAGACAGCGCCCAGGTGCGCTACGTGAACTGGGCAGAGCCCGATGTGGCGTTTGAAGACGTGGGCACACCCACCTGGAACGGTCTGCCGCTGGACCGCTACCTGTCGCTGCTGGACATGCTCAACCCCATGCACCG
>NZ_JAVLFP010000105.1:0-19108 GCF_046052825.1 Limnohabitans sp.
TCGCCAATCAGGGTGCGGTGGTGCTGCAAGGCTTGTTCGGGGGTGAAGGCCACGTCGTTGAGGCGCGGGGCGGCGTCGCCCTGCGCATCGGTGACCAGCTCCATCAACAGCACGCCTTCGTAAAAGTTGTAAGGCTGGGGCACGCGCACCCCGGCACCCGCCAGGCGGTACAGCGCATCGACCTCGGCGCTTTGCCACGCAGCCTCTTGGGCTTGGCGGCCAAACTTGGTGCCCTTGGCCATGGCACGGGCCTGGCGCGAGTTTTTGACTTTGCGGTTTTCGGTGTAGTCCACCGCTTGGCGAAAGCTGCGCTGGGTGGCCTCTTTGTAAATCTTGGCGCAACGGGTGTCGTCGCCGCAGCGCACCACATAGACCATGGCTTCTTTGCCGCTCATGAGCTGACGCACCACGGTGTCGATCAGGCCTTCGTCAACAAGGGCTTGGAGTCTAGGGGGTGCTTTCATGCCACCATTTTGCGCGCGGCGTTGGTGGCCAACCATTCGGCCATGCGCTCGGGCTGGGTGACGGTGCGCAAGTCCAGGTAGGCGTCTTGGGCTTGCGGGTAGTGCTTGCGCAAAAAGTTCAACCACTGCTTGAAGCGCCCCGCTTGGTGCTGGCGCTGGATGCGGGTGCAGGTGATGTCCCAAAACGCCGCCAAGTGGGGCCCCAGGTCGTCCCAGCTCACGCCCACAAGAGACGCATCAGGGGGCGCATCAGGGGGCGCATCGGGGCGCTCATCAAGGCCGGTGGCACCTGCATCCCAGGCTTTGATGGCCAGGCCCAAGCCTGGGTTGGTCACGATACCTCTGCCCACCATCAAGGCATGGCAGCCCGACTCGGCGCGGGCCCGCAGCGCGTCGGGCACATTCCAAATTTCACCGTTGGCCACCAACGGGGTCTTGACCACGGCACGGATGTCTTCAATGCGCGGCCAATACGCCGGTGGCCGATAGCCATCGGCCTTGGTGCGCGCATGCACCACGATTTCGCTGGCCCCACCTGCCTCCAGCGCTTGGGCGCAGGCTTCGGCACGGCGGTCGTCGTCAAACCCCAGGCGCATCTTGGCCGACACCACTTGGTGCGCAGGCACCGCGCGGCGCACCGCACGCACGATCTGAAACAACACCTCGGGGTCTTGCAACAAGGCAGCACCGCCGCCATGGCGGTTGACTTGCTTGGCCGGACAGCCAAAGTTCAGGTCCACGCCATCGCAGCCCATGCCCGCCACACGGGCGGCGTTGTCGGCCAGGCAGTCGGGGTCAGAGCCCAGCAACTGCGGGCGCACCGGCACACCCGCAGGCGTGCGCCCGCCATTGGCCAACTCGGGCACCACGCGCAAAAACGTGCGCTCGGGCAGCAAGGTGTTGGTGACGCGGATGAACTCCGACACGCAGCGGTCAATGCCGCCCACACGGGTCAGCACATCGCGCAGCACGCAGTCGAGCAGGCCCTCCATGGGGGCAAGGATGATCATTGAGGGAAAGTCTTTCGCAAGGGGGCTGGCAGTGTAGATCAGGCGTGTGTGACCCCAAGCCAAGCGTGTGTCTGTGCGCAGGGCTTGGTGCTTGAACTGGGGGGTGTCTGGGGCAACGGGGCCATTTGCTGGGACAATCCATCCTTTTGCAAAAAACGGGTCCTTTTTGCCCTTCACCCTGTTTGCCGTTCATATTCGCCTTTCACACTTAGCCTTTCACGTTTGTCTTTGATCCATGTCCAGCACCCTCTCTTTCCAAGTACGCCCCGCCTCCCCTCAAGACGCCGCCCACATCGCCGAACTCTACGCAGCCACGGCCAAAGAAGCCTTCCAGTCCATGCGCACGGGCGCCACAGTGCCGCCAGTACCCGCCGTCAAAAGCACGGCCTATTGGCGTGAAGCCATTCAATACGCCGAGCCCCAGGTGCAGGTGGCGGTGGCGGACGGTCAACTGGTTGGCTTTGTGGGCTTTGACCGCTCACGCGACCCAGGCACGCCCAACACCATGGGCGAGATTTGGGACATTTACGTCAGCCCCAGCCACTGGTCGCAAGGCGTGGGTCTGGCCTTGTGGGACGCGGCACGCGAAGGCCTGCAAGAAGAAGGCTGCACCCATGTGTCCATCTGGGTGCCGATTGCCAATGACCGCGCCATGCGCTTTCACGAGTTGGCGGGCTTCAAGCGCGAGATGAACAGCGCCAAAACCGTGCCCATGGGCCCCGTGAAGGTAGAAGAAATTCGCCTCAAGCAAGCGCTGTGAAGCGCGTTCTTTGAACCACCTGTTTAAACCCATGTCTGAACCCATTTCTGAGCATTACGCCGCCCTCGGCCTCAAGAGCGATGCCAGCTTGGCTGACATCAAAAAGGCCTTCCGTCAAAAAGCCTCGCAGTTCCACCCCGACCGCAACACGGACGAGGACGCACCGGCACGCTTTCGGGCTGCGCAAGAGGCCTACGACGTGCTGTCCGACGACGCCAAGCGCCAAGCCTACGACGACAACCGCCGCCGCAACCTGCTGGATGACCCCGCACACACAGCGCGTGAGATCTGGAACAGCTACTATCAGCAACTGCTCAACCGGGCTTGACCATGCACATTTCCCCTTTCTTTCAAGAGCTGCGCTCGGCCTACCAAGCTGAACTGGATGACCTGAGCTTTGACTCGGAAGGCCAACACGTGCTGCACAAACGTTTGGCAGAAAAACGCCAGGCCATGACGTTTTTGCTGCAAATGATGGACCTCAACCCCGAGATGGTGGCCGTGGTCTTGCACCAAGCCTTTCAGTTCAACGCCCCGGCCATGATGGACCATCTGTTGAGCCGAGAGGCCGACGAATTGCTCAGCTGGGACGAGCTGTCTGACGGCTTGCACATCGCCCCCTGGGCCCAACCCATCGTGCAAACGGCCTTGAGCGAGCCCACCGGTGCCTGGTTTTTGACGGTGGCTGCGGCGCTGGAGTACATGCACCAAAAGCCCATGGGTGCTGGCGCACAGACCGCCCCGGTGGGATCAGACGACGATGCCAGCGGGCGTTCGGACTCAGGCCCCGAAGACCAGGAAGAACGCGCAGCGCGAGAGCGCGAAGAAGCTGGCAACGCCTGGATGGTGGAACAAGGCTTTGACAGCAAAGAATAAACAAGGACACACGCCATGAACGCACTCGCCCTGATTGCCAAAACCCAAAGCCTGATTGCCAGCGGTGACATCGTGGCTGCGGAAGCGGCCTTGGTGGAACTGGCCGACACCGAGGGCGACCAAGCCCTGATGGTGGTGCTGGAGCAATTGCCACCCAAAGACATCCTGGCCGTGATTCGCGAGTACGACAACTCCAAAGAGTCGGTCATCAACCTGCTGGTCTCGCCCGAGCAGTTTGCGCGCGCCGTGGTGATTGAAAAGCAATACAAAGACCTGACCCGCACCCACTTGCGCGGCATGATGAACGCCGTGATTTTTCGCGAAGACGCAGACACGGTTGAGTTTTTGAACGCCATTGGCGACCTCGAAGGCGGCGCAGAAGCCCTGGCGGACTACTTCTCGGAAAAGTGGGGCCGCATTGAATCGTTTGCCCGCACGGGCACTTTTGACATCTTGGAAGACGATGGGGCCATGCTGTCAGAAAGTGCTTTGATCGCGTCTGCCTATGTGCGCCCAAGGGTGGAAGAAGACGAAGTGGCCGACCAAGACTGGATGCAACTGGCTTGGATCCTGCGCCACCAAGTGCCTGATTTGTTCATTGAGATGCTGCTGGTGCTGCGCGCCAAAGCACGCGCCCATGACCTGGGCTTGTCTGAGGAAGAAGGTTCCGACGAAGACGACGGCAAAGTCGAGACCAGCGCCACCGACCGTGGCCAAGCCACGCCGGCAGCACGCGACTCGGACGAGGAGTCGGCCATTTGATGCCCCACCCCACCCCGCCCAGCGCTGCCAGCCAGGTGGCGATGTTCGATGGCCGTGCGTTTTTTGAAAAAGCCCTGGTGTTTGGGGTGCAACACGGCATCTTGGACCAGACCCGGCTCGACGCCATCGCCAACGACGCACCCAAAGGCATGGTGCAAATTGCGCGCTACTTTGGCAGCGAGTTTTTGCGCCCCGAGATTGAAAAAGCCAAAGACCGCATCGTCAATCTGGTGAGCCTGAACCTGGAGCTGCTCAGCGGCGGTGACTTGGCCCAAGCCGCCCAGGCCTTGCGCGAGCATTCGTTCATGTCGCGCTCCAAGGCGGCGTCGGACATGCTCAAGGCCCTGATCGTGATGCCCCAAAACACCCACTTCGGCATGAACGAGCACGGGAGCTTTGGCGACAAACACATTCCCCAATTGGCCAAGTGGTCGCTGTGCAGCTTGGCCGACTACCAAGCGGAACTGGCCAAGCGTCAACAGGTGGCCCACGTGATGGAAGCCGCCATCTGGTTGGCCGAGCCGATGGGCTTGAGTGCCGACGACCTGGAAGAAGCCGGTTGTGACGCAGAAGCCGTCATTCGCACCGCCTTGCTGGCTGGCGCGACCCGACAGACCCAATGGCCCGACTGGGTGGCGTTTCAGAAAATGGTGGCCTCCTTGCGCACATCCAGTGCCAAGAAGGCGATCACGCTCGCCAGCCCCAAGGCCCTGCCCGAAGCCTACCAAGCAGCGGTGCAAGCGTTACACCAAAGCGTGCAAGCCGACTTGCCCAAGATCTTGGACGCTACCCTCCTCCCCCACAAACTGTTCAAGCAAACGCCTGCTTTTGTGGGACGCTATTTTTGGTTGGAAGATGGTTTGTCCGAGGTGGACCACTTTGACCGTCAAGCCTCTGCCGCTTGGCACAAAGCCACGGCGGGCCACAGCGACGACAGCTCGTTGCTCACCTTGTTTTTGTGCATCGCGGCGGGCAGCCCAGGCAAGACCTTGCTGACTGAAAAAACCGCGGCCACGCTGGTGCGCAAAATTCGCAAGTCGGGCCTGAACCCGGCCCTGGCCCAGCAGTTCATCGCTGAGCACGCCCCAGCGCAGCACCAAAGCGACTACCTGCGCATGTGGCGCAGCTTTGTGGACGAGGCACAGGCCACGCTCCAGAGCGACCACGACTACAAGCTGCACGATGCCTTGGCTTTGCTGCGGCGCGAATGCAATGTGAGCGACTGAACTTGTTGCCCACGCCACCCCACGCCGTCTCGCGCTTGCGCAGCGCACGCCTGGCGCGCAGCGTGAAACCCTTTTTGGCCCGGGGCGGCTCTCAGGTCGAGCACTGCGCGGGCTGTCGCCTCATCCTCAGCCACTGCCTGTGCGCGCTGCGCCACAGCGTGCCCTCCCGCTCGGGCATGTGCCTGCTCATGGCCGACATTGAACCGCTCAAGCCCAGCAACACCGGCTGGCTGATTGCCGACGTGGTGCCAGACACCTTTGCTTTTGGTTGGGCCCGAACCGAGGTCGACCCCGCCTTGTTGCGCTTATTGGCCGACCCGCAATGGCAAGGCTATGTGGTGTTTCCCGGAGAGTTTGTGTCGCCTGAACGTGTGGTGAGCCAGGTGCAACACGACGACGCACGCCGCCCACTGTTCATCTTGCTGGACGGCACGTGGGCCGAAGCCTGCAAGATGTTTCGCAAAAGCCCGTACCTGAGCCAGCTTCCCGTCCTCAGCCTGAGCCCTGAACACCTGTCGCGCTACACGCTGCGCCGCTCCAAACGCGACGACCACTTTTGCACCGCAGAGGTGGGGGCCATGTGCCTGGGTTTGGCCCATGACACGCATGCCGCCGACACCTTGAACGCCTACCTGGATGTCTACACCGAGCACTACCTCAAGGCCAAACACCAACAAGCGGTGGACTTGGACGATGCCGTGCACAGGGGCTTGCGGGCCTTGCGTTAAACCACTGCCCAAGGATTCAAGAGCGAGAGGCCTAAACCCGCAAAGTGTTTGACATTGCGCGTGGCCAGCACCGCACCATGGGCCAGACAGATGGCGGCTATCTGCGCATCTGCCATGGCCAAGGCGTGGCCTTGGCGCTCTTGGTTGGCCACCAACTCGGCATAGATCACCGCAGACTCTAAATCGAACGGCAAGACGCGCCCCATGAAGTCCTCGTCCAACATGGCAGACACCGTCTGCGCCAATACCGTCTGCGCCAATTGGCGCTTGCGCGCGCCCTCCGACAAGCGTGCAACGCCATACAAAAGCTCAGACACCACCACACTGTTGAGCCACAACTCGTGCGTGGCTTGCGCATTCAACCAAGCCAAGACACCTGGCTCGGGCGCTGGTCGCATCAACTCAGACACCACGTTGGTGTCGAGAACGATCAAGACGAAGCCTCAGTCTTGAAATCTTGTGCACGCGGCAAATCACGGCGCTCAGGCAGCGGCAACTCCACGCCGCCCAAGCGTGCGAATCGGGCATGAATGCGGCTTCCCAAGCCTGTGGTTGCAGCGGGTTGCGTCAACACATTGCGCAAGATGGTGCGAACCTCTTCCTCCATCGACCGACCGTGCGCGGCAGCGGCATGGCGCAGTTTGTCTTTGATGGCGGGTTCGATGTTGCGGATGGTCAAGGTGCTCATGCGGGTCTCCTGCTGGTTAAAATTATATGCAAGCATTGCTAGCAACGAAAGCAATCCTTGATGTTCCAACGGCAGGGTCACCATGCCGTGACCGACAATGGCGACCTTTACTTTCAGTCGGCAGCGACTTTCTATGGCGATTCAATGGTTTCCCGGACACATGCACCTCACGCGCAAAGCGATTGGGGAGCGCATCAAAGACATTGACGTGGTCATTGAAATGCTCGACGCGCGGCTGCCCGGCTCCAGCGCCAACCCGATGCTGGCTGAGCTGATCAAGGGTAAACCTGCGCTCAAGGTACTCAGCAAACAAGACCTGGCAGACCCAGCACGCACCGCTTTGTGGCTGGCCCATTACAACGCCCTGCCGGGAGTCAAGGCGATTGGCCTAGACACCAGCATGACCTCACCCGCCAAAGCCTTGGTAGACGCGTGCCAACAACTTGCGCCTAACCGGGGCGGCATGGTCAAGCCCATGCGGGTGTTGATTTGCGGCATTCCCAACGTGGGCAAGTCCACCTTGATCAACACCCTCAAAGGCAAGCGCGCGGCCAAGACCGGCGACGAAGCCGGTGTGACCAAGCTGGAGCAACGCATCACGCTGGCCGACGACTTTTATTTGTACGACACACCGGGCGTACTGTGGCCACGCATCATCGTGGCGCAAAGCGGCTACAACCTGGCGGCCAGCGGTGCCATTGGCGTGAACGCCTTCGACGAAGAAGAAGTGGCACTGGAACTGCTGAACTACCTGATACCCCACTACCCCCAGGCGCTGCATGCGCGCTACAAAGTCAACGAGGTGCCCAGCCACTCCGACGAGCAACTGCTAGAAGCGATTGGCCGCCAACGCGGTGCGGTGCAAAGCGGTGGGCGCGTGAACACGGCCAAAGCCGCAGACATCGTGATCCACGATTTCCGCTCTGGCGCGCTGGGCCGCTTGACGCTTGAGACCCCCCAAGAGTTTGGGCAATGGCTGGCCGAGGGCAAACAAGCCGATGCCGAGCGTGCGGTACGCAAAGAAGGTACAGAAAAAAACAAGCCGAAGAAAAAAACACGCCCGTGAACGCTTCACCACACACCCCGCATCATCGCGACACCCCTGACAAAGAAGCCATTGCCCTGCTGCCGCCCTTCGAGCGGCTGGGGCTGGACCGCATCACCCAGGTGAACACGGGCAAGCAGGCCCAACTTGCGCACGACGCACTGGTGTCGGCCCGTGCCTGGGGCTTTGACACCGAGTCCAAACCGACCTTCAAGGTGGGCGAAGCCTCCGACGGGCCGCATGTGTTGCAACTCTCAACCGGCGAACGCGCTTGGGTGTTTCAACTGCACGAGCCTGAGTGCCGTGCTGTTGCCGCTGACTTGCTGGCACGCGGTGGCATTGCCAAAGCGGGCTTTGGTTTGGGCGATGACCGCAAACGCATCATCCAAAAATTTGGCGTCGAGCCAGCGGGTGTTTTGGAGCTGAACACGATTTTTCGTGCACAGGGTTACCGCAAAGAAATGGGCGTCAAAGGCGCGGTGGCGGTGCTGTTCAACCAGCGGTTTCAAAAGTCCAAAAAAGCGGCGACCAGCAATTGGGCCAACCTACGTTTGACCGAGTCGCAGCTCATTTATGCGGCCAACGATGCGTATGCGGCGTTTCGGGTGTGGGAAGCTTTGCATCCAAGCGTCCAACCCCACGCGAAGTCCTAAAATTGAGGCCGTCTTGAACTCGGTGGTCGCGCCCAAGTTCTAGCCCCATTCAGACCCAACCTCCCCTCCTTCTCACCATGTCCCACACTGCGGGCCACAGCGCTGGCACACCCCCTGACACCAACACCTCGGTGATGGAATTTGCCAATGCTTTGTGGCGCGTGCGTCGGCCCAAGCCCTTTGTGTTGGTCATCGAAGGCGAAGCAGGACAAGCGGCCCCCAGCGACTACCTGCACGACAAGCTGCTCTTGCCCGAATGGCGCGAGGCCTTTTACCAATTGGTCGATGCCACGGGCTTGGTGGTGTGCCTGAACGTACACACCCAACACCCCGCCTACCGCGATGTGCGCGGACGCTCTAGCAAAGGGCGGTTGAGCCAAGGCGAGTACTACCACCACGACGGGTGCACCGGCCCCGTGAAGCCCCGCTTTGTGGAAATTCGCTGCCCGATTCAGCCGCAAACACGCGGCATCGCCACCGCCGTGGCACCGCACCGCGAGGTGGTGAAAGCCATGGTGCACGTGCTGCCCGCCGAGTTAGCAGCCACGCCTGCATTGGCCGGAGTTGACATGCGCCTAGCCACCATCAGCCTGATGGACGATGCGGCACTTGACCACCTGCAAGGCCTGATCACGCGCACCGTGCGCAAAAAGCTCAACGCCGAAGGCGCACGCAGCTACTTTCGTGAAGTGGATGCCGCCGCCAATGCTTACTTTGAACCTTGGGCCTTGGGCGAGAGCCGCTTCATCGCCAACGCCAACAGCGGCGTGACCATGCAACACCGCCGCGCCTACCAAGCCCCACACACGGGCGGCGTGGCCAATGGCCATTTGGTCAAGCGCTGGACGAATGAAGAGTTGCTGCTACCCGGCCAAGTGGCAGACCTTGCCTTGATTGCCGCGCTGTGCAGCGAAGAAGGTGATGAGGCCGATGGGGAGCGGGCTGAGGGGTGTTACCTTGGGGCGCATTGAGCAGAAACTGCGACCAAAACACATGTATTTTTAATTTGCTCTCGACTTTTTAATATTCCTAGAGAATGTCTGTTCTGTCCTAACAAGGAGTTGGCATGGCTTGGTTGATCTTGGGTTTGGTTCTTTTTTTGGGCGCGCATTCAATACGCATCTTTGCTGAAGGATGGCGAACCAGAACCATCGCGGCCTGGGGTGAGAAGCCCTTCAAAGGGGTCTACGCTTTGGTGTCTTTGTTGGGTTTTTATGCCTTGATCGTTGGCTATGCCCAAGTGCGTCTGGAGCCGGTGGTCATCTGGCAGCCCCCCATTGCGACTCGCCACATCAGTGTGTTGCTGATGTTGTTTGCAAGTATCTTGCTGGTGGCAACGTACATCCCGGCCAATCATTTCAAAGTGCGCCTGCGCCACCCGATGGTGTTGTCCGTGAAGGTGTGGGCCTTGGCGCATGTGTTGTCCAACGGGAATTTGGCTGATCTGATCTTGTTCGGTGCGTTTTTGGCATGGTCCGTCATGAACTTCAAATCTGCGCGTGCACGCGACCGCACTCAAGCCGAGCAGCAAGCGCTGGTGTCAGATGCCACTGCGCAACCCGTTCTTCCCCAAACATCTGCCACGCTCGTCACAGTCGGCGTTGGTGTTGTTCTTTGGGGGCTCATCACCTTTGTTTTGCATGCTCGGGTGGTTGGCGTGTCGCCGCTGGGTTGAGACAGCAGAAGTGTCGGGCTTAAGCGCCGGGCTAGAGCGCCGGGCTAGAGCGCCGATTTTCTCATCGCCTCGGTAAATAGCCCGCTCCCCAACCAAGCCGCCAGCCATGCTTTCACGGCTGGCAAAGGCAAGCCCTCAAACCGCTCAGGGTCAACGGCGGCGAACTGACGCACAAAGGGAAAGATGCCGATGTCTGACGCACAGGGGCTGGCACCGCCCAGCTGCGGTTGGCTGTGCAGTTCTTGCTCCAGAGGTTCAAGCAGCACGGCCACGGCTTGCTGAAAGTGATGTTCGCGCGTCATGGCATCGGCAAAGCGCTGCGGGTATTTGTAGCGGTCGAGGTGATGTTTGAAGGGGCCGTCACAGGCCTGCTGCAAGGCTAGGTTCGGGGAAGTTTGGGCCCTCGCCCACCCATGGTCCGTGTCGCCACTTTGCTCAAAGGCCCAGCGCATGATGTCCAAGCTTTGCTCCAGCACCACGCCATTGGGCAGCACCAGCACGGGCACGGTGCCTTTGGGCGAGAGGGCCAGCATGGCAGGCGGTTTGTCGCGCAACGACACCTCATGCGGCTGGTAGGCGACACCCGCTTGCAGCAAGGCCATGCGGGCGCGCATGGCGTAGGGGCAACGGCGGTAGGTGTAGAGCAATGGGGCTGGCATAAGCGATGAAAAAGCCGCCCAGCTTTGCAGCCGGGCGGCTTGTATTTTCACACCGTGTGGTGTGCCCCGCAGTGCTTACACCGACGCAAAGGGTAAGGTGCGCAAACGCTTGTTGGTCAAGCTGGCCACCGCATTGGCAACAGCCGGCGCGATGGGCGGCAGACCTGCTTCACCCATGCCACCGGGGTGGTTGTCGGTGGGCATGACCTTGACGGAGATCAACGGCGTTTCATGCGCACGCAAGATGCGGTAACTGTTGAGGTTGGTTTGTTGCGCCTCGCCATTTTTAAGCGTGATGCGCTCATGCAAAGCGGCAGACAAACCAAACACCACCGAGCCTTCGACTTGCGCCTGGATGTTTCTCGGTTGCAAGGCATGGCCGCAGTCCACCGCCGCCCACACTTGGTGGACGCGCGGACGCCCGCCTTCGATGGACACCTCGGCCACCATGGCAATGTGCGTGTTCCAAGCGTCTGAATAGGCCAAGCCCAAGGCGCGACCGGCAGGCAAGGAGCGGCCCCAGTTCGCCATGGCACCGACTTCGCGCACCACGGCGGCACCGCGTGGGGTTTTGTCCAGCAGTTGCAAGCGATAGGCCAATGGATCGGCACCCACACCTCGCGCGATTTCGTCGATCAGTGTTTCGATTGCAAACTTGGTGTAGCCCGGGCCCACCGCACGCCAAAAACCGGCTTGCACGCCGCGCTCTTCGATCATGAATTGCACGTGGTGGTTGTCGATGTTGTAGGTGATCTCTGTGCCTTCCAAAACCGGTGCGTCTTTGCCGCCCGATGCCTTGAAGGCAGGTGGGGCGACGCGCGCGTAGATGCCCTCGGACACCACGCGGTGCAACAAGCCCGTGATCTTGCCTTGTGCATCGACCGCCGCCACCAAATGCTGGCTGGTCAAGGGGCGGTATTTGTCGTGCGCGATGTCGTCTTCTCGGGTCCAAATCACCTGGATTGGAGTGCCCGGCATGGCCTTGGCGACCAAGGCCGCATCGACGGCGTAATCGGGCTCAACACGTCGCCCGAAGCCGCCGCCGAGCAAGGTGATGTGGATGGTGATGTTCTCTGGTTTGAAACCCGCCGCACCACCCAAGGCACCGATGATGAACGTGGGGGACTGCGAAGGCGCCCACACCTCGATCTTGTCGCCATCGACCTTGGCCGTGCAGTTCATGGGTTCCATGCAGATGTGGCTGACCATCTCGCTGGTGTAGGTGGCGCTGAAGGTTTTGCTCGCCCCAGCAATGCTGAGGGAGGCATTGCCGTGGCTCAAAAAATCGATGCCCTTGTCGAGCAGGTTTTCTGAGCGGGCCACGTACTCGGCCAGCACTTTGTCGCTTTGATGGTTGCGTGCCTTTGACGTGGTGCTCCACTCGGCCTTGAGCAAGTCACGCGCTTTGCGTGCGGTGTGGAATGAGTCGGCCACCACCGCCACGCCATAGGGCAACCGCACCACGCGTTTGACGCCTGGAACTGCCGCTGCGGCGCTGTCGTCTACCTTGACCAAGGTTTCGCCATGCACCGGTGCACGCAACACCGAAGCCCACAGCATGCCGGGCATGCGTTGGTCAATACCGTATTTGGCCGTGCCATTGGACTTGGACGCCACGTCCACACGAGCAATGTCTGTGCCGATGATTTTGAAGTCGCGCATCGGCTTGAGCATCGACTTGTCCACCTTGGGCAGTTCGCTGGGGACTTGCGCCACTTTGGCCAGTTCGCCGTAACCCATCTTGCGGCCACTGCTGTGGATCACGTGTCCTTTTTCGGTGCGCAATTCGGTGACAGGCACGTTCATGGCTTTGGCTGCGACGTCGAGCAAGACCAAGCGCACTTGAGCACCTGCCATGCGAATCGGGTCGTAGTAGCCTTGCACCGTGCGCGATGCACCCGTGACCATGCCGCCACCAAAACGCGGGTTGCCAAACAATTTAGGGTTGCCCGGGGCTTGAACAACTTTGACGTTTTTCCAATCCAGGTCGAGTTCTTCGGCCAGCAACATGGGCATGGCGGTCATGGTGCCTTGTCCCATCTCAGCAGCAGGCGACATCAAGGTGACGGTTCCGTCGGCGGCAATGTTGACCCAGCCGTTGGGGTTGAAGTTGGCCGTCTGCGCCTGCGCTAGCTGGGATGCGGTCAGGCCAAAAGAAACACTCAGGGCCAGGGTACCGGAGCCTGCCAAGAACGAGCGACGTGAGAGTTCTGAGACGGTCTTCATGCTTTGCTCCCAGTCAAGGTTTTCTGTGCCGTTGAAACAGCACTGGCAATTTGGTTGTAGGTGCCGCAACGGCACAAGTTGCCGCTGAGGGCTTGCAAGATGTCCGTGCGAGAGAGTGCGGATTTGCTGGTGTTCAACAATTTGGCAGCGGACATCATTTGTCCTGACTGGCAGTAGCCGCACTGCGGGGCTTGCTCTTTGTTCCAAGCGGCTTCGAGTGCTTTGCCGGTGCGCGTCTGCACCAAGCCTTCAATGGTCGTCACCTTGCGGCCCGCCACGCTGCTCAGGGGGATCGAGCATGAGCGAACGGGCTCACCATCGAGGTGAACTGTGCATGCGCCGCATTGCGCCACACCGCAGCCAAACTTGGTGCCAGTGAGTTGAAGCTCTTCTCGAATAACCCACAGCAAGGGCGTGTCTGGCGTGGCGTTCGCTGACACCTTCTTGTTGTTAACGGTGATTTGAACCATGAAGTCTCCTTGTTGGTATGGAAGTCAATCAAAAAGTGAGTCTAGCGAGACTGCCCTCGATCTCCATCAACAAAATCATGGTGCTTACCCGAATCGATCGGATCGCAAAAAAGCCGCCAACCCTTTCAGGGTGGCGGCATTTTCTTTGCAGCTCGCAGTGTTTTATTTCTTGCTAGGCGGCACGTCGGTGCAGCTGCCATGCGCGATCTCTGCCGCCATGCCAATGCTTTCGCCCAGCGTGGGGTGCGGATGGATGGTTTTGCCGATGTCCACGGCGTCGGCGCCCATCTCAATCGCCAGAGCGATCTCGCCAATCATGTCGCCTGCGTGGGTGCCGACCATGCCGCCGCCCAAGATCTTGCCGTGGCCATGCGCCTCAGGAGAATCGTCAAACAGCAGTTTGGTCACGCCTTCGTCGCGGCCATTGGCAATGGCGCGGCCGGATGCCGTCCAAGGGAACAGGCCTTTTTTGACCTTGATGCCTTGGGCTTTGGCTTGGTCTTCGGTCAGGCCCACCCAGGCCACTTCGGGGTCGGTGTAGGCCACGCTGGGGATGACGCGGGCGTTGAACGCCGCAGCAGCCAGCTCTTTGTTGCCTTGCAGTTCACCGGCAATCACTTCGGCGGCCACATGCGCTTCGTGCACGGCCTTGTGCGCCAACATGGGCTGACCCACGATGTCACCAATGGCAAAGATGTGCGGCACGTTGGTGCGCATTTGAATGTCAACGTTGATGAAGCCACGGTCCGTCACAGCCACGCCAGCTTTGTCAGCGGCAATCTTCTTGCCATTGGGTGTGCGGCCCACGGCTTGCAACACCAGGTCGTACACCTGCGGTGCGGGGGCGGTGCCGCCCTCTTGAGCCGGTGCAAACGTGACTTCAATGCCTTCTGGCAAGGCGCGTGCAGACACGGTTTTGGTGTTGAGCATGATGTTGTCAAAGCGCTTGGCGTTCATCTTTTGCCAGATCTTGACCAAGTCGCGATCCGCGCCTTGCATGAGGCCGTCCATCATTTCCACCACGTCCAGGCGTGCGCCCAGGGTGCTGTAGACGGTGCCCATCTCTAAGCCAATGATGCCGCCGCCCAAGATGAGCATGCGTTTGGGCACTTCTTTGAGGGCCAAGGCACCTGTGCTGTCGACCACACGGGGGTCTTCGGGCATGAAGGGCAAGCGCACGGCTTGTGAACCCGCCGCAATGATGGCGCGCTTGAAAGCGACTACTTTTTTAGTGCCGGTTTTTTCTTGTGCTGTGCCGCTGGTTTCTTCCACTTCCAGGTGGTTGGCGCCCACAAAGTGACCGTAGCCACGCACCGTGGTGACCTTGCGCATCTTGGCCATGGCTGCCAGGCCGCCCGTCAATTTGCCGATGACTTTTTCTTTGTGGCCGCGCAGTTTGTCGATGTTGACCACCGGTGCGCCAAAGTCCACCCCGAGGTCGGCCATGTGGCTGACTTCGTCCATGACCGAGGCCACGTGCAACAGCGCTTTGGAAGGAATACAGCCCACGTTCAGACAGACACCGCCCAGAGTGGCATAGCGCTCGACGATGACGACCTTGAGACCTAAGTCTGCAGCGCGAAACGCTGCCGAGTAACCGCCAGGGCCACCGCCCAAGACCAACACATCGCACTCGATGTCAGCCGAGCCACCGAATGACGAGGCGGTGGGTGCTGGCGCAGCCGCCGCAGGTGCAGCGGCTGTTGTTGCGGCTGGCGCTGGCGTGGGTGCAGCAGCAGGGGCAGCCGCAGCGCCCTCGCCTTCAAGCACCAAGACCACCGAGCCTTGTTTGACTTTGTCGCCGAGTTTCACGCGCAGCTCTTTGACCACGCCGGCGTGTGACGACGGAATTTCCATCGAGGCTTTGTCGGACTCGACGGTGATGAGCGATTGCTCGGCCTTCACGGTGTCGCCGGGTTTGACCAGCAACTCGATCACGGCCACTTCGTCGAAGTCGCCGATGTCTGGAACTTGAATATCAATGAGTGCCATGTCGTTCTCAATCAGTTGAGGACAGAGCGACGCACCGCGTCGGTCTGTCCCGCAAGTTATTAAAGGAGCACGCGACGGAAGTCGCTGAGGATTTGGCCCAAGAAGGCATTGAAGCGTGCAGCAGCCGCGCCGTCGATCACGCGGTGATCCCAGGTCAAGCTCAGCGGCAACATCAAACGGGGCTGGAAGGCCTTGCCGTCCCATACCGGCTCCATGGTGCTCTTGCACACGCCCAAGATGGCCACTTCGGGCGCATTGATGATGGGGGTGAAGTACTTGCCACCGATGCCGCCCAAGCTGGAGATGGTGAACGTGGCACCGGTCATTTCGGCGGGGCCGAGTTTGCCGTCGCGCGCTTTCTTGGCCAGCTCAGACATTTCTTGGCTGATTTGCAGCACGCCTTTTTTGTCGCAATCGCGGATGACGGGAACCATCAAGCCATTGGGCGTGTCAGCGGCAAAGCCGATGTGCCAGTAGTTTTTGTAGACCAGGGCATCGCCATCCAAGCTGCTGTTGAATTCAGGGTACTTCTTGAGCGCGGCCACACAGGCCTTGATCAAGAAAGCCAGCATGGTGACTTTGACGCCCGACTTCTCGTTTTCTTTGTTGGTCGAGACGCGGAAAGCTTCGAGGTCGGTGATGTCTGCGTCGTCGTGGTTGGTGACGGCCGGAATCATCACGGCGTTGCGCAACAGGTTGGCACCGCTGATCTTCTTGATGCGCCCCATCTCTTTGCGCTCGATGGGACCGAACTTGGCAAAGTCAACCTTGGGCCAAGGAATCAGGCCCAAGCCAGCACCATCGCCACCGCCAGCAGGTGCTTTGGCCGCCTGAGCTTTGGTTTGGGTGGCACCCGACATGACAGCCTTGGTGAAGGCTTGGACATCGTCTTGGGTGATGCGGCCTTTCGGGCCTTGGCCTTTGACTTCTTCCAGTGGCACGCCCAGTTCGCGGGCGAACTTGCGCACCGAAGGCGATGCATGGGGCAGGCCCAGTGTGGAAGCACCCGGTGCATGCGCAGGAGCGGCCACGGCGGCGGCGGCCACAGCGACAGCAGTGGGCGCAGAAACGGCAGCAGCCACAGGCGTTGCCACAGCGGCAGCAGCAACAGCCACAGAGCCTTCGAGAATGGCCAACAAGTCACCGATGTTGACCTTGTCACCCACTTTGACTTTGAGCTCTTTGAGCACGCCGGCGTGTGAGGATGGAATTTCCATCGAAGCCTTGTCCGACTCCACCGTGATGAGCGACTGCTCGACCTTGATGGCGTCACCCGGTTTGACGAACACTTCGATGACGGCCACGTCTTTGAAGTCGCCAATATCTGGCACATGAATGTCAATCGGGCCTGAGGCGGCTGGGGCTGCGGCGGGGGCCACGACCGCCACAGGTGCGGCGACGGCTGCGGACGCAACGGCGGCAGGTGCCGAAGCCACTGCGGCAGGGGCTGCGGCGGCCGAGGCCTCCACCACCAAGACCACCGAGCCTTGTTTGACTTTGTCACCCAGCTTGACGCGCAGTTCTTTGACCACACCAGCGGTGCTGGATGGAATTTCCATCGAGGCTTTGTCGGACTCGACCGTGATCAAGGACTGCTCAGCCTTGACCGTGTCGCCCACTTTGACCAGCAGTTCAATGACTGCCACTTCGTCGAAATCGCCAATGTCTGGGACTTTTACTTCTACCAATGCCATGTTTTGTCTCCCGAATTAAGCGTGCAGCGGGTTGATCTTGTCGACTTTGATGCCGTACTTTTGAATCGCCTCAGCCACTTGGCTCACCGGCACGGTGCCGTCTTCGCTCAGGGCCTTGAGTGCCGCCACGACGATGTAGTGGCGGTTGATTTCAAAGTGCTCGCGCAGCTTGCTGCGGAAGTCGCTGCGGCCGAAACCATCGGTGCCCAACACCTTGTAGGTGCGGCCCTTGGGAATGAACGGGCGAATTTGCTCGGCATAGGCCTTCATGTAGTCGGTCGAGGCCACCACTGGACCGGTATAGGGGTCGAGCTGTGCGGCCACAAACGGCACTTTCGGTGCGTCTGTCGGGTGCAACAGGTTGTAACGCTCGGCGTCTTGGCCATCGCGGGTCAGCTCGTTGAAGCTGGGGCAGCTCCACACGTTGGCTGCCACGCCCCAGTCGGCGGCCAGCAAGTCGCGGGCGGCGATGGATTCACGCAAGATGGTGCCAGAGCCCAACAGGTTGACGCGTGGTGCTTTTTTGGCACCCTCGCCTTGCTGCAGCAAGTACATGCCTTTGATGATTTGCTCTTCCGTGCCGGCCTTGAGGCCTGGCATGGCGTAGTTCTCGTTCAACAAGGTCAGGTAGTAGAAGACGTTGTCTTGCTTCTCGACCATGCGCTTCAAGCCGTGGTGCAAGATGATGCCCACTTCGTGTGCGAAGGTCGGGTCATACGACACGCAGTTGGGGATGGTGTTGGCCATGATGTGGCTGTGACCGTCTTCGTGCTGCAAGCCTTCGCCGTTCAAGGTGGTGCGGCCCGAGGTGCCGCCCAACAAGAAGCCACGTGCTTGCATGTCGCCTGCGGCCCAGGCCAAGTCGCCAATGCGCTGGAAGCCAAACATCGAGTAGTACACGTAGAACGGCACCATGATGCGGTTGCTGGTGGAGTAGCTGGTGGCCGCTGCAATCCAGCTCGACATGCCGCCGGCTTCGTTGATGCCTTCTTGCAAGATCTGGCCCGCCACGTCTTCCTTGTAGTACATGACCTGGTCTTTGTCGACCGGGGTGTACTGCTGACCGGCAGGGTTGTAAATACCGATTTGACGGAACAAACCTTCCATACCAAAGGTACGGGCTTCGTCCACCAAAATAGGCACCACGCGTGGGCCCAAGGCTTGGTCACGCAGCAACTGCGTGAGGAAGCGCACATAGGCTTGGGTGGTCGAGATTTCACGACCTTCGGGGGTGGGGTCCATCACCGATTTGAAAATGTCCAACGAAGGCACCGTGAAGCTTTCTTCAGCTTTGGTGCGACGGTGAGGCAAGTAGCCACCCAAGGCCTTGCGGCGCTCGTGCAGGTAACGCATTTCGGGCGTGTCGTCCGCGGGCTTGTAAAACGGAATCTTGGACAACTCGCTGTCTGGGACCGGAATATTGAAGCGGTCGCGCATGTACTTGATGTCTTCGTCTGTGAGCTTCTTGGTTTGGTGGACGTTGTTCTTGCCCTCGCCCGCTTTGCCCATGCCAAAACCTTTGACGGTTTTGATCAACAGCACCGTGGGTTGACCTTTGTGGTTCACCGCTTGGTGGTAAGCCGCATAAACCTTTTGGGGGTCGTGGCCACCGCGCTTGAGGTTCCAAATTTCGTCGTCGCTCATGTGCGCCACCATCTCGAGGGTGCGCGGATCGCGGCCAAAGAAATGTTTGCGCACGTAAGCGCCGTCGTTGGCTTTGAAAGCTTGGTAGTCGCCGTCCAAGGTTTCCATCATGATTTTCTTGAGCGCACCGTCTTTGTCACGGGCCAGCAAAGGGTCCCAACCGGAGCCCCAAAGCAGTTTGATCACGTTCCATCCCGAGCCACGGAACTCGCCTTCCAGCTCTTGCACGATCTTGCCGTTGCCACGCACGGGGCCGTCCAGGCGCTGCAAGTTGCAATTCACCACGAAGATCAGGTTGTCAAGGTTTTCGCGCGCGGCCAAACCAATCGCACCCAAAGATTCCACCTCATCCATCTCACCATCACCACAGAACACCCACACTTTGCGGTTTTCAGTGTTGGCAATGCCACGGGCGTGCAAATACTTCAAAAAGCGCGCTTGGTAAATGGCCATCAAAGGGCCTAGGCCCATAGAGACGGTGGGGACCTGCCAAAACTCAGGCATCAGTTTGGGGTGTGGGTAGCTGGAGAGGCCGT
>NZ_JAVLFP010000106.1:0-15698 GCF_046052825.1 Limnohabitans sp.
AAGGTATTGTTTGCTGTCAGCACTTGGCCTTGAACCAGGTTGCCGTCCATGCCGACGTTGCCAGCAGCCACGTCGTTGACCAACACAGCAGCGCTGGTTTGTGTTTCTTTGGATCCCAACAGATCGGTGTACGAAGCCTTGACCCGCACTTGTTGACCGGCCATGCCAACCGGTGCCAACGTTGCGCCGTTGGCTTGGGCGATGTCCACCCAGACGTCCGTGCCGCTGATGTCTTTGGATAATTTTTGCCACTGGTACGCCACCGTGCCCATGCCATCTTTGTCGTCCAGCGTGTTGCTGGCAACCAAAACGTCTGAGCTTGCAGTCACAGTTGCATCAGCCTTTAGATTGTCTGAAGCCAGGGCTACTTTGACCCCGCCTGTGGGCGCATGGTTGGTATGCGCCACCACGGTGCTGGCAGCACTGAACATGCTCTCCACGGTACCGCCCCCATCTGTGTAGGAGACCAAGGCCCGTAAGTGCTGACCCACATGTGCAGCCTTGAGATCGAGCGAGACTTGGGTGGCGTCGCTGACATTTGTCCAAGCCACACCGTCTGCAGACTGCTGCCATTGGTAACGCAATGTGCCAAGTCCGTCCAAATCTGAAATGGTTGACTGGACTGTCAAGCGGCCATCCTCGGCTACCGAACCAACCAATGTGACCGCGCCTGTGGGCAAATCGTTCACGTTGTTGACGACATGCGAAGCATCTGAGGCAACCGATGCGAGTACGCGGACATACAAGCCCACCTGGGCTTGTTGCAGCGTGAAGGTTCTCTGATCGGCTTGTGCGACATTGGTCCAGGTCAGCCCATTGGCCGATGTTTGCCATTGGTAGGACAACACAAAATTGGGCACATCTTGTAAAGCAAGTGCCTCGAGAATTTGTCCTTGACTGACATCACCAAAAGTGGTGCTTGAGAAGATGTTGGCCATGCGTGTTCTCTTTTCAAAAGTAAGTGTCTTCGATAAATCTGAAGATCATCAAAAACATTAGAGTTGTCAAATATGACAATCTAGATCGATTTTTGTACTTTTGAATAGCCCTTTAGGGCTGTTTTGCATCAAACTTGCCCCGCCGCCCTGGCCTGCTGCACTTGGTGCAAGGTGATGTGGCGCACCTCGGTCTGGCTCGATTGAATGTGGGCACGCAACAAACGCACGGCCTCGTCTTGGCGGCGGTCCAACACGGCTTGCAAGATCTGGCCATGTTCGGCGTACGTGATGTCGATGCGGTTTTGGTAGGTGAAGTCGAGCCGACGCACGATGCGGATGCGCTCGGTCACCCCTTGGTGCACACGCACCATCTCCACATTGCCCGTGGCCGCCACCAACTGGTGGTGAAACGCTTCGTCCCATTCGGCCACTTGGTGTTGGTCGCTGCTGCGGGCCTGAAGCGGCACCAGCCAGATGCGCGCCAAGTTGTGCAACACGCTGCGGTCTGTGCGCACATCGTCATGGCACAGGCGTTGCACAGCCTCGGCTTCGATCACGCGGCGCAGGTCGTACAGCTGATCGAACTTGTCAAAGTCAAACGGGCGCACCTGCCAGCCACTGCGAAACAGCACATCCACATAGCCTTCTTGACGCAGCCTGAACAGCGCTTGGCGCACCGGCGTGCGTGACACGCTCAAGCGTTCGCTGATTTCGGTTTCGGTGATGCGGTCACCCGGCACCAAACGAAAGTCGGCAATGTCACGCTTGAGCTGTTGGTACACCTCATCGGCACGCGATGGGTGCGCCACGGTCATGCCAGCAAGCTCACGTGCGCGGCCACCACACGCCAGCCCTCGGGCGTGCGCATCCAGGTTTGGCTTTGTCGTCCGGTGCGCGGGTTGCCCGTGCGTGCGAACTCGGTGTTGGCGGTGGCAAAGTCGCGCCCATAGGTGGTGATCACCGTGTTCATGCAGGTGCGTGCCAAGCCTTGCGAGGGCCGGTTGGCGCGGAAGTCTTGGATGGCCTGGTAGCCATACAGGTTTTCGGTGGCACCGTAGCGCAGGGTGTGCAGGCTGTTCCAAAACAGCTCGTCGAGCACCGCCACGTCGTTGCTGACCAGGGCTTGTTCGTAACGGTCAAAGGCGGCTTGCATCTCGGCCAGCACCTCAGGCAAATTGATGTCCATTTAAAGCTCCACAGGTTTCACATGGGCCACGCCCGCCGACTCCAGCGCCAGCGCCGCCCGAAAGGCCAAGTCTTCGCGCCAGGGCGCGGCAATGATTTGCACGCCCAAGGGCAAGCCCTCGGTGCCCGCAGGCCACAGCGGTGCAGCCACCACCGGGCAGCCGGCAAACGAGATGGGTTGGGTCAACAGCCCCATGGCCGCGCGTGCAGGCAAGGTCTGGCCCTGAATGTCGAGCCACTCGGTGCCAATGGGCGTAGCGCATACAGGCGTGGCGGGTGCCAGCAGCACGTCCCAGTGTTCAAACAAGGCGTTCACCTGGTCACGGTAGAGGCGGCGAAAGCGCTGGGCTTTGACGTACCAGTCGGCGGGTTGCAGGGCACCGGCCCAAAAACGGTCCACCGACAAGGGCTCAAAGTCGTCGCTGCGGGTGCGCAACTCATTCAAATGCAAGCTGCCGCCTTCGCTGGCGGTGATGATGAAAGCCGCCGCACGCGCCTGCGCTGCACTGGGCCAGCTCACCTGCGCCGTGGCCCCCAAGCACTGGGCCGCCAACCGCACCGCCTCGCGTGCCGGGGCACTGGCGTGGTCATGAAAGTAACCGTCCAGCACACCCACGCGCAGCCCTTGCAGCCCATGGGCCAAGCTGCCCATGACGGGCTCCACGCGGCGGGCGTGGCAGCCGGGGTCGAGCGCATCGGGGGCTTGCAGCGCGTCGTACATCTGGGCCAAGCCGGTGAGCGAATTGGCAAAGCCACCCAGGTGGTCAATGCTGTGCACAAACGGGTAACTGCCCCGGCGCGACAAGCGGCCAAACGTGGGCTTGATGCCCCACACGCCGCACAGCGATGAAGGCACGCGAATGGAGCCATTGGTGTCTGAACCCAAGCTCAAGGGCACTTGCCCCGCAGCCACTGCCGCACCCGAGCCGCCGGACGACCCGCCCGCGATGCGCGACAGGTCATGCGGGTTGTGGCACGGGCCGTAATGGGTGTTTTCGGTGGTGAAGCCATAGGCAAACTCGTCCATGTTGAGCGAGCCCAGCAGCACCGCACCGGCGGCGCTCATCTGCTGCACCAGCAGCGCATCGGCTTGCGCCGGGGCATGGCCCTGGTTGACGATGGAGCCGGCCAGCGTGACCTCGCCTTGCACATCGAACAAGTTTTTCACGGCATAGGGCACACCGGCCAAGGGGGGCAACACCTCGCCACGGGCGCGCTGCGCATCGACCGCTTGTGCCTGGGTGCGGGCGCGCGCGTGGCACAGGCCGGTGAAGGCATTCACCCGCGTGTCGGTGGCGGCGATGCGCTCCAGGTGCGCATCCAACACCTCGCAGGCGCTGAACTGGCCGCTGGCAATGCCACGCGCCAAGTCGGGGGCAGACAAGGTGGTGAGCGTCATGGCGTCACCTGCTTGGGGCAATAAATTTCAGCCAGCTCCAGCTCGGGCGGCATGTCTAGGCCGTCTAGCAATTGCGCCATGGCGGCGGTGCGCTGCAAATGCGCGGCCACGCGCACCGCGCGGGCCTCGTCCACCGGCAGGCCCAACACCGTGGCGCTCACCTGCACGTACTGCACCATCTGTGCATCGGTCAATGTCGTCTGGGTCGTTGCGGCATGGGTCATTTGCGCACCTCGCGTTGAAAAATTTCCAAGCTGAGTTTTTTGGCGCTCACAAAGCTGGGCTCGGTGAGGGTCTCCACCGTGCGGGGACGGGGGTCGTTGTAATCCAAGATTTGGGCCACCTGGGTGGGGCGCTTGGTGAGCAACAAAATTTGATCGGCCAAGTACACAGCTTCTTCCAAGTCGTGCGACACCAGCAACATGGTGGTGCCGGTTTTCATGAACACGTCTTGCAGCTTTTCGCGGATGAACAAGGTCATCTCAAAGTCGAGGGCCGAGAACGGTTCGTCCAAAAACAGCACCTCGGGGTTGGGTGCCAGCGCCCGCATGATGGACGCGGTTTGTTGTTGACCGCCCGACAGCTCGTAGGGGTAGCGGTTGAGGTCAAACTTCACATCGAACGAGGCCACCAGCTCTTGCACCCGTTGCTCCACCTCGCCCTTGGACTTGCCTTCGAGCTTCAGCGGGTAAGCAATGTTGTCGATGGTGCGCATCCACGGAAACATGGCTTCGCGGTAGTTTTGAAACACATAGCCAATCTTGGTGTCTTTCAACGACTTGCCGTCAAACAAAATTTCGCCGCTGTCGATGGGTATCAAGCCCGCGATCATGTTGATCAAGGTGCTTTTGCCGCAGCCGTTGGGGCCAAACACCGAGACGATTTTGTTCTTGGGAATGTCGAGGTTGAAGTTTTCGTACAGCGGCCAACCGGCAAAGTATTTGGTGAGGTTGCGGATGGTGATGTGCGTGCCGCTAGGCCCCGGCACAAACGGGGGCGCCGCCGGCTCAGGCGCCACCATGGGGTTGAGAACAACAGTCATGCTTACCTTCCGCTCCAATGGACGATGCGTTTTTCGAGCACCAAAAACACCACGTTCAGGGCATAGCCCAAGGCACCTGCCGACAAGATGGAGGCGTACATGTCGCGCACGTTCATCACCTGCTGCGAGTCGATGATGCGGTGGCCCAAACCACGCTCAGAGCCAATGAACATTTCAGCCACGATGACGATGACCAGCGACATCGACACCGCGCTGCGCAAACCCACAAAGGTGGGTTGCAAGCTCTCCCACACCAGCACGTCTTTGAAAATTTGCCAGCGCGTGGCCCCCATCACCTTGGCGGCCATCACACGCTGCTTGCGCGCATTGATCACGCCATAGGCGCTGTTGAACAACACAATCAGCAAAGCACCAAAGGCTGCAATGGCCACCTTGTTGATGTCGGACACGCCAAAGATCATCAAGAACAAAGGGATCAGCGCCGACGACGGGGTGGAACGAAAAAAGTCGATCACAAACTCCACGCTCCGGTAAGCGCGCTCGTTGCTGCCCAGCAGCACGCCCAAGGGCACACCGATGACGCCCGCAATGGCAAAGGCTTCGAGCGTGCGTGCCAAGGTGTAGGCAAAGTCTTTGAGCAACTCGCCACCGGCCATGCCCGTGAACAGCACCGTCAAGGTGGCCGAGGGGGAAGGCAGCAAGATGGGGCTGATGAGCTTGTAGCGCACCACCAAGTCCCACATCACAAACAACACCACCGGCCCAATCAGCGGCATGAGCTGCGCCAGGTTCCAGCGCGCAGGGGCCACCGCCCCCGCTGTGGCGCGATCGGCCAGACCCTGCTTGGCCGCAGCCATCAACACGGGAGAGGAGGCTTCGTGCATGGCTTAGCCTTTGTACAACATGGTGTCGACCATGAGGCGTGAGGGGAAGATGCCCTTGTCAGAGAACAAGTCAAAGAACTTCTGGAAGTGGCCAATGTCTTTGGGTGTGAACTCGTTGTAGAGCGTGTAAGCGGCCAGCGGCACTTCAGACGTCAACGCGCCTTCAATGGCGGTGTAGCCCTTGAGGTACTGACGTGCCTCAGCAGCGTTGGTACGCACCAGTGCAATGCCCTTGGCATAGGCGGTGACGAACTTCTTGGTTTCCACCGGATGGTTTTTGACAAACTCCGCCGTGAGCGAGGCCGAGCCACCAAACCAAGGCGCCATCGCATCACCCAAGATGTATTTGGAAATCACGCCTGCTTCCAGCACGCGGGTGGTGCCGTTCAAGCGGCCAATGGTGCCGGTGGGCTCTAGCGTGTAGACCGCATCTACCTGCCCTGCGGCCAAGGCAGCCACGTGTTGGCCAATGGGCAACTCGATCACGGTGGCACCAATGGCACCGCCGCGCTCGAGCACGGTTTTGGCCAAGGTGACGTTTTGAATGCCAGGGCCTGAGGCCACTTTTTTGCCTTTGAGGTCGGACATGACTTTGGCCGTGCTGGCCACGGGCACCAAGAACTCGTCCAACACGTTTTTCACGTTGCTGGGGTTGGCACAAAAGATTTTGAACGTGCCCGGTGCAGCAATTTCACCAATCGCCAAGTTGGCCGAACCGGTGCCGTTGGCGCTGCCATCGCAGCGACCCGCCAACATGGCTTCCATGATTTGCTGGGCAGCGGCGAACTTGATGGGCTCCACATCCAAACCCGCCTCTTTGAAGTAGCCCTTTTCCACCGCAGCATAAAACGGCAGGCCCGCTGCAATGGGCCAATAGCCGATGCGGATTTTGGGGGTGGACTGCGCACGCACGATGGCAGGTGCGCCCATGAGCCCTAAGGCAGCACTGGCGGCACCGGCTTGCAACAGTTTGCGGCGTGAGTTGGATGGGTTCATGAGATCTCTCCTAGAGGTGGGTGAAACAAAAAAAAAATCAAATCGGTCAAGGCTGAAGGCTGGCCAGGTATGCACGCCAACCACCGAAGTGGCTGATGTCTTGCGCACCGATCAAGGCCTGCGGCTCGCACACAAAGCCCTGCACACGGGTGCCATTGGCCAAGCGCAAAGTGCCAATGCCCAAGGGCTCGGGGATGAGGGCCACAAAAGAGCCGTACTGGCGCATGGGCATCTCCCACACCTCCACCGCAATGGCGTGGCCCTGCCCTGGCGCCACACGCTGCAAGCCGGGCTTGGGTGGCGTGGTGTTGGGCAAGGCAAACAACTGGTAGTCGGCGCTGGTGGTGGTGGCGTGCAGCAAGCGCGCACCGCGCTCGGTGAGTTGGCTGTTCAAGGGCATGCCCGACAAATGCGCGCCCACCACCGCCACCTGCACCGTGGGCTCGGCCTGCAAACCTGCCATGGCTTGCATGGCAGGCAAGGGCTCGCCGGTGGCACCCAGCGTCAGCCCCGTGGCGTGGTGGTAACGCTGACCCAAGTCGGCCAGTTGCCAGTCGCTGCAAGCCGGGCCAATCAGCGTGATGCCAAAGGGCAAGCCATCGGCACGCAACACACTGGGCACCGAGAGGGCCGCGTAGTCGAACAAGTTGACGAAGTTGGTGTAGTGGCCCAGATTGCGGTTGAGCACCACCGGGTCGGCTTGCATTTGCGCGATGGTGTAGTGCGTGGGCGCGGTGGGCACCAGCAACACGTCGATGCTGGCCCACATGCGGTGCGCGACTTGTGCCAAGCCCAGCATGTGTATTTCGGCGGTGCAGTAATCGGCGGCGCTGTAGTGGCTGCCTTTGCCAATGATGCTGCGCACGGGCTCCATCACGTGCTCGGGGTGGGCGTCAAAGAAAGCTTGAATGGCCGCGTAGCGCTGCGCCACCAAGGCGCTTTCGTACAACATGGCGGCGGCTTGCAAATGCGGCGTCATGTCGATGGCCACGGGCTCGCCACCCAAGGCACACATCTGCGTGATAGACGCATCGAAGGCTTGCTTGGCTTGCACGTCGCCAAAAAACTCGAGCTGCTGGGGCACACCAAATTTGAACTGTGCCGGCAAGGCCTGGGTGTGGAGTGTGAGTTGGCGTGAAAACGGGTCGCCCGCATCAGGCCCCATGCACGCACGCAAGACCTGCGCCGCAGTGGCCACGGTGCGCGCCAAGATGCTCACGCAGTCCACGTTTTGCGCCGCAGGCACCACGCCACGTGCAGAAATCAAGCCACGCGTGGGCTTGAGGCCCACGATGTTGTTCAAGCCTGCAGGCACGCGCCCTGAACCGGCGGTGTCGGTGCCCAGGGCAAAGTCAACCTGCCCCGTGGCCACCACATAGGCAGAGCCCGAACTAGAGCCGCCCGACACATACAGCGGGTTGAACGCATTGGGCACCGCACCATAGGGCGAGCGTGTGCCATTGAGGCCGCAGGCAAATTGGTCGAGGTTGGTTTTGCCATGCAACGACGCACCAGCAGCGAGCAGCTTGCGCACCACTTCGGCGTGTTCGCTGGCGGTGTAGGCGAACTCGGGGCAGGAGGCGGTGGTGGGCACCTGTGCCGCGTCGATGTTGTCTTTGACGGCGAAGCTCAGGCCGGACAGTGCGCCTGAATGGGCGGTGCTCAGAGGGGGCGTGAGGCGTGTGATCCAGGCTTCATCGGCCAGTGCGTTCGTCTGCGAATGAGGGCTTGAGCGTGACACCATTGTTGTGCATCCAGTCTTGTATCCAAGATGGAGTGCAATAGGTGTGCCACGGTTTGCGTTGAATTAGATTTTGAAATCTTGTGAGGGATCTGAAAAGACTTGACGGGTGGTTAGGTGGATGGGAGCTTTAGGCTGTCTCCTGCCATTGGCCAATGGATTGAATCGGGAATTTGGTATTGGGAATTGACTCACCCTGGAGCTCTTAAAGCGTGTGCTGTGGCGCAACCGAGACCTTTGTAAAACGCCCAATTGACTACTGCGGAAAAGCTATATACACTTGCCATATACTTTTCTTGGAGGTCATCATGTCCATCGGCACTGTTTTCGTCAATAACCGTACCCAGGCCGTTCGTCTCCCTTTGGACGTGCGTCTACCCGAGGGTATCCAAAAGGTAGACATACGCGTCAAAGGTAACGAGCGCATCATCGCCCCCCTAGGCCAAACCTGGGACAGCTTCTTTCTGGGCGGCCCCACAGTTAGCGACGACTTCCTGCCCGAGCGCGCCACCCAGCACCAGCCGGAGCGGGAGGCGCTCTGATGCTGCGTTACCTGCTGGACACCAACATCGTCATATACGTGTTGAAGCGGCGACCTGTCGAGGTGCTTTCCACTTTCAACACCAACGCCAGCCGCATGGCAATTTCCTCCGTTACCCTCGCCGAACTCTTGCACGGTGCGGAGAAAAGCAGCCGGGTGAGCGAGAACCTAGCCGCTATCGAGGACTTCTGCAGTCGACTAGAAGTTCTGCCCTATGGCCCCAAGGCCGCGCAACATTACGGAGCCATTCGCGCAGCTTTGGAAAAACTCGGCCAGCCTATCGGTGTGAACGACATGCACATTGCAGCGCACGCCCGCAGCGAAGGCCTAGTGCTGGTGACGAACAACATGGGGGAGTTCGCACGGGTGCCTGCGCTGGAAGCAGAGAACTGGGTCCACACAGCGCAGTAAATTACGAGTTGGCGTGCATCAGCCGCGCAAAAGTGCGTCGGCTGCCACGCCAAGTTTGCCGCGATAGTTGCGGCGGGCCAGCAACTGGCCTTTGACGTGATTGCCACGCCGGCAGCTCTCAGGCTGAGAGCTGCCGTTGTCTGCAGCACACCAAAGTGACTGCGTTCGCTGCAAAACAGCCAGTCAGTTATAAATTCAAATTCCGCCACACCACGCTTCATGTTTGTCATAAGTTTGTACGATGCGGCGAGGTTTGCCACCTCCCCAGCATGAAACGTGCGTGATGTCTTTGCATAAGATTGCTGAGCAATGCAAGACCTTACTTTAGAGTGAGGAAAAAGGAATTCCAGATGACAACAGCCACCCTCACTAGCAAAGGACGTATCACCATCCCCGCCGAGGTTCGCCATGACCTCAAGGTCGATGCGGGTGATCGCATCGAATGCATTCAGATCGCACCTGGCCGCTACGAGCTTGTGGCCGCCACGCAAAGCATCACCGATCGCAAAAGCATATTTGGTAAGTCACCTCATCAAGTGTCGATTGATGACATGAACAAAACCATCGCAAAGCGTGGCGCGACAACGCGATGATCAGCCTAGACACTATGTCTTGGTGCGATACACATACAAGATGACGACCTGACAGATTTTGCAAACTGCCTGATTGAGCACACCGATTCATTCGTTGAAATCAAATCGAACACAACCGTTAGAAAACGTCACCATTTCTCGTGATCTTCTCCGTACCAGATGCCAGGGGTGTTGCTGCAGCGAAATCTGGATGCCATAACGCCGGGGTCATCAATCAGCTTGGCGGGTTTTGATGATTGCGCGAGCGGGCTCAAATTCAATGTCCGCAGCGCCTGGCATAGCGAGTACGTGGGCAATATTGCGGCGCTGTTTTGTCAGGCGCTGGTAGTCCTCAAAGCGCAGCAAAACATATGCGGGTTTGCCGCGATCCGTGATGAATACGGGACCGTTCTGCGTCGCCCTTTTGGCACGGCTCACACCCTGGTTGAATTCACAGCTTGAAAAAAGTGGTGTTGGTCATGGCGGCGTCTCCCATTGATCTGAACACGAATCCAAATGCAGGCTCGTTACAACATTGAGCCAATGCAAGTACATGCAGAGGAGAGATTACCCTCCCCTGCCAAGGTTCGCCACAACCCAAACTCAATAAGTTTTATAAGGCAAAAACTTGCCCGACAACACCACGTTCACGCGGTCGCCTTTGGGGTCGGCGGTGCGTTGGATGTCCATCGAGAAATCAATGGCGCTCATGATGCCGTCACCAAACTCTTCGTGGATCAACTCTTTGATGGTGGTGCCGTACACGCTGACAATTTCGTACCAGCGGTAAATCAGCGGGTCGGTGGGCACGGGTGTGGGCAGCGAGCCTTTGTAGGGCACCACTTGCAGCCACTTTTGTTCTTCGGCAGTCAGGCCAAAGATCTTGCCAATGACTTTGGCTTGTTTGGCATCCAGCGTCATCTGGCCCAAGCAAGCGGCGGTGGTCCACTCTTTAGACAGGCCCACTTTTTGGGCCACGTCTTCCCATTTGATGCCTTTGGAGACCTTGACGGTCATGATTTTTTCGGTGATGTCGTTGCGGTTCATAAAAGCTCCTCTTAAGTTGAAAAAAACAGATCAGTGGGCTGGGCCCACATGGGCGCGCGAGACCAAAAAGTCGACGATGTGGTTGCGCAGCTCGTAATAGCCGGGCAAGTGGTGCAGGCCCGCACGGGTGCGCTCGCGCGGCAAGGTGTTGGTGACCGACTCAGACAAACCGCCGGGCACATAGCCGTTGGGCGTGTCGCTGCCGTTGTGCATGAGCAAGATGCGGTCGGCCAACAAAATGGCTTCGTCTACATCGTGGGTGATCATGAACACGGTTTGCTGGGTTTCGCGCACGATGCTCATGAGTTCGTCTTGGATGGTGCCGCGTGTGAGCGCGTCCAAGGCACCAAAGGGCTCGTCAAGCAGCAGCATGCGCGGCTGAATGGCAAAGGCACGTGCAATGCCCACACGCTGTTTCATGCCGCCGGAGAGCTGTGAGGGCTTTTGGTCGATGGCGTGGCGCAGGCCCACCATCTCCACAAATTTTTCGACGTGGACGTTGACCTTGGGGGCCTTCCATTCGGGCCAGCGCGAGGTGACGGCAAAGGCAATGTTTTTGCGCACCGTCAGCCAGGGCATGAGGGCATGGCTTTGAAACACCACGCCTCGGTCGAGGCTGGGGCCCACCACCTCGCGGTTGTTCATGTACACGTGGCCACCGCTGGCTTGGTCCAAGCCTGCCAACACGTTCAAGATGGTGGTCTTGCCACAGCCCGAGTGGCCGATGATGCACACAAACTCACCTTGCGCGATGTTGAACGACACGTCGGCAAACACCGGTCGGTCGGCGACAAAGCGCTTTTCGAGTTGTTCAATTTTCAGAAAGTCTTGCACAGGGTTTTCTTTCGCTGGGGTTTATTCCACATAGGTGACGGCTTGCTGCAAGCGTGCAAAGGCCATGTCGAGCAACATGCCCACGATGCCAATGACACCGATGGCAAAGATGACATTGGTGAGCGACAGGTTGTTCCACTCGTTCCACACAAAGTAGCCAATGCCCGTGCCGCCCACCAGCATCTCGGCAGCGACGATGACCAACCAGGCAATGCCCATGGAGATGCGCATGCCCGTCAATATGGTGGGCGCAGCGGCGGGCAAGATGACGCACCAAGCGCGCCGCAGGGGCGACACCTCGAGCGTGGCCGACACATTGAGCCACTCACGCTTGACCGAGGCCACGCCAAAGGCGGTGTTGATGAGCATGGGCCAGACCGAGCAGATGAAGATCACAAAGATGCCGCTGATGGACGAGTCTTTGATGGTGTAGAGCGCCAGTGGCATCCACGCCAAGGGGCTGATGGGTTTGAGCACTTGGATGAACGGGTCAAACGCCAAGCGCAAGAGCGGCGACATGCCAATGACAAATCCCAGCGGCACCGCCACCAAAGCGGCCAACACAAAGCCTAAGCCCACCCGACCCAAGGAGTGGGCCAACTGAATCAGGATGCCTTTGTCGTTAGGGCCGTTGTCGTACACCGGGTCAGACACGTGCTTCCAAATGGTCTCGCCCATTTGCGTGAGCGTGGGAAAACCGTTGGTCTTGGTGCTGCCCGGGTCTTTGCCCATCATCTTGAGGTACTCCACCTGCTCGGCGGTCATGCCCGCTGGGTTTTGCCCGGGGCCGACTTTGCGTTCCATGGTGGCGAGTGACCACACGCCCAGACACAGCAAGAAGATGAGCACCGAGATGAGTCGGGCTTTGAAGTTGAGCGAATTCATGCGCGGTCAGCCCATCTTGGAGATGGCAAAGCTCTTGACGTAGTCGTCGGGCTTGGCCGGGTCAAACTCTTTGCCCATGACTTTGAACTTTTTGTACGCACCTTCGGGCGGCTTGAAGCCCACCAGCGCCATTTGCTTTTTGGCCTCGGTCAGCAAGAACACCTTCTCGGCAATTTGCTTGTAGTTCACATCGCCTTTGATGTAGCCCCAGCGCTTCATTTGCGTGAGCATCCACACCGCCATGCTCTGCCAAGGGATGGGGTCAAAGTTGGCGCGGTCGGGCACGTTTTTGATGTTGCCCAGGCCATCGGCAAACTTGCCCGTCAACACCTGCATCAACACGGCTTCGGGTTGGTTGAGGTATTGGGTGGGGGCGATCACCTTGGCAATCAACTCGCGGTCTTTGGCTTGGCTGGCCATGAAGCTGGCCGTCAGCACCGAGCGGTACAGCGCGGCAAAGGTGTTGGGGTTTTGTTGGATGAAGGCGTCGCTCACCCCAAAGGCGCAGCAAGGGTGGCCGTCCCAAATTTCTTTGGACAGGATGTGGATGAAGCCCACCTCGTCGTACACGGCGCGTTGGTTGAACGGGTCTGGGCCCAAGAAGCCGTCGATGTTGCCCGCGCGCAAGTTGGCCACCATCTCGGGCGGTGGGGTGACACGGATTTGCACATCGGTGTCGGGGTTCAAACCGTTTTCTGCCAGGTAGTAGCGCAGCAAGAAGTTGTGCATGCTGTACTCAAACGGCACAGCAAATTTAAAGCCTTTCCAGCTCTTGGGGTCGCGCTTGTCTTTGTGCTTGACGTGCAGGGTGATGGCCTGGCCGTTGGTGTTTTGAATGCTGGCCACATTCATGGGCATTTGCGTGCTGCCCAGGCCCATGCTCATGGCCAAAGGCATGGGTGACAAAAAGTGGCTGGCGTCGTGCTCTTTGTTGATCATCTTGTCGCGGATCAAGGCCCAACCAGCGGTTTTGTTGAGCTGCACATTGAGGCCTTCTTTTTGGTAAAAGCCCAAGGGCTCGGCCATGATCAAAGGGCTGGCACAGGTGATGGCAATGAAGCCCACCTTGAGGTCTTTCTTTTCCAGTGCGCCTTTGTCTTGGGCCATGGCCTGCAAAGCACCCAGGGGCAGCACCGACGCAATGGCCGCCCGTGCGGTGTTGGCCCCCACCGCTTTCAAGAAACCACGACGCACACCGTCCACCGGAAACAAGGCCTTGACCAAAGCCGCTTCCATGAATTGACGCCCTGCTTCTTCCACCGAACGGGCCACTTGGATGTGCTGATTCGGCGCGTGGTCTTGGCCACAGGCACAACGCATCATCAAAGGGCGGTCGGCGTTGTAGGGCTCGTAAGCGCTGGAAGATGTGTCGTCAGGCAAATGGGACATGGGGCGCCTCGATGTTGATATACCCCTTCTATGCAAGCCCCGCGCCAGAAAAATGTAAGGTTCACGCACTGCCATGGCGCATGAAAGCGCACCTCACGCACCATGCCGCGCGTTTTGTGCACCAGACGCAAGCAAACGCGCCTCGTTGTTGTGAATTCAGCCTTGTGCCGACTGAATCATGTTGCGCACCACCGGGTAGATTTGCCCCTCCCAACGCTTGCCGCTGAACACCCCATAGTGGCCCACGCCCGCTTGCAGGTGGTGCGTCTTGCGGTAGGCCGGCAGCATGTTGCACAGGTCTTGTGCCGCCAAGGTTTGGCCTTGGCCACAAATGTCATCGCGCTCGCCTTCGACGGTGAGCAGAAAAGTTTTACGAATAGCCCCCAGCTCCAGCGCACGTCCACGGTAGGTCAACTCGCCCTTGGGCAACAGGTGGTCTTGGAACACATGCTTGACCGTTTCTAAATAGAACGGACCCGACAGGTCCATGATGGCGAAGTACTCTTGGTAGAAGTCACGGATCACGTCGGCTTTTTCATGGTCGCCATTCAAGCGGTGCTCGTACAAGGTGGCAAACGATTGGCGGTGGCGGCTGAGGTTCATGTTCAAAAACGCCATGAGCTGGATGAAGCCCGGGTAGACCCGCCGCCCCACGCCCTTGAACTGCAAGGGCACCATGCCGATCAGGTTTTTTTCAAACCAGTCGATGGGTTTTTCTTTGGCCAACTCGTTCACCTGGGTGGGGTTGATGCGGGTGTCGATGGGTCCGGCCATCAGCGTCAGGCTGGCGGGCTGGCATTCATGGCGGTCTTGCGCCATCAAGGCCGTGGCGGCCAGGCAAGCCACGGTGGGTTGGCACACGCCCATCAGGTGCGCATTGGGGCCGAGGTGTTGCATGAACCAGATGATGTGTTCGATGTATTCGTCCAAACCAAACTCACCCTCGCTCATGCGAATGTCACGGATATTGCGCCAGTCGGTCAGGTACACCTCGTGGTCTTGCACCAAGGTTTGCACGGTGCCGCGCAGCAAGGTGGCAAAGTGCCCCGACATGGGCGCCACCAGCAACAACTTGGGCAAGTCGTGTTGGTCTTCGCGCTTGAAGCGCAGCAGGTCACAAAACGGTGTGCCATACACCCGCTCTTCTTGAATGGCATGCGTCTGGCCTTGCAGGTCTTGGACGGGCAAGATGTTGTAGTTCGGGCGGGCGTGGGTGAAACCCATCAAGGCAATTTGTTCGTAGTAAGCCGTCATGCGCTGCAAAGGCGTGGCGGGTTTGCCGTCAAACCACTTCATGCAGATCTCGCGGGCCTGCTCAGCGAACTGGCGCACCGGGTCGGCCAAGTTGGCCGCCATCTGGTAGTTGTGATAGATCATGAATCGTGGCCTGAGGCCCCATGCTGTGTGTGTGCAGTGACAAGTGCAAGAGCCGTGCCACGGATGGCATATTTATTGCGAACGTGTTGTCACTTTGGCAACTTCACCGATGGGCATTCATGGCTAAGACAACCCTCACCCTGAGCAGCAAGAACTACTCGTCTTGGTCTTTGCGAGGCTGGCTGATGGTCAAGCTCTCGGGCATTCCCTTCTCTGAAGTGATGGTTGCCACAGACAACGTGGACGCGCGCGCCGAGTTGCTGCTGCTCTCGCCGTCGATCTTGGTTCCCTGCCTGAACCACGGCAGCGCCAAGGTGTGGGACACCTTGGCGATTGGCGAATACCTCAACGAGATCGCACCAAAAGCAGGCCTGTTGCCAACCAACGCGGTGCACCGTGCACATTGCCGGTCCATTTGCGGCGAGATGCATTCGGGCTTTTCTGCGCTGCGTGCCTCGCTGCCCATGAACATCAAAGCGCACTTCAAAAACTTCAA
>NZ_JAVLFP010000107.1:0-49652 GCF_046052825.1 Limnohabitans sp.
TTATACTCACGGTCTCAGACAGAACAGCAACATGTTCTGCATACCGATTTTTCCTCGATAGCTCAGTCGGTAGAGCGCCGGACTGTTAATCCGTAGGTCCCTGGTTCGAGCCCAGGTCGAGGAGCCAAAAAAACTAAGGGGCTACGTGAAAACGTAGCCCCTTTTTCTTTGCGCCACCACTGAAGTCCAAAGTTTGGTTCTGAGCGAGGCCAGGGTTGTTTTTGAACTTGATTTCAGCGGCCCTGCAGAAGAGGTCTTTTTCGCTGTCACCGTGTCAACAATCGCCAATCAATCGCACAAATATGACACTCTCGAACATGCAAATCAAGTCAAAATCTTGGTGATAACTTCATGACTCAAATGTCATACGCCACACCCGTGCACCACACCATTCCACTCTTCCCACTTTCACAAGGCCTGTTCCCTGATGGCATGCTGACACTTCAAATTTTCGAAGTGCGCTACCTCGACCTCATCAAACGATGCCACCAACAGCAACAGCCTTTTGGCGTGGCATGGATCAAACAAGGCAGCGAGATTCAAGTGCCAGGCGAAGTGCCTTCACTCCATGCCGTAGGTTGCATGGCAAACATCAGAGAATTTGAGCAACTGCAACCCACGTTGTTTCGCATCTTGTGCCAGGGAGGTTTGCGTTTTCAATTACACGAGGTGCAACCCGGCCCCTATGGCGTGTGGCAAGGCCGCGTGACTTATCTGGCACAAGACCCAGAAGTAGAAGTCCCCCCCGCCATGCAGGCCCATGCTGACAGGTTAGGCAAAGTCATCGCGTCGGCACAGCAACAAGGTGTCATGCACAAGCTGCCCATCTTTGCCCCTTACCACTTGGACCAATGTGGATGGCTGGCCAACCGCTATGCAGAGGCGATCCCCGCGAGCGCGGAGCAAAAGCTACAACTTCTGAGTGAATCAGATCCTTTGAAACGATTGGAATCTGTCATACGCTTGATGCAGCTGCCTTGATGGACCTGCCTCCCACCCAGACAGACCCAAGTGATCATTCACGACAAAGCGTTGGCACTGACAGACAGAGGCTTTTTTATGGGACTGGCGTTCAGGGGGCAACTCAATACTTTCAGGCCGTGGAAATGGAGCCCCTATAAATGGATGTTTTCGAGACATTGATCACCACCAACGACCTGATCTTCGGGTTCATGGCCTGCCTTGCAGCCATTTGGATCGGAATGAGGCTTGCTAAAAAACAAGCCCTCACCTACAAGGGTCAACGCGACAGGGGTACCGATGCGCCAGAACCAGGCAACGGCGATTTACCTTCGGTCAACCACATCGACTACGGCGATATGCGCTTTTTGCATCTGGGTACGCCGTGGGTGCAAGGCTCGATGAAGATCAGCCAGCCGTTCGACATCCACCTCGAGTACGTGCAACGCATGATGGGTTGGCTGTTGTTCACTGACTTAGACCAAGTGCGTCACTTGCAAGCGATGCAGTTGGGCCTAGGCGCAGGATCCTTGACCAAGTTTTGCCATCTTCAATTGGGCATGCACACCACCGCGGTGGAACTGAACCCGCAAGTCATTGCCACTTGCAGACGCTGGTTCAATCTGCCTGAAGAAAATGCCAAGCTCAACGTGTTGCAAGCTGACGCAGCCGACATTGCAAGACGCCCTGAATGGCATGGAAAAATCGATGCACTTCAAGTCGACTTGTATGACCAAGAGGCCGCCTGCCCTGCGCTAGACAGCGAAGCGTTTTACGCCGATTGCAGACAACTGCTGACACACCAAGGTTGCATGGTCGTCAATGTGTATGGCCGTGATTCAAGCGTAGAGACCAGCCTGCAGCGCATCGGCAAAGCATTTGGCGATGACGCGTTGTGGGTCTTCAAGCCCACCACTGCAGGCAACACCATCGTGCTGGCGTTTCGTACGTCTCGCGCCTGGGACAAAACAGCTTTGCAGTTGCAAGCAAAACAGATTCAAACACGTTGGAACTTGCCAGCGACGACATGGTTGAAAGCATTGGCGCCGGCGCGTCGTTGATGAGACACACATGCAAGCATGGAGACCATCCAACTTTGCTCAAAAAATGGGGCGAGAAGCCAAACAAAAGCCCTTGCAGAAATGCAAGGGCTTTTGAATTGCCGCGAAGTCCTTGAAATGCGACTAGGCCATTGCGTTACCAGAAGCTTGTAAAGCTGCCAGTACACGTGAAGGTGCGAACGGTATTTGTCGAAGACGAGCACCTGTGGCATCAAAAATAGCGTTCGCAATGGCCGCAGGAATTGTCGTTGGGGTTTGCTCTCCAGCACCCCAGGTTGGCAAGCCCGGCCGATCAATGAGCACGGCCTCAACTTTAGGCACATCTCCAAATCGCAAGATAGGGTAAGAGCCCCAATCCACACTCTCAATTCGGCTGCCACTCCAGCGCACGTCTTCCATCAAGGTACGGCTAACGGTTTGAATTGCCCCCCCCTGAATTTGATTCAATACACCGTCGGGGTTGATCATCTGTCCGCAATCATGCGCCACCACGAGGCGCAACACTTTCACCTGTCCGGTCTTGCGATCCACTTCAACTTCGGCCACGGTGGTGACGTAGGTGATGGCGTTGTTGTAGCGCACATAGGCAATGCCCCGGCCGCGCACCACACGTGCTTCGGATTTCACTTGGGCTGAAGGTCGTGCTTGCCATTGCGCTGCTTTGAGCGCAGCACCCAACACTTCTTTACCGCGTGCATCTTGCAAATGGCGCAGGCGGAATTCAGCCGCATCGGCCCCCGCCGCATAGGCCAGCTCATCCATGAACGACTCGTTTGCAAACGAGTTTTCAATGCGTCCGGGGCTGCGCAAATGCGAGGCGCGCAAGAAGGTTTGGGCAACGTGCTTGGTGGTGACTTGAATGTTGGGCACCGCATACGGCGCACCTGCGTTTTGAAACAAAAAGCCCACCCAGTTCCCTGGACGAGGAACACCTGTTTCGGTGGCCGATAACAAAGGGAAGTCCAGGGGCTTGAAGGCTTGGATGTGGTTCAGTGCGATGTAGAAATCACCCTTCCACCCTTGAATGTTGCCATTCGCATCCAGTGCCGCTTCGAGGTCCATGGCACGAGGAGGGCTTTTAGGTGCCAACGCAGTTTCATCGTGACGCATCCATTGCACACGCACGGGTCGACCAAGTTCGATGGCAATCAAAGCGGCATCGGCTGTGGCATCTTCATGCCCGTTACGCCCGTAGCAACCAGAACCATCAAGGTAGATCAATCTGATTTTCTCTTTGGGCAAGCGTGTGATGACCGACAACTCATGTTGCATGGAGTGTGTGGCCTGCGATGCAGACCACACCACCAACTGCCCGTTTTCGTACTGGGCCACTGCGCATGAAGGTCCGATCGACGCATGCGTTTGCACCGCAAAGTGATAACTGGCCTTGACCGTTTTTTGCGCTGATGCAAACGCTGTGTCGATTTGCCCCACCTTTTGCGTTGCCTCTTCTTTGGCCAGCGGCATTTGTCGCCACAGCTTGTCCAATTGGTCTTTGGCAGGCAAGTCGGGACCGGGGGTCCATTGCGCGCGAACGACGCGCGAGGCTTTTACCGCTGACCACTCGTTGTCGCAAACAACCGCTAAAAAGTCGCCTTGACGAACCGTGGCCACATAGCCCCTGACTTTGCGGGCCTCTCGGTCATCCACAGACGCAAGCTTGGCTCCGATCTGAGTTGAACGAACAACTCTGGCATGCAACATGCCCGGCAACTTGAAGTCGTGCACATAGGGGTGCTCGCCGGTGACCTTGGCCGGAATGTCCACTCGGGGCACAGAACGGCCGACCAGCGTGTACTCGGTATGCGCTTTCAAAGATGCCTTGGGATCCACCTTGATTTGAAAGCCCTCCCCGATCAAGTCACCGTATTTGATTTGGCGAGAAGGATTGGCCGTTTCTATCACCACACCATTGGCAACCTGCAAGGCGCTGACGGGGACATCCCAGCGCTGCGCGGCACGCGCCAAAAGAGCTTGACGTGCACTGGCCGCCGCGATGCGTAACTCTGAGCCGCCTTGCTGAATCGTCAGCGCGGCCCCCGTGATCCACTGGTCTGGCGTGGTGGCGGTGTCGCCCATCACCATGGTCACTTTGTCGAAGGGAATAGACAACTCTTCTGCGGCGATTTGGCTGAGTGCCGTCTTGGTGCCAGTCCCTAAATCCACCTTGCCGACATACACAGTCACTTGATTGGAGGGGTCAATGGTCAGCCACGTGTCCAAGACATCTTTGGCGATGCTCTTCGCTGGCGAGAGTGATGCCGTTGCGGCATGGGCAAGCTCTGAGAACTGGAAGCTCACCAACAGCAAGCCAGCGCCTGCACCTTGCAAGAAATTGCGACGATGAATGGTTTTCATAGGGAAGGTCTCCTGTGCGGGCCGATCAGGCGTTCACGCTTTTCATGATGGCTTGGACAATTCGCTGATGGGTGCCACAGCGGCAAAGATGACCCGCCAGCGCATCACTGACTTGTTTTTCAGTGGGCTTGGGATTCTTGTGAAGAAAGGCTTGAGCCGTCATCAACATGCCGTTGATGCAATAGCCGCACTGCACAGCCTGTGTGTCGATGAAAGCTTGCTGCAAACGGTTTGGCTTCTGAGAAGAGCCTAGGCCCTCTAATGTGGTGATGGCGCTTGACTGGACCGACTGTGCTGGCGTCACACAAGAGCGCACGGCCTTTCCATCGACCCAGACAGTGCAAGCACCACACTGGCCCAAACCACAACCAAACTTAGGGCCTTGTAAACCCAACTCATCCCGCAGGGCGTACAACAATGGGATATCTGAATCAGCGTCAATCTGGTGCTTTTTTCCATTGACTTTCAGGCGAATGGCGGTCATGAGGACTCCGTCAATAAATGTGATTCCTGTTTATACCCTTCACCAATACGGAAATAACCATCTTTAATTCGCCATTAATTTAGCTATCCTCAATTTATAATTAAGCATAAAAATACACACTTCAAAATGAATCTCAACCGATTGGATTTGATCAGCCTCAGGCTATTTGTCAGCGTGGTGGATTTAGGCAGCTTGACCCATGGCGCCAAAGAGTTTGGCATTTCGTTGGCTGCAGCCAGCAAGCGTATTTCAGAGCTCGAAACCCATATGGGGCAAACCTTGTTGATACGCGGCAAAAAAGGCGTCACACCCAGTCCTGCCGGAGAAGCCATGTACCGTCATTCGGTTGAGTTGGTGGGCCGTTTGGCGCAGTTGTCGCACGCGATGTCAGACTTCCACCTAGGGACCCATGGTCACCTGAGAATATGGGCCAACCCCTCTGCCTTTGCCCACTTCTTGCCACACATGATGTCGTTGATGTCTCAGCACCATCCTCAAATACGCATGGAGTTAGAAGATGTCTTAAGCCATGAAGTGGTTCGAACCGTGGTCAGTGGCGGCGCTGAATTGGGTGTGATTGCCGAGAACACCCCCGCTGAAGGATTAGAAACTGTCCTGTGTGAAGAAGACGAGCTGGTCTTGATTGCGCCCGCACAACATCCGTTGTGCAGCGATCGGCCTGTTCGCTTGCAAGAAATTTTGTCCTACGACTTGGTTGGAATGAACATGTCAACCTCGCTGATGCGCCAAATCAACGGACAAGCATCATTGAGTGGCCAAACTGCTCGCTTGCGTGTGCAGGTGAGAGGTTTTGACAACATGTGCAAGATGGTCGCAGCAGGGGTCGGGGTGGCGATTTTGCCGCACCTCTCGGCACTGCCACTGGCCCCGGCCCTGGGCCTGAGCATTCAACGCATCGAAGGCGAATGGATTCGTCGACGCCTTTACCTGGCCATGCGCAACAGAACGCAGCTCTCAATGGCTGCACGGGCTTTTGTCGCGCTGATACCTGAGTTAACGGTCCCTGACTCAACGACGCGACTTACTGGCCGCAAGCTCTAACTGCCATTTGTACCAACCCAACACACGCAGACCCTATGGTGTGATGGAGTGGCCCGCCTTGCTGCGCATGCTAGACCGTGCGGATCCAAGCTTTCGCACCTGATAGGTTGAAAAAAGGCGCTTCAGGTGGACTGAGCCAAGCCAAGTTCAATCATGCCTTGGCATGCCCTACACACTCAATACTCCGCCGTGATCTTGAATGTGCGCTTCGCAGGTTGCGCGGAAGTTGGGCCAAACCACATATCCCAAATTCTGGCGGCTTCACCCGAGGCTTCAATCTCGAGCAGCGCTTGGTTGATGGCCGTCTTGAGGCGCACCTCGTCTTTCTTCAAGGCAAAGCCCACATTGCGCGACTTGGTGAAGTCTGGCAGAAACAGATAGTCGCCTGAATGGCCGTCATCCCGCACGATGGCGGCCAACACCGTTTCATCGGTGGTGAAGGCATCGACGCTTCCCTCTTTGAGAGCCGCAAATGCAAGGCCATAGTCGCGGACATAAACAAGGTTCACATCAGGCACGACCTCTTTGAGGTTGCCGCCCGCCGTTGAAGTGCTGGCGGAACTGGCCTTGCGCCCGGAGAGCTGTTGAACAGAGGTGATGCCCGACGACTTTTTCACAATCACCGCATGCGGTGTGACAAAGTAAATGTGGCTGAAGTCAATGTCGCGCAAACGCTCTGGCGTGCGCGTCATGGAGGTGGCCACAAAGTCGAGCTTGCCCTGCTGCAAAAGTGGAATGCGCTCGGCGCTTGAGAGCGCCGTCATCGCCAAGCCCAGCCCCAAGCGCTTGGCCACCGCGCGCACCAAATCGAGGTCATAGCCCGTGAGGGTGCCATCCGCAGCCTTGAAAGAAAACGGAGGCGTGGTGTCGCTCACCCCCACCCACAATTGACCGCGCGAGGTCACCTCGTCGAGTCGATCCGCCAGCGCAGAGGAAACAAGCGCGCTCAACAAGGCCGCACAGAACACCCCACGCAGCGTTGTGAAAATTTTTGAAATTGGCATGTTCACTCCATTGTTTCTTTGTTCAACCTGGCCGCGCTCGCGCGTCGGCAACGAGATCGGTCTTGGCAACCCGAGCGTCACTCCGGCTTGATGTTCGCTTCTTGTATGGCTTTGCGGTAAATCACCAGGTCTTTGGCCAACAAAGTGGTCAGCTCGTGGGGGGAAGAAGGCTTGGGCTCATACCCAAGGTCAATCAAACGTTGGGTCACACTGGGCATGGCAATGACTTTGATCAAGGCCGCATTCAGTCGTGCCACAACAGGTGCTGGGGTATTGGCTGGCGCAAAGATGGCCTGCCAGCCTTCGTATTCAAAGTCTGGCAACGCAAGCTCTCGGATCGTGGGCACGTCAGGTAACAAGGTCATGCGACGCTGGCTGGTCACAGCCAAAGCCCTGAACTTTCCGGATTTGATATGGGGCAGAGAGACTGCCAAAGTATCCATCGAGACCGCGATCTCTTGCCCCAACAAAGCCAGCGTCATGGGCGCATTGCCTTTGTAGGGCACATGCAAGATGTCAATGCCAGCGGCACTGCGAAACATTTCCATGCCCAAATGGAGCGGGCCTCCCAGGCCAGACGAACCATAAGTGATTTGTCCAGGATGCGCTTTGGCGGATTGAATCAATTCAGACAATGTTTTGATGGGCGAGTTGGCATTGACCAACACCACCATGGCGTAGGTGGCCACGTTGGACACCGGCTTGAAGTCTTTCACGGGATCCCAGTCGACTTTTTGCAGGTGTGGCAAGACGGCTTGCCCGTTGTTGGCAAATAGCAGGGTGTAACCATCAGCCGCAGAACGAGCCACCAACGACGCCCCTAACGCACCACCGGCGCCTGCTTTGTTGTCGACGATCACCGGTTGCTTGAGTTCGGTGGCCAATTTTTCAGCGATGGTGCGTGCCACCGCATCGACACCCCCACCCGCTGGAAACGGAACCACCAATTTGATGGCTCGGCCAGGAAAATCCTGCGCTTGGGCCATGCTGGTAAGCATGGCCACCATCAACCCAAAAGCACACACGATGATTCGATTCAACACAGTTCGCGTGTGCAGTGCGGGCCCTGAGTCAACAAGGGCCCGGTTTTCTGATGCGAGTGCCATCACTTGAGTGCGTCCACACCAGCGCCTGCAACCGCCATGTCTTGCTCACCATTTCCACCACTGACCCCGATGGCACCGATCAGCTTGCCATCCACCACAATGGGCACGCCGCCTGGCGTGGCAGCAATTCCAGGAAAGCTGAGAAAGAACGGATGGCCGCCCTCAACGCCATCAAAAAATACCTTGGTGGGTCGGCGATAACGTGCAGCTGTCCAGGCTTTTTGCTGAGACAACTGAGTGGCTGAGTAGGGTGCGCCGTCCATGCGAATGAAGTACACCAGATCTCCGGAAGGTTCGACAACTGCCACGGAGTTGGGAACTTTGATGTCAGCCGCCTTTTTCATGGCCGCTTCAGCCGCAAGCTTGGCTTGCGCATAGGTGATGGGGGTGCCAAAGGGAGGCGCAGGTGGAGGCGCAGGTTGAGATTGTGCGAAGGCGGTTGAACATAGTGCCAGCAAGCCGGCTGCAAAAAATTGTTGGGTCATGGTCATGTCGTTGTCTCCTTGAATGTCAATGAATCAGGTATTCTGGAATCAATAAATCAGGTTTACTCAGGGGTAATACCCGCGCTCTTTGCCACCGTCTTCCAAGTTTCGAGCTCGGCAGCAATTCGAGTTTGCATGGCGCTTGGAGATTCAAACTTGGCTGAAAAACCAATGCCCATCAGTTTGCGCTGGATCTCTGGGTCCATCAGAGTTTTCGACAGCGCATCCGTTAAAGCGGAAAGCGCAGCAGGTGGCGTCTTCGCGGGCACCATCAAACCATGCCAGATAGAAACCCCAAAACCGGGGACAAGCTCTGCCACCGCCGGGGTGTCTTTGAATTTATCGACGCGAGTCGGATCCATGGTTGCCAACATTTTCAGACGTCCGGTGGCCACAAAGTCAGCCACCGACTGTGAGGTTGAGACCAAGATGGGGACTTGCCCCCCAACCACATCGGTCACTGCTGGAGCAGCACCCCGGTAAGGCACGTGCGCGAGATTGGATCCTGCACGCGTCTTGAGCAATTCCATCGCAAAGTGATGCGGCGTCCCATTTCCGGGCGTTGCATACGACAACTTAGAAGCATCCAACTTCATTTGATCGATCAATTCACGCAGATTCGTCACAGAGGAAGACGGATGCGCCAAGATGAACATGGGGGTCGTGGCGATCAAACCTACAGAGGTCAAATCTTTTTGGATATCAAAAGGTAATTTTTTGTAGAGATATGGGTTGACCACCACACTGTTGGACACATGGATGAGGGTGTACCCATCTGCAGGTGACTTGGCCACAAAGTCTGTTCCAACATTTCCCCCTGCGCCAGTTCGGTTCTCCACAATCACCGCTTGCCCCAAATGCTTGGCCATACTTTCGGCCAGTATTCTTGCCACAGCGTCATTGCCGCCACCGGCAGCCAGAGGCACGACAAGCTTGAGCGGCTTGCTCGGAAATTTATCGTCGGCCACGGCGCTCGCAGCGCTCAAAGCCATGACACCCAGCGCGATCACACATCGGATGAATGTGTTCATTCTTGTCTCCTTATGAAATTTAAAGTTGAATCACCGATGGATGCTCAATCGCTCACCACGGCAGAGATGACGTCTGACATGCGTGGAAACAGTTGAACGGCATTCGAATACGCCACACGTCGTTTGTCTGCATCACCCCACTTGAGATTTTGCAAACCATCGGCACCTTTGCGCATTTGATCTTTGGGTCCAAACGGGTAATCTGTGCCGAACAACACATGTTCGACAGAGGCCACGCTGGCGAGGGCATCCATGGTGGTATCTGATGTCGACAAAGCACAGTCGTAATACAGTTTGCCGAGCTCTGCGGGTAGCCCGTTGGGGATGAACTCTCGCAAAGCTGGGTTGTTGGTGGTCAACACATCCACGCGCCCGCCGAGGTAGGGCATGGCCCCGCCGGCATGGGAAAAAATCCAGCGAATATCGGGGAATCGCATCAAAACCCCACCAAAGATCAACGAAGCCATGGTGCGCGTTGTGTCAAAGGTGAACTCCAAGGTGGAAGCAGAGAGTTGATTGATCTTGACCTCGTGCAGAGGTGATGTTGGATGAACAAAAACAACCGTTTTTTTGCGATTGAGTTCTTCGTACAAAGGCCAGAAATACCTTTCACCCAGATAACGGTCCTCATAGTTACTCAACAAACACACGCCATCACTGTGGAGCACGTCCATGGCATAGGACAGCTCATGCAAGCAGGCCTCCATGGTTGACAGTGGAAGCGCTGCAAAACTGCCGAAACGTTTTGGATAGGTACGGGTGAGGTCCGCTGCAAAATCATTGCACCAGCGCGCTGTATCGCACTCCCCCTGTGGGGTCAGTCCACGAAATCCTGGCGCAGAGACAGATGTGATCGCCAGTTGTATTCCCGCCCTGTCCATGCCCTCCAATGCAGCGTCGAGACTCCAAGGAGGAACTCGTCCGGTTGACCCCTGAGAACCGACTGCATGCTCGCCGACAGCTTGCACATAGTGATCGGGCAAGATGTGCTGGTGCACATCAATCAAGGGAGATTGGGTCATAGGTTGATTTGGGATTTTGAAATGGTTCATACCTTACTCGGCCACAGCGCCCGTAGATTTGATCAGGGCACGGTACTTGTCAGCATCATCTTTGATGGCATTCGCATAATCACGGGGGTTCGATTTCAACATCACCAACCCCATGGTGGTGAGTTGGGTCTGAACTTCTGGGTTGGCCAACACATCGGACATGTCTCGGTACAAAGCGGTCACGATCGCCTCAGGCGTATTGGGCGGCAACACAAAACCCACATTCACAGCGACCGAAAAACCCGAGATACCAGATTCGCTGACAGTTGGCACCTCTGGCGTTTGGGCAACCCGTTGTGGGGTGGTCACGCCAAGAATTCGGACTTTGCCAGCAGCCACCAAGGGCTTGAGAGAGGGCATGGCGGACAAAGCCATTTGGACTTCGCCACTGGCCAAAGCCACTGCAGATTGAGAGGCGCCCTTGAACGGGATGTGGGTGGCTTTGATCCCGGTTTTAGACACCAAGAGTTCCATGCCCAGATGGTGAACAGAACCTACACCCACGCTGCCATAGGCCAAAGGCTCTTTGGCCGTCTTGGCATAAGCGATGAGTTCTTGCACGGTTTTGATGGGTAAGTCTGCATTCACCGCCAAGTACAAAGGCGCGGCAACCGCGTCCGTCACAGCGACAAAGCCTTTGGACGTGTCGTAAGGTAGTTTTTTGTACAGGAACGGGTTGATCGACAACTGCCCCGTGTCAGCCACAAACACGGTGTAGCCGTCGGGTGCGGCATTGGAGACAAATCCTGCAGCGATCGAGCCCCCCGCACCAGGTTTGTTGTCCACCACAACAGGCTGACCCATTTTCTTAGACAAGGCATGCGCCACTGCGCGGGAAACGCTGTCCACTGCGCCGCCCGGTGCCATGGGAACAACGAAGCGAATGGGCTTGTCAGGATAACTTTGCGCCGCAGCAGCCAAACAGCACAACATCAAAGTTGTGATGCCAAGCACCCTCAAAGTAGACCGCTCGCAATGAGCAAGCAAGCGTTGCCATCTGATTTTCATTTCTGTCGCCTTTTTCTTTCGTCAAAGTCAAATGTCAAAAGCCATGAAAGTTCCCTATCATCCCAAGGCGCCTGAGTTCAATTCACACACCTGCTCAAGACCCATGCACAAACCACAAGAAGACCCCACGCCAGACAATGAAAGTCTTGGATTTTTGGTGCGTGGCGCCTACCGCGCTTTCACCCGATCTCTCAACGCTCAGCTTGCGCAACACGATATCCCCTCGTCCAACTGGTCCGCTCTGCGCGCTTTGTGGCGACAAGACAAATGCAGCCAAGTTGAGTTGGCAGAACGCTTGCATGTTGAAAAATCATCATTGAGCCAAGTCCTTGTTTCTTTGGAGAAAAAAGGGTTGGTTCAATTGACGCGCAACACACAAGACAAGCGAAAAACAATCGTTGAACTGACCCCCAAAGGCCGACAACTGAAAGATGAAATTTTGCCCATCGCAGATGTGGTCAACACAGAAGCCACGAACGGACTTGATGAGGCCGAAGTGATTCATATCAAGCGCATGCTCGCGGCGATCATTCAAAACTTGCAAAGTTCCAACCGTCCATGATGAACCTGAGTCTCACAGCTCAAGTCGAAAAATTCGAGCCGCATTGCCCCCCAACACCAAAGCTTTCTCCTCTGGCGTGAACTCAGCCGAGTCGAGATAGGCAGGAGAGGCGCCGATAAACGGATCATCTGCCCCCCAAAGCAGGCGTTCAACGCCCACAATATCTCTGGCCATTTTCAAACTGGGACCGAAAAATGAGCACGTGTCGTAATACAAATTTCGAGCGTACGAGCTGGGCAGATTGGAGATGTATTTTCGACAGTCAGGAAACAAACGATAACCGTTGTCCAATCGCTCCAACAATCCCAAAAGGGCGCCTCCCGTATGGGCAATGATGAACGGGAAGTCTGGATATCTTTCAAACACACCCGCGTAAATCATCCTTGCGACGGCGGTGGTGGTGTCATACACAAATCCAACCCGAAGAGGCAACTCAAACTCATCCATGTGGTCCGAACCCAAGGGCAGCATTGGGTGTTCAATCACCGGCAACTGTCTGCGGTTGATCTCCTTCCAAACAGGCTCCAAGTCCGGGTGGTTGAGCGGCTTGCCTCCAATATTTGAACCCATCGCAACACCGATGAGTCCCAGCTCATCGACTGATCGCCCAATTTCATGCAGCGCAGCCTGTGTGTCGCCCAGAGGCAGCGTTGCGACACCTTGAAAACGGGTTGGATGGTCGTTGCAAACTTTTGCGGTCGCATCATTGATAAAGCGAGACAGCTCCCCCTGCCGGTCCGCTGGCCAGTCGTAAACACTGGGACTGCTGAGCGAGAGGATTCGCATGTCAACGCCTTGTTTGTCCATGACTGCCATGCGATCTTCAGGCGTGAAAAAATCTTCTCTGAACCAGGCCACGGTTGAGTTACCTTTGCGAAGCAAGGTCTGCCCAGCTTCGGTCTTGGAGCTGGTCAACCCCATAAAAGCGGTTAACTCTTCAAGGTACTCACGGTCAACGATGTGCGCGTGGGCATCAATAACTTTCATGGATTCAGTCCCTTTTAAAAATCAATTCGTTTTGCTCAATGGCCTGTGACAGTGTCAAGCAATTCAGTGCAATCTGAAGGCAGTGCATCCCCCCGCCATGCCACCACGCCATCCGGTCTTACCAGGACGAGCCGCCTTTCATACAAGCTGGCAATGTTGAGGTCATGAATGACTTCTCGCTTCAAAGGGACGCCACGCTGGATGGCCAAGTGTTCGAGGTTGCCGACGAATGCCCCCATGTCAAACTGCATCAAGACATAAGACTTGCCGAATAGGTCAAGTGTCGAATGCCCTTCAGCAAGCCAGGCATGAGGCGCACGCGCGCCAGGCCTTGAGGTCTGCTGGTAGTCAATGACGGTCAATGCAGGGGCAGGCGATCCGTCGCGAACACAGATGGGCGATTCGTCGTACCTCACTCCCAACTGCAAGCCTAAAGAGTCCCAATCCTCTCGACCTACTTCGGTCATGTGTTGGCCAATGCGCTGGCGTGTCGCTTCTCCAGCAGGTGTGCTGTCCAAAATGTCCTCACATGAGGTTGCCGACACCCACGCACGAAAGTTTTTGGCTGATGCAGCGGCAACAGCCTGCGCCACGGGTTTGCGCTCTTTTTCGTACGCATCTAAAAGGCCTTGGCCACCCCACCCCTGCAGCACAGCTTGAAATTTCCAGCCTAAATCTGCCGCATCGCTTACACCCGTGTTCATGCCATGCCCCCCCGTCGGAGACATGGTGTGCGCAGCATCCCCCGCAAGAAAAACCCTGCCCGAACTGAACTTGGATGCAATCAACTCGGTGCGGCGCCAGGGCTTGACGGAGAGCAATTCGAATGGGATTTGATCTGTGCCTAGGCATTCACGCACAAGCGCTGTCGCATCCAACTCATCCAAATCCATCATCTGTTCTGACCCGATGATGGTGATGCGCCAAAGCTCGCGTCCGTCCACCACGGTCAGGTTCGCCCAGGTCCCGTGTGTGCCAACAAAAATGTACCGTTCAGCTTCACCTTTGTCATGCAAGCTCAGCAGTTCAGGACTGCGAATGAATATGTTCACGGAGTAGCTGAGGGCAGGATTTCCCTGCATGTCTATCCCCAAGCTGGCACGCACGGAACTGGCTGCACCATCGCAAGCCACCAGAAATTTGGCCCGGAAATGTCGCTTCTCTCCGCTTTGCGAATCTGTCGCAAAAGCCTCTACATGGTCTTTGCCGTCTTGGAAACTGTCTAATGTATGGTGGTGCATCACATTGACAGATGGAAATTGCAATGCAGCCTTTTCCAAAATGGGGTTGAACCAAATTTGAGGACAACGCTGTCGTTTATCCGTGCTTTGCATGGGTACGGGCATGTCTTTGCAACTCATGTTTTCATCCCTGCCCAGCAAGAAGCCGGTCATGGAGGTGGCATACACCACATTGAGTTTGTAATCATTGTTGAAACCGCAGTTGTAGATTTTGTCGACGATGCCCCAGCGTCGGCACAACTCCATGGTGCGGGTCAAGATGATGCCAAGCCGTGGGTGATCGACAGAACCATCACCCTGTTCGAGCACTTGACACTCAATGCCTCGCCAACCCAAATCGATGGCCAAGGCCAGCCCAACGGGCCCTCCCCCCACAATGAGAACTGGCACATCGATTGGTTTGTTTGTCATCATTCACTCCAGCTCTGGGCGAGTTTTTGCAAGTTAGCCCAAACAAGCCCACGCACTTAGTAAGGTACCGTACTCAAGACTAACTTTTCTTGATCTGCTCAACCAGAGGGTTATCCCGAGAAAACCGATTCGGCAGACAAGATGCAAAGAAGATTTCACGGCGTTGACACATGCATGAAGCAAAATTCAAAAAAATCTAGCTCGTAAATCGAGACACACAAACGCTTTCCTCCAACGAAGTGACAGGAACCCATCCCCATGAATCGTCATCTCATCTCAGTTATTTCCCTTGGCGTTGCACTTTTTGTGCAGGCAGCGGCACATGCTCAAGCGACTCCTGTTGTCCAAGGTCCTGAAGCTGTGGCGGATTGGTTCACTGCGGGTCAAGCTTTCATCGAACAAGGCAAGTCATTGCACGACAACAACCGCCGTGCCAAGAATGTGGTCTTGTTTGTGGGGGATGGCATGGGCATCAGCACCATCACCGCAGCACGCATTTTGGAAGGTCAGTTGAAGAACAAACCCGGTGAAGAAAACCGCTTGTCGTTTGACCGATTCCCCTACACGGCCTTGTCAAAAACCTATTCTTGGGATCAGCAAACCTCAGACTCTGCGCCCACCATGACGGCCATGGCCACAGGTTACAAAGCCCGCGAAGGCATGTTGTCGGTCGACCACACCACGGCCCGGGGTGAATGCCGTGCTGCGGTGATTGATGCCAAGAAAGTGCGTACGGTCCTTGAAAACGCCGCAGAGATGGGCAAGTCCACCGGCATCGTGTCGACCGCCCGCATCACGCATGCCACACCCGCAGCCTTGTACGCACACACCGCCATGCGCGATTGGGAGGCGGACTCCAACTTGCCTGTGACGGACATCAACACCGGCGCAGCCTGCCGGGGTGCTGAGGGCGCTGTCAAAGACATTGCGCGTCAAATGATCGAGGTTTCTCCCCAAGTACGCAAAAGCCTCAAGGTGGCTTTGGGTGGGGGACGTACTTACTTCATGCCCAATGCCTTGGTCGATCCCGAATATCCCAAAGACAAAGGCCGTCGCTTGGATGGTCGAGATTTGACCCAAGAATGGGTGACCTCACGCGCTTCCTACGGCCGAGCCAGCTACGCTTGGAACAAAGCGCAATTTGATGCCTTTGAACCCGCCCACAACAGTTATTTGTTGGGTTTGTTTGAACCCTCGCATGTGCAGTACGAAGCAGACCGCGCCAACGACCCTGCTGGCGAACCCTCCCTCACCGAGATGACCGACAAAGCGCTGCGCGTGTTGCTGAAAGACCCCAAAGGATTTTTCCTGCACGTCGAAGGTGGGCGCATTGACCACGCCCACCATGCGGGCAATGCCAGCCGCGCTCTGACAGACACCATCGAGTTTTCAAACGCCATTCAACGCACCTTGGATGTGTTGAAGTCATCCGGCGCCTTGGACGACACATTGATCATCGTCACGGCTGACCACAGCCACACCTTCACCATTGCAGGCTACCCAAGTCGAGGCAACCCCATCTTGGGCTTGGTGCGTGAAGTGCCGGCCAAAGACGGCGCGCCCCTCAAAAACACCTTGGACGCCAACGGCCGGCCTTTCACCACCTTGGCCTACACCAATGGCCCAGGCGCTCGTCCCAATGGTCGACCTGACTTGACCAACGTCGACACGACCCATGTTGATTTCTTGCAAGAAGCCACCGTGCCTTTGGCAGCAGAAACCCACGCCGGGGAAGATGTGGCCATTTATGCACGCGGCCCGAAAGCCCACTTGGTGCGCGGATCGATGGAGCAAAACTGGATCTATCACGTGATGATGGAAGCCCTGAAATAAACAGGGCATGTTGGATCGCTCGGGGCGTGTCGCTTTGAAAAAAATTGGCCTCCAACTGCTGGCATGTGGGGTGGCTCTTTGGGCGCTCACCACAACCACCACCACACAGGCTCAAACCCTTGAGCGCACAACATCTGCAGTCTTGAATCTTGATTCAGCGCTCACACCTGTTGCGGCAAGGTATGCCGTCACGGTCGTCCCGCCCCCCTCTGCCAAGACGCACGAAAAACCCAAAACTCACACCTGGTACTTTTACAGAGACGCTCAGCGGATCGCCCTGCTCAAAGGCAATGTCGATGAGATCTGGTACCGCGATGGGCAACAGCGCATCAGTTTTGAACGTGTATTTCACGAAGATGAACGTGTGGTGGACTACAGCACCGGCGAATTACAAACCTTGCGTGTCATCGTCCATTGGGCAGAACTCTCAAGCTTTGTTCATCCGGACGAACTGCGGCAACTGAAGTTGAATTCAAAGCACGGCGCAGGCGACGCAACGCTTTTGCATCTGAGCGGGGTGGTCGGCCAAGAACGCTTGGCCGTCGATTGGCTGCCCGCACTGCAACTCCCCAAACGGATCACACGACAAGACAAGAGCGGATTCAAAGTGCGCATGGAGCTGCTGGAATCGGCTGAACCCGCCCCTCACGCTTGGCCACGTCCCGGGGCCAAGTCCGCCGATTATTTGCACTTGGATGCCGCTGATTTTGGCGACATGAGCTACGACCCCGTGGTGCGCAAATCAGAAGCCCTGGACGTTCGTTTGGGCTGGCGCGCCGCTCACGCCCACGAGTGAGCGCGCGAGCAGACAACCAAGGGACGCATGCGGGTGATGCCCTGCTGAAAGTGCTCAGGTTTGTCGACTCCCGAGCTGAGCCAGGTTAGCCCGCATCTCCGTATTTTTGAGTCAAGGCGTCGAACCGGTCTTTGTCCACGTAGCGTTGACGTTCTTCAAACGTCGCGACCAAGCCCGAACTTTCAAGCAACTGGCCATCCCTTTGCAAGGCCTGCAAGGCCAATTTAGACCCCATCAAAGCGCCTTGCAATGCCGCGTTGGCATACAACACCATGCCAAACCCCCACTCACGCAACTGGCTCAAGTCAGGCGCCGGGGTTTTGCCCCCAATGACGATGTTGATGATTTGTGGGCATGCAATCGAGGCAGGGATTCTTTGGATTTCCTCCCATGACGTGGGGGCCTCTAAAAATGTGACATCGGCGCCGGCTTCAGCGTAGCGATTGGCACGCTCCACAGCAGCCTCAAATCCGTCAATGGCACGGGCGTCTGTGCGTGCAATGATCAAAAAATCTGGGTCATGGCGGGCATCCACAGCCGCGTGAATTTTAGAAACCATCTCGGCACATGGAATGATCGACTTGTCGTTGAAGTGCCCACATTTCTTGGGCATCACCTGATCTTCAAGTTGAATGGCGTTGGCGCCTGAACGCTCCAAAACCTTGACCGAGTGGTAAACGTTGAGTGCATTGCCAAATCCAGTGTCGGCATCCACGATCAGGGGCAAGTTCACAGCATCTCGAATCGCCGCTGTGTGCTGTGCAATGTCTTGCAGGCTCATGAAGCCCAAATCCGGAATGCCATAAAACGTGTTGGTCAGCCCTGCCCCACTCAAGTAAACCGCCTCAAAACCGAGGTCTGCAATCAACCGAGCAGTCAATGCATTGGCCGCGCCTGGAACCAACAAGCCTCTTCGATCGTTCAGTTTTTGACGCAGCAGCGTACCCAATGTCATCGCATCTCCTTGACCTTGCCTGAGTGCCTTGGAATAGCACTCAAAAGACAGAGAGGAAGGGTAACATCGCGGCCACGTTTTGAACGTTCACGGATGCAAAAACCATGGCGCGCACCACCGAATCAAAACAACGATCCAAGAAGATCGTTTCAAGGTCACTTCGTTCAATTGAAAGCTCAACATGCACAAACTATTGACTTCTCTGTGTTTCGGTTTATCCGCCTTCAGCCTAGGTTTGAGCGCTCATGCCCAAGCGGCCTGGCCGAACAAACCCATCAAATTGATCGTGCCGTTTTCTGCGGGCGGCGCCAACGATTTGATGGCGCGCTCTGCGGCAGAAGGTGCCTCAAAAATTCTGGGGCAAGCCGTGATTGTGGAAAACAAACCCGGTGGGGGCACCACCTTGGGTGCTGATGTGGTGGCCAGAAGTCCGGCCGATGGTTACACCTTCTTGATCAGCGCGGCCGGCGTGATCTCCAACAGCATGATCAAAAAATCCATGCCGTACAAAGACAGTGATTTGACGCCTGTGGTGATGATTGGCTTGGCCCCTTCGGTGATTTTGGTTCCGGCCAACTCGCCTTACAACGATTTGAAAGAATTCATTGCAGCCTCCAAGAACGGCCCCGGTTTTCATTGGGCCACCGCGGGCACGGGCAGCACCCCGCACTTTGTGTCTGGTATTTTGGAAACCACATACGGCGCCAAACTCGATCTGGTGCCCTACAAAAGCGGCTCAGAGTCCATCTCTGCGGTGCTGAGCAACCAAGTCGAAGGCACCTCAGAGGCCAGCATCGTCGCTTTGCCGTACATCAAGAGCGGCAAACTCAAGGCCCTCGCCAATACCTGGACATCTCGCATCTCGGTCTACAAGCAACTGTCCACCGCCAGTGAACAAGGTTACAGCGAGCTGCGCATTGCCCATTGGGCCGGCATCCATGCCCCCGCAGCGACGCCGGCGGACATCCTCGACAAAATGAGTGCCGCCGTTGACGCGGCCATGAAGATGCCCGAAATCTCTGAGCGTTTGAAAAATGTGGGCATTGAACCCATCGGTGGCACACGCGCTTCGTTCAACAAGTTCGTGGATGAAGAGCGTCTGCGCTTGTCTGCCGTGGTCAAAGCCACCCACATGAAAGACGAGTGAGTTTTGAAGGCCACCGCCCATCACGCGTGGCGCTCAGCAGGGCCATACAAGCTCAAGGGTGCTCAATCAAGCGATCCGTCCTCATGACAGGGTACTTGTTGTAAGTGGGGTCGTGGTAAGGGATTTGGCTGATCCAAAAATCCATCCGTTGCTCAGGATCTTCCTGAAACCGCTCGTCGCGGTCCATGCGCACTTGGTACTCCTTGCGCAACGCAGACAACTTGCGTTGCAGTCCCTCGCCATAGCGCTGGCGTATGCGTCGGTCCTCAGAAAACATCCACTGCGCAATTTGCAGTTGCCGGTGGTTCGACATATGGTCGGTGATTTCGTAGGCTGTGTTGAACAACCCCCACCGCGACAAAGAGTCGGGTGCGACGGGCTCCAACAAATGGGCCACCAACAATGAACGTGCTTGGCGAATTGGCACATACACCGAGCCTGGCATCAGGTGGGTTTGCGTGTTGACCCATTCACCCGAGACAGAGGTTCTCAGGCGACCTTGGAATGTCCGCGACTCAAATGAAATGCTCTCTGGATCGACCTGGAGCTGCTGCACCTCCACACCGTGCATCGCCTGGTCCAACACGTGGTACGTGATGTTGTGTTTTTGCAGATACGGCAGCACGACCGAAACCCACCCGGCCGGGATGATGTAACCCGCTTGTGGAAAGCTCACGATGGCTGGGTTGACGGGTTGAATGTCCCCAAAGACAGAGACCCGCCATACCGTTGGTCGGTTCAAGTGGTAGGTGATGTGACGGCCTCCCACCACCGGCGCATCGCTGTGTGTGGTGTATTCGTAACCCAGCAGATCGGCTTGGCCTGTCGCAATCTCGGTGCCTGTTTCAAGCATGTTGTGCCAATCCAAGGCCACCGATTGGCTGAACATGCCCAGGGCGTTTTCATCGGCCAGCCTTGCAACGCTCAGCAACTGTCTGCCTTGCTTGGCCATCAACTCAAGTGCTGCCGTCAAAACATCCAGGCTTGTTTTCACACGTTTCGCATAGGAATCCCAAGCATGGTCTTCCACCAAGATACCCATGCGATTTCGAAGCACCGCGTACACATGCGAAAACCGAGGCGCATCTGCGTCGCGCATGATGCCTGCCCGTGGGTTTTCAAAATCCAACAACACGGGCGTGAAGTCCAAGGGGCGGTGTCCACTGGCCGTCAAATGCTTCACCATTTCCGAAGAAAATTGGTCGGACACCTCCCGTAAGGCATCGTCCACACCAAACATAGACGACATCGACAAAGACACGTCATGGCGAAACCGCACGCCGTCGGTCACATGCAAATCCAGCGTGAGCAAAGGGTCCCATTCGGCAATGAGTTGCAGCATGGCATTCATCTCCGAGGTCTGCCCCAACATCCAGTCTCGGTTCAAGTTGATGCGTTGTGCCGTGACCCGCTCGCCTTGCAGACTCGGGCCATTTTGGTTGGGTCGGTTGAAGGGGCTTGGGCGTTCATGCCCATCCACATTGAACACCGGGACAAACAAAAACACCTGATGTTTGAGGGGGTCATTGGAAGGTGGCTTCTTGAGCCAGTCACGCACCAAGATCAACCCGGCATCCTTGCCGTCAATTTCACCGGCGTGGGTTCCCCCAATGGCCAGCACCACGGGAACGTTCAAGCGCCTGGCTTCGTCGGGTGCCAAAGCGCCACTGCGGCTGACGGCCAAAGCCCAGATGGAACGGCCTTCGGCCGTTCGGCCGATGTTCAAACAACGCACCGCATCCGGGTAGGCGATGGCAAACCGTTGACACGCCGCCTCGACCTCTGCATAAGAGCCCGTGCGGCGGTATTGACTGCTTTCAACCTCAAACGTCTCAGAGGGTTCTGACCTCGTCTGCGCCCTCGCAGTGGCACTCAATATCAAAAACAGGCACAGGCACCCGAGGATCTTTTTTGCGCGCATTGACAAAGGAATGAAGTGAAGCCTTCATTGTCACACCTTGGGTTGCAACCAGAGGCCTGGGCTCAGCCCTTCCAGCCAAAGTCCAAGGGCAATCCCACATAGTTTTCCGCCACCGAACGAGCCCCTGCTTCGCTGTGCACCAAGTAATCCAATTCGGCTTCTTGAAACTTTTGGCCTATCTCGCCTTGGTCTGGAAAACGGTGCATCAAGCTGGTGAACCACCACGAGAACCGCTCGGCACGCCAAATGCGCGCCAAGCAACGGGTGGAGTAGTGGTCAATGCCCGCCTGTGATTTTTCGACACACGCTTCAATCAACGCGTCCGACAGGTACTTCACATCGGTCGCCGCCAAATTGAGGCCTTTCGCGCCGGTGGGGGGCACGATGTGTGCGGCGTCACCGGCCAAGAACAAGGTGCCAAAACGCATGGGTTCTGTGACAAAGCTGCGCAATGGCGCAATGCTTTTCTCGATGCTCGGGCCTGTCACCAAGCGCTCGCTGGCCTCTGGGTCCAAGCGGTGGCGCAACTCCGTCCAAAACGCGTCGTCGCTCCAGTTCTCCACCTTGTCCGTCAATGGCACTTGCAAGTAGTAACGGCTTCGGATCATGCTGCGTTGCGAGCACAGGGCAAAGCCGCGTGGGCTGTTGACGTAAATCAGTTCTTCGTGCACGGGTGGCGTGTCGGACAACACACCCAGCCAACCGAAGGGATACACCTTCTCGTACTCTTGAATCGAGGCTCTGGGCACACTGGCACGACACACGCCGTGAAAGCCATCGCAGCCAGCAATGTAGTCACAGTCAAGGGTGTGGCGTTGCCCATCCACGGTGTAACTCACGCTGGGGTGGTCGGTGTCAAAACCGTGAATTTGAACGTCATCGGCGCTGTACACCGTGGTCAAGCCTGCGGCTTGGCGGGCGTCCATCAAATCACGGGTCACTTCGGTTTGGCCGTAGACCATCACCTGTTGTCCGCCGGTCAACCCCGCCAAATCGATGCGGTGGCGCTCGCCTTTGAACAACAAATCAAACCCGGTATGCGCCAAGCCTTCGCGCTTCAAACGTGCGTCCACGCCCGCTTGCGCCAACACGTTCAGGGTGACCTGCTCCAACACGCCCGCGCGAATTCGGCTCAGCACATACTCTGGGCTTTGACGTTCGACAATGACAGCATCGACCCCCGCCTTGTGCAACAACTGACCCAGCAGCAACCCAGAAGGACCTGCTCCAACAATCACAACTTGTGTGCGCATATTCAAACCCCTAGATGAACGAATGCTGCGAGATTAAGGGCACACCCGCCACCAGCGGCGACGCCAAGCACAAAGATGCGCGATGAATAGAATAGACGCACGATGATCGCGCAACCTTCCCCTCCTCGCCCACCCATTCAAAAAGCCGACTGGATTGAGGGCATGGCCCGTGGCATGGCCGTTTTAGAAAGCTTTGACACCGAGCGTCAACGGCTCAATGCCACCTTGACCGCACAACGAACCGGGCTGACCCGGGCCGCCGCACGCCGCCATTTGCTCACCCTCACACACCTGGGGTATTTGGAAACCGATGGCCAGTATTACTGGTTGTCGGCCAAAGTTCTGGGGTTTGCAGGCAGCTACCTGTCGGGCGCGCGCTTGCCCCGTGCGGTTCAGCCCACCTTGCACCAACTGAGCTTGGCCACCCAGTTGTCGTGTTCGGTGGCTGTGTTGCAAAACGACGCCGTGATCATCGTGGCGCGTGGCATTTGGCAGGGCTCAGAACTTCCTGCCAAAGCCAGCCACACCGTGCTGGCTTATGGCTTGCATGTGGGCACCCGACTGCCGGCGCATGCCACCTCCACCGGTCAGGTGTTGCTGGCCAACTTGGCACCCACACAACTGCAAGACTGGCTCAAGGCCAACAGCTTGAGCCGCTTGACCGCCAACACCTCAACGCAAACCCAGGCCTTGAAGCAAAAACTCAAACAAGTGGCCAAGCAAGACTATTGCGTGGCCGATCAAGAACATGAGTTGGGGGTTGACGCTTTGGCGGTGCCGCTGCGCAATGCCCGAGGGAACACGGTTGCCGCCTTGAACTTGGTGCGCTCAGGTGTGGGTTCCACCTCAGTCGATCTGGCCGCCCGTTGGCTGCCCCTGCTGCAGCACACGGCGCAATCGCTCAGAACCCTGATTTGATGTCCTGAGCTCAGGCCTTCAATCGGTGTCCATGCCTTTGGCGCGGTAAATGGCCAGGGCTTGAGGTTTCTTCATGAACGCCAGCATGGACTGGGCCGCCGCTGTGTCTGTGGCTTGTGCCAACATGCCGGCAGAGAACACGGTGTACAGCTGCATCGGGGCTGGCAAAGGCCCCACATAGTCTGCCCCTGGCACGGCTTTGAGCTCGCTGATCATTTGAACCGCCACCGCAGCCTCTCCTTTGACCACCAACTCCGCCACCAGCCCACCCGCTGGAATTTTTGACTTGGGTTTGACCTCGTTGGCAATGCCCATTTTTTCGACCAAACCAGCAAAGTAAAGTCCGCTCGCCCCTGTGCCTGTGTAGGCCACTGAAGGCGTGTCCAACAGCGTTTGTTTGAATGCGGCCACCGTGCTGATGTCAGGCCTCGGAGATCCGGCTTTGACCGCCACGCCGATGCCCGACTTGGCCATGTCGGTGCGCGTGCCAGCTTGCAAACGGCCTTGCTGGGTCAGGCTGTCGATCAAAGGGGCTGTCAAGATCACCAAGTCGGCACTCTCGCCGCGCTTGAGGCGATCCATGATGATGTTGGACGTGTTGTAGCTGATGGTCACGCGGTGCCCCGACTCGCGCTCGAAGGCAGGAATGAGCTCTTGCATGATGCTCGACACACCGGTGGACGAGATGATGGACAAGTCAGCCAAGACACACGTGCTCAGCAACTGCAAGGACACTAGAAGCCATAAACGAAGGATAAACACTTGAGATTCCTTTCAAAGAATGCTACGGGCAGCTCAGGCTCCATGGGTCACACAAGTTCGTTTCAATCCAATTTGATTTGGGCTGACTTGATCAACTTGGCCCAATCGTTCAGATCCTCAGCGATTTGCGCGGCAAACTCTTCCGAGGTGTTGCCCACCGGCTCCATCGCGTCGGCCATGATGCGGGCCTGAAAGTCAGGCCGCTTGATGATGGACGCCACATCGTCATGGATTTTTTTGACCAGTTCTTTGGGCATGCCTGCTGGGCCCAAAAAGCCATACCAAGCATCGATGCGAAAACCGGGCAAGGTCTCAGCAATGGCGGGCACCTGCGGCATGGCTTTGGAACGCTTGGCGCTGGTCACTGCCAACGCTTTGAGCTTGCCGCTTTTGGTGAGTTGCAACGAGGCCGTGATGCCTCCAAAAATCAACGGCACGTGTCCTGCCATCACATCGTTGACACCTTGCCCAAACCCCTTGTAGGGCACATGGGTGATGTTCACATCGGCCATGTGCTTGACCGTCTCCATCGACAAGTGCTGCTGCCCGCCCGCACCCGACGATGCGTAGGTGATTTTTCCGGGTTGCTGTTTGGCCATCGCAATCAATGACTTCATGTCATTGGCTGGGAAATTGGGATTGGCCAACAACACAAAAGGCCCCGTCGCTGCATTGATGATGGGCGTCAAGTCTTTGCTGACGTTGTAGGGAATGCTGGGGAACAAATTGGGGGCAATCGTGATGGTTGCGTCGGCCGCAAACAGCAAGGTGTAGCCATCGGGTGCCGACTTGGCCACGAAGTCAGTACCAATGGTGCCGCTGGCGCCCGTTTTGTTGTCCACCAGCACCGATTGTTTCCAAAGCGTGGAGAGTTCTTGCGACAACAAGCGACCATAAATGTCGGGGGTACCACCCGGCGGAAAAGTCACGATGACCTTGACGGGTTTGTTGGGATAACCCTGAGCCCACGATGCGAATGGGCTGAGCGCCAGAGCACACACACCCAGCACAGCGACTTTCAACCCATAGCTTAGACCTTGCTTCATAGATGCCTTTCTGCGACAGGTGAATATATGCTGCACCGCTATTATTCGGCTGAACAAAGGAGACATCGCAATGGCACGCTCAGGGTTTAGGGTCATTTTTCACGCGCTGGCAGGCGCACTTGTGTGCGCACTCATGCAACCCGCCTGGGCGCAAGAGGCTTGGCCAAATCGTCCCGTCAAATTGGTGGTGTCGTCTTCACCGGGTGGGGGCACCGACATGTATGCACGCATGGTCGGGCAAGCGCTTTCAGAGGTCTTCAAACAACAGTTTGTGGTCGAGAACCGACCAGGAGCCAGCGGCAACATTGGCGCCGCCAGTGTGGCCAAGTCGGCCCCGGACGGCTACACCTTTTTGGTCTCCGCCAACACGTCTTTGACCATCAACGGCAGCTTGTTCAAAAACCTGAGTTACGACGCTGAACGCGACTTTGTGCCGATCATGCGCGCACCCGGCCCATTGGCGCTGGTGGTCAACCCTGCGCTCAAAGTCCGCAACCTCCAAGAGTTCATCGCGCTGGCCAAGAAAGAACCCGGCAAGCTGTCGTTCGGTTCTGCAGGAACGGGCAGCACCACCTACTTGGGGGTGCGCATGCTGGAAGAAAAAACCGGTGCCAGCTTTTTGCACGTGCCCTACAAAGGCTTAGGGCCGGCGTACCAAGACCTGTTGGCGGGGCAAATTCAATTCATGTTTGCCGATGTGGCCTCTGCGCTGTCTTTGATTCGCTCCGGCAAAGTCATGGCTTTGGCGCTGGAGCAACGCACAGCGTTGTTGCCCGGTGTTCCCACCCTGACCGAGGCCGGTGTGCCTGACCTCAACACCCACAGTTCCTTCAGTTTGGTGGCCCCCACCGGCACACCAGCCGCCATTGTTGAACGCTTGAACCAAGAGTTGGTGCAACTCGCCAAATCAAGCGCTTTTGCCAGCAAGCTCGAAGCCCAAGGCCTGGTGGCCGAAATGCCCAGCTTGAGTGGCTTGGCCGCATCGATGAAGCAAGAGCGCGACGCCTATGCCAGCTTCATCAAGCGCAACAACATCACCGCCAGCGATTGACACCCCCGCCATGCAAAACCGAAGCACCCAACTCCTGCTGAACTTTGGGCACGCCATCGACCATATGTTTTTGCTGATCTTTGCCACGGCGGTCTCCAGCATCGCAGCAGAGTTTGGTTTTGAGCACTGGGAAGATTTGATGCCCTACAGCGTGGCCGCATTTTTCTTGTTTGGCATTGGCTCTTTGCCCTCCGGCAAATTGGGTGACCAATGGGGACGCCGCCCCATGATGGTGGTCTTTTTCTTAGGCATCGGCACTGCCAGCCTGTGGGTCAGCCAAACCCATACGCCCCTGCACATGGCCATGGCCTTGGCACTGCTCGGGGCCTTTGCCTCGATTTATCACCCGGTGGCGATTCCGATGCTGGTTCAAGGTTCTGCGCGACCGGGTTGGACCATTGGCGTCAACGGGCTGTGTGGCAATTTGGGCGTGGCTTTGGCGGCTGTGGTCACCGGCTTCTTCGTCAAGTACTACGGTTGGCGCATGGCATTTCTCATCCCCGGTGTCATCAGCATTGCGTGTGGATTCGCATTTGCGCGCTGGGCCACCCATGAGGCCACCGCCCCGTCCAAGAAAAAATCAACGCCCATGCAGCCCAGTGGCCTGTCGATGCCGACCTTGTTGTTGGTGATGACGCTGGCGTCCACCAGCAGCAGCTTGCTGTTCAACCTGTCGACCAACAGCAACTACGAGTTGCTGGCCGACAGGCTCGTGGGACTGACACAAGACCCGGCGCAGATCGGCCTGCTGCTGGGCCTGGTGTACGCGGCCGCCTCCCTGTCGCAGCTGTGGGTGGGGCACATGATTGACAGAGTCCCCCTCAAACACCTCTACCTGCGCATCCTGGCGTTCCAAGCGCTGGTGTTGATCATGGCCACCCAAGTCGATGGCTGGTGGTTTTATGGCGTGCAGTTTTTGTTCATGGCCGGGGTGTTCGGCGCGATTCCCTTCACCGACGCCATGATTGTGCGTTTCGTGGACGACACCATGCGCTCGCGCGTGACGGGCATGCGCTTGGCCGTCTCGTTTGGTGCCAGCTCCATCGCAGTGCTGCTGATTGGCCCCATCGTCAAACAGTCGGGCTTCACCACCTTGTTGGCGGTCATGGCGGTCTCGTCGCTGGTGACGCTGGCTGTCATCAGCCAACTGCCGGCCAGCGAACACCCGGCTTGAAAGCCATGTGGCGCCTCGAAATTTGAGGCCGCTTGGGGCTTTCTGTGGCCCACCACAGCGTCAAGTCAGCGCAGGTTCAGACGCAAGCCTCAAAAGTCTTTGGCCAAGGCGTCTGCCGCGCGGGCCAACAAGCCCGCATCCACACCCACCGCCGTGAACAGTGTGCCGAGTTGGATGAAGCGATGGGCCAATTCTTTGTCGCCCGTCAAAATACCCGCCGCCTTGCCACAGGCTGTGATGCGACGGATCGCATCATCAATCGCCGCCAACACGGTGGGGTGCTTGAGTTGGCCTGGAAAACCCAGACTGGCCGACAAATCCGCTGGGCCAATGAAGATGCCGTCCACACCATCCACCGCAGCAATGGCTTCAATCTCATTGAGCGCCGCCTGGGTCTCAACTTGCACCAGCAAGCACAACTCTTGTTCACACCGTTGCATGTAATCGGCCGTCCTGCCAAACCGCGTGGCGCGCGTCAAGGCACTCACGCCACGCATGCCACGGGGGGCGTAACGCATGGAACGGACCGCTTGCTCGGCCTCCGACGCGTTTTGCACATACGGAATCAGCAAAGTCTGCGCGCCAATGTCGAGCAGCCGCTTGATCGCCAACGGGTCGTTCCACACCGGGCGCACCACCGCTTGGGTGGCGTAGCCGGCGATGGTTTGCAGCTGCTGCAAGATGGTGTCCATCTCATTGGGCGAGTGCTCCATGTCCAGCAGCAACCAATCGAATCCAGCCCCGGCCACCGCCTCGGTGGAATAGGAGTTGGCCAGCGTGGTCCACAGACCTTTTTGATGCACGCCCGATTGAATGGCACGCTTGAACAGATTGACGGGCAGGTCCATGTCAGGCCTTTAAATGAATTGCACGCTGACGCTGCCCAAGGGGCCAAAGTCACCAAACAAGGTGTCGCCTTTGCGGGCGAACACCACACGCGTGAAGGAGCCCGACAAAATGATGTGCCCCTTTTCAAGCGTCACCCCATGCTGACCCAATTTGTTGGCCAACCAAGCCACGCCCAATGCGGGATGGCCCAACACGCCGGCGGCGACCCCGGTTTCTTCGATGTCGGAGTTGCGGTACATCAAGGCACTGACCCAGCGCAGGTCCACATCCATGGGGCGAACGGGGCGCCCACCCAAGACCAAACCAGCCGCCGCACCGTTGTCGGCCACGGTGTCGTAAATCTTGCGCTGGTCCACCAAGCGTGCGTCCACAATTTCAAGGGCAGGCACCACATACTCGGTGGCGCGCAACACATCGACCAAGCCAATGCCCGGTCCCTTGAGGGACTCACCCAGCACAAAGGCCAACTCCACCTCAACGCGTGGCAAACAGAAATTGGCATGGGGCACTTTGGCGCCCTCTGCAATCAACATGGTGTCGAGCAAATGGCCATAGTCCGGTTCGTCGATTTTGGAAGAGGCTTGCATGGCCTTGGACGTCAGACCCACCTTGTGGCCAATCAGCTTGGCACCGTCTTGGATTTTCCGAGCGGCCACCGCACTGGAGATGGCGTAAGAGTCTTCCAGTTGAATGTGCGGGAATGAGTCCGACAACAACGTGGCTTGCTTGCGGTCTTTTTCTGCCTGCAACAAACGCTCAACGGCTTGCTGTCTTTCTGCTTCGTTCATCATGTGTCGATCTCCTGGAGTGAATAACAAAGAATGAGGTCTTACACCACCGTCCCAGACAGCAGCGTGTGTTGTGTGAGGCAGGACTGTAGCTGCTTTCAAAAGCCTCCCCATGATGGCTACTATTGAGCCCATCAATCATCAGCCCAGCCATGAAACTCAACGCACTCGACCTCAATTTGCTGCTGGTCTTCGACGCCATTTTTCGCACCCAGGGCGTCACCTTGGCGTCACAAGAGTTGGGGCTCACGCAGTCTTCGGTCAGCAATGCCTTGGGGCGTTTGCGGGACTACTTTCAAGACCCGCTGTTTGTTCGCATCCAAGGGGCCATGCAGCCCACCCCCTTGGCCCAAAACCTGTCCGAACCCGTCAAAGCGGCACTCGGCCATTTGCGACAAGCGATTGAGGAGAGGCGCCAATTCAGTCCCAGCACCAGCCAACGCACGTTTTCTGTGTGCACCAGCGAGGTCGGTCAACGGGTGTTTTTGCCCAAACTGTTGGCGCACTTGAGTCAAGTCGCCCCCTCGGTGAGCGTGTCGATTGTGGACATCCCCAGCGACCGCATCGACGCCAGCCTGACCAGCGGCGACATTGATTTGGCCGTTGGATTTTTTGGCGACTTTGGGCCCAACTTTTACATCCAACGTTTGTTCAGAGAACACTATGTGGTGTTGATCCGCCAGCACCACAGCACCATCCAAGACAGCTTGAGCTTGGACCATTACCTCCAAGGCTCGCACATCTCTTACCTCCCCTCGTCGGCCAGCCACGAGGCCGTGGACCATCTGCTGGACCAAGAATTCAACAACCTCGGGGTCAAACGTCACGTCGGCCTGCGGGTGGCCCACTCCATGGGTTTGTCGAGCATCGTGTCGCAGACCGACCTGATGGTCACGGTGCCCTCGCGATTGGCCGAAACCTTTGCGCCCAGCGAAGGCTTGCGGGTGCTGCCCTTGCCCATCGACATCGGCATGATTGACATTCGCCAACACTGGCATGCACGCTTTCACCAAGACCCGGCCAACCAATGGCTGCGTGCTCAGTTTCAGTTGCTGTTCCAAGCCTGAGGCCCGGCGGTCCTGCGACGACCTGCCCGTCTGCCCCCCACCATTCGTTTGGTCAATGGTAGGAATTGATCACCCGGTATTGGCCCGCGGCTCAACAGGCGATAAGCTCTGGGCCTGCTCTTGACTCCCCCCACCCGCCCATGATCCACCTGCACGACATCCGCTACGTTCGCCTTGGCACCCGTGATTTAGAAGGTGCCACCCGCTACGCCGACCGCATCTTGGGTCTGCGGGTGGGTGAACAAATGGGCAACCCCAAACATGGCAGCAGCGTGTACCTGCGCAGCGATGACCGAGACCACACCTTGGTGTACTTTGACGGCGATCCGAGCGACCACACGGTCGGCTTTGAATTGCGCGATGACGCCGCGCTGCAAGACGCAGCGGCTCAGTTAGAAAGCATGGGCTACCACTTCACGCAAGGCAACGCCGATGGCTGTGAGATGCGCCACGTCCAGGCCTTCTTGAATTTCAAAGATCCCAGCGGCAACTCGATCGATTTGTTGGTGCGCCCGCATCATTGTGGGGTGCCATTTTTCCCCACCCGCGACACCGGCAGCACCGGGTTTTCTCATGTGGGGCTGCGCACCACCGACCCGGTGCGCGACGAAAAATTCTGGACCGAAGTCCTCAGCGCCAAGGTCAGTGACCGCATCGGACAAGCGCCCTTGTTGCGGATTGACGAAGTGCACCACAAGATTGCTTTGTTTCCCTCCACATTTGCAGGTGTTCAACACATCAACCACCAGGTGGACTCCATCAACGACATCATGCGTTCTTGGTACCTGCTTCAAAAGCATGGCGTGCGCGTGGTGTTTGGTCCCGGTCGACACCCCACCTCGGGTGCCATGTTCTTGTACTTTGAAGGGCCAGACGGCATGGTCTACGAGTTCTCCAGTGGCGTGCGCATGATCACCGATCCCGATGACATGCCACGTCAATTTCCGTTCGATGCCAAATCGTTTTGCATGTGGGGCTCGGTGCCCGATATTCCTGAATTCAAAACCTGATGACACACCCGACCCCCACCCCTGCCCAAGAACAATTGGTGCGCACCACGGGCCGCGCTTTGGCACGGGCCGGTTTGGCCACGGCCTATGGACACTGCAGCCTGCGACTTGACGCGGCGCATTTCTTGGTCTGCGCGCCGCGCCCCATGGGCTTGCTCACCCCCCAAGACAAAGGCACGGTGGTGTCGGTCAACGGCCCCTTACCCGAAGGCGTGCTGGGCGAAGTGCGCATCCACCAGCAGGTCTACCAACGCCGCCCGGAGGTCAACGGCATTTGCCGCTTCTTTCCGCCCCATGTCATGGCCTTGTCGGCGATGAAATTAACGCCTTCAGCCCGCCACGGGTTTTCCAGCTACTTCTACCCCCAAGTGCCCAGATGGCATGACACCGCCTTGGTTCGCAACGAAGCCGCCGCCGTGGGTGTGGCCGACACCCTGGGACAAGCCAACGCCGTGGTGGTCAGCGTCAACGGCGCAGTGACCGTGGCCGATTCGATTCAGAAGGCGTTGGTCCTGGCCTGGTTCTTGGAAGATGCAGGCCGCGTGGAAAATGCCGTCCAAGCCGCAGGACACAGCGACACCCAGATTTTTGACACGGCGCAACAAGCCCAAGAACGTGCCACCTGGAACGGTGGCATCGTGGAGCGCATGTGGGACTACCTCACCCACCACGACATCGAAGACAAACACCCATGATCATCCAAAACCAACACGACGTCACCACAGCTGTTTTGGCTGAACTCGACCACGCCACCGACGAGCGCTTCAAAACCATCATGAAAGCGGCCGTGATTCACCTGCACGGCTTTGCGCGTGATGCACAACTCACCGAAGCCGAGTTTCATCAGGTTTGTGGCGTGATCGCCCAACTCGGGCAACTCACCACGCCCTCGCACAACGAGGTGGTGCTGGCGGCGGGCTCGATGGGGCTGTCTTCCTTGGTGTGTTTGCTCAACAACGGCGACAAAGGCCAGACCGAAACCACTGCCAATTTGATGGGGCCGTTTTGGCGCCAAGACGCACCACGCATGGCGTCTGGCGACTCACTGGTGCGCTCGCCCACCGCGGGCGTGCCCATCTTCGTCAACGCCTGGGTCAAAGACCTTCAAGGCCAGCCCGTGGCCGGTGCCGAGGTGGATGTGTGGCACACCTCGTCCGAGGGGTTTTACGAAAACCAAGATCCCGAGCAAGCCGACATGAATTTGCGTGGCACATTCACCACCGACGCCCAGGGTCACATCGCCTTTCAAAGCATCAAACCCGCCGGCTATCCAATTCCCTTGAGTGGCCCCGTGGGTGCGCTGCTGCGGGCACAAAACCGCCACAACATGCGCCCGGCACACATCCATTTCATGATCAACAAGCCGGGGTACAAAACGCAGTTCTCACAGGTGTACTCCAGCGACGATCCGTTTTTGGACACCGATGTTCAATTTGCCGTGACCCAGGCCTTGGTGGGCCACTATGTGCTGCACGCCGACACGCCAGCCCCCAACCCCGAAGTCACAGGACCTTGGTACTCGCTCGACTACACCTTTGTGATCGAGCCGGGCGAGAACCGCTTGCCCAAGCCCCCCATCACCGGCAAAGCCACAGGCGGCAAACCGGTGAATGAGGTGTTGCCCGCCCGGGCGTGAGGAACGCGCAGGGGTTAATCGATCTGCGCGCCTGATGCTTTGACCACCTCGCCCCACTTGGCGAGGTCGTTCTTGAGCATCGCGCCAAACTCGGCGGGCTGGGTGATCAACACATCCGCGCCCTGCGCGTTGAATTTCTCAATCACCTCTTTGTTTTTCAACACGTCTTGGATGTCTTGGTTGATCCGTCGCACCACCGCCACTGGCGTTTTGGCGGGCGCAAACAAACCAAACCAAGGTGACACATCGAACTCTTTGTAGCCCGCTTCTGCAATCGTGGGAATCGCTGGAAAGTTAGACGAACGCGCGCCGCTGGTGACCGCGATCGGGCGCAAACTGCCGTTTTTGATGGACCCCGCCACCGAGGGCAAACTCGTGAACACCAGGTTGATTTGCCCACCCATCAGGTCTTGCATGGCAGGTGCTGCCCCTCGGTAAGGAATGTGATCCAGCTTGGTGCCCGCCGCCGAATTGAACATCACCCCCAGCAAATGGTTGACCGATCCATTGCCAGCTGAACCAAAGGTCAAGGGCGTTTTTCGGCCTTGCTCCACCAACTCTTTGACCGTCTTGAACGGCGCATCGGGACGGGCCACCAAGACAAACGGCAGCGTGGCCAAGGTGGCCACAGGGGCGAAATCTTTCTCGGGATCAAACGGCAATTTTTTGTACAACGACGCATTGATCGCATGCGAGCCGACATAACTCATCAACAAGGTGTGGCCATCGGGCGTGGCTTGCGCCACGTAGTCCATGCCCACGTTGCCGCCCGCACCGGCACGGTTTTCAATCACCACCGACTGCTGCCATTTCTCACTCAGTTTTTGCCCCACGATGCGCGCCAAGGCGTCCGACGCCCCACCCGGGGTTTGGGGCACCACAATTTTGACGGGCCGCGACAAAAAATCTTGCGCCAACAGGGGCATCGACAGACACATCCAGCCAAGGGCAAGGGTTTGCATGAGGGTTTTCAACACACGGGCTCCTGAGTTTTTTTGTCGCAAGAGGATGGCACGAACCCCCAGCTTGGCTTGTCGCAGGCCGGACAAACCAAGCCCCTGAAAAACACGGTCTGTGACAGAATAATTTGATGAAAATTCAACGAATTGCGGGTGCCTTGGGTGCTGAACTGCTGGATGTGGATCTGTCTGAACCCATCTCCACCGACCTGCAACAAGCCATCAGGGCCGCACTGCTCGAACACCTGGTCATTTTCTTTCGTGACCAAAACCTCAGCACCGCGCAATTCATGCGCTTTGCTCACAGCATGGGCACCCCCGTCGAATACCCGTTTGTCAAAGGCTTGGACGACTTCCCGTGTGTCATTGAAGTCAAAAAACTAGCGCACGAGAAAAACAACTTCGGTGGCATCTGGCACTCAGACACCACCTACCTCGAGCAACCGCCCATGGGCTCGATGTTGTTGGCGCGTGAAATCCCCCCCTACGGTGGCGACACCTTGTTTGCCAACCAGTACCTGGCTTGGGAGACCTTGTCCGAGACCCTGCAATCGATGCTCGAGGGCTTGATGGGCATCAGCAGCTCAGCCAAAGCCGATGTTTCCAAAACCCGTGAAGACCGCCTCAAGACCGACGGTAAATCAGACGCGCCGAAAAACCACACCCATGCGCACCCTTTGGTGCGCACCCATCCCGAAACCGGCCGCAAAGCACTCTACGTGAACGTGGCCCACACCTCGGGCATTGTGGGCATGCGCGACGAAGAAAGCGCCCCGCTGCTGAAGTTTCTGTTTGAACACCAAGTCAAGGCGGAGTTCACCTGCCGCTTTGTGTGGAAGCCCCATTCCTTGGCCTTTTGGGACAACCGTTGCACCCAACACAACCCGGTCAACGACTACCATGGCTTCAAGCGTGTGATGCACCGCATCACGCTTGGCGGGGATACCCCTGTTTGACACAGGTGCACGAATGATTCGAGGAGAACACTTCATGCGACTATTTTTCATTCTGGTGCTGCTGGTCTTCAATGCCTCTGCGGCCACCAAAGACTATGTGCAAAAAGAGGCCTACGAAGGCTGCAATGGCATCAAAGACCCCGATAAAAAAACCTACTGCCAAGCCATGGACACCAACAAAGCCGAGTTCTGCAACCGCATTGGCAACAACGACTTGCAAAACAAATGTCTCGCCAAGGTGAACAACGACGCGAAATATTGCAAACGAATCTCCGACGACAGAAAAAAGAAAAGCTGCGAACAATACATTCGTTAATTCAAGAAAGGTTTTATGTACAAACTCATCACAGCCGCCGTGGCTTTGACCCTCGCTGCCTGCAGCAGCAACCCGGTGGTGCAAGCCCCCGCCAATGACCCCGTCACCTTGCGCGTCAATGTGTTCCGTGGCGCCAGCAACATCCCCATCTACATGGCGATGGAAAAAGGTTACTTTGCACGCCGTGGCATCACACCGGTGATGCAGTTCACCCCCAACTCCGAGCAGCAACGTGCCGGTTTGGCCGAAGGCAAATTTGAAATCGCCCATGCGGCCGTCGACAACGCGATCGCCATGATTGAAGTGGCCAAAAAAGATGTCGTCATTTTGTCGGGTGGCGACGGTGGCATGAACGAAATGCTGGTGCGCCAAGACATCCACAAACCCTCTGACATGCGTGGGCGCACCTATGTGGTGGACGCACCCGACACGGCCTACGCCCTGATTGGCCGCAAAATCCTCAAAGACGCAGGCTTGGTGGAAGGCAAAGACTACAAGATCGATCCACTGGGGGGTTCAGAAAACCGCTTCAAAGGCTTGGACAGTCCTGCGGGCGCTTCGACGCTGCTCAACCCACCCTGGAACTTCTTGGCCAAAGAGCGTGGCGCCAAAAGCTTGGGCACCACCACGGCCTTGTACGGTCCCTACCAAGCCGGTGGCATCTTTGTGATGCGCCCCTGGGCTGCGGCCAACGCCTCTGCGGTGGAGCGTTATGTCGCGGCCTACATCGAAGGCTGCCGCGCGGCCCAAGACCCCGCACAAAAAGCACTCACCCTCAAGGTGCTGTCGCGTGAGTTGAAACTCGACGCCAACAAAGCCGAGTTGACCTACCAAGCCTTGAACGACCCCTCAGGCAGCGGCCTGTCCAAAGACTGCGCGCTCGACATGCAGGGCTTCAAAAACGTCTTGGCCTTGCGTGCCGAGATCGAAGGCCAATGGGGCGGCAAAGCACCGGCACCCGACAAGTTTTTGGACTTGAGCTACTTCAACCGCGCCCTGCAACACACCCTGCCTTGAGTTCGTCTGAGTGCGTGGGCTTGCGGCCCCTCACTCAGCGCTTGCACGCCAGGTTCATTGACCCAATGCGTGCAGCGCCGCGTTGACAATGCTGGCCGCATCCACATGGAAGAAGGCCCGCAAAGCCGCCCGCGTGTCGCTGCGGCCAAACCCGTCGGTGCCCAAGCTCAGGTAACGACGCCCTGCTGGCAGGTAGGCGCGCACACTCTCTGGGACCGCACGCACATAGTCGGTGGCGGCCACGATGGGGCCCTGGCTGGTGGCCAACTGTTGCGCCAAAAACGGCACGCCCGGGCTGCTGTCGCCTGCCAAGGCCCGTTCTTCGCACGCCACACCATCACGCGCCAGCTCGCTCCAGCTGGTGACGCTGTAGACATCGCTGGCAATGCCCTGTGCCGCCAGTTGCTCAGCCGCTTTGACCACCTCGGTCAAGATCGCGCCTGAGCCCATCAAGGTCACGCGTGGCGCGTTGGCTTGAGGCACCTCGAAGGCTTTGAACTTGTAGCAACCCCGGATCACCTCTGATTCAACACCTGCGGGCAAATCCGGTTGGGCATAGTTTTCGTTCATCAAGGTGACGTAGTAGAAAACATCGCGCTGCTCGACCAACATCTCGCGCATGCCGTGGTCCACGATCACCGCCATCTCGCCCGCATACGCCGGGTCATAGGCACGGCAATTCGGAATGGTGGCTGCCACCAAGTGGCTGCTGCCATCTTGGTGTTGCAAGCCTTCCCCACCCAGCGTGGTGCGCCCTGAGGTGGCACCCAGCAAGAAGCCCCGTGCACGTTGATCAGCCGCGGCCCAAATGGCGTCGCCCACGCGCTGAAAACCAAACATCGAGTAGTAAATGTAGAACGGCAACATGGCCAAGCCGTGCACGCTGTAGCTGGTGGCCGCAGCGGTCCAACTGGCAATGGCGCCAGCCTCGCTGATGCCCTCTTCCAAAATTTGGCCATCCAGGGCCTCGCGGTAACTCAGCACCGAGCCAATGTCTTCTGGTTCGTAGCGCTGGCCCACGCTGGAATAAATGCCCACCTGCTTGAACAAGTTGGCCATGCCAAAGGTGCGCGCCTCATCGGCCACGATGGGCACGATGCGTGGGCCCAAGGCGGGGTCTTTGAGCAAGTTGCCCAGCAAGCGCACAAACGCCATGGTGGTGGACATTTCCTTGCCTGCGGCATTCACCGCAAAGTTGGCGTACTGGGCCAGTGCCGGCACGGGCACGACATCGGCTTGGGTCTGGCGCTGCGGCATGTAGCCGCCCAAGCGTTGGCGTTGCGCATGCAGGTAATGCATCTCCGCGCTGTCGTCGGCAGGCTTGAAGAACTGCAACTCAGTGGCTTGTTCGTCGCTCAAGGGCAAGTTGAAGCGGTTTCTGAACTCGATCAACGCCGTCTCGTCGAGTTTCTTTTGGCTGTGGGTGGTCATCTTGCCCTGCCCGGCCTCGCCCATGCCATAGCCTTTTTTGGTGTGGGCCAAGATCACCGTGGGTTGCCCTTGGTGCTTGGCCGCTGCGGCATAGGCCGCATGGATCTTGACCAAGTCATGCCCCCCGCGTTTGAGGCGGTCAATTTGCTCGTCGGTCATGCCTTGCGCCAAACGTGCCAACTCTTCGTTTTGACCAAAGAAGGTGTCGCGGTTGAAGCGCCCGTCTTTGGCCGCAAAGGTTTGCATTTGGCCGTCCACTGTGTCGGCCAGGGCCCGCACCAAGGCGCCGGTCACGTCGCGTGCGAACAAACCATCCCAATCGCTGCCCCACACCAGCTTGATCACGTTCCAGCCCGCACCACGGAACAGGCGCTCCAATTCGTCGATGATGCGGCCGTTACCGCGCACCGGCCCGTCCAAGCGCTGCAAATTGCAGTTGACCACCCACACCAGGTTGTCGAGCTTTTCACGCGAGGCCAGTGTCAACGCGCTCATGCTCTCGGGCTCGTCCATCTCGCCGTCACCAAACACGCCCCAGACCTTGCGTGCGCCACAGTCTTGCAACTGGCGGTGTGAGAGGTAGCGCATGAAGCGCGCGTGGTAGATCGAGCTGATGGGGCCTATGCCCATCGAGCCGGTGGGGAACTGCCAAAAATCAGGCATCAGCCAGGGGTGCGGATAGCTGCTCAACCCGCGCACGCCCTCGGGGGCTGTGAGTTCTTGGCGGTAGTGCGACAAGTCGGCTTCGCTCAGGCGCCCTTCCAGGTAAGCCCGTGCATAGACGCCGGGTGCGCTGTGGGGTTGGAAAAACACCAAGTCACCGCCGTGCGCCGCGTTGCGTGCATGGAAGAAGTGGTTGAAGCCCACCTCAAACAAATCGGCGGCGCTGGCATAGCTGGCAATGTGGCCACCCAACTCACCGTAAGCGGCATTGGCCTTGGCCACCATGGCCAGCGCGTTCCAGCGCATCAGCGAGCCCAAGCGTTCTTCCATCGCCAAGTCGCCCGGAAACGCAGGTTGCTGCTCCACCGCCACGCTGTTGACATAGGGCGTGACCAACTCAGGCTGCCACTGCACCTGGGAGGTGTTGGCCAGATGCACCAAGTTGTCCAAGATGAAACGCGCCCGCTCAGGGCCCTGGGTGGCCACCAGCGACAAAAAGGCGTCGCGCCACTCGGCAGTTTCAAAGGGGTCGGCATCGCTGCTGGCGGCGGCCAAGAAAGGGTGAAGGCTGTGGTCTGTCATGGCAACGACTGTAAAAAAAAACGTCCCAAATAGGCTGTCGTTTTCGTGAAGATTTAGCCCAAATACAAAATAAAATGCCTCGATTCATTACTTTTGAAGCACAAAATGAATTTAGACACCACCGATCTGCGCATTTTGACGGAGCTGCAACACGACAGCTCGCTCACCAACATCGAACTGGCGAAACGGGTGCATTTGTCACCCTCTCCGTGCCTGACCCGCGTCAAAGCCCTGGAAGCTGCGGGCGTGATTGACCGCTATGTGGCCCTGGTCAACCCCAAGCCGCTGGGCTTGAACTTGTCGGTCTTCATCTCGATCAGTTTGAAAGAACAATCCAAGTCGGCCTTGGCCGAGTTTGAACAGCGCATTGCCGAACACGATGAGGTGATGGAGTGCTACCTCATGACCGGCGACAGCGACTACTTGATCCGCGTGGCGATCGCCGACATGACGGCGCTTGAAAAATTCATCCTGGAACAACTGACCCCGATCCCGGGCATTGAAAAAATTCGCTCCAGCTTTGCCCTCAAGCAAGTGCGTTATAAAACAGCCTTGCCCCTGCCCCACTGACTGAACACAACTCCCACCAAGGCGATTGATCTATGACCCCCAGAAGACCCCGCTCCATCGAAGTCGATGGCATCACGCATGGCAACGCGCCCATTCCCATGGGTGCGCGCGTCGGTGACATGATTTATTCGTCCGGCATCATGGGCCGCGACCCGGCCAACGACACCCTGCCCAGCGACGCAGCCAGCCAAGCCAAGTTTGTGTTCCAACACCTGCGCACCCTGTTGCGCAACGGCGGCGCGAGCTTGGACGACGTGGTGCATGTCAAGGCTTACATCCAAGACAACAGCGTGCGCGAGTTGTTGAACGTGGAGTGGCTGGCCTGCTTCCCCGACCCCCACGACCGCCCCGCTCGCCACACCGTGGTGACCGACCTGCCCGGCGGTATGCTGATACAAATCGAAATCGTGGCCGTTGTGTCACCTACCGCAACCAGGAGCTGACACGTGATCATTGATTGCCACGGACATTTCACCACCACCCCGCCCGAAGTCATGGCTTATCGGGCGCGGCAAGTCGAGCACTTCCAAGCCACAGGCCAGTGCTTGCCCGAAGATCCCCCAGAGATCAGTGATGCGCAAATACACGCGGCCATCTCTGAAAACCAACTCAAGGTCATGCAAGAACGCGGCATCGACCTGACCCTGTTCTCTCCCCGCGCCATTGGCATGGACCACCAATTTGGCGACGAAGCCACCAATGTGCGCTGGGCCGAGTACTGCAACAACTTGGTCGATCGCGCCTGCAAGATGTTCCCCCAGCACTTGGCGGGCGTCTGCCAGTTGCCACAGGTCACGGGGCAAAAACCAGGGGCGGCGGTGTTTCGCGAACTCCAGCGCTGCATCCAAGAACTGGGCTTTGTGGGCGCCAACCTCAACCCTGATCCCTCGGGCGGCCATTGGTCAGACCCACCGCTGTGGGACAAAGACTGGTGGTACCCGCTGTACGACCAATTGGTCGCACTCGACGTGCCCGTCATGATCCACGTCAGTGGCTCCTGCAACCCGCACTTCAATGCCGTGGCCACGCATTACATCAATGGCGACACCACCGCTTTTGTGCAATTCATGATGTCGGATCTTTTCAAAGACTACCCTAGCCTCAAGTTCATCATCCCGCACGGCGGAGGCGCTGCGCCCTACCACTGGGGTCGCTACCAGGGCATGGCCATCGACATGGGCTTGGGCGACTTGACCACCCGCATGTTCAACAACCTGTATTTCGACACCTGCGTCTACCACCAACCCGGGATTGACCTGCTGTTGAAGGTCATCCCCTCAGGCAATGTGTTGTTTGCGTCAGAAACCATCGGTGCCGTGCGTGCGGTCGACCCCAAGACGGGTCGCAACTTCGATGACACGCACGAATACATCAAAGCCACCCAGGTGGTGAGTGACGCAGACAAAGAAAAGATCTACCAACACAACGCCTTGGGCTTGTACAAGCGTTTAGGGCAGCACGTGCGCAAGGCTTGACGCCCGCGCCGCCTTTGCCACGCCGGCTTGCTCAGGCCGGCAAAGGCTGCTCTTGGTTGGTGATGAAGCCCTCGGGCATGGTGGGGCCCCAGACATACAGCGAGTCCTCTGCGGCATGGTCGGCCGCAGGCCAATCCAAGTTAGCGGGCACAAAGTCGATGTCGTGGGAGTACTCGCAAAAACTGCCCCAGGGATCGCGCACGTAGTAGAAGTAATTCGAGCCCAGCACGTGACGGCCAAAGCCCCAACCCTGGGTCCAACCTGCGTTGCGCATTTGCTCAGACCCCACGCCCACCTCGTCGATGCTGCCCACCTCCCAGCTGCTGTGGTGCAAGCCCGGTGCATGTGACTTGGCCAAGGCAATCAGGTGGTGGTCGCTGCCGTGCGGCGTGTGGATGAAGGCAATGATGTCCCCGGAAGAGTCGGACAAACGCAAGCCCAGCACGTCTTCGGCAAAGCGTGTCATGCGCAACACATCGGGGCTGAAGAACAACACGTGAGACAAATGTTTCGGCCGGGTCGGCACCACCTGGCTGCGACTCGGCGCGGCCCCTTGGCCTGGGGGCACAGCTTTCTTCGGCGTAGGCGTGGACTTGGCCGAGGGCGATACCTTTGGCGCCACCCACAACTGAACCGGCGTGCCATCGGGGTTGCGCAGCCAGATGCCATCGGTGCTGCCCAGGGGGTGCGGCTCGCAGCCAATTCCTAAGTCTTTCACGCGCTGTTCAAATGCAGCCACGTCTTCGGCAAAGATGCCGTAGCGCACATATTGCAGCTGCTTGCGCTCGCCCGCTTCAAACACCGACGCCCAACAGTGGTCGTGGCCAAAGGTGTACAAATCCAAGCGCTGGTCGACTGGGCGAACATCGAAACCAAAGTCGGTGTAGAACTTGATGGCCACGCCCAAGTCAGGCACGGTGTAGACAAATCGGTCGACCGAGTGAACGGCCAACACACCGGTACGGCGTGATGCGAGGGCGGGGATGGAAGACATGCTCAGACTCCTGCGGTGGTCAATGACGGGGCGCGGCCACTGATCTTTTCAAACAAGCCAGCGCTGGCATGCGGCCAGGCATCGGCCCGCCAGGCCACGTGTTGGTCGGGGCGAATCAGTGTGAAGCGGGTGGGGTACAAATCGGCAATGCCAGACTCTTGCGGCTGAATCACGGTCAGTGGCACACCGGCAGCGCGGGCCTGAATGCGGGCTTGGTCCATCGCTTCAGACGGTGCGTCTTTGGACGCCAACAAGGTGAAGCCAAGCCCAAAGTGGTCGAACAAGGACGAGCCATCGTGCAACCACGCGTGAGGCGCCAACGAACCCGGGCGAGACGTGGGCACGTAGTTGATGTAATCGTGGCCCGGTGCGCGTGTGCCATCGGCCACGATCACGGGTGAGTGCTCATAGCGGTAACCCAACATCACGCCCAGCGTGGTGAACTCGCGCAACTTGCCCGCTTGGATGACCGCACCCACCTCGCGGCGCATCGCAGCGCCCTCGGCGTTGTCACCATCCAAGCCCTCTTTCCACAGTTGGTTGCCCAACATGGCGTGGTTGGCCACCGCCTCGTCCAACACCATGTTGTGCACGGGCTTGCGCTCTTGCTCGTAGCTGTCGAGCAACTCAGGGCCGCCCCAGCCTTGCAAGACAGCGGCGATCTTCCAACCCAGGTCCACCCCGTCGGCCACGCCCATGTTCATGCCGTAGCCACCAAACGGTGGATGCAAGTGGCAGGCGTCGCCCGCCAAAAACACCCGGCGGTCGCGGTAGTTGTTGGCCAACAAGCGACTGGCCACCCACTCGTCGGTGGACAACACCTCGTAGGGCAAGTCGATGCCCGTGGCTTTGCGGATCAAATCTGGCGTGTTCGCCACATCCAGCTTGCTGCCCTCTTTCATGCCCGTGGGCATGAAGAACCACTTGTCACCTTGGTCCATCGGACCGATCAAGCTGGGGGCTTCGGCATTGACCTGCCAGTACATGATGGCGGGGCCGTGTTTTTGTTTCTCCGCCAAGCCAGGGGCCTTGAACACCACGTTGTAGTTGCGCGACAAACCCCGGGTGCCTTCCATCTTGGCGCCAATGCCCTCGCGCACCACGCTGCGCGAGCCGTCCGATCCCACCATGAACTTGGCCTCGATGGTGAGGGTCTGGTTGCGCTTGAGGTCACGCACCACCGCGTGCACGCCATCACCGTCTTGTTCAAAAGTCGTCAACTCGGTGTTGAACCGCAAGTCCACATTCGGCAAAGACTGTGCATGCTCGCGCATGACTTCTTCCACCGTGTACTGCGGAATCCATTGGCCATGCTCTGAGTACAAGGGGTTGCGCCCGGGCGCGCAGTACATGGCGTTCTCAAAGCGCGTCAACTCGTGCCCCCCCAAACTGGTACAAAACACCACATTCGAGGGGTAATACATGCCAAACGGAGACGCCGCCCGCAGGGTGTCGGCAATGCCCCAACGGCGAAAGTGTTCGCGGGTGCGCACATTGGTGGTCTTGGCACGCGGTGCGTAGCCCACCCGTTCGTTGCGTTCAATCAGCACACAAGGAATCGAGCGGTGGCCCAACTCAATCGCCAAGGCCAAGCCCACAGGGCCAGCACCGACAATCAACACCCCCGTCTTCAACAACGAATCACCCATGTACGGTCTCCAAGTTTCAAATGCTAGGGATGGTACGGATGACCCAGTGATGCGAGAAGATGACAATATTTCAATGACGATGCCTAAATTCGATCTCTCTCGTTTTCCCTATGTCTTGGGGCGGCCGACTTCAGCACGTCTCGCGGCATGAAGTTCAGCGCCGTGCGTGACTTCTTGGCCGTGGCCGAACGCGGCAGCTTGCGTGCCGCGGCCCGTCAACTCAATGGCTCACAACCCGCCATCAGCCGCAGCATCCAAGAGCTGGAGCGAGAACTCGGCGTGGTCTTGTTTGAACGCAGCCCCAGCGGCGTGCAGCTCACGCCCATGGGTTCGGTGTTTTTGCGCCGCGCCAGTGCGGTGCGCAACGAACTGCGCCTGGCCCAAGAAGAGCTCGACCAACTGCGCGGCGAAACCCATGGTCGCCTGACCGTGGCGCTCTCCAGCGTGCCGCACATCGCCTTGCTGCCTCTGGCCTTGCGTCCGTTTCGTGAGCGCTACCCCCACGTCACGATTGAAATTCGGGATGCGATGTACCCCGCCATCGAAGCCGACCTCAAAGAAAGCCGCGTCGACTGTTACATGGGTCCCGACCCAGGCGCATTGGCACCTGAGCTGACCCGTGAAAAACTGTTTGACAACACGCGCATGATTTTTGGCCGCAAAGGCCACCCCTTGGCCCATGCGCAGTCCTTGGCCGAGTTGGCCGATGCGGAGTGGATCACCACCTCGGTGACCCACATCGCCGAAGAAGAACTCGGCCCCTTGTTTGCCCAGCATGGCTTGCCCGCGCCCAAACTGGTCATGCAAGGCCATTCGACCCTCACTTTTTTGGTGGCCTTGGTCAACTCTGATTTGCTGATGATGTTGCCCGTGCAGTGGACGCAATCCCTGCCCTTGAGCAACATGGTGCAAGCCATCCCGGTGCGCGAAGTCTTGCCCGCCCCCCCCATTTGCTTGGTGCGCCGCAGTGGTTTGCCCCTCACACCGGCGGCCGAATACTTCTGCGACATGATGCGTCGCGCCGTCTTGCACCGGCAAATTTGAAGGGGGTTTGGGGCCTGCAAAAGCCTAGGCACTTACCCTGAACACATTTCACCTAAAATTCGCACCATGAGCAGAGATGAAACCACCAAGATCGCCAGCGACGGACTTCGCTACAAATCCAAAGCCGGGGGATCTCCGTTCGGTGGTTCTGGCCACACGGCGGCCAGCATGAGCTGCTACAAATGCGGCCTGCACAAGCCCAGGGCCTTGGGCACCTTCAAGCGCTTGCTCAACCAAAGCATGTTCATGTGCGGAGACTGCAAACCCGTCAAAGCCTAGCGGTACAGCATGTCCCAACTGGAATCGCAGCACCCCAGCAACCCGCGATGCCAGTCGTGCCGCTACGTGATGCCTTCCTATTCGGCCAGCACCGGCTTGCGCTGCGGCCTGCAGTATTTCCAAAGCACGGTGCTCATGCGTAAATTCCAACGCATGGAACATTACCCCGAAGTCAAAGCGTTCAACGCGTGCGAGGCCTGGTCTGGGATCGACGCCAACGCACCCCCCTGAAACCTTGTATCGTCCGGGTACCCCCCACTGTTTCCTTCTAGGAGTTGCCATGTTCCCACGCATGCTCATCGCAGGCTTTTTGTCTTGCCTCACCCTGTGCGTTCACGCGCAAACCGCCAGCCCCTCCGCGCCAGTGCGCGTGCGCGGCACGATCGAACAAGTCAGCCCCACCCAACTGGTGGTGAAAGACCGCAGCGGAGAGGTGGTCACCTTGGTGCGCCCTGCCGACATGCCGGTGTCTGAGGTGCTGCCCATCGCGCTGAAAGACATCCAAGTGGGCAGCTTCATCGGCTCGGCCGCCATGCCCCAGGCCGATGGATCTCAGCTGGCCTTGGAAGTGTTGGTGTTTCCTGAGGCCGCACGTGGCACCGGTGAAGGCCATTACGCCTGGGACTTGCAACCGCAAAGCACCATGACCAACGCCACCGTGGCCAGCCTGGCCGTGGCCCCCAGCCAGATGCCCGGCGGTCAAGAGCTGCTGCTGAAATACAAAGACGGCGAAAAGCGCTTGCTGGTGCCAGCGGGCACGCCCATCGTCACCATCCGCCCAGCCAAGCCAGAGGAAAACGTGTTGCTGATCCCAGGCGCCAAGGTGATGGTGGTGGCCCAGGTCAAAGACGGTCAACCCACGGCCGTGCGCGTGACGGTTGGGCGCAACGGCTTTGCGCCGCCCATGTGATTCACACCCAATGCGGTGAGAACTTGGTGGGCCGCATGATCTTGACCTCTTGCGCCACAAAGCTGCCCCGATTGCGCACCTTGAAGGCCTGCCATTCGGGGTCAGCGTCCATCGCGGCGCGGCGTTGCTCTCGGTCGGCCATGCTGTCGTAGACCCAGATGTGCACCACTTGGTTGAGGGTGCCAATCTCGGTCACATAAAAGCCCAGCAAACGCCCCAGGTACTTCATCTCCAGCGGCAAGCCTTCGGCTTCAAAGCGGGCCAGGTACTCGTCCATTTGCCCGTGCGGCAAGGTGTAGGTGCGTTGTTCGTAAATCATGGGCGTGCTTGCATGCATCAATCGGTTTGAATCTTGGCTTCTTTGAGCCAAGGAATCCAGCGGTCAAAGTCTGCGTCCAAGCGCGCTTTGAAGCCTGCGCTGTCACGCGGATGGCTGAACCCCGCCTCGGCCAGCTTGGCCGCCACCTCGGGTTGCGCCACCACTTGGGCCAGCGCTTGGGCCAGCTTTTGGCGCACGTCAGCGGGCACACCCGCAGGCACCAACACGCCGTACCAATTGGTCATCTGCAACAGTGGCATGCCCGCCTCTGCGGCGGTGGGCACATCGGGCAAATGGGGCGAGCGCTTGGTGTCAAAAATCACCAGGCCTTTGACGCGTCCGTCCTTGATGTAGGCCTTGAGCACTGGCACATCGGCGTTCACCACATCCAGCGTACCCGACATCAAATCGACCAAGGCCGGTGCCGCACCCCGGTACGGGATGTGCACCATGGGCGCATCGGCCACCTTGCTGAACAACTCGGCCCCCACGTGCATGGTGCCGCCTACTCCAGTGGAGCCGTAATTGAGTTTGTTGGCTTTGGCTTTGGCCACCAGCTCAGCCAGGTTGTTCACCCCCAGCGAGGGCCGCACCGCCAACATGGTTTGCACCTCACCCAGCAAATACACCGGCTCCAAGTCTTTGCGTGGGTTGTAAGGTAAATTGGCCGTGGTGCCTGCACTCAGCACCAAGCTGGAAGTGGTCAACACAATGGTTTGTCCATCGGGCACCGACTTCACCGCCGCCGACACACCCACCGTGCCCCCTGCCCCGCCCCGGTTGTCCACCACCACGGGTTTGCCCAAGGCGGTGCTGAGTGCGGGCGTGATGATGCGGGCAATTTGATCGGCCGGCCCACCGGCAGCAAATGGCACGATGATTTTGAGCGCGTCTGCCGCATACGCTGACATGCCCAGACACAGCGCTGCGCTGCCCAGCAGCCAAAGTTTCAGAGTGTTGCGTCGCATACGTGTTCCAAAGTTGAAAGAGTGATCGAAGAGTTCACAAGCCAGCCATGCCGCGCGGCTCAGCCTTGGTAACGCGGCTCGGGCAAACCTGCCACCCCCACATCCAAACTCAGCAAGGCACCGGCCCAAGGCTCTGCCGCCAGCCGCTCAGGCGCAATGCGCTGCGAGTGGCTGGTGATGTACAAGGTGCGCAAGCCCTCGCCACCAAAAGCCGGGCAAGTGGGGTTGGTCACAGGCAGTTGGATCACGCGGTCCACGCGCCCCTTGGGGTCGAGCCGCACCAAATGCCCCGTGGCCACCATGGTGTGCCAGACACAGCCCTCGGCATCCACCGTGGCCCCATCGGGGCGACCCAGTTGGTGCGTCCAGTCTTTGAACACACGGCGGTTGGAGATCGCGCCGTCGTCCAAGTCGTAATCAAAGGCCCACATCATTTGGTTGTGCGTGTCGGCAAAGTACATGGTCTTGTCGTCCGGGCTCCAGCACAAGGCATTGGGCAAGACAAAGCCATCGAGCATGGCGTGGCAGCTGTGGTCCGGGTCCAGGCGGTACAGCACGCCGTGGGGTTCGCGCACCGTGTCGTGCATGCTGCCTGCCCAAAAGCGGCCACGGCGGTCGCACTTGCCGTCGTTCAGTCGCATGCCCGCGCCACCCAGTCCGGGGTCGAAAATCAACGACGGGGCCAAGGGCTGCGCCGGGTTGTAGCCGTAAAAACCACCCGGTGTGGCCAACACCAAGCCACCCGATTCGCGCAGCGCAATCGAGCCCGTCACCATCTCCGGGGCCAAACGCCACGCGCGGTGGGCACCGGTGGCCGGGTCGTACGACTGCACCGCAGGCCGACGCACATCGACCCACCACAACTGGCGCGTGCGGTCACACCACAGCGGCACCTCGCCCAAGATGTCGGCACCTTGCACCACGCATTGAAGGCTGGCATTGATTTCAGCTTGCATGTCGAAACCCGTCACTTGTATTTGGTTTTGGCCAGGGTGGCGATGTCCACGCCCGTGGCAATGTCGGCCTTTTGGCGGCTGTCGCCTTGGTCAATGTGCTCGGCCTCCTTGAGCACCGCCTCCACATGGGCGAATGGCACAAACACCACGCCCGCTTCATCGGCCACCACCAAGTCACCCGCGTCCACCTGCACGTTGGCAATCCGCACCTTGCCATTGATCTCCACCGTCTCCAAACGCCACTTGCCCGTGATGGGCGTGACGCCTTGCGCCCAAATCGGAAAGCCCAACTCGCGCGACACCGTGGGGTCGCGGTACGAACCATCGATCACCGCCCCCGCACACCCTGCGCGGTGCGCCAGGGTGGCCGACTGCCCGCCCATGTTGGAGATGCCCAGCAAACCCTGAATCACCACCACATCGCCGGACTCGGCCAGGTTGTAGGCCTCGTGCTCGCCCATCTTGCCCACCTTGCTGGCGGCGCTGCGCAGCGGGGTCTCATGGCGCTCCACATTGCGCACCGTCACGGCTTGCCCCACCATGCGTTGCGCCTGCAACGAGGGCTTCAAAGTCGAGGCCGCAATGGCGCCTAACAACCCCAGGTTGTCCATCGCGTCGGACACCGCGCCCGTCAAATCGTCGAGTTGTTGGTAACGCTGCAAGAGCTCGGGGCTCAAGCGGGTGAGCGTCATTTTTTTGACCGCCTCTGCGGGCACACGTCCAGTGAGTTGCTTCATGGCTTCAGCTCATCAAGCCGCCATCGACCATGTGCACCGTGCCCGTGACATAGGTGCTCAAGTCGCTGGCCAAGTACAGCACCGCACCCGCAATTTCGCGGGCTGAAGCATGCCGCTTCAAAGGCACGGCTTGGTTGAGTTGCTCGGTCACGTTGATGCCCAGCATCTTGCCCATCTCCACTTCGATGCCGGTTTGAAACGCGTTGTCGACCGGGCCAGGGTGGATGCTGTTGACCCGAATGCCACGCGAGGCCGCCGAGCGCGAGGCCACACGCATGACACCCACTTGCGCATGCTTGGCCGTCACGTAGGCCATGTTCACACCCGCGCCACCGCGCACGCCTGAGATGCTGGAGGTGATGATGATGCTGCCTCCATCGTTCATGTGCGGCAGCCCATACTTGCAGGCCAAGAAAGCGCCCTTGGCATGGATCGTCAAGGTGGTGTCGAAAATGTCTTCGGGGTATTCCTCCACACGCGCATTGCGGCCTGCATTGCCCGCGTTGCTGAAGATCACATCGATCTTGCCCCACTTGGCCACGATCGCTTCAAACGAAGCCGCCACGCGTGCCGCATCGGTCACATCGCAAGCAAAGGCAAACACATGCGGGCTGTTCAAACTTTGCACCGCCGCATCCAAGGCGCTGGGGTCAAGGTCGACCAACATCACCTTGCCGCCTTCTTCTAAAAAGCGTTGGGCCGAGGCCAAGCCAATGCTGCCTGCGCCTCCGGTGACCACGCACACCTTACCGTCTAACAAGGCCATGACCTGTCTCTTATACACATCTGACGCTGCCGACGAAGCTAGA
>NZ_JAVLFP010000108.1:0-18141 GCF_046052825.1 Limnohabitans sp.
CACATGGACAAGCCGCTGACCAACGATCCGATGGAAGCCACCTACATCGGCATCAACATGTGGAAGCAGGCCGTTGAGAAGGCCAAGTCCACCGATGTGGACAAGGTCATTGCCGCCATGGCCGGCCAGACCTTCAAGGCACCGTCGGGCATCGTTTCCAAGATGGACGAAAAGAACCACCACTTGCACAAGTCGGTGTTCATTGGCGAAATCAAGGCCGAGGGCCAGTTCAACGTGGTGTGGAAGACGCCTGGCCCGGTCAAGGCCAAGCCATGGAGCCCGTTCATCGAAGGCAACGACAAGAAGCCTGATGAGCCTGTGAAGAAGTAAGCGTTTCTCCTGGGTTTGAACTTTGGGGGAGGGCGCTGCCCTCCCCCTTTTTACTGGAATGTCGATGAATCGATTGGTCTCTTTGGGTTGGGTCGTTGGGCTGCTTTTCAGCCTTCATGCCCACGCGCTCATGCCCGCTCAAGCCCTGGCGTTGACGGTGGGCGACACCGACACACGCATCACCGCGCTGCAACAAGTGCTGGCGTCCCCTGATGAAAAAACAGCGGCATTTTTGCAAGCCATGGCAGATGACGCCGTCAAACTGCAAGGCAACCAAGTGCTGTTGGTGCGCGATGGCCAAGCCATTGACCCGGTAACGGGGGCCTCTACCGCGTTGAATGGGGACGCGCAAGATGTGATCAACAACAACCGCATGCGCGGTGAGATAGATTCCGCATTGGCTGCCTTGCAATTGCTCAGCCCCGATGCGGCCAAGCGTTTAGTTGCGGTGAATGCGTTGCTCAAAGAGCCAGACCCGACCAAGCTGGCCATGTTGGAAAAAGCTTTGGGCGCTGAAGCCGATGCCAAGGTCAAAACACAGATGCTGTTGGCCCGTGCCGCTGTGCTGCTCAACAGCGAGAAGGTGGCTGATCGCTTGGCATCGGCCAAGGCCTTGGCCGAGAGCCAAACCCCAGACACCCAGTTGCTGCTCAACCAGCGCTTGAGCCAAGAAGACGACAAGCAAGTGCGTACGCAATTGGAGTCGTCCTTGCGCACCATCCAATCGGCGTTGAATTGGGGCGAGAAGCTGGGGGCCTTGTTCACGGGCATCAGCCTGGGTTCTATTTTGTTGTTGGTGGCGCTTGGGCTGGCCATCACCTATGGCTTGATGGGCGTGATCAACATGGCCCACGGTGAGCTGATGATGATTGGGGCTTATGCCACTTACGTGGTGCAAGGCCTGTTTCGGCAGTACCTGCCGGGTGCGTTTGATGCGTATTTGTTGGTGGCCGTGCCGGCTTCTTTTTTGGCAGCCGCCTTGGTGGGCGCGCTGTTGGAGCGCGCCGTGTTGCGCCATTTGTACGGTCGCCCGTTGGAGACTTTGTTGGCCACCTGGGGCATCAGCTTGGTGTTGATGCAAGGGGTGCGCACGGTGTTTGGGGCGCAAAACGTGGGCGTGGAAAACCCGTCATGGATGAGTGGTGGGGTGCAACTGCTGGCCAATTTGTCATTGCCTTACAACCGCTTGGTCATCATTGCCTTCGCGTTGTGCGTGCTGGTGGGCATGACCTTGCTGATCAGCCAAACCCGATTGGGGCTGTTCGTGCGCGGTGTGACGCAAAACCGGCCCATGGCGTCTGCGTTGGGGGTGAACACGGCGCGCATCGACACGTACGCGTTTTCGCTGGGATGCGGCATTGCGGGTTTGGCGGGCTGTGCCTTGAGCCAAATTGGCAACGTGGGACCAGACCTGGGACAAAGCTACATCGTGGATGCGTTCATGGTGGTGGTGCTCGGCGGGGTAGGCCAACTGGCGGGTACGGTGTACGCCGCGATGGGCTTGGGGCTGATGAACAAATTGCTGGAAGGCTTGGCGGGTGCGGTGCTGGCCAAGATTGCGGTGCTGGTGTTCATCATCGTGTTCATCCAAAAACGTCCACAAGGCTTGTTTGCCATGAAGGGCCGCAGTGCGGAGGCTTGAGATGAACCACAACACGTCAATGAACACAACACCTGTCTCGCTGCCTGCTGCCCCTGCCATGCTGGGGCGTGCCGGGTGGGTCTTCTTTTTGGCTGCCGTGGTCACGCTGTGCGCCGTGGTGCCGTTGCTCAACCTGTGGGTGCCCGCTGACAGCGTGTTCCACATGAGCGATTACGCGGTGGCTTTGGTGGGCAAGATCATGTGCTACGCCATCTGCGCCTTGGCGATGGATTTGATCTGGGGTTACACCGGCATTTTGTCGCTGGGGCACGGCTTGTTCTTTGCCTTGGGCGGCTATGTGATGGGCATGTACCTGATGCGCCAAATTGGCACCGACGGCAACTACAAAAGCAACTTGCCCGACTTCATGGTGTTTCTGGACTGGAAAACCTTGCCTTGGCACTGGACCCTCAGCGACAGCTTCATCGCCACTTTGATTTTGATCGTGGCTGTGCCCGGTGTGCTGGCTTGGGTGTTTGGTTACTTTGCCTTTCGCTCGCGCATCAAAGGCGTGTATTTCTCCATCATCACGCAGGCGTTGACGTTTGCCGCGATGCTGCTGTTCTTTCGCAACGAAACCGGATTCGGTGGCAACAACGGCTTCACGGATTTCAAACGCATCCTGGACTTGCCCATTGCCACGCCCACGATGCGCATGACCTTGTTTGTGCTGACCTCCGTCTTGCTGCTGTCTTGCTTCTTGTTTGCCCGCTGGTTGGTGCAAAGCAAATTTGGCCGTGTGCTGCAAGCCATCCGCGATGCCGAGAGTCGGGTCATGTTCTCGGGCTATTCGCCCTTGCCTTACAAGCTGACCATTTGGGTCATCTCGGCCGTGATGTGTGGCATCGCAGGCGCTTTGTATGTGCCACAAGTGGGCATCATCAACCCGAGCGAGATGAGCCCTGCCAACTCCATTGAGATGGCCGTGTGGGCCGCAGTGGGTGGACGCGCCACCCTCATTGGCCCCATCGTAGGAGCCTTCTTGGTCAACGGTGCCAAGAGCTGGTTGACGGTGACGGCCCCCGAGTTTTGGTTGTACTTTTTGGGTGCGTTGTTCATTGGCGTCACGCTGTATTTGCCGCAGGGTGTGATGGGCTGGTTGAACAAGCGTGCAGGAGACAAAGCATGACTCCCGATCTGTTTGAACAAGGCTCTGAACGCTTGGCTGCCCACCAGGCGCGTGTGACGCCGGAGGTGAACTCTGGGGATCGCAGCGCGGGCTATGGCCGCGTGCATGAGCCCGGCTCATTGGATGTGACGCATGGCCGCATTCTGTATTTGGAAGATGTGAACGTGAGTTTCGATGGCTTCAAGGCCATCAACCATCTGTCGCTGGACATCGCACCGGGCGAGTTGCGCTGCATCATCGGCCCCAACGGGGCGGGCAAGACCACGATGATGGACATCATCACAGGCAAAACCAAGCCCGACTCGGGGCAGGTGTTTTTTGGCAGCACCATCGACTTGTTGCGTCACAACGAACCCGAAATTGCCCAGCTGGGCATTGGCCGCAAGTTTCAAAAGCCCACGGTGTTTGAACACCTGAGCGTGTTTGAAAACTTGGAGCTGGCCTTGAAGACGCACAAAGGTGTGGCGGCCTCCATGTTCTTCAAACTCAATGGCACGCAGCGTGACCGTTTGAGCGAGGTGCTGCACACCATCCACTTGGAAGACAGCGTGACGCGCCAAGCGGGCAACTTGAGCCACGGCCAAAAGCAATGGCTGGAGATTGGCATGTTGCTCATGCAAGACCCCAAGTTGCTGCTGCTAGATGAACCTGTGGCGGGCATGACCGACTTTGAAACCGAGCGAACGGCAGAGTTGTTTTTGACCCTCAAGGGCAAACATTCTTTGATGGTGGTGGAGCACGACATGAGTTTCATCAACACCATTTCTGACATCGTGACGGTGTTGTGCGACGGCTCGGTGCTGGCGCAGGGCACGCTCGATCAGGTACAAGCCGATGAGCGTGTGATTGAGGTTTATTTGGGCCGCTGAACAAAGCCGACGAACAGGGACGATGCATTCAATGACCAACACACACCCGCCACTGCTGCAAGTGGCCAACGTCAACCAGTACTACGGCGGCTCACACATCTTGCGTGATGTGAGTTTTGAAGCCAACCTGGGCCGCATCACCGTGCTGCTGGGCCGCAACGGGGTGGGTAAAACCACGCTGCTCAAGTCGCTCATGGGTGCTGTGCCCATTCGCAATGGCAGCATGGTGTTCAATGGCCAAGCGATTGAACGTGTGGCCCCGTACGAGCGCGCACGTGCGGGCATTGGCTATGTGCCGCAAGGGCGCGAAATTTTTGCGCGCTTGACGGTCGAAGACAACCTGCGCATGGGCTTGGCCACACGGCCCTCAGGAACCGACATCCCAGCAGAGTTGTTTGAGCTGTTTCCGGTGCTCCAACAAATGCTGCACCGCCGGGGGGGCGACTTGTCGGGCGGTCAGCAGCAACAGTTGGCGATTGCCCGAGCGCTGGCTTCTGGCCCCAAGCTGTTGGTGTTGGACGAACCGACGGAGGGCATCCAGCCCAGCATCATCAAAGACATTGGCCGCGTGATCCGCATGTTGGCCAGTCGTGGGGACATGGCCATCTTGCTGTGCGAGCAGTACTACGACTTTGCCGAAGAACTGGCCGATGACTACTTGGTGATGGAGCGCGGTGAGGTGATTGCCCGTGGCGCGGGACGAGACATGCAGGCCAACGGGGTGCGCCAGTTGGTGGCGATTTAAGCCACCTGTGCGCTGTCACATCAGGCGTTACATCGCCCAAATGCGTGGCGGTGTGTCACCCATCTGCCACAAGCTTTTGCGCCAAGCGGCCCACACAGCGCGTAGCAACTGCTGAGCCGGTTCGACCAAAGGTGAGAGGGTGCGCAACACCACCACGCGCGGGTGCGGTGAGGTGACACCTGCTTGCACACCGGGCACGGCGTCTCCCAATGCTTCGCGCGCCATACTCAGGGCCAATTCGCGGCGCTCACGGTTCAAATCGGTCCCACAGGCAAACACCAAGGTGGCCATGCAGCGCTGGCCTGCCAGCCCCAAGGGGCCGTTGAGCAAGCGCAGGTCTTGCGCGTCAATCAACCCACGCTCTAACCACACGCCTTGGATTTCCAGGTGCTGTTGCAGTTGTCCCTGCTCGAACGGCATGTTGGCGTTGGGCAAGCCCAGCGCGGTGATGTCCCAAGCCATCAGCTCGGCGCTGGGGGCCATATCAAACGTCGCTTGGTTGAGGCCGAAGCAGCCGTTGTAGGCGATGGTTTCCAGTGGCAGCCACTCGAGCCGCGTGTGTGGGCCCAACTGGGCGTGGACTTTTTGTGTGGCCAAGCCTTGTTCGCTGCGGTAAAAGCGCGTGGCCCCGGGGGTGGTGATGAGCCCATGGCTGTGGTCATCGAGCTGCACTTGGATGTCCAAGGTGTCACCACCGACCAAGCCGCCTGGGGGATGCACCAGCACGTTGTGGCACACGCCTTCACCTTCAGGGTAGAGACTTTGCAACACCCGCAATGGGCCCTGGTGCTGAAAGCGGACCACGGTGCGAGGTCCTGAGGTGGCATAAGCCAGAGAGAGTTTTGCGTGCCAACCGATCATGGGGTCAGGATACCCGTCGATTGGCTTTAATCGTGGGGGTCTTCGTGCTTTTTGTCTTTGCGTTGGAAGAAAATTTTGTAAAGCGCAAAGACAGCCAGAGCCACTGCTACGCCGCACAAGACCCACTCTGTCAGGGTCAGTTGATGGACGAACAGGTCGAGGTAGTCGTAGGTGGTCAACGGCGTGTAGACGTCGGGATTTTCTTGCTTGTACTTTTGGTAAGCGCCGTTGTCCATGTCGAGTTCCGTTTGAGTTTAGGGTTGCTTGCTGGCAGCGGCAATGTGCTTTTCTTCTTCCATCTGGTTGACGATGGATTGCACTTGGTCGTCCGACATGCCTAACTTGGCTTGCATGATCTTGAGTTTGGCTTGCTCTTCGTCAGTCACCACGCCATCGGCCAATGCAGAGCGAACTTCCATCTCATACAAGGCTTGGCGGCGTTCAACTTGCGCGGTGTAGGCGGTGGCCACCACACCCGTCAAGATTGCGGCCAAGGCGATGGACAAGATTTGCGTCAGGATCACCAACAACGAGCCCAAAAAGGTCACTGGGTCCACGTTGCCCCAACCCGAGACGATGGTGATGACAAACCAGTGCATGGCCGCTGGAATGGAGGGGAACACCTCGGGTTGCTCATGGCCTTCAATGATGTAGATCAGGGATGAAAACAGCAAACAACTGATGAACAACAAAAACACGGCCGATGAAAAAGAGTCTTTCTCGGCCTTGACGGCAGCCACCATATCCTCAAACGCACTGTTGTAGCGCGAGAGTTTGAAAATTCGCATCAAACGGAACATGCGCAACACGCGCAAGTCGGCGCCAGGAAAGAGCAGTTGCAAATAAAAAGGCACCGTACTCACGAAATCGATGATGCCGTAAAAACTAAATACATATTCTTTGCGGCCCTGCCAGGCCGTGCCGCCGCTGCGGATGTATTTTTCACTGTAAGACCAAACCCGCAGCACGAACTCCACCGAAAACACCGCCACGCTGAACACGTCAAAGGCATGGAATTCGTACTCGAAGGCTTCATGGATCTCAGGCACCGATTCCAAGATGATGCCAATCACGTTGGCCACCACCAGCAAGGCAATGAAAATTTCTACGAAGTGGCTGTAGGCGTCAGGCACTTCACCCTCCATGATTTCGAAGGTGCGACGTTTGATACGTTGGTAAGTCGAGAGGGTTGGAGCTGCTGTGTTCATGGTGGCGCTCATTCGGTGGCGGACGATTTGTTTTTGGCGCGAAGCACCATGGCTTCCACTTGCTCATCGGTGAGCCGATAGTGCGCTTGCAGGCGTTTCAAGGTGGCTTGCTCTTCATCGGACATATTGCCATCAGAGAACACTTCACGCAGTTGGGCTTCGAAGGCTGCTTTCTTGCGCGCCACTTGGTTGGAGAAAGCAGAGGCCACGATACCGGTCATGATGGCCGCCATACACACCCCAAGAAAGCCCGTGATGAGTGCAATGGCTTCTCCCGCCTTGGTTGAGGGCTCAACGTTGCCATAGCCAGAAGTGATGGTGACGATGGCCCAGTAAATCGAATGGGGAATCGTGCCAAAAAACTCCGGTTGATGATGTCCTTCGGCAAAGTGCATCAGCGAGGCAGAAACGATGGTGGCAATGGTCAGCAAAAACACGGCCGAGCCAAACGCTTGGCGTTCTGAGTACACCGCATGGAACAGGTCTTGCAAAGCGGTGTTGTATTTGGACAGTTTCAAGATTCGCAGCAGTCGCAGCACGCGCAAGATGCGCAAATCCAGTGCTGGGAAAAACATGTGCAGGTAATGCGGCATGGTGGCAAAGAAGTCGACCAAGCCAAAGGGGCTGAACATGTATTGGAAACGTCCCTTCCATGAGCCTCCGTGCGCACTGTCGTACTTTGCACCCAGTGACCAAACGCGTGCGATGTACTCGACCGTGAAAAACATGACGCTCCAGAACTCCAGTTCATGGAAGAACTCTTTGAACTCGGCGTGAATTTCTGGCACGGAGTCCAAGATGACGGCTGAGCAGTTGACCAACACCACCACGGTGATGGCCCACTCGACAAAGCGGCTGGCGGCGTGTTTGGGCGAGCCGTCCAATATTTCCATCAGGGTGTTCTTGAATCCTGTTGTCATTGCAAAGGTCTAACGAAATGAAGTGAATAAAGGTGACGTCACAACAAAACGGTCACACGCCTGTGTGACCGCTGGTTGGAAGAACGCTGATGCGTTTCAGTAAGGCCTGGGGTTAGTCTTTGCCCTGAATTTTGTGCCACAAAGCCAGTTCGTTGGATGACAATCCTGAACTTTTTTGTGCGGCAGCTTCAAATTGAGTTTCGTTGGTTTGCACGCCGAGTTGACGTATTTGTCCAAGCAAGACCTTGTAGTGCTCGACCGCCAAAGCTGGGTTTTCGGCGATCTTGTGAATCGGCAGAGGGTTGCGCTCTTCCAGCTCATGTTCTTTGATCACCACCTCAATCAAGGCATTCACTTCTGTGATGGTCAGGTGCAAGCGCTTGGCTTCTGAGCGAATGATTTCGGCTTCCTCATCACTGATGTGCCCATCTTTCAGGATGGCGAACAAGTTGGCTTTCAACTGGTCACGTTCTTTGACCAATTCGTCGCTGAAGGCCGATGCCAACAAGGCAGCAGGAATGGCAAAAATGCCAATGCCCATCAGTGCCAAGATACTGGTCATGGCGCGGCCCATCGGGGTGACCGGCGAAATATCGCCATAGCCCACAGAGGCCAAGGTGATCACCGCCCAGTAGATCGAGGTTGGGATGTTCTCGAACTTCTCAGGCTGCGCGTCGTATTCAAACAAGTAGCCCAAGCTGGCCGTCAAGACCAACAGCAGCATCATGATGAAGGTGGCCGCGCCCATGACGGGCCATTCGCGCACCACCACTTTGACCAACACTGCGGTGGCATCGCTGCCACGCGTGAGTTTGAGCAATCGAGCCAAGCGGAATACCCGCAAGAAGCGCAAATCGATCAAGTGGTGCAAGAAGACTTCCAAGAAGAAGGGCAGCACCGCCAAAAAGTCGATGAAGGTCGAGGGCGACTTGGCCTGCTTCAAGCGGCCCATGAATGCGCCTTTGTAGCCAGGTTCTTCGACGCAGGAGTAAAGGCGCATGCAGTACTCGACGGTGAAGATGGCCACGGCCACAGCGTCCAAGATCACGAATTGCAGGTGCAAGATGTAATGAATGCCCTTGACTGATTCCAGAATGACGGCCATCACAGACAGCAACACCCACACCGCAATGAACACCTCGAAGATGTGTTGCATGGTGCCACCATAGGCGCTGGGGAAGACCAGGGCGTGGACCTTTTGGCGGAAGGTGCGCTCTTTGTTGAGCTCTTTGAATTCAGCATAGGCTGGAATCAAGACGCGGAACAATTTCAAAATTCGCAGCAGTCGCAAGAACCGCAGCACACGCAAATCGATCGGGATGAAGGCCTTCAAATAGAAGGGCGCCACTGCCAAGAAGTCGATGATCGCAAATGGACTCGAGATAAAGCCCCAGCGCGCACTTTTGCGGTTTTTGAACTCTTCGTCTTCAGGTGCCAAGTACAAGCGCAAGGCGTATTCAATGGTGAACACGGCCACAGAGAAGATGTCGAAAAACTCAAACCAGCCGCGGTAGGGTTCGTACACAGCAGGCACGTGCTCGAACATCAGACTGAACAAGTTGCCAATGATCAGGTAGCTGATCCACTTGTCTAAATCTTTTTGGAAGTTGCCTGGAATGTTGGGGTCGAGCAGCCACGAATAAAGCCACTTGCGCATGGGCAAGTCACGGGAGATGTCTGCCTCTTGGTCTTGTCCAAGAATGGCGCTGACATCGAGGTCTTTCAGAAATTCATTGTGTTTGGTTTCCATGTCAGACCTCAAAATTCGAATTCAGCAACTTTGATCGCATAGCCACCTTTGTCACACACGGACAAACGCAGTTGCATCTTGTAGTCGATGGCGTCAGTTTCAACCAATTGAGTGGCCACAAAAGGTGTGGCCGAGCCGGGTGGCGTGGCCATCAAGTCTTCCAACAAAATGGCCCCCATCAAGGTGCGGTCAGAGGGAACGCAGGCCGCCACAAAATGAGGCGCTGCATCGAAGAATGGATTGATTTGGTCTTTCAACTCTGTCGCACTCAGGATGTGCTTCAGGCAAGCGCCCCACGTGCCTTCGGCATCTGTTTTGGCGTTGGCCACTGGCTTGACGCCACCTTTGCATGCGGGTGTATGTGTGTCCGCCTCAAAGCGGTTGGTGCCGACTTCGGTCAACCAGGCCACCCAAGCTTCGCCGTTGCTTTTGGAGGCTTCAGTCTTCAGGGCTTCTTTGTAGTTCACGACGCCAAGCATCGTGACGGCTATCACAACCAAGACCAAAAAGGCCATGAACAGTTTGTCATTGGAATTGGGGCCGAGTTGTTTGGCCTCGGACGTTGGGTCTGTGGAGGATGACATGGGGATCGCCGTTGAATTTGAAAAACCGGAACGTCTCAGTTGCAAAGACGCCGTGCGAAAGTGATTTTGATGATATTCGCAAAAACAACGAATTTATTGAATTGACGCTGCATATTCAAAGACGCGCCGGCTTCGATTGAATAGTAAAGAAGTAAAAAAACCGCTGGGTGGCCAGCGGTTTTTGGGGGTGGTGAGTTCTCAGTGGTTTTGTGAGCCTCTGTGTGCCCAGCCTGTGGTGTGCTTTTCAACGTAGCTAAAGAGCTCGTACATCACCATCGCCATCGCGCCCACCACCACCAAACCTGCAAAGGCCAAGCCCATTTGCATGGCAGACCCTGCGGAAATCAACAAGTAGCCAATGCCCTCGTTGGCGGCCGTCATCTCAGACACCGTGGTGCCCACAAAGGCCAAGGTGATGGCCACTTTGAGTGAGCCATAAAAGTAGGGCATGGAGCGTGGCAAACCCACTTTGACCAGCACGTCCCAACGCTTGGCACCTAGCACCCGCAACACGTCTTCGAGCTCAGGCTCTAGGGTGGCCAAGCCCGTGGCGATGTTGACCATGATGGGGAAAAAGCTGATCAAAAAGGCCGTCAAGATCGCGGGCCCGACACCAATGCCAAACCACACCACCAAAATTGGAACAAACGCCGCTTTGGGCAGCGCATTGAAACCCGTCATCAAGGGGTAGACCGCGGCATAGGCGATGCGTGAGCTGCCGATCACAAAGCCCAACAACACGCCTACCACGATGGCCATGCCAAAGCCCGCCATGGTGACCCAGTAGGTGCGCCAAGCATGGGCGGCGATGACGTCGCGAAACTCCACCATTTGCTCCCAAATTCGCAGTGGACTTGGAAAGACAAATTCAGAGACCGCAAACACTGAGCACAGTCCTTGCCACAACAGCAAGGTCAGGATGAGCAGCGCCCAAGGCGACCAACGTTCGATTTGTTTTTGATTCATGGTGCTCATTGAGAGATGACTGCGCCGGTTTTGCGAATCGCGCCAATGTGGCCGCGTAGCTCGTGCACGATGTCGGTGAATGCTGGTGTGTAAGTGACTTCCAAGTCACGGGGGCGCGGCAGGTCGATGTGGCGCTTGACCACAAAGCGGCCAGGGCTCTTGCTCATCACATACACCGTGTCGGCCAAGAACACCGATTCGCGCAAATCGTGGGTGACCAAGATCACATTGAATTTTTGCTCGGTCCATAAGTCACGCAAGATGCACCACAGTTCTTCGCGGGTGAAGGCGTCAAGTGCACCAAAGGGCTCATCGAGCAACAGCATCTTGGGTTCATGGATCAACGCCCGACAAATGCTGGCGCGTTGCTGCATGCCCCCAGAGAGTTGCCACGGATACTGGTGCTCATAACCACCCAAGCCCACCGTCTGCAAAAGCTTGATGGCGCGGGCTTCGTACTCTGCTTTTTTGGCTTTGAAGTTGGATCGGTAGGGCTCCACAATCTCAAGCGGCAGCAACACATTGTCTAAGGTGGTGCGCCAAGGCAGCAGGGATGACGCTTGAAACGCCATGCCGCTGATTTTGAGTGGTCCCGTGACCGGTTGACCGTCCACATGGATGCTGCCACGGCTGGGCTTGCGCAAACCCGTGGTGAGCTTCATGAACGTCGATTTGCCACAGCCTGAGGGCCCCACGATGGCAATGAACTCGCCTTGTTTGACTTGCAGGTTGATGTCTTCCACCGCAAAGTGGTTTTGTGCCAGCAACTCGTCGTTGTAGGCCAGCCAGACGTTTTGAAAGTCGACGAAGTTGTCAGCAGTTGAAGTCATCGTGTCCGTGCCGCTTATTTTTTGGGCTTGGGCAACACGTCGAGTTCTTTGGCGGTGGGCAAGAAGCTGCCGTTCCATATGATGTCGGCGTTGACACGGGTTTTGGTGTTGAAGGCATCAGACACTTGCGAAGCCATCAACGACAAGCGTGGCGCTTTGATTTGACCAAAGCCTTCGGCGCGCGCGTCTGGGCTGTTGATGACGGTGTCAATGGCGAGCTGCAAACGGCGTGTTTCAAGTTCGGTGTTGATGATGCCGTCGCGCGCTTTGACAGTCTCGATGGCGGCCTTGGGGTCCGCAATCACGTCTTTCATGCCTTTGGCGAAAGCGCTCAAGAATGCTTTGATCGCCGCTGGGTTTTCTTTGATCAGCTTGGGGCTCACGATGATGGCGTTGCCATACAACTTGACGCCGTAGTCTGGGTATTGCAACACCACCACATCGTCGGCTTTCACGCCACGTGCTTCGATGTTGAGCAGTGAGGTGAAGGTAAAGCCTGTGATGGCGTCCACGTCACCGCGAACCAACATGGTTTCGCGCAAAGGTGGGTCCATGGCGGTCCACGCCACATTGCCCACGTTGTTGGCCTTTGCAAAGATGGGGAACGCACGACGGCCAGCGTCAAACACGGGGGCGCCTAATTTCTTGCCATTCAAATCCGCTGGGGTTTTGATGCCAGATTTTTTCAGTGCCATCACCGAAGCGGGCGTGTTGTTGTAGACCATCATGACGGCCACAGGCTTGTTGGGCGCGTCGGGGTTGTTGGCGTTGAACTCCATCAAGGCGGCCAAGTCGGCAAAGCCCATGTCGTAGGTGCCAGACGCCACGCGGGTCACAGCCCCCCCGGAGCCGTTGCCAGCGTCCACTGTCACGTCGAGCTTGGCGTCTTTGAAATAGCCTTTGGCCACAGGGACCAAAAACAGCGCAGCAGGGCCCTCAAAACGCCAGTCCAGTTGGAACTTGATGGGCGTGGTCTGGGCTTGCGCCATACCGAAACTGGCAGCCAAGGCCAGGCTCAGGCTGGTTTTCAAAAAAGCGCGTTTGATCATGTGGGTGCTCCTGCTGGGCAAAAAGATAAACAAAGGTGTATGTCTTGGTCTTGCAATAAGGGTGCCAATCGCAGAACCCAAGACAGTCGATTCAGGGGCAAATTGTGCGCGAATTTGGGGCTTTATTCGCCATAGCTCGCGTTGCTTACGGGTCAACCCTTGGTTTTGTGCACTGAACAAGTGCTTGCCTCCTTGTCATTGAGTGCGGATGTGGAAGGTTTGCCTTTGAAGACATCACATCGCATGGATTTACAAAAAAATTAAACTTTAAGTACTTAAAAAATAACAAAAACAACAAAAATAGTATTATTATTTGTCACAGGAACTTTAGAAATGTAATCAAAAAGGAAACATGTGGCACGCTTCTTACTGCAATCAACTCCTGTGAAGTCTGGTGTTGTGGCTGGCGACAACCTCCCGCCAAGTCAAGTTGTCGCAGAACTTGAAACGGCTGCTGCCGGCGCGCGCCCCACGTCCATCGCCACGCAACCTAATTGGGTTGATAGGTTGGTTCATCCCTCGACAGGTGCCGTGGTCAAAGAACAAAAGTTCTACCGAAAAGGACGTCACCTGCTTGCCGACCTAGAAGGCGCAGCGGTTCTAGGGCTGACAGACTTCTTCCCCGTACACATACCCATCGTCACAAACAGCAACGATCCAGCCCACCCAGAGGAACCGCTTCCTTCAACGGTTGAAGCCGCAGGGGCCGCCATCCCCTCAAGTTACTTGATTGACACCCGTGCCAACGATGCGCTCACGCTGGCCGCCTTTGATTACTCGACCTACGGCATCCTGCACGGCGAGCTGACCCACATCAGCTCCGATACCTTGCAAGAGCAAGGTCCCAATGGCCAGACCAGCGTCTTCTACTTTGTCCAGGGTCGTGTTCTTGCATCGGCCGTTCGGCCTGGAAAGGCCCGCGTTTTTCTCAAGCCAAGCATGACCGCCTCGCTGGACATCCGCACCAAGATTCGCCCAGTCCTGGCGTATTTTCTCAAACCCATTTCCAAGGCCTTTGATGGCGCCTTGATGGAGCCTCAAACCATGTCCTTTAACAAAACGCCCCATACGGCGACATCCCTAGGTTACCTATTATGAAAATTGCCAAAGGTTCGGTTTCGGTTTGGCCCGGCTATGTCGCCGCCATCAGTTGCTTGGTACTCAGCTTGCTGTTACTCGCGTCAATCATTGTGTCTTTGATCACTCAGCTGGGCACGATCGCAGCAGCCTATAACGACAAACTGGTGGCCGAAGCACTCAAGCAGTACAGCTCCTCGGCGGAATTAAACGTGGCTGTGGAGTCCGTTGCGCAAACACGTGCATTTGTGCCCGCTCCGACTGCCGTTAGGCTCCCCACACCGGGCTCATTGCCTCAGCTGGACTTGCCGCAGACACCTGTGCCCCAGGATCAGTTACGCCTGGTCTTCGGTAACACACTCGCGGCCATACCGCCTTCGCAAGAGAACATGCTCGTCAAGGCCATTGCAAAAATGGAAGCGCCTGCGGGCGTTCCCTGGCGTATCTGGGCTGCCGCACTTGAATCAGACGAGATGAATAAACGCACCACATTCGGGATCATGGTCTCCGTGCGCAGTCTGATGGCTCGCTTGGGTGTGCCAGAGTCGTCCATTGAGTTGCGAATACTTCCCGTGCGAACTTTGCCCCCAGGCGCAGCACCCGGGGAAGTGGTCATCTACATCGCCGCACTTGTCCCTCCAGTCAATGCTGGGCCCAACTCATGAGCTCACCGGTCGAACCCCCAAACTACTGGCCTGGCTTCGTGGACGCCTTGGTCACCGTACTGCTCAATTTACTCTTCTTGGTCGGCATCTTTGCCGTTGGCTTGGTCAGCCTAAATATGGAAGTCATGTCAGTCCAGAAAAAACTTGCCGAACTGGAAGCTCAGGCCTTGAGCGCGCAAAAAAACGGCATGGTCTTGGTGACCAAAGGCACCACTATTCGCCAAACCGCACCACAACCAACCCAAGTGTCTGTCGAGGTCGGACCTCGCATTCAGGAGCTGCGGATTCAGACTACCTTGGGCGAATCTGTGCAAACGAGCATGACCTCGACAATGCGAACACCTGCCGCCGTCCAGGCCCATGTTGAGCAACTCACCGGTGGCCAATTCCTCGCCCGTCTGGATTTCGAGCCTCAGAACTTCGTCTGGCCGCCAGAGCGGGCCTTGCCTGCATTGGACCCCTCAGCCCTCTCGCGCGGCTGGGTCTTTGTGGCCCTCACCGACAAAAACAATCCGCGCCTTTTACGTGAAGCGTTTAAACGCTTGGGCTCGGTACGCGCCGAATATTTGCGCATGGGCACAGCGCCCGAGAAATTGCAGATCCAAATTGAAGCGCTCCCCGCAGACCTTGGAGCTCCCACAGGTGTAGAGAACACCGTCTGGGTTCTGGGGCGACCACCTTAAACCCGCACCCCTGCCACGAGCTCAACCCCTTGCCCTAGCCATTTTCATTACTTTTTTTTTAAGACCATGAAAAAACAATTCCCCCCAAAACCATCGCCCGCTGATGTCTCGCGAGGCTTAACCGTGATAGCCGATTGGTTGGTCATCTTGTTGCCCGCCGCCGTGGTCATACTGGCTGGGCTGACACAGTTCAGGGCAGCTGTGACGTCTTCCATCACATCCACGCCCCACCCGGAGCTCGTCTACGCCATCCTGCTGGCCTTTTCTGTCGGGTTGATTCTGACTTGCATGGCTTTGTGGCGTTACACCCGGGAAGGCAATTTACTGCTGCGCTGGAAGCAAACCGCTGAAGAAGGCCGCGAGGCGCTACTCTTGGCTGAAGGCCCGCGTTCTTGCATGCGGCCCATCTACGACATTCTCGGCGGGCAACACCAGCCCAGTACTGCTGAGCGGCAAACCGCGCTGCAGAAAGAAACCAGTGCCGTGGGCACCTACCTCGAAAATCGGCTCTTGCTGCCCAACTATTTGGCAGGAGCCTTGGTCGGCCTGGGTCTCGTGGGCACATTCATCGGCCTGCTGGGCACCCTCGAAGACTTGGGCAAGCTGTTCGCCGCGCTCATGAACACGGGCAACGCCAACATGAGCCCAACCGAGGTTTTCGGCGACATGGTGCGCCGCCTTCAAGAGCCCATGCGCAGCATGGGCACAGCCTTTGTTGCCTCCTTGTACGGTCTGCTCGGCTCCCTCATCCTTGGACTGAACACCCTGAGTGCCAACAAAATCGGGCAGCGCCTCATTGAGGAAATCAACCAGGCTGTGCGAGAAGAAGAAAGCAAACGGATACCCGCGCTGCTCGAAAACCATACCGCCGGCAACGACGACGAGGTCCTTGCCGCTTACCGCACCAGCAACGATCAATGGCGTGCGCTGCTCAAGGAGGCTCACCTGAGCAACACCGCCAGTCTCGCTGAGTCTGCCCTGCTGCGCCGCGAGGTGCAGTCACTGGCCGCCTCGTGCCTGGAGCTGTCGAAAGCTGTGTACGCAAATATCGAGGCCGAAAAAGAAAACCGCCTGAGCCTGCCTCGCACGCGCTACTGGCAAGACGCCTGGACCAAGGTGCAGGCCTACCTCCAACGCTCCAATACCGATCAAGCCCTGCTGGAGTTCAGCCGCCAGGCCAGCAAACAAGCGCAAGACGTGCAGGCTATGCGGGACTCTATTCAACGCATTGAGTCCTGGCTGGGTGCCAATTTCAACCAGCAGTTCAAACTTACCTTGTCTGTTAAGCCAGACGGGGACGCACGGTAAAGAGGTTTCTCATGGCAACACAGATCATCACATCAGCCCCCTTGCCGAACAGCAATGCCATATCCCCCCCGGGAGACGTAGCTAAGCCAGTGCGCAGCAACATGGCGCGTCCTAAAACTGTTCGGGTCAATGTTGCCAAGGGCGATGTAGTCAAGGTCGAAGTGATCGACACTGATTTTCTTTTGATCCTTAAGGACGGGGCCAAACTGCTCATCAAGGACGGGGCACTGAACGCTGCTGCTGAGCCCAACTACAAGCTGGTATTCATCGATGGCGAGGCCTCTGGACAGTATTTCCTCAGCCAATCCCAAGTCCTCAGCGGGCCTCCATCAGATGCCAGCGCTTGGGGCGACACATTATCCCCGGCGACCGAGGCTCAGGCGCCTGCGCTTGAGTCTGCACCCGCGTCTGCACCCGCGTCTGCGCCTGCGGTAGCGCACCAGCCTCCCCCAGAGCCTGCGCCTGCGGTAGCGCAACAGCCTCCCCCAGAGCCCAAGCCATTTTTCTCCCTGGGCACACTGGGCTCGATTGCCGCTGGCCTGGCTGCTGTGGCTGCTGTGGCCGGTTCGAAAAACGACCCCGCGGCGGCGGGCGATACGACTGAGACGGGCAACACTGTGGTTAGCCTGTTGATCGTCGCGGGCCCAGTGATCAACAAGATGCTAGTCACCGTCTATGACGCAGAGGGCAACCTCCTGGCATTCGGGCCCACCAATTCAAACGGGGTTACCACGCTCACCTGGACCAGCGGTAGCCCCGCCGAAGGAGTGTTTCTGTTCGTCGCAGAGAGTGTGGACAATAAACCCGATTACGTGGACGAAGCAACAGGGGAGCAACGCAACCTCACCGAAAGTTTGCGCGCGCTCGTGGTTTTCACAACCGGCAGCGACAAAAGCTTCAGCATTACGCCTTTGACAGAGTTGGCGGTTCAAAAAGCCGGTCTCGCGCAAGGGGAAACAAACGCGTCAAGCATCACGCTGGACGCTGGTTTGACGCTGCTGGACGTTGCTAAGGCCAGCAACGACAAGGTTGCCAATCTTTTCGGTATCACCGACATCACGGGCAGCGTGACCCCGGTCATTTCTCAGGCGGGGACCGTTAACAGCGCTTACAACCAAAACGACGGTATTTCAGACTCGGAGAAATACGGACAAGTGCTGGCCAAGCTCTCTGGCAACGATCAGGTGTCTGGCAGTATGTCCGAGACCTTGGGGGCCTACTTATCGTTGCTCAATAACGAAGAGCTCGACACCCCAGCGCTCCAAGAAGCCGTGACGCTCGAGCTCCAGCAAGGCGCGACCACGTTTGAAAACTCAGGCCTGGAAATTACCAACGTCATCAAGCTCTCGACTTCCGAGAGCCGCACTCTGTCAGCGCCATCGACATTGAGTCTAGCGGCCGCCGCGGCCTACAACAGTGAGGGCAGCAACCCCTTGGCAGACGGCCTCGTCAATGCCAAAGATATCGCCCTCAATACTGAATTCACATGCGCCGTTGCCCTTCCCGGCGCAGCGAGAGTCGGTGA
>NZ_JAVLFP010000109.1:0-20011 GCF_046052825.1 Limnohabitans sp.
AAGTCCGTGTCCGTCGCGGTGGCCTGGTTGGCCAGCACGTACTTGGTGTTGAAAATGTTCAGGCCCTTGTTCTCCATCGCGCCCATGTTGAAGTCGCTGGTGGCAACGATCATGAAGCGTTCCAGGTCCAGGCTCAGGCCGAAGCGGGCCTCGTCCCAGGCGACCGAGTACATCAGCGAGTTCATCGCGTGTTCGGTCTTGTCCATGTCGCCGGGGCGCACATAGACCTGCAGCAGGTGGTCCTTGCCCAGCAGCGAGCGGATGCGCTGCTCGCGGCACACCAGCTTGCCCGCCACCAGCGCGAACAGGTAGCTGGGTTTGCGGTGCGGGTCGACCCACTTGGCGAAGTGCTTGCCGGCATTTTCCGGGCCGGGCAGGTCGCCGTGGTCCACCAGGTTGCCGTTGGACAACAGCACCGGGTACTGGGCCTTGTCGGCACGCAGCGTCACGGTGTAGCTGGCCATCACGTCCGGGCGGTCGAGGAAGTAGGTGATGCGGCGAAAGCCCTCGGCCTCGCACTGGGTGAAGAACGAGTCGTTGCTGACGTACAAGCCCGACAGCTGGGTGTTCTTGCTGGGGTTGCACGTGGTGAAGATTTCCAGTGCAAAGGGCTCGTGTCCTTCGGGCAGGTTTTCCAGCACCAACTGGTGGCCGTCCATCTTGAACGAGGTGCCTTGGCCGTTGACCAGCACGCGTGCCAGGTTGAGATCTTCGCCGTCCAAGCGCAGGGCCACAGCCGCCACGTCGGGGTTGCGGCGCAAGGTCATCTTGTTGAGCACACGGGTTTTGACCGGGTCGAGGTCAAAGGTCAAGTCAACGGTGTCGATCCAAAACGCAGGTGCGGTGTAGTCGGCGCGCTGAACAAGAGGGGGGGTGTGCGAAGGGGACATGGTTAAACCAATGGGTTGATTGTTTTGAGATCTTTGAAGCGACCAAAGTCGCGGTCGGCGGTGTAGAGCAAGGACACACCGTTTTCAAGGCAGAGGGTGGCGATGCGAGCGTCGTGGAATTGACCGCCTTGCAATCGTGCTTTGTCGGCCAGTGTCGACAAAATGGGCCAGTGTTGTGCGCCGCTGTGCAGCACCCGTGCATGGGGAGAGGCCAGCCAAGCATCGACTTGCGCTGTCGCTTGATCCAGACGACTGGCCGGGTTGAACACTTTGGCGTTGGTGACGATGGCCAAAAACTCATGCAGGCAACTCACAGGGATGCCCCAAGCAGCACGCCCTTCAGCCAAGGTCTTCATGCAGGCATAGGCGGCAGCATGAAACGGCATTTCCGCCCGATGGGCGTACACCAAGATGTTGGTGTCCACTGCAATCATGGGCGCTTGGCAACCGGTTTGAGTGTGCGCGCCAACACATGGTCTTGTTCCAATTGTTGCCACGCGTTCGGATCGGACAGCCTGAGCGCTTTGCCCCGCACACGGGCGTCTTTGAGTTCAAAGGCGTTGGCTTTTTGGTTGTGATGGCTGTGCAGCACTTGCTCCAAGCCTTCTTCAATCAACGCACGGAGCGTGGTTTTGCGTTGTTGCGCATGGGCCTTGGCCGACTGAAACAGCACATCCGACAATTCAATGGTGGTTTTCATGTGGGTCACCTTCTATTGAAATATGGGTGTATTGTAGTCAAGTGGGTCCATGCAGCCAGCGCGTGCTGCTTCACACACCTTGTTTGAGCGACGCTTCGATGAACGCGTCGAGGTCGCCGTCCAGCACTTTTTGGGTGTTGGAAATTTCAACGTTGGTGCGCAAGTCTTTGATGCGGCTTTGGTCCAGCACATAGCTGCGAATTTGATGGCCCCAGCCCACATCGGTCTTGGTGTCTTCGAGCTTTTGCTGGGCTTCTTGTCGCTTGCGCATTTCAAAGTCGTACAGGCGTGAGCGCAGACGCTTCCAAGCCACGTCTTTGTTGCTGTGCTGGCTGCGTCCGTCTTGGCACTGCACCACGATACCCGTGGGGATGTGGGTCAAACGCACGGCCGAGTCGGTTTTGTTGATGTGCTGACCGCCTGCGCCGCTGGCGCGGAAGGTGTCGGTACGCACGTCAGACGGGTTGATGTCGATCTCGATCGAGTCGTCGATTTCTGGGTAAACAAACACGCTGGCAAAGCTGGTGTGGCGTCCGCCCGACGAGTCAAACGGCGACTTGCGCACCAGACGGTGCACGCCGGTTTCGGTGCGCAGCAAGCCAAAGGCGTAGTCGCCCTCGATCTTGATGGTGGCACCTTTGATGCCGGCCACGTCACCTGCGGATTCGTCTTCGACCGTGGCTTTGAAGCCTTTGCGTTCGGCGTATTTGAGGTACTGGCGCAGCAGCATGCTGGCCCAGTCGCAGGCCTCGGTGCCGCCCGCGCCCGATTGGATGTCCAAGAAGGCGTTGCAAGGGTCGGCCTCGTTGCTAAACATCCGGCGGAATTCGAGTTTTTCGATGTCGGCCACCAAGCCTTGGGTTTCGCTCTCGATGGTGGTGAGTCCGTCTTCGTCGCCGTCGGCTTTGCTCATCTCGAACAACTCGGTGTTGTCGGCCAGCTCTTGCGTCAGGCGTGTCAGGGTCACCACCACGTCGTCGAGGGATTTCTTTTCACGGCCCAGCTCTTGGGCTTTCTTGGGGTCGTTCCAGACCGTGGGGTCTTCGAGCGAGGCGTTGACGGTCCTCAGGCGCTCTGACTTGGCATCGAAGTCAAAGATACCTCCGTAAATCAACCGTGCGCACGCTCAGGTCTGCAAGGGTGGTGCCAATGAGGTTGATGCGTTCTGCTTCCATGATGGGTCTTCTTTACGGTTCGGGGAAACCGCTGATTTTCTCACGATCAAGGGTGTGGCCCCGAACGGCTGTTTTTATAAAAAACTTTCAATCAACTTGGCCAGTGCCTGCGGCTGGTCATGGTGCAGCATATGGCCCGCGTCCTCGATGACGGCGTGGGTGAGGTCGGGCACCACCGCGATGCGTTGTTTGAACTCTTCCAGGGTGTATTTGCCCTTCCACCAACCGCCGAGGCTGTCGCTGCTGGCGACCACACAGAGCGTGGGTGCGCTGATGCGTTGGTAAGTGGCTTGCACCTCGTCGGCGCGAAACAACTGGGCATTGACCACCTTGTGGCCGGCGTGCCCCAAGATGCGCCACTCGCCTTGCGCATTGGCACGGGCCCAATGCTGGGCCAACCAATGCGCTTTGTCGATGCCCAGGCGTGGGTTGGTCTTGATCAGACGCTGCGCCACGGCCTCCAGACTGTCATAAGGTTTGAGGTCCATCTCCCCGCGTTGCAAACCTTTGAGTTCATCCATCCATTTGGCATAGCGCCCGGGGGCTTGGGCAGAGCGTGAGGCGGGCATGCCAAAACCTTCCAGGTTGATGAGGCGGCGCACCCGCTCTGGGCGCACGCCCGCATACAAGGTGGCAATGTGCCCGCCCATGCTGTGACCGACCAAATGCACGGGCTGGTCGCCCACGTAGTGGTCGAGCAAAAAGTCGAGGTCTGCCAAGTAGTCGGGAAACCAAAAGTTGTCGGTTCCCGGGGTCTCGGTCAGGCCAAAACCGCGCCAGTCCGGCGCAATCACCCACTGGTCTTGATTCAAGGCGTCGACCACAAACTGAAAGGAGGCCGCCACATCCATCCAGCCATGCACCAGCACCAAAGGCGTGGCGGTGGGCGAGGGTGTGCCCCATTGGCGCACGTGGTAGTGCACCTGTCGTATGGGTACAAACTCGCTGCGAGAAGTTCTTTGGATTGGGTACATTTTTTCAATCATAAGGACCTCGCCCATGATCCGGCCCAAGACTTCTCCCAAGACCCATCCCCAAACCTTGCCCACAGCAGCTGCCATTCAAGATGGCTACGACGCCATGCAACAAGGTTTTCGCTGGGCCGTGCCCGAGCACTTCAACATGGCCGAGGTCTGCGCCCGTCGCTGGGGTGCGCAGCCCAAGGCGCGGCAACGCGTGGCCATCATCACCCACCGCGTCAATGCCAAGCCACTCACCCACAGCTATGGCGAACTCAGCCAAGCCGCCGATGCGTTGAGCCATGTGTTGGCAGAACTCGGCGTCCAGCGCGGGGACCGGGTGGCCATCGTGCTGCCGCAGTGTTTTGAAACCGCGGTGGCCTACATGGCGGTGTTGCAACTGGGGGCCGTGGCCATGCCCTTGTCGATGCTGTTTGGCCCCGAAGCCTTGGCCTATCGGCTGCAAGACAGCGATGCGGTGTTGGCGCTGGTGGACGGGGCCACCGTCGACAACGTGCTGTCCGTGCGCGGACAGTGTCCGGCCCTGCGCTGCGTGGTGGGGCTGGGTGAGGCCGCTTTGCGCTGTGATGTGGACTACACCCGCGCCGTGGCAGCGCAACAGCGGCGCTTTGAGGCTGTACAGACCAAGGCGGAGGAGGCCGCGGTGTTGATTTACACCAGCGGCACCACAGGGCCACCCAAAGGCGCGTTGATTCCCCACCGTGCCTTGATTGGCAACTTGAGTGGGTTTGTGTGCAGCCAGAACTGGTTTGGCTTTGCAAGCACGCATGCGCAGCCTGTCGGCAAGCCCGGGCGAGCTGGCACGCTTGCCGTGAACACCGAGGCGCTCGGGGCTTTGCCAGAGCCGCGGGTGCCCAGTGTGTTTTGGTCGCCCGCTGACTGGGCATGGACCGGTGGTTTGATGGACGCCTTGTTGCCCACGCTGTACTTTGGGCGGCCCATCGTGGCCTTCAATGGCCGTTTCAGTCCTGAACTGGCTTACACCTTGATGCAGCAGCATGCGGTGACCCACACCTTTTTGTTTCCCACGGCGCTCAAAGCCATGATGAAGGCTTACCCCACACCCAGAGCCTCCTTTGATCTGTCGCTGCTCGCCATCATGAGTGCGGGGGAGGCCGTGGGGGATGCGGTGTTTGCGTATTGCCATGCGCAGTTAGGCGTGACGGTCAACGAGATGTTTGGGCAGACCGAGATCAACTACATCGTGGGCAACTGCGCCATGCCGGGCGGCTGGCCTGCCAAGCCCGGCAGCATGGGGCGCGCGTATCCCGGACACCGCGTGGCGGTGATTGACGACGCCGGCCTCACGTGTGCGGTCGGCGTGCCTGGGGACGTTGCCGTGAATCGCTTTGACGTGTACGGTGAACCCGACCCGATTTTCTTTTTGGGCTACTGGAAAAACGCCCAAGCCACTGCTGCCAAGTTCAGCGGAGACTGGTGCCGCACGGGCGATGTGGCGGTGCAGGATGCGCAAGGCTACCTGTGGTACCAAGGCCGTGCCGACGATGTGTTCAAGGCCGCGGGCTACCGCATTGGCCCCAGCGAGATCGAAAACTGCTTGGTCAAACACCCGGCGGTGGCCAACGCCGCCGTGGTGCCCAAGCCCGATGCCGAGCGCGGCGCTTTGGTCAAAGCCTATGTGGTGTTGGCCGCTGGCTTTGCGCCCAGCCAGACCTTGGTGGCAGAGCTGCAGCACCACGTGCGCGGCAAGTTGGCGCCCTACGAATACCCCAAAGAGATCGAATTCATTGCCGAGTTGCCGATGACCACCACGGGCAAGGTGCAGCGGCGCGTGCTGCGCTTGCAAGAAGAAGCACGAAGCCAAGAAGCACGAAATCAAGAGGCTGTCTCGAAGCTTTAGACTTGCAAGCTTTTGACAAGCAGCTTGCTGGGAGCGTGGGTATGGGTTTTCAAACAATGCAATTGCCCAAAGTGCAGTTGGGCACCAGTGCTTTGCAGGTGACCCCCATCTGCCTGGGCACCATGACCTTTGGTGAGCAGGTCAGCGAAGCTGTGGCGCACAGCATCCTGGACCGCTCGCTGGAGCGAGGCGTGAACTTCTTAGACACCGCCGAGATGTATTCGGTGCCCGCCAAAGCCCAGACCTTTGGTGCCACGGAAACCATTTTGGGCAACTGGTTGGCCAAGCGTCCCACAGCACGTGCCCAATTGGTGCTGGCCACCAAGGTGGCCGGGCCGACACGCGGCATGCCGTGGGTCCGTGAGGGCGCTGGCATGACCTCGCAAGACATCGTCAACTCTTGCCATGCCAGCTTGCGCCGCTTGCAGACCGATGTGATCGATCTGTACCAAATCCACTGGCCAGAGCGCCACGTGCCGGCTTTCGGCACTGCCTATTACGACCCGAGCAAAGAAACCTCTGCCACGCCGATTCACGAACAACTGGACACCCTGGCGGGATTGGTCAAGGCCGGCAAGGTGCGCGCGATTGGCTTGTCCAACGAAACCCCCTATGGCGTGCACGAGTTTGTGCGCTTGGCCGAACAGCATGGCTTGCCTCGCGTGGCGACCACGCAAAACCCCTACTGCCTGATCAACCGCACGTTTGAGAACGGCTTGGACGAAACCTGCCACCGCCTCAATGTGTCCTTGTTGGCGTATTCGCCCTTGGGTTTTGGCTTGCTCACGGGCAAGTACGACGCCACCGGCACCGAAGGCCCGCAGGCCCCACCAGGCGCGCGCATCAGCACTTATGAGACGGTGCGCAAACAACGCTGGGGCCGCGCCGAGGCCCTGGTGGCCGCGCGCCGCTACAACGCGCTGGCGCAGGCCCATGGCTTGACGCCCACACAAATGGCTTTGGCGTTTTGCTACACCAAATGGCAAGTGGCCAGCACCATCATCGGTGTGACCTCGGTGGCGCAACTCGACACCGATTTAGATGCGTGGGGCACCACCTTGTCGCCAGAACTCTTGAGCGCCATTGACGCCATCCGCTGGGAACTGCGCGACCCCGCACTTTGAAAGTTTGACCATGCCATTAGAAACATCTTCCATCGTGTGGCTCGTCTTTGGGGCCTACTTGATGGGCTCCTTGTCGTTTGCCGTCATCGTCAGCCGTGTCATGGGCTTAGAAGACCCACGCACCTACGGCAGCCAAAACCCAGGCGCGACCAATGTGCTGCGCTCTGGCAACAGACAAGCCGCGGTGGCTACCCTGTTGTTGGACGCTTTCAAGGGGTTTTTGCCGGTGTTCTTGTTGAAACACTGGGGTCCCGCTTGGGGGCTGGATGAGCGCGCCGTGGCCTTGGTGGCCTTGTCGGCCTTCATCGGGCACGTGTGGCCGGTGTTTTTTCGCTTTCAAGGCGGCAAGGGCGTGGCCACTGCAGCCGGTGTGTTGTTTGGCCTGGAGCCCCTGCTCGGGTTGGCGACCTTGGGCACGTGGTTGATCGTGGCGTTTTTCTTTCGCTACTCATCGCTGGCCGCTTTGTCTGCAGCGGTTTTTGCACCCATTTACTACTGGTTTGGCAACCGCATCGCATGGCAAGCCAGCGAAGCCGAGTGGTTGGCCATCACCTTGATGTGCGCAGTGCTGCTGGCCCGTCACGCAGACAACATCTTGCGTTTGGTGCGAGGACAAGAGTCCAAAATTGGGGCCAAAAAAGAAGCGCCTTAGTCCCTGAAATTGTTGAACGACAAAGGCAAGTCGGTCATCTCTTTGCGAATCAAGGCCATGGCTGCTTGCAGGTCGTCGCGTTTGGTGCCGCTGACCCGCACCGCGTCGCCTTGGATGGCGGCTTGCACTTTGATCTTGCTGTCTTTGATCAAACGCTGGATTTTTTTCGACACTTCGGTCTCAATGCCGTTGCGCACCTTGATGACTTGCTTGACCTTGTCGCCGCCCATTTTTTGCACATCGCCTTTGTCCAAAAAGCGAATGTCCACTTCGCGTTTGGTCAGTTTGTTGCGCAGCACATCTTCGACTTGCACCAACTGAAAGTCGGCATCCCCAAACAGGGTGATCTCTTTGTCTTTGAGCTCCACGGCGGCAGACGTGCCTTTGAAGTCAAAGCGGGTGGCAATTTCTTTGGCCGTGTTTTCAACGGCGTTTTTCACTTCGACCAAGTTGGGTTCACACACGGTGTCAAAAGAGGGCATGGCAGTCGTTAGGGTTGATGAGGGGGTTGATTCAGGGTGAGACAATTCTCCTATGTTAGTTGAGACCAATTACCCCCTGCAAACGCACAACACCTTTGGCATTGTTGCCAAGGCTTTGCAGCTGGTGCATGTGCGCAGCGAAGCCGATTTGCAGGCGGTGGTGGCCGACGCGTCTGTGCGCGAGGTCCCTAAATTGGTGTTGGGTGGGGGGAGCAACATCGTGCTCACTGGCGATGTGAAGCATTTGGTGCTCAAGGTCGAGCTCAAAGGCATGCGGTGCGTGGCAGAGACCGACAAGGCCTGGGTGGTCGAAGCCGCCGCCGGTGAGTCGTGGCACGACCTGGTGTGCTGGACGCTGGCGCAAGGCTGGCCCGGCTTAGAAAACATGGCGCTCATTCCGGGTTCGGTGGGTGCATCCCCCGTACAAAACATCGGCGCTTATGGTGTGGAACTGCAAGACCGCTTTGAGTCACTCGACGCCATCGATTTGCGCACGGGCCACAGTTTCACGCTCAACGCTGCGCAATGCGCCTTTGGCTACCGTGACTCGGTGTTCAAGCACGGGCCCCAGCAGCCCCACGGCGGGTCTCGCAGCATGGGCTTGGCGGGCCAGGCCCTCATCACCCGTGTGCGCTTTCGTTTGCCCAAGGTTTGGAAGCCGGTGCTGGGTTATGCCGACTTGGAGCGCAAGATGGCCGAGACTGGCATCTCGCAGCCCAATGCGCAGCAAGTCTTTGAGTGGGTGTGCGCCATTCGCCGCGCCAAACTGCCCGACCCAGCCGTGATTGGCAATGCGGGGAGCTTTTTCAAAAACCCCACTGTCACCCCTGAGCAATGCGCCGACATCATTGCGCGCGACCCCAAGGTGGTGCACTACCCCTTGGACGACGGCAGCATCAAACTCGCTGCGGGTTGGCTGATCGACGCCTGTGGCTGGAAGGGCAAGTCGGTCGGGCATGCTGCGGTGTACGACAAACAAGCGCTGGTGTTGGTCAACAAAGGCGGGCGCGAGCACCCGTGCACAGGCGGCGAGGTGATGACCTTGGCCAAAGCCATTCAGACCAGTGTGTACGAGCGCTTTGGAATTCGGCTGGAGCCTGAGCCTGTGGTGGTGTGAGCGGCTACAGAGACGTTTTAAGAAGCTCGAAGCGCTCGTTTTGTTGCGCGAATTGGAGCAATGAGTCAAAGCCCATTTTTTTCAAAATAGTGGCCCGGTGTACCTCAATCGTCCGTGTGCTGTTGCCCAGGAGTTCAGCAATTTCGCGACTGGTCTTGTTTTGAAGCATCAGCTTGCAGACAATTTTTTCCTGTTCTGTCAGCAGCGACAGGTGGCGCAAAAAATCGATCACAAAATCGTGTTGAACTTTGAGTTGTTCAGACTTGACAATCGCCTTGCTTACTTTTTCAAGCAATTGGAAGGGGTCAAATGGTTTGCTGAGGAAATCAAATGCCCCCGATTGAATCGAATCGACAGCCATTTCTACCTCCGCGTGCCCTGTGATCAAGATCACGGGCCACACACATTCAGGGTAATCGTTTTTGAGTTGCTTGAGCAGATCAATCCCCGATTTTTGCGGTAGACGAACATCAGAAATCACGCAGCTGGTCAAGCCCATCGCTTGAGGGTTCGATTGCAGGTGGAGTAAAAAATCTTCTGCGCTTTTGTAGTGCGTGCAGGCATGGTTCATCGACGTCAGCAGACCAACGATGCTTTGCGCGAGGGCTGTGTCGTCTTCAATCAATTGAAGGGGGTGTTGGCTGATAGACATGGTGTTAAGAATGTGTTTCGGGTGCGGCTGTGTATTTGGGCAGTTCTAAGGAGAAGGTTGCACCGCCATCGTCATTGTTTTTCCAGAGGATGCGCCCCCCATTGCTTTCGGCAACCGAACGTGACAAATTCAATCCAATGCCCATACCTTGTGTTTTGGTGGTGAAGAATGACTCAAACAACTTGTCTGCATTCTCTTGCTTGACGCCGTGGCCTTTGTCAATCACATCGACCCTGGCCCATGGGTGTCCGTTGCTCGATTGCGTGGTGTGCGCTCGAATGGTTATTTTTCTCTGGTTGTAGGGCACATCCACCATGGCATCGAGCCCGTTTTTGCACAAATTGAGCACGATCTGTTCAAACAAGGCGGGGTCTACGCGTGCACACAGGCCTGGTTCTAAAGAGACCTCGATCATGGCGCGGTGCTCTTTGATCAACGCTTTGATGATGGGCATCAAATGGGCGATGGCCTCTTCAAAATCAACAGTCGCGCGCAAAGATTGTCCGCGCTTGAGGAAGTTGCGAATGGATTGCACCACTTCCCCTGCACGCATGGTTTGTCCACGTGCATCGTTCAAGGCCTTGTCCAGTATCTTGTCTTGGTAACCCAATTGCTTGAGTCGGATTTCACACGTGGCGATGTAATTGGTGATGGTTGCAAGAGGCTGGTTGAGTTCGTGCGCCAGGGTGGTGGAAATCTCCCCCAAAGTGCTCAACTGGGATTGCTTGGCCAGAGTCAGCTCTTGTTGCGCCAATTGCTCTCGCGATTTGCGTGAACGTTTCACCTCTGCGCTGTAGCTCACCAACAAAATCGCCAGGGCCAGCCCCAAAGTCACAATCACCAAACTGGACATGCTCAAACCTGAAGCTCTGTGATTTTTGAAGCTAAAAATCAGATACGCATCCAAACCCGCAAGTCCCAGGGGTGTTGCAAATGACGCGTCATTGGCTGTCTCTTGAGGTGCTGACTCAGAAAAATAAACCTTGATGTTGTTTGGAATAGACAGCGTGCCGATCGGCGGCAACCAGTGGTTTGGGTTGAACCTCACAATCAACACCCGTTGCAGCTTGACTGACGGGACAATCACTTCAACAGCACTTTGACCCGAGGGTGCGTAGCTGTGCGCCCAAAAAGGTTTTTGTTCTTCAACCGCCTTGAAGAAATTGATCACCACACCCGGCGGCAGCTCCACACGACTTCCCGATGGCCACTTCTCGGGTGATTTTTCGGAGGCACGAGCCGCAATCAGCTTGCCAGTTTCATCGCGTAGCTCAAGGCGCAAGTAATTGGGATGCGCTTCAAAAATGGTTCGACTTAAATTTTCAAAACTTCTGGAATCTTTGCTTGAATTTGAAATCAGCGAAATGAGCTCGGCTTCATCCTGTCCAATCTGTTGCCGCAAAGCAGCCTGAAAGTGAATGCCTTCTTTGGTCAGCGTGTTGCGTTCTTTTTGCTCTAAAAAGTTCCAAGACATCATCAGCGCCATACCAGTCAGAGACAAGGTCACCAGAACCAAAAGAATGATCTTGACCTGATCCGCTATCTTGTCTTGGAGTTGCTGGATGTTTTTGACAATGCTCATAAGCCGCAAGCTCTGTTCTTCACTTTAAAAGATCAGAAAATGACTGCGCTGACGTTTTGAGTGTGGGCATCAAATGCGACTGTTCAGCAGACCACAGTCGGATGAAAAAGCCAGGGCGTGTGCATCCACTGGCCTCAAGTTCAAGGGCCTGCTCATAACTTTTGACGCGGCCCAAGGCCTCGGAATAAAAATATGAACCGGCTTCGTTGACTTTTTGTAACACCTCTTTGTTTGCACGAAACGTTGTGCAAGCCTCATTGTTGAGAATACGCGCAGGTAACTGCTCACACGCTTGCACTTGTCCGCTCAGTCGTTGCCGGGCCTCATCCACTTTGTTTGAAAACAATTCACTCTGCTGCAGAGTGATCTGGCGCATGCCGTTCAACTCATTGCGAAGGCCATTTGATTTGACTTCTGCTTTTTGTGCCAATTGTTTGGCTTCATTGATTTTCATTTTTGAAATCATGGCGCAGGTCTGTTCAATTTTTTGTAGACCCGAATTGATCTCCGTGTTCAGTCCGCGAATTGGATCGAGCAAGGCTTTGATTTGTTCTTGCGCAGTCAGAGCGCTCGCACTTTTTGGGGCGGTTTGCGCAAAAACCCAGCCACTGAAAAAGACGTGGCACAAAAATACCCATAAAAACAAGTGGGCCATCTCAGTATCTAAGGTCACGCGCGTATTCCCCCAAAAACGCGGACGGAAAAATAACGTTTTGAGCTCTTTTGACCTAAAGATTTTGCAAAAAATAATGATCATTTAGCCGTTTATCAGTTCTATCAATGATTTTAAACGATGCAGGCTGGGACAGCTGACATCGGTCGTGCCCCGTTTGTGTGGTTGCTAAGTAAACGCCGCAAGTTATTTATTCGGGATCTACGTAGATTTTGTCGATTTAATGTTAAATTCAACAAATACGACAAATCCGACAATTTTTTTCGAAGTAACCCCAAACCTTGTCCATGACAGAAAAGAAGAAAAAATCTTCTGCGATCTTGCAGTCCCTTAAAAAAGGGGCTCGTTCGCTGCTGTCTGGAAAGAAGGATCTCGACAAATTAGCGGCGGGTTTAGCGGTCACTGCCATCTTGGCTGAAGAGGTTCAAGCCGCTCAAAAAAAACAGACGCTTGATCCTTCAAATTCACCCGCCTTAGACAAAGATCAAGCCGTCTCCAATGCCCTGGAGTCGATCGCATCTGGCCAGCCAGGCGACGCTGCGCAGTCAACCGAAAACAATGTCTTGGTCGACCCGCTTGCGTCTGATGCGACACAAACCACGCCAAGCGCACGTGCCGCGTTTGGGGCAGTGCTGCAAGATGAGTTGGCCAACACCCAAACTATGGCGCAGGCGTATCCCATCACGCCCGATGCCGCTCGCCTGGCCATGCGCAACGTCATTGACGACGAAGTCAATGCGACTATCGCCAAAGCAGATGAAGAAACCTCGGCGCCCAAAGCGGTGGCTCAAATTCCAGAGCTCACCCCTGTCAGTTCCTTTCCATCACTCGCCAGCCTTGCGCCGGGTTTGTTGTTGGGTGGGTTTGGCGGCGGTGGTTCAGGAATTCAGGTCGCCGGTTTGAATCTGGGCTATGTGGCCGACGGTTATTTGCAAGATGCCAAGGTCTATCGCGACGACGGCACGGGTAAACCCCTCAATGGCGTCTACCTGTTCACAGATGCCAAGGGTGGTTTTGACCTCAGCAAGCTGCCGCCTGGATCGGGCAAGATCGTTGCAGAGGGCGTGTTTAAGTTTGTGGATGCCAGCGGTGTTTCTCACACCACCACCGACACCTCGACCCACCTGAACTTCACCGTCAAACTCTACGCGCCCTCAGGTGCATCGGTCATCAACCCCTTGACGACCTTGGTGCAAACCTATGTTGAAAAACTGGGTTTGACCGCCGATGCCGCCGGCCTGGTGGTCAGCAAGGCGCTGGGTTTGGTCGGCAACGTCAATCTGCTGACCTACGACCCGCTCAGCATCGCGGGCAACGCCGGTGCGTCAGCAGCAGATGTGGCCAGCGCGATTGCCAACCAGATCAAAGCAGCCCAAGTAGCCAACCTGATGGTCACCGGTGCAGTCGCCGTGGCGGCCACTGGTTCGGGCGATGCCCAAGCTGCGGGTGCCGATGTGCTGGCTCAATTGGTCAAGCTCATCAGCGAAGTGGGAACAGGCCAATTGAATTTGGCCGACAGCACCACTCTGGCCAATATCTTGACCCATGTGGCCAGCAATGTGATTGAGTTGATTGCAGCGGGCAACAACATCTCAGCGACCACACTGAAGTCGATTTACGAATACCAAAAAGTGGTGCAAGACGACATCTCCCAAGCGGCTACCAGCGGCTTGGTGGGTGAATCTTTCAATGCATTGAAGCACTTGTTGTCCGTCGTTGCTTCGGGGCAAAAAGTGGTCGACATTCGCCTGGCCGAAGGCTCTGACTCTGGCATCAGCAGCACAGACGCCCTCACCAAGTTCGCCAACCCATTCATCCACGTTGACCTCACGCAACTCAATGGCACCGTCGTTGTCGGCAACCAAGTTGAAGTGATGTTTGGTGACGTGGTGGCCTACCGCGGCGTGATCACCCAGGCACAACTTGACCAAGGATCGGTCACCTTCTCGTTTGCCGACTTGGGCTCAGACGGCGCCAAGTCTTTGGCTGTGGTCATCACAGACACCGTCACACTCAAGCCCTTGGCTTCGGGCTTCATGGCGTTCACGCTCGACACCCATGCGCCCACAGCGCCAAGTTTTGCTCAGACCGCGATTGCCGGTGACGACATCATCAACATCGTCGAAGCCGCTCAAGGCGTCACGATTTCAGGCAAGGCCGATGCGGGCACTCAAATCGAATTGCGTATCGCGGGCCAGGTTATCCCCGTGGATACGGCGGTTCAGTCTGACGGCAGCTTGGTTTGGACATGCACACTGGCTCCCAAAGACATCCAAGCCTTGGGACAACTCAGCAACGCAGATGTTCAAGTCTTCAGCACCGACAAGGCGGGTAACGTCTCCGCATCTGCTCTGCATTCTTTGTCTGTCGACACCCTGTCGCCTGAGCTAGACATCAGCGCCCGCAGCAACAACACCATCAACCTCGAGTTGGCCAAAGCCGGTGTGGTGTTGCAAGGCGCGGCCTCACCGGGCGCCACTGTCGTGGTCCAGGTAGGTGCGTTGGAGGCCGTCAGCGTGGTCTCTGGCAACCACTGGACACTCACCCTCAACAGCACCCAACTTGCCGCAGCCCTCAACAGTGCATCTGCCACCGGCGGTTCGGTGAATGTGACGGTGACTGCCACTGATGCTGCTGGCAACTCCACGAGCATCCAAGGCCCTCAGTTGTGGGTCGATTTGAAGGCCCCTGATGCGCCAGTGATCGTCGCCATCACCGGGGTGAACTTATCGGGCCATGGTGCCGCTGATTTGATGGTCACCCCCGCAGACGCCGCCTCAGGCGTCACCATCTCAGGCAGAGCAGAGGCAGGCTCCATCGTGGCACTGTCCATTCAAGAGCACGCCATCGAGGTGGTTCGCTCGGGTGAAGTCTGGACAGCCACCTTGTCGGCCACCCAACTCAAAGCCCTGCAAGGACAAGTCACCCTGCATGTGCAAACCACCGATGCGGTGGGCAACGTGTCTCAGGTCACGTCTCAGCCGATCACCCTGGCCACCATCGCACCCGATGCGCCCTCGGTGCTCACCCCAATCACAGAAGGTCACGCCAGCAGCAACATCATCAACGCCAGCCAAGCCGCCCAAGGCATTGTGCTCACCGGCGCTGCACCTGCCAACACCAGCCTGAGTTTCTCGGTCGACGGTCAGTCACCTTTGTCTATCGCAGCCGGCAACTTGGTGCGCAGCGACACCGTGTGGACCCTCAAGCTCACGCCTGAACAAATTGCCCAATTGGGCGACACCACGCCGGGCCACAGCCACCAGCTCCTGGTCACCGCGACCGATGTCTATGGCAACGCCACCGTCAGCGAACCCGTCAATTTTGTGGTCGACACCGCCTTGCCAGCCGTGGCCATGGCGGCGGGTCTCGTTGAGGGCACTACCCTCAACGCAGCGCAAGCGGCCTTGCTCACCTTGCAGGGCACGGCTGAGGCAGGTTCTCTGGTCAAAGTGTTGGTGCAAGACGCACAAGGCGTGGTGTTGCAAACCTTGAATGCACAGTTGACCGACGGCAACTGGTCGCTGCCCTTGAGCAAAAACTTGGTTGACACATTCGGTCAAGGCGCCCACCGTTTGGTGGTGCAAAGCACCGATGCCGCAGGCAACGTTGCCACCACCGTGCCACTCAACTTCACGGTGGACACCGTAGAGCCTGGCACCCCCACCTTGACCCGCCCGGTGGCTGGGGACAACACCATCAATGCGGTGGAATCGCAAGGCGGCGTGTTGCTGACGGGCACCTTTGAATTGGGTTCCGTGCCGCAAGTGGAGTTCTCCCTGGGCAACAAGAGCGTGACGTATGCGAGCGATCGCGTCACCACCCAAGGCACAACCTGGAGCCTCAACTTAAGCACTGACGATGTCGCCGCTTTGGGTCAAGGCCAGTTCGACGTCAAGGTCAAGAGCTTGGACCCGGCAGGCAACCCCAGCCAAGTCATCAGCGCCAAGGTCACCATCGACACCTTGGTGGATGCGCCCAAGGCCTCGCCCGAGATCACGGGCCAAGTTTCAGAACTCGACGGTTCCATCACCCGCTACGCCAACAGCGGACTGGTCAAAGTGGGTTTGGAGTCTGCGGATGCCACCTGGGAATACAAAGTCAATGGTGGCGCTTGGAAAACCGGCACAGGCACCAGCCTCACCGTCACTGGCGACGGCGCCAAGACCATCCTCATCCATCAAACCGATGCGGCAGGCAACACAAGTGCCGATGCCAGCCTGAGCTTCACCCTTGACACCACAGTCGCTGCGCCGGTGCTTGCACTGGTCGAAGACACGGGTTCAAGCCAAAGCGACAACATCACCCAAAACGGCACGGTCTTCTTTGCCAACCTAGAAGCCCATGCCACCGCAGTGTGGCAATACGCCAAAAACAACGGCCCACTGGTTGACATTGACGCAACCGGCAACACCGTCAACTTCAAAGACTTTGGCGATGGCCTCTACACCGTCTATGTGCGGCAACTGGACGTTGCAGGCAATATCTCTCAACAAACGTCTACCTCCTTCAAGGTTGACACCACCGCGCCAACATTGACCCTCCATGCGGTCTCTGACGACCACGTGCTCAGCACCGCTGAGGCCCAAAGTGATTTGGTCATCACGGGCCAAACAGATGCCGAAGCAGGCCAGGTCGTCACGCTTTTCGTTTCCGACGGCAAAACCGTCTTGTTCCAGTTCGAAGGCATCGTGTCTGGCGGCACTTGGTCGGTCACCGTGCCTGCCAGCGATGTGGCCTCTTTCAACAGCAGCATCACCTACCACTTCTCCGCCAGCGTCTCCGATGCAGCTGGCAACGTGGTGCAAGACATTCCTTCCAACACCTTGTCTGACGACTTGGCCCTGGCTGTTACCAACTCTGGCTTGGACGGTTACATCACCGGTGCCACCGTGTTCGTGGACAACAAAGCCGTCAGCAAAGGCGGTCATGTCGGCGTCTTGGATGCCGGTGAGGCCGTGTCCCTCACCGATGCGGTTGGCGCTTTCAGCCTGCCAGCCAATGGCCCCTTGGTCATGTTGGGTGGTGTGGACGTGTCCACCGGTCTGGACTTCCAGTCCAAATACGAAGCGTCTCAAGGCTACCGCGTCATCAACCCGGTCACCACCCTGATCCGCGAGTATGAAATTGCCAACTCGGTGTCGACCGATGCTGCGGTTGTGTGGGTCAAACAACTCGGCCTCTTGGGCTCTGGCCCAACCAGCAACCCCGAGTTGGGCACTTACGACCCGTTCCGGGCCGCCACTGCCGAAGACACCACCAGCGCAGACCCCGTCGTCGTGGCGCAAGTGGCCGCTGCCCGCGCCGAAGCCATCAGCTACCAAAAAGTCGCGGCCGAACTGTCCAACGTGATGGATGTGGGCGCCGCCACTCTGCAAATCTTGATCACCCAAGCGGGTTCAACCATCGATCCCTTGACCTTGCGTCAAGACCTCAGCGTGGCCCTGATCGGACAAATTGCAAAGCACGCCGACACCACCGATTTGGCCCATGCACTGGCCGATGCCAGCGCCGGCAACCTGGTGTGGACTGCACTCAACGAAGTGGGCAAAGCCTACGCACTTGACACCATCGCCCTTGCCAAGCTCGATCCAGTGGCCACTGCCCTGGTTCAAGTCAACGCCCACATTGAACGCGTTGCCAGCACCGGCACCCTCGACAGCAGCACCGAAGCCGTCACCGCCCTGGCCGACATCATCCGTGCTCAGGCTGTGGTGCGTGGTGAATGGGTCGAAGCCAAGTTGCTCGACTATGTGTCGGGCAAAACCACCACCTGGACGGCCATCGACGACGGCGCACTGAGCGATGCCATCGCCGCAGCGCCGGTTGGCATGATCGTGCCGGCCCGGGTCTCAGTGGCTTCTGTGGTGCCAGGTGTCAATGACCAATTCGCGCAATTCGAAGGCAATGATGGGGCCCACACCCCATTCACCATCACCCTCACACGCGCGGGCAACATCGAAAGCGTGGTCACCCTCGACTACAAGGTCAACCTGGGCTTAGGCATGACAGCCGCCGACTTTGTCGGTGGCGTCATTCCTCGCGGCAGTGTGACCTTTGCTGCCGGCCAGTCCACCGTCGACGTGTTGGTCATGGTGCAGGGCGACAACATCAAAGAGTTGGATGAGAAGTTTGGTGTGGTCATCACCGACCCCTTGGGTCAAACCCAGTTTTTCAATGGCACTGAGCAAGTTTCCTTCTTGGCTCGCAGCTTCACGGTTCTCAATGACGACCCCTTTGTGCCCCAAGTCACCGGGCCGCTCGCTTTGGACTTGGGCACTGGCGTTGAGACCTCGCTGTCTGCCTTCTCGTTCGACTACTACAAACCCACCCAAGTCCTGACGGTCAAGATCACCACCGTGGCCTCAGCCGTCTTTGGTGGCACTGGCATTGCCATCGCGCATCCAGTCGCAGTGGACGGCAACGTCCAGGTGATGACCTTGACGGGCACCCTCAAAGACATCAACAGCGCACTCGCCAAGCTCACCCTGAAGGTGCCCAACTCACAGGACAAGGCCTTCGTCTTGATGGACGCCACCGACGGTGTGGTGCAACCGGATGGTCAAGTCTTGCACGGCACCACAGAAGTCGCCGTCACCTTGCATCACCCTGCCGAGCTGATCACGGCCGCCTTGCCCACCTCAGCGGTGGCCGGCGCGATCACACCCATCACGGGATTCAGCGTCTCCGACATGGATGGTGGCGTACTCACCGTCACCCTCAACCCCACCAACATGACCCTGCAAGTGGCCGATGTTGCGGGTTTGGCCACCACCAGCCTCGACAACGGCGGCCTCACCTTGGTGGGCACCGCGGCCAACATCAACCTGGCCCTGGCTTCGCTCAACTTCACCGCATCGGCTGGTGACATCAAACTCAGTGCCAGCGTCACTGACTCTGATGTTTACTCTGTCAAGTCTGCACCCGTGGCCCTGTCAGGCCACGCCATGCCGGCACCCACGGTGCTCGACGCGCCCAGCTTCTTGACGGGCAGTGCTGGCAACCCGATGTCTGTCAGTGGTTTGAACGTGTCTGACCTGGACAGCAAGTCCGTCAAAGTCGACATCACCGCCAGCCATGGCACCTTGAGCCTGTCTGCCGCCACAGGCGTGGACGTGCGACAAATCGACGCCACCCACTACACCGTGGCCGGTCGTTTGGACGATGTCAACAGCGCTTTGCAAAACCTCACCTTCACCGGTGAAAAAGCAGGCGTCTCGGGCACCATCACCATCACGGCCCAAGACCCGGCTCAAGCTGGCTTGGCTGATGCCCCAGCGCTGGCATCGCAAACCATCACGGTGGACGTGCTCAGCCGTGCCGCCCCGCAGGCTGGCGGCGACATCAACTTCCGCACCGTCACGGGCTTTGCACCCGTGGTCGAAGACGCCACCCTCACCACCCTCAAAGGTTTGGTGGTCAACAACCTGCATGCCGATGCAGGGCAAATCCCCACCCAGGTCCGCATCTTGTCCGTCACTGGCGGCACCTTGTACGACCTCAATGGCAACCCCATCACTTTGGGCGCTGCGGGTACGCTGATCACCTTGAACAGCGCCCATGAAATTGGCCTGAAAATTTCGCCCGACCTCAACCGCAATGCCGACATCAAGATCAGCTATGCGGTGGCAGACACCGTCTACAGCAGCCTCAACAGCTTGCCCAGCACGTTTGTCTTGCCCATTCAGGCCGTCAACGATGCCCCCGTCATCGCGCCCAACAGCGGCCTGTTTGTTTACACCGAAGACGCCGCAGCGGTTCAAATTCTCTCTACCCTGCAAGTCAGTGACGTCGACAGCACCAACCTCAAGTCAGCCACCGTCACCATCAGCAACTACTTTGAGGGCGACAAACTTGCCATCGACCTAGGTGCCAGCGGCTTGGCTGTTGACACGCTCACGCCGGGCAAGTTGGTCTTGAGTGGCAGTGCCAGCCTGGCGACCTACCAGTCTGTGCTCAGCAGCCTGACCTTCAAGACCAACTCGCAAAACCCCAACACCGAGACGCGCAACATCACCCTGCGGGTGACCGACGCAGACGGCGCATCGTCTGACCCCGTGGTTCGCACGGTCAGTGTTGTTTCCGTCAATGACGCGCCCACCCTCACCGCACCCACCAGCGCC